>NZ_CP095071.1:3600947-4201105 GCF_022919575.1 Gracilibacillus salinarum | reverse complement strand
TTATCACTGTTCATGTTATCTGCCGGATCCTTATCTCCACTACAAACCGCTCACACCAATGGACTTGCTACATTTAGTTCTTCTTTCCTTTGTGATTGTCTCAAACGTTCAATAGATCTCGCATCTTTATAAAATGAGACATCTATCAGCGGATTATTACGGATGGTTAGCGCCGTGATAATCAAAATACTGTCATAAGATCTTACATAGTAATTGTTACTTTTCACAATATAGCCTATTATTAAAATCAACAAACACACACTAATCCGTTAAATAAGATTAAGAATCTTTTACAATATCATTACGATAGTTAACAAAAAAGGTGTTGATACCGTTTTCATTTTGTGGTAAGATACTAATACAAAGTTCAAAATGGAGGTTCAGAGATGAATTTTTACGAAAAATTGCCAGATGATGTATTAATTCAATTTTATGAAGAACTGAACAAATCGATCGAACTCGGCCACGTCACTAAGTCATCTTATTATGAGCTTGGACTAATAATTTCTGTATTAAATAGTAGAAATATTAATACAGAGCAACCAGTTTCAGAACTTGCTAATGATAGAATCTCATTTGTCATTGCTTGATTACATTACAACTACTTTGTCATTTTACATAATACAATGAAGGACAGTTCTGTATAGGAGACTGTCTTTTTTGCTTGTAACTATTAATAGATCCACTTTTTGTTTTATTATATGATGTGCGCTTTGATTTTTTTCGATCTTATCCACAAGATCATTTCTTATGATATGGACACTTGATCGCACATGAATCATTTCATAATGTCTATTTGGACATAATCCAGATTTGCTTCCACGCTAACATTCTATATTTTCAAAATAAATAAAAAAACAGACTTGAAACTGTACAAGTCTGTTTTTAATCTTTTTTATCTGCTTCCTTTTATATATGGGACACCATTAGCTCGTGGTGCATCGGCTCTGCCAATAAACCCTGCCAGAGCTAATATCGTTAATAAATATGGTGCAATCAACAATATGATTTGTGGTATATTTTCCAACACGGGGACTCCAGCGCTCACTACACTTAAACTTTGCGCAAGTCCAAAGAACAGCGCAGCCCCCATTGCACCTAGTGGATGCCATTTTCCAAAGATAACAGCAGCCAGTGACATAAACCCTTGCCCAACAATTGTTGAGTGAGAGAAGTTAGAAGCGATGGTCAAGGCAAAAACTGATCCACCTAATCCGCCTAATGCCCCTGAAAGCAACACTGCAATATAACGCATTCTTTCTACTTTAATTCCATTCGTATCAGCCGCCATTGGGTGCTCGCCGACTGCGCGCAAACGTAAACCGAATGGCGTTTGATATAACACATACCAGGCTACAAAAGCGAGAATAATTGCTAAATAGGATGTGACATACACCCCTTCGAAAAAGAGGGTTCCGATCAACGGAATATTCGAAAGCACTGGGATATCTGTTGTATAGAAAGGCTGATTAACCATATCTGTCTGGCCTTTATCATACCAAACCTTTGTTAGATAAACACCAATACCGAGTGCTAACATGTTAATCGCAACACCACTTACAACCTGATTAGCATAGAACGTAATCGACGCAACAGCATGAATAAGTGAAAAAAGTGCACCAATCACAGTAGCGGCGATAAGCGACACCCACGGCGTCCAGACCCCGAATACATCGGCAAATGTCAGATTAAAGACAATGCCGACAAATGCTCCCATCACCATGAGTCCTTCTAATCCAATATTTACGACACCAGACCGTTCGCTAAACACTCCTCCTAATGCTGTTAAGATGAGAGGTGCTGAATAGAAAAGAACAGTTGGAATAATTGATTGTAAGATATCAAACATCTATATTCCCTCCTTTTTTGAAGCGAAGTAAAGCCCAGCGAATGATATAACTGGATGCGACAAAGAAAATAATCAATGCGATAATAATATCTACGAGTTCTGTCGGAACACCAGCTGCTGTAGGCATTTCCCCAGCACCTTCTTTTAAAGCACCAAACAAAATGGCGGCTAATACGACACCAAAAGCATTGTTAGAGCCAAGCAGCGCAACAGCAATTCCATCAAAACCAAGATTTGTAAAGCCTGACATGACAGAGATTGTTCCATACGTACCAAGGCCTTCCATCGTTCCCGCAAGACCCGCGAAAGCACCACCGAGTACCATCGATAAGATAATATTTCTACTGACATTCATTCCGGCATAATTAGAAGCATGCCGATTAAAGCCGACCGCTTTTAATTCATAACCATACGTGGTGCGTTCAATAATAAACCACATAACAAAAGCTGCTGCCAAAGCAATTAAAACACCATAGTGTACCCTTGAATAAAAGGTAATACTCTGTAGCCAGGTTGATGCTAAAGAGGCTGTTGCTGCAATCGGTTCTGTTGTCGTAGCTTGGTCTGTCAGAATACTTCGGATAATTTCATTGGTCACATGTAATGCAATATAATTCATCATAATCGTAATAATAACTTCGTGAACACCAAGTTTTGCTTTTAATAAACCAGGGATGAATCCCCATA
Organism: Gracilibacillus salinarum; assembly: GCF_022919575.1. Classification (NCBI taxonomy): domain Bacteria; kingdom Bacillati; phylum Bacillota; class Bacilli; order Caryophanales; family Bacillaceae; genus Gracilibacillus; species Gracilibacillus salinarum. The sequence goes on along the minus strand of NZ_CP095071.1, from coordinate 4,198,569 downwards.
GACCACCTGCTACAGCTCCAGCTAACACCGCTAAAGGAAGATGAATAATCATCGGCGCCTCCACAGCAACGCCAACCCAAATCGAGGCTAGCCAACCGACGATAACTTGCCCTTCAGCACCGATATTAAAAAGGCCTGTTTTGAAGGCAAACGCTACTGCTAGCCCTGTTAAAATTAATGGTGTGGTTCGACGAATTGTCTCCCCTAATGTATAGCTATCACCAAATGCACCTCTCCATAAAGCCGCATATCCTTCAATCGGATTATGACCTGAGGCTAGCATAATAATCGCTCCAGCTAATAAACCTACTATAACCGATATAACTGGAACTAAAATTCCAAACAATCTATTATTCGCTGTCATTCGCTAATTACACCTGCCTTGTCCACTTGACTTCCTGCCATTAAAAGGCCAAGCTCTTGTTCATTCGTATCTTCTGGTTTCACATCAGCCACAATTTTACCATCAAACATAACGGCAATCCTGTCACTGACATTCATAATTTCATCAAGTTCAAAGGATACGAGCAGAATTGCACTCCCCTTATCACGTTCTTCAATTAATTTTCTATGGATAAATTCGATCGCACCAACGTCCAAACCTCTTGTCGGCTGGGCAGCGATTAATAATTTCGGAGAGCGGTCAACTTCTCGGCCAATAATCGCCTTTTGCTGGTTTCCGCCTGATAAAGCCCGTGCCTTCGTATAGACACTCGGTGTACGGACATCGTACTCTTCGATGATCTTCTCTGCTTTATCAAAAATTTCATTATATTTAAGCACACTGGCATTAGAATAAGGCTTCTGATAATACGTCTGTAACACAATATTCTCACCAACTGAATAGTCCAGTACAAGTCCATATTTATGACGATCCTGCGGAATATGTCCAAGCCCACTTTCGGTAATCTTTCTGGGAGATAATCTAGTAATCTCCTTGTTAGATAATGTTACCGATCCTGATCTTGTTTTCGAAAGGCCTGTTATCGCTTCAATTAATTCCGATTGACCATTTCCATCGACCCCTGCAATCCCAACAATTTCACCAGCACGCACGTCTAAATTTAACCCTTTTACCATATCTAATTTTCTTGAATCTCTTACAAACAAATCTTTTATAGCTAAAACAATATCTTTCGGCTCTGCTGTTTTTTTCTCTGTTTTAAAGCTTACTTCCCGACCAACCATCAATGAAGCGAGCTCGGTAGTGTTTGTATCTGCGACATTGACTGTGCCGATCCCTTTTCCTTTACGGATAACCGTACATCTGTCACAGACCTCCATAATTTCCTTTAATTTATGCGTAATGAGAATAATCGATTTTCCTTCTTTAATTAAGGAGCGCATAATGTCAATAAGTTCATTTATTTCCTGTGGCGTCAGTACTGCAGTTGGTTCATCAAAAATCAGCACTTCTGCACCTCGATACAACGTCTTTAAAATCTCTACACGCTGTTGCATTCCAACTGAAATATCACTAATTTTTGCATCTGGATCTACCTGTAATCCATAGCGATCGGATAATTCTTTTATTTCCTTACTTGCTTTAGCAAGATCAATCTTTCCGAATTTATTCGTAGGCTCACTGCCTAACACAATATTCTGAGTAACGGTAAATGGTTCTACTAACATAAAGTGCTGATGGACCATACCAATACCTAACCCATTAGCGATATTAGGATTAGTTATATTAACAGGTTTACCGTTGACACGGATTTCTCCTTTTTCCGGCTGATATAATCCGAATAATACATTCATCAATGTTGATTTACCGGCACCATTCTCGCCAAGCAATGCATGAATTTCCCCTTTTTGTAACTGAACAGTAATATTATCATTTGCTACAATTCCCGGGAACTCTTTTCTAATGTTCAACATCTCAATTGCATAATCCACTTGTTTCACCCCTATATATAAGTCTTTGACTATTTTGACAAGATGTAAAAATAAGCAATGAAAAAGGCTTTTATCTAAAAACCTTTTTCATTGAAAATTTTCTAATCTAACATAATAGTAGAGAAGGCTTGCAGAGCCTTCTCTATTCAAAGCTTATAATGATTCTTCGAATGCTTCGAGGTCTTCTATTGTAGAAGGAACTTCGATTTCACCGCTTAAGATTTTCTCTTTGTACTCATCTACAGCAGTAATAATTTCGCCCGTCATTGCTTCTTCGTTTGTTTTAGCAAAATCAATACCATCTTGCTCTAAACCGTACTCCAGTTTCTCTCCACCAGGAAATTCACCGTTCATACCACGATTAGCAACGTCTTGAACCGCTACATCTACACGTTTTACCATTGAAGTTAATGTTACGTTGTGGTCGCCGATTGTACCTTCATCATGCTGGTCACGGTCAACACCGATCACCCAGATTTCACGTTCAGGATCATTTTGCTTAATGTCTTTTGCTTGGTTGAATACACCGTTACCTGTTGCACCAGAAGCATGATAGATAACATCAACACCACTGTCATACATATTGGTAGCAATTAATTTACCTTTGGCAGCATCAGCGAATGATTCTGCATACTGAACATCTACTTCAATATCAGGATTCACAGATTTCACACCTGCAATAAAACCTGATTCGAATTTTTTGATTAATGGAGAATCAACCCCTCCTACAAATCCTACTTTGTTTGTAGTTGTTTTCATTGCTGCTGCAACGCCAACCAGGAATGATCCTTGGTGTTCTTTAAATGTAATACTTACCGCATTATCCGCTTCCACTGTATCATCTACTATTGCGAAATTTGTATCCGGATACTGCTCTGCCGCTTTTTGAATATCCTCTTTTAATTCAAAGCCGATACCATATACTAAATTATATTCATCACGTACAAAACGAGTTAAGTTCGGCATATAGTCTGCTTTATCAGTTGATTGTGCATAATCAAAGCCTTCCCCTTGAGATAAACCATGTTCTTCTCCCCATGCTTGAATACCTTCCCACGCAGATTGATTAAATGATTTATCATCTACCCCACCGACATCCGTAACCATCGCTACACTGTAATCAGTAGAAGTTGCATCTTCACCGCTTGTACCTTCCTCGTTACCTTCTGTTGCTGTATTGTCTTCTGCTCCATCTTCATCTGCAGTGCCACATGCAGCTAAGAACATACCTAACGTTAAAGCCAATACGAATAATAAAAATTTACGATTTTTCATCGTATTCCCTCCTATGCTGGATTAATATGTAGGAAAAAACGCCTGTAATAAAAGGCTTTCCAACTTGTCCTTTCGAGTTAACAAATCTCAGTAATACACAAATATTTAATTATTAAGACCTATTAAACAACCTAATTATATCCATAAAATTATGTTTATCGAGATAGTTTCGAAAGTCAGACTTAATATTACCACTATTAACTAAATTTATAAATACTATTGTTAAAAAATATTTCAATAAATTAATATTTTTGTAACAAAAACGAAACATCTCCAAGTCTTTCTGGAGAGTTCTTTTACAAAAATTTTATTATTGTTAGTTTTTTATTCATTATCAGAGATAATAATCAGAATTTTGTGAAATTTGTTAAAGTGAGGGTATTGCGGATGGGTAGAAACATGATAAAGTTGAATCTGCCAATAAAAAAAACCATTTCGGAATCCAGACTAAGAGGTAAAGTTTCACTAGCAATCAGTGGGGGTTATCGTCCGTTTATCCCCCACTTAGCTTCTTATTTATCTCTCTAATCTTGAAGTGGGAGCCTTACAGACGGTTAGCACCGTGATAAAATGTAACATGTTTTCCTTCTTTTTCATTTATGAACGTGAACATGTACATTATTTCTTACTCTGACGGAACAACTCCATCGATTTATAGCCTTGTTTTAGAATATCGATCATTTGCTGCTGACGTTTTTCTTTTGTTTTTTGCTGTTTTGCCGAATAAATATAACGTGCCCAATCTCGTTGATAACCTGGTGTTAAATGAAGGTAAAAATCCAATTGCTCAGGATAGCCTGCTAAAAATTGTTCAACATCTTTTATATTACCTTGATAATCTTCTACCTTTTGACTAGCTGCCCGTGTCTTTTTCACTTTTTTTGGCTCCCGCTTTATCCCTACGACCGTAAAGACCTCATCCATACTCACCATCCGGGAAAATTTCAGATCACTTCCTTCTATGTATCCATCTTCACCAACACGTAGAGCAGGAAAAATTTGATCTCTGTGAACATATGTCTGATATCGTTTGTTTCCTTTTTTCGGGTAAGCGAAATATAAATATCCTTTATCATCCAAAGATTGCTGCTGTATAATCTGCTTTACGCTCGTCATCATTTCTTCGATCGTTTCTACGAAGATAAAAATAGCATCATGTTGATCGGACAGATCTTTTTTATATTGATTAAATAGATCATAATCGTTTGGCTGATTTAATACGACAAGATTTTTGTATTTACTCAAATTTAGCTTGATTATAATTGACATGATTTTCTCCTTTTTACCATTTGTTTATTATCGTTAGTATACAGCTGAATGATGTTTTTATAAACAAGACATTTTCCTTAAGAAATTTGCTATTACCCCCTTTATGTAAAGGTAACTTGACGTAAAGCTACCTTTACATTTATAATGATATTAACGAACAAGGAAGTGATGGGATTGAAAAACAAGTTGAAAGAAATTCGAAATACGCATCAATATTCTCAAGATTATTTAGCTAACGCGCTAGGTGTATCCAGGCAGACCATTATCTCTATCGAAAAAGGAAAATACAATCCTTCTCTTCCCCTAGCCATGCAAATAGCAAGGATTTTTAATGTTTATGTGGAAGAAATTTTTTTACTCGAAGATTCAGAGGAGTGATCAAGTTGTATAATCGTTTAGCATATTTCATACTCGGATGTTTGTTCACTGTGCTTGCCTTACTCATGTTAGCAACTGCGATAATCGTCCAACAAGCACCATTAGCAATTACGTATACATTTTTATCATTATCGATTATGTCTTTTTGTCTATATTATCTTTTTCCGCATTTTGTAAAAAAGGATGAGAGAGTAAAAATAATTAAGCAAAAGGGTGCCTATTTCTCGATCTTTGCCTTTTTACTTTATGTCATGATTTTCTCACTGCTACTGCAAACGAATCTGTTACAACTTTCTGCATCCTATTTGATAGCTATTCTTGCTTCACTTATGATAAGTACGATTTTTATTTCCTTTTGTATTTTCGCAAAGCTGTATTAGAAAAGGAGAAGTGTATATGCAAAGCTTTTTATTCATCATTATGTTCATCATTGGTTACATCGTCTTGTTCTTGTTTGTCCGGAATGATGTTGATGAGGAGAAAAAACTGACAAGGAAAGGTTTTATCAAACTTATTACAGGCATCACCGTTATATTCGTTTCAACAGCTGTAATAGTAGCAGCAACTTGATCCATAACTACTTATGTATATTAAGCTGCCAATAAAACGGATTACAGCATACGTACTGCCGTGCCCCGCAGGAGTGGTTGACCGGAGCGATCTTCTAACACTTGAATAATAAGTAAACACTAAGCAGCTCACTGACATAATCGGTCAACCCCTATTCTAAGCGCCTTCTGCAATTCAACAAGTAATTATATACTTATATTGTTAAACAGGCCGACATTATACTTCTCAGCCTGTTAACTCTTCCATTTCTATTTGCAAATCACACAGATTTCGCCGTTTTTTTATCCTGATACATCTTTTCATCCACTAATGTATACAACTCATCTACTGTCATTTGAGTGGAAAACTTTTGATAGCCGTAGCTATACCTTAAATTTTGAATAAATCTATCGGGATTCTTTGCTAATAGATGATCGATTTCTTTCATACATTTCTTGATATCTCGATCGTGTGCTTCTAGGACAACAATAAATTCGTCCCCTCCCAATCTGGAGACGAGGGCGTTGGTATGAAACACTTTCTTCAAAACCTCAGCAAAAGAAACCAGTACCTGATCACCTTTGTCATGGCCAAAATGATCATTGATCTCTTTGAAATCATTTAGATCCATTAACAAAACACCAAATGGTTTACCTGCTTCTACCAGGTGTTGTAAATAAATTTCATAACTTTGTCTATTATAGAGTTTGGTTAAATAATCTTCTTCCGTTGAATTGGTTTCCAGAAAAATATAGGCTACTAATATTCCTAGTACAATAGAGGTCCAAGAAAAATATAACTTGGAATCAAATAGCTGGATAATCATCCCTATGATCGGAAGCATGAAGAATACGAGGAAAATATTCATGACGTACTTTTGAGTTCGCTTCTGGTTGATGATCACAAAGACAAACATATACACATACAAACTTGCCAGTATTAAATAATGCACCCATTTTAAATCACCGCTATGAAAACTGTTTTCATCAGGACTGATATAGAAATAAACGGGATAAAAGAGATTGATAAGTAATACAATAAACGTCAGCACACTCAAATCCTGATAAAACCGCCGCTTATAGAGACGGCCAGGTTCTTTATAAAGATGATAGTCGACGTAGGAAAGAATAATTCCTCCTATCACGGGACCAATCATAAACAACATAAAGTTTGTTGCATATTCCAGAAAATACGCGCCAACAAATTGCATACCATCAAAAATCCATGTTAATGGTTCAACTATAATCGCAAATGCAGATGCTACCATTAACACTTTTAGAATTTTCTTACTGAAACTCTTAACCTTAGATTTCATTTTAATAATGACATAGAGTACGATTAGAATCATGATAGCAAAAACATTAATTTGAAATTGCACCAAATAATCCATATAGGTGACCCCTTCATATTTTTTGATCATCAGCGAATGATCTTGTCATCATTATATACGGCTTTCGGTAAAGAGTCAAAAGACCTATCTTTTGTTAAATTATCTGAAAATATCATTATATAATAAAAAAACACTGAATAGAAGTCACATTTTAAGGCAAGAAAAACCAGGCATAACCCGCCCGATTTTTTTTAAATACGATTGGAAAGCATAAAAGTACAGTCATAGCACTTTATAGCTGGCTATGATATTAGTTGTAGAGCTATACTTTAGCGTAGGCCAACCACTGCGATTCCCGCGGGAGCATGCAGGTGCTGAATATCCACACCGTCTGCATCTGTGCCTTCTAGTAAAGCTTTTAAGGAGGCTTCCTCGGTGCAAGGCAACAAAGAGGTATTTCGGGAAGTAGCTTAGCTTCAGCCGTGCCCCTTAGTACGCGAAGTGGTTGGTCGGATTGATATTGCAGCACATTATATATTTCAATATAAATGTTTGTCTAGCAATGGCTAGTTAACAAAATCTATATTATAAGAATCTAGCAATTATGTTTAACATGTTTACTTCTATGACTGTACTTATATACTTCTGGTTATGAAACAGATGAGCGTGCACCTTTTTCATTGAAGCTTTTCGCCAATTCACATTAATTTTATAACGACTGGGTACACATAAGGCAGTTCCGGCTGCTGAATCTCTTCCCAGCCTGTCACTTTTATTGCCGGTAAGGATATCCCATTGTAGTCCTGCAGATAAATAGTACCTGTAACACTAATCCAGGTATCTTCAGCTATAGACTCCGCTCCTTCCAATGTCGACAGGAATCCAATTAAGCTGGAGTCTGCCACACAATGAGTGATTAAGTATCTGCCTATCACCACTTGATTGGCATCAAACCCATCTTCTTTATATACAAAACCTTTTATAGAGATTTCCTTCCCTACATACTTTTCCGGTTCGGCATTTATCATTTCATAATAAGTAGAATAAGCTTGATCAGTCATCTTTATCGATGACGCATCAGCTAATGAACCTTTCATTTGCTCATATTCATCCTTCTTCATTCCATTGGAGTTCAGATTAGGATCAGGCTGATTGTAATCTTGCTGGCTACCTGAGGCATTACCATTATTTGTTGTCGTACTCTCTTCCCTATTGGCATTATTCGTAAGTGAAAGCATCACACCTTTTTTTTCTGCAATCGACGCATCTAAGGTTGATAGTGGTAGCACAAGTCCTGTAATTATTGGCAATAGAATAATAGAATAAGAAGTCAATTTTCTAACATTAATGGTACCATACCCATGATCATGATGGTGATCACAGTCATGTTCATGGCTTTCGTTTTGCTTCGTTTTCCAAATACGGTGGATCTGAAATCCAAATAAAACCAGCAAAATAAAAACACCGATCTTACTGATTGCTTCATACTTCGGATTAATTAACAATAAGACTTGATCCGAATAATGAAGATTAGTAATGAATAAGGCAAACAGTAATAAAATCATAGCCCTAACAGCTTGTTGAACATTCATAGCTTCATCTCCCTCCTTTAATACAATCCACTAAGTAAAAGCATGGTAAGGAACACGGTAAACGTAACAATTCCTAAAAAAATGAAAACAAATCTTGCTTTAAAAGTACTTAACAACATAAACGTATTTTTCAGATCGATCATTGGACCATAAATGAGAAACGCCAAAATAGCAGAGGTTGGAAATAAATTACGAAAGGAAGCCCCAATAAAAGCATCTGCTTCTGAACAGAGAGAAAGAAAATAAGCAAGGCCCATCATGACAGCGGTAGAAGAAATGGCCTGTCCATCACCTAATGCTACTAGCGCTTCTGATGATATGTATGTTTGGACAAAAGCTGCTACCAATGCACCCATGATTAGATATTTACCCATATCAAAAAATTCGTCGACAGCGTGCAGAAAGACATTAGTACATTTCTCAATGATAGATGTTGATGTTTTTTCTACATGATGTGAACAACCAGCATTATGTGTGCTTGTCTGTTTCAATTGATTCGATTTGAACAACACACTAATAACCGTAGCGATCACGATCGCAATGACAAATCCTATCATCATTCTGGAAATGGCTATATTAAGATCATTTCCGAATGCCATAAAAGTAGATAAAATTACAATCGGGTTAATAAGCGGTCCGGTTAACAGGAACCCTATCCCCGCATAAATAGGTACTCCTTTCGTTATCAATCGTCTGACAATGGGAACAATGCCGCACTCACACGCTGGAAAACACGCACCTACGACACAACTCATAACGATAGCCAAAAATTTATTCTTTGGTATTAACCGCTTGATATAATCTTCAGTTATAAATATTTGAATCCCACCAGCAATCAAGACACCAATCAGGACAAAAGGTAAGGCTTCAATTAAAATACTTAAAAAAATAGTATTTAAATTATAGATAGAATCTGGTAACGTAAATACCCCTTTAAACGTACTGCTTATCTGCAAAATACACACACAACATCCAAATAAAAAAAGTCCAGTTACATCTGTGATAGTATTTCGAAAACTGCCCATTTCAGCATTCCTCCCGCTTATTACATTTTCTTGTTATCCAACAAACCAAAATCATTACGATTTAAAGTTATTACTAGTCTATGAAAAATAGATTTACTTATGCTATTTTATTGGAAAATACGAAAACTACTTCAAATAAAGTGAGACTTTGTTAAGTGGGGATTTTTGAACCCTATGATCATTAGCGAAACTTATCAGGGTGTTATACGGTTAATGTTAAGCGAGACTGTATGTTGTTGTGGTAATTTTGAAAGGTTTTATTCACTTAGCAATGTCCCGGAAGTACGGCGCAGAACACTAAATAAGCATAACCGCCCCCCGGTCCTAATTGACTTCATTAATAAAAAACTTCCTATAATATGGATTATGTTAACTAAGGCTTTATTGCCAAATAGTCATTTTGATATAGATTATCTGCTTAGCAAAGCTCCGGAAATAGGCTCCGCGTCCTGTGGGCACGACTTCAGCTAACTTATGAAAGAAAATTCTTTTCTTTCATAAGTGGATCTTCAGCTCGCGCTGATTCCACGGGAGTCTCCGCCTATTTCCTACGCTAATGGGAAGTACTACAACGATTGGAACAGCTAGAAGCAGTGGTGCTTAGCAATGTATTTCATCAATTAAGGTTTAAATCTTGCAGTTAGTGCTTCATATCCTAACTGTCGCATAAATTGTGGAGCTATACATCAGCGGAGGCCAACAACGGAGACTCACGCGGGATTGTGCAGGTGCTGGAGATCCACTTTGTGAAGCGTTCTTCTTCACAAAGTTAGCTCCAGCCGTGCCCCGCAGGACGCGGAGTGGTTGGACGGAGCGGTATCATACCACACATAATTTTTCAAAATGACCACTAAGCTGCTAGTTAACATAATCCATATTATAGGAACTCAGCTTCATGTTCAAAGTGATTACTGCTGTGACTGTACTTTTCTTTCTTTACTGATAAGAAAAACCGCGTGTAGCACGACATCTCATCTAAGATATGCGTGTTACATGCGGCTTATGCTTGACTATAATGTGAGACTTTGATCAGGGTGTTAGCGTCTGTTTACTTCAAATTTAGTACTTTGTGATACTCGAAGCTTGAAGTGGGAGTCTTACAGACGGTTAGCTAAGCTTTCGTACTTTTTATTCTGGCAAAAATTCAGTGGTGAAAATATCATTGGCATCAAATTTTTCGTCCAATAATTCTAACTCATATAATTGGTCAATTAAAGTAGACCAGCGCTCCTCTGTCATATAGCCAACACCATGTTCTGCTGCGTCTCTGCCAAAGACAAATTCTTCTTGTGATTCCTGTTCGAATTGTAACGCCTCTAATGAGAGATCTTGCGTCTCTTTGTGAATGACTTCTGTAATCTCATCCGGCGATTCTTTATAATAGTTCCATCCCTCCACGAATGAGGTTACCATTCGTTGGACAATCTCTTTATTTTCCTCCAGGTAATCCTTTGTAACAAACAAAACAATATTATACGGATCATACCCGGAATCGGAGATCAGCTTTGTTTCGGTTTCGATCCCTTCTTGCTTTAAGAAAAATGGTTCCGAAGTGACAAATGCCTGACTGACAGAATCCGGATCACTGATGAAATTAGCATGTTGACCAGAATATGCTAGCTCTTCTACTTCATTTAAATCATAATTATTTTGTAAGTAATCCCAGTAAACGATACCTGGCTGAATAAATACTTTCTTTCCATTCATTTCGCTGAAGTCTTCTATTCCTTTCCCTTCATGAAACATCAGTGCTTGAGGACTTCCTTGCATGGTAGCAGCAACAGCCACTAATTCTATCCCTTCATTTCTAGCTGTCACAAGCTGATCAGCATGTACTAACCCAAATTCAGCACTTCCTGAAGAAACCAGCTGTATCGGCGAGACTTGAGCACCTCCGGGTTCAATGGCGACATCCAGATCGTTCTCAGCAAAAATCCCTTGATCTTCTGCTGCATATATTCCACCGTGCTGTGCTTTCGCAAACCAGTTCAGGATAAGCTTGACTGAAGCTGTTTCTCCTTCACCTGATGCAGACTTACTAGAACCTTCTTGGCTGCATGCCATTAATAAAAACATTGTCAGTGCACAAACTAATAAACCAAATCCGTTTAACTTTTTTCTCTTATCCCCCATACGATCGCTCCTTCTTCACCACTTATTTTACTATCTTTTGGTAATTGCGTTTTTGCTTATCTATATCCTATATTTTTGTCTAACTAGTGTCATTGGATAGAATACACAAAAAAATCGGTATTTCTTGTAAAATGTTACAATGAAGATAATCGATAGTACACTCTCATTAAATTCTCATCCTCATCTCATCAGTTATTTAATTTTTTCTACTAAAATAGGGAAAGAATAGATAACAGGAGTGGTTATAATGAAAAAATTAGTATGGTTATGTATCATCGTGTTTAGCTTGACAGCTTGTAACACAGGTGACATAAGCGGAGAAGCACAAGAAGAGTTACAAGAATATGGATATATGGAGAACTATATGGAGATAGACCAATATACGGTCAATATAAAAGAGAATAATCCCTATAAACGAATTATTCTCTATGAAGAGTCAAATGGATCTATTAAATATAAATCTGTATTTATTAAGAAAACCAACAGACTAAAGATCATTGACATTACTCAAGATCAAATACTTTTTAATAATGAGATTTGAAGCACACTGCCCTGAACCAGAATAGAGGTCTCAGGGCAGTATACTGCTCAGTTTTCCAGGAAATTTTTTAACGCATCTAAGTCTTTGGCGCATGCTTTTTTGAAAGTTCCGGCAATCATTTTACCAAACAATTTAGCAAATCCTGTAAGTCCGCTTATTTCACCGTGCAATGTAATCTTTGTTTGATCTTGTCCAGAGGTAAGAAGATAGGTAAACAAATATTCTCCTTTTCCAGTCGTTCCTTTTGTTCCATCGCAACGGAAAACTACCTTATCTGGTTCATCAAGTTCAACCACCTCAAAATGTTCAGTAGCTTGGGTACCAAACATTTTTCGTGTTTCTTTCCACTCGCTTCCCACCGCCAACGGCCCGCTGTCTAAGCGTTCTATCCTAACTAATCCTTGCATCCAATCCTTTGCAGAATCGAGATCAAGTAAAGCTTCATATGCTGCTTGTTTAGATACTTGCACATACCTTTCCACTTTGAAGTGAATACTCAACGACATTACCTCCAACCATTTTTTAAAAGTATATCATAAAGTGAGACTTATCAGGAAGTTATCGTCCGTTTATCCCCCACCTAGCTTCTTTGTGATACTTCAAGCTTGAAGTGGGAGTCTTACAGACGGTTAGCACCGTGATAAACAGAACATCGTCATTTATTGTCAGCGCGTATTTTTTTACAATACAGAAACGAAAAGCTATACTTATCTGAAAGTCTAACACAATCAGAAGGTGATGATGATAGCGTCAGAATTTGCTTTGTTTAGTATTGTTATAGTGATATCACTTGGGATTTTTTCTCAATGGCTGGCATGGAGAATCCAATGGCCATCCATCGTGATCATGTCTATTGCCGGACTACTGATAGGTCCGATTACCGGTTTTATCAATCCACAGGAAGCGATTGGCAGTCTATACAGCCCAATTATTTCACTTGCTGTTGCCCTGATTTTATTTGAAGGAAGTACAAGCCTTGATATACGTGAGCTTAGAGGAATTTCTAAATCTGTTTATCGCATCGTAACATTTGGCGCGTTCTTAGCATGGATTGGCGGTGCTTTAGCTGCTCACTTTATTGCAGGTCTTAACCTGGAAATTTCATTTATCATTGGTGGGTTATTTGTTGTCACAGGCCCAACTGTTATTATTCCATTACTAAGACAGGCTAAATTAAAAACAAGGGTTTCTTCTGTACTGAAATGGGAAGGAATTATCGTTGATCCAATCGGCCCACTCCTCGCCTTATTCGCGTATGAAATCATAAAAATTACATCTGCTGAGTCATTTGAATTCAGTGATTTTATTCCTTTCTTTGGTGCTGCATTGCTCGCTGTGATGGCTGGATATATCATTGGTATACTGGTAAGTCTCCTGATTGGAAAAGGGATAATTCCTGAATACCTAAAATCCCCGTTTATTTTATGTTTCGTATTAATTTGTTTCTCGATCGGAGAAGTGATCATGCATGAAACGGGAATGCTTGCCGTGACGATCATGGGCATTACATTAGCCCGCACAAAAAAATATATCCGCTCCATTGGCAGTACCGGGCATTTTATGGAAGATGTATCAGTTCTGTTAACCTCTACTGTTTTCATTTTACTTACTGCTTCGTTAACGAGAGAGATTCTGACCGAAACATTCACATGGCCGATTATCAGCTTTGTCGTAGTGATGCTTTTTCTTGTACGACCGCTCTCGATTTGGATTTCCACAATTGGAACAGAGCTTACGTTAAAGGAGAAAGCATTAGTAGGATGGATCGCTCCAAGAGGGATCGTCGCATTGGCTGTCTCTGGTTATTTTGCTGAAGTATTGATCGCGGATGGTTATCAAAACGCAAGTATTTTAACATCATTAACTTTTGCTTTAGTCTTTATCACGGTTTGTGTCCATGGCTTTTCGATTGGACCGCTTTCTAAGCAGCTGGGCTTGGCAAATACGACATCCAATGGTGTCATAATGGTTGGTGCGAGCAGTTTTTCGATTGCCCTTGCAGCTCATTTAAAGACTTTAGACATACAGGCGTTGATTGCGGATTCCTCTGAGGACCTTCTTTACCAAGCGAAGAAGTTAGGAATATCCACTTACCACGGTGAAATTCTCTCGGAACAAAGCGATTTTGAAATTGATATGACACCGTATCAAACGATATTGGCAATGAAGGGGGATGGTGCATATAATGCGCTTGTATGCCAGTCTTATCTGCCAACATTCGGGTATCATCATACCTTTTCACTTACGATCGCTAAGAATACATCGGAGCTCCAAGAGCTTTCGCCATCCATGAAAGCCAATATGCTTTTTGGTGAAAAAGAAACTTTTAGGGAATTAAACAAGAAAGTCAACATTGGCTATACTTTTAAAACAATCGAAATGACGGAAAAGCAAACATTAGATCGAAATGAGCGATCGATAGAAGGTACACCGCTATGTGTGAAAAGTAAAAATGGCAAATTAATTTTTGTTACCTTACAGAAAAAAATAACACTCGATAAAGGAGATCAGCTAGTCGTGCTAGCAGCATAAGCCAAAGATCTTGGGAACAGCAAGTATCATGGAAAATCCATGATACTTGCTCGTTCTAACCTTATTTCTTGGAACGTCTTCTACGATAATTTACGTTTGTATTCTTTGCTGCCATTTCCAGCATTCTGTTTGCTGCTATTTGTGCCTGGAAAGCGATTTGCTCTTCATTAATCCCGACTAGACGACCACCTTCCACAACCACTTTTCCTCCAACAATCGTGGTATCCACCTGTGCTGTACCCGTTAGTACCGGTAAAGAGGTATCATCAAACAACGCACCTGCAAACTCTAATCTGTTGGTATCAATCATAAATAAATCAGCAGCTTTTCCTACTTCTAATGAGCCGATTGCATCCTCCCAGCCGAGAACTTTAGAGGATCCTCTTGTTGCCACATATAAACATTCCTCTGCTGATAAAGCAGTAGAGCCGTGCTGTAACTTATGTAAGAGATTCATAATTTTCACTTCGAGTAACATACTGGATGCGTCATTGGAAGCAGACCCGTCAACACCAAGACCAACATTCACATTATTTGCAAGCATTTTCTCAATTGGAAAGGTACCGGATGAGAGCTTCATATTACTGCTCGGACAATGCGCGATACCACACCCACATGCTCCCAGTTTCGTTATTTCCTCATCATTAAACCATATGCCGTGTGCATACCAGACATCCTCGCCTATCCACCCTGTTTCTTCCATTAGTTCCAACGGACGGAGACCCAGTTTCTCTCGACAGAAATCTTCTTCATCTTGTGTTTCCGCAAGATGTGTATGCATTCTAACGCCATAAGTGCGGGCAAGACTAGACGATTCTGTTAAAAGATCTTTGCTGACAGAAAAAGGTGAACATGGCGCCACCCCAATACGTAACATAGAAAATTTACTAGCATCATGATATGTTTCAATTACTCTACGGGAGTCACGCAAAATTGTCTCCTCGTCCTGAACAACCTCATCTGGTGGCAATCCTCCTTTTGATCGTCCTAAACTCATGGACCCTCTAGTTGGAAAAAAACGAATGCCCAAATCAGCTGCAGCACGAATTTCCTCATCGATCAACTCACCGCTCACAGAATTAGGAAACACATAAAAATGATCGGATACCGTAGTACAACCGCTTTTTAATAGTTCTCCCAACCCAACCATTGCACTTAAATAGACGTCTTCGGGACGAAGGTAACGCCAAATATCGTACAATGTGATCAACCAATCAAATAATTCGACATCCTGAGCACGTGGAATATTCCTGGTAAAAGTTTGATAAAGATGATGATGAGTATTAATCAAACCGGGAAAAATGATCTTCCCTTTCGCATCTATCACTTTATCTGCGGTTTGGTATGGAATATCCTCACCGATGGCAATAATCTCCTGCCCCTCAATATACATACTTCCGCCTTCGTATTGGTTTCTGTCATTGTCCATTGTTATAATATTTCTCGCGTTCTTAATTAAAAGAGAACTCACTGTATCACCTGCTTTGTTTATTTTTAGAATAAATTAATCGTGAATTGCTTATTTTGTCATTGTAGTGATAACACCAGTATAGGTAAAACCGTGTTATCCCAACTTATTGTCAATGATGATTGGTAAGATTTCCTTCAGGTCATCCACCGCCCAATCCGCAGAACACGTTCTCCATCCTGCGTCCTTTTTCCAAATAGCTTGCATACCAATACGCTGCGCTGCCAGCACATCATTTTCCGGATGATCGCCAATGAATATACTTTGATCAGGCTGTACATGTAATTGCCCCAGCGCTTTTTGAAAAATACGAGGATCTGGCTTTTTCATTCCTTCCCACTCGGAAATCAGGATCGTATCAAAATAATGTTCAATTCCTAGTGCTTTTATATTGTCCAATTGGAACTGTCCTTTACCATTTGAAATAATAGCTAGTGCGATACCTCTCTGTTTTAAATGATCCAACGTTTCTTTCAGATGAGCAAAAGGTACACAGCTGAACTGGAACTGGCTGATATAATCTGCAAGCAATGCTTCTGAGCTTAGACCCGTTATCTCGAATTCTTCTACCATCTGCTGGTAGACTTTATCCTTCCAGACATAGCCCCTGTTGTCTAATTCAATGAACCTTATAATATAGGAATCTTTTGATAAGTGATGTAACGAAGCTAGTCTTTCGTATTGATTCGTAATAAAATGCCGTACTGAAGCATCCCTATTTAACAATGTACCATCTAAATCAAATAAAACAGCCTTGATCATGTCAACTCCCCCTCATTACCACTAAGCTGCTAGCTAGCATTACATATTCCATATTATAGGAACACATCTTCATGTTCAGCTTGATTACTTGGATGCCTGCATTTAACCTGCCAATCTGATATAATTTGGCTCCTAATTACCTTCATTGTACAGCGAACAGTTATTTTTTTCCACAAGGGACAGGTGGTCTTCAAGTACTATCTTAAAAATTTTTAACTTGACGTTTGTCGAATTTTAGGGTAAATTTAATTTTATTAATTTCATATTTTACGATATTTCTTATCAAGAGAGGTGGAGGGACTGGCCCTTTGAAGCCTCGGCAACAGCTGTTATCAGCATTGTGCCAATTCCAGAAGCGTTATGCTTAAAAGATAGGAAGAGTATTTGAACATTGTTTAATGACCTCTCCTTCTTAAAGGAGAGGTTTTTTTATTTCGCAAAAACTAATTAGGAGGAAATAAATTATGACCATTTCTATTCACCCACCATTTAAAGCAGATCATGTAGGAAGTCTTTTGCGACCTGCCAATCTGCTTCAAGCAAGAAAAGATTACAAAACTGGCAAGATCACTGCCGGTCAATTACATGACATCGAAACACAAGAATTAAAACGTATCGTAGATAAGCAAATAGAAGTTGGCCTTCAAGCAGTTACGGACGGAGAGTTCAGAAGAGATTGGTGGCACATTGATTTTCTGGAGCACCTCAATGGAATCGAAGGATATGTTCCGGATCAAGGCTTTGATTTCGAAGACGAAGAGACAGAACCATACAATGTTCGTAATATTGGCAAGATCTCATTTAATCAAGATCACCCTTTTCTGCAAGACTTTAAAACATTTAATCAAATTGTAGACGGCCGTGCCGTTGCTAAGCAGACGATCCCGAGTCCTAATCAATTATTATATGTTGGCATGAGAAATCCTGATATTTATCCAGATATCGAAGCATATGCCGATGATATTGTGAATGCCTATCGTGATGCACTTGCTGCTTTCTATGAAGCAGGATGCCGTTACATTCAATTAGATGACGTTTCGATTGCTGGTTTTGTTACGGAAAATGACTTTATTTACGACCATGCTTATTCCATGGAACAATTATTTGATCTGTCTATAAGAATGGTGAATCGTGTACTAGAAAATAAACCGCAAGATTTGTATGTCACCACTCATTTGTGTCGAGGAAACTATCGATCTACTCACGCATTTTCCGGTGCCTATGATAAAATTGCCCCTCGTCTATTTGCCGAAGAAAAAGTCGACGCCTTTTTCTTAGAATATGATGATGAACGCTCTGGTACATTTGAAGCGTTGCAGCACATTCCCGCTGGCGGACCAAATGTCGTGATTGGTATCTTTACTTCTAAAAAAGGAGAACTAGAAGATAAAGACGAAATGAAAGCTCGTATCGAAGAAGCAAGTCAATTTGTTCCAAAATCACAACTGTGCATCAGTCCGCAGTGCGGATTCTCATCCACACATCACGGGAATAAATTAACCGAACAGCAGCAATGGGACAAGCTCAAATACGTAGTAGATATAGCAAAAGAAACACTGGAATAATGGAGTGATCACATGTATGCGATGGATTTAACGAATAAAATAGCGATTGTAACCGGAGGTACTAGCGGTATCGGAAAAGCAATCGTCGATGCATTTTTGGATTGTGGTGCCAAAGTGGCGGTCGCCGATATGGCACCACCCGCGACCACGGAGTCTGAACAGTTCTTTTACCAGCAAGTAGATGTGTCTGATCAAAAACAAGTAACAACTATGGTAGACAATGTTATAGCGCACTTTGGCCGAATCGATATTCTCGTAAACAACGCCGGCATTTCAACGATGGATTACTTTGTTGATATCAATGAACAAGACTGGGACAAAACAATGGATGTCAATGCGAAAGGTGTTTATATGTGCATGCAAACTGTCGCCAGGAAGTTACAGCAACAAGGAGAAGGTGGTAAAATCATCAATATCGCCTCCCAAGCTGGCAAAAATGGCTACCGTTTAATGGGCAGCTATGTTGCTTCGAAGCACGCTGTCCTTGGCATGACAAAAGTAGCTGCTATTGAATTAGCGAAGGATCAAATCAATGTCAATGCAGTCTGCCCAGGCATTGTAGAAACTGAAATGAAGAAAAAAGAACGAGTCATTGGTGGAAACTTACGCGGAGTAGATGCTGCAGCGATACAAGCGGAAGATCATTCGCAAGTACCACTCGGACGAACAGCAGTACCGGCAGATATTGCAAATGTAGTTGTTTTTCTCGCATCCAATTACGCTAATTACATGACTGGTCAAGGAATCAACGTGACCGGTGGTATGACAATGCATTAACTTAACTAAAAATGAAGGGGGCATTCATCATGTCTAACAACAAGGGGAATATAACGGCACTTGCCCCGTTATTCATCTTTGTCTTATTATTTATTGGAACTGGCATTATCTCAGGTGATTTTTCCAATATGCCGTTAAATGTGGCAGTTATTATTGCAAGTGGGATTGCCTTAGCGATGAACAGAAAAGAAAAACTTGCTGATAAAATTGATATATTTACGAAAGGCGCTGGCCATCCGAATATTATGCTGATGGCTGTTATTTTCGTATTAGCAGGTGCCTTTTCCCAAACAGCTAAAGGGATGGGGGCGGTCGATGCTACCGTCAACCTAGGATTATCCTTAATTCCTAGTAATCTATTAATGGTAGGATTGTTTATTGTTGGCTGTTTTATCTCGATCTCAATGGGGACGTCGATGGGTACTGTTGCAGCGTTAGCGCCGATTGGGATTGGTATCGCAGAACAAACTGGTATCCCTTTAGCATTAGCAATGGGAACAGTTATTGGCGGTGCAATCTTCGGTGATAATCTGTCGATGATTTCTGATACAACCATTGCTGCCGTTCGCACACAGAAAACAAAGATGAGCGATAAGTTTAAAGCGAACTTTTGGATTGTCCTACCCGGGGCACTCGTCACAGCTATTATCTTATGGATTGTAACATCTGGTGAGCAAATCGATGCCCTTGGAGATTATTCCTATCAATTTGTGAAAATACTTCCGTACCTCACCGTTCTGATTGCCGCAATTCTTGGTGTCAATGTATTGATTGTCTTAACAGGTGGTACAATTTTTGCAGGTATTATTGGTTTATTTGATGGATCATATACGCTCGTTTCCTTCGTTCAAGCTGTTTCACAAGGAATCATCAATATGGAGGATATTGCGATCGTTGCAATCTTAATCGGTGGTATTATTGCCATTATTCAGCATAATGGCGGGATTCAATGGTTGTTACATGCTGTCACAAGTAAAATCAAAACGAAGAAAGGTGCAGAATTTGCCATTGCAGGCCTTGTCAGTACAACAGATATCGCCACTGCCAATAACACTATTTCCATTATTATTACCGGTCCATTAGCGAAAAATATTGCAGATGAATATCAGATTGACGCACGTAAGTCTGCCAGTATTCTCGATATTTTTGCAGGAGGATGGCAAGGTATTGTACCTTATGGAGGGCAGATGCTAGCAGCTTCAGGACTAGCAGCTATTTCCCCTGTTAGTATACTACCGTATTCTTTCTATCCGATAGCATTACTGATTTTTGGGATACTAGCAATTTTGTTAGGTTTTCCACGATTCAAACAAAAATAGGAGTGATAAACATGGTCAAAAAAATGAACGTAGAAAGTTTTAATCTAGATCACACAAAAGTAGCAGCACCTTATATCCGCTTAGCAGGTACAACGGAAGGCGCAAATGGCGATGTCATCCACAAATATGATGTCCGTTTAAAACAACCGAACCAAGGGCATATGGAAATGCCCGCCCTCCATTCATTGGAGCATTTAATGGCAGAAAACATTCGTAATCATCATGATACCGTCGTAGATTTTGGCCCAATGGGTTGTCAAACCGGCTTTTATTTAACGGTTATTAATCACGACAATTATGATGAAGTGTTAGATGCATTAGAAGCATCATTAAAAGATGTGCTAGCAGCAACAGAAGTACCTGCATGTAACGAAGTACAGTGCGGGTGGGCTGCCAGTCACAGCCTCGAAGGCGCCCAAGCATTAGCACAGGAATTGCTGGACAAACGTGCAGAATGGAAAAATGTATTTGCTGATTAATCTGCTTTTCATAGAATCATATGATGCACGTGCTTGGGAAAAAATATTTTAGTTACTCCATAGCCAAACGCAACAAGAAATGTTTCAATTAACATTCATGTTGCGTTTGGCTTTTATAATGCACTGTATGAATATACTGCGAAGTAACTTATTGCGAAAAAAGTAATCAAGCTGTCTATCAATTTGGCTATTTTGAAATGTATTATATACTAAGCAAAGCTTCGGAAATAGGCTTCGCGTCCTATGGGGCACGGCTTCAGCTAACTTTGCAAAGAAAATTCTTTTCTTTACAAAGTGGATCTTCAGCTCGCGCTGATCCCATGGGAGTCTCCGCATATTTCCTACGCTTTAGGGAAGTGCTACAACGAATGGCAGAGCTAAAAGCAGTGGTGCTAGACATTATAAATCATCAAAATGGTTAATCCGTGCAATATCCTTCTTGTCACATCAGTTGTAAAGCCCCCATCCTAGCGAAGGCCAACCACGGAGACTCCCGCGGGAATGTGCAGGTGCTGAAGATCCACTTTGTGAAGCGCTCTTCTTCACAAAGTTAGCTTCAGCCGTGCCCCGCAGGACGCGGAGTGGTTGGACGGAGCGGTATCCTAGTACATTATCTATTTCAAAATGATCTCATCGCTAAAGTCTTTTTACTTCGCAGTTTGCTTCTACTACGTATTCTTTGTAATTAGCAATACCACACCGTCATACAGATTTGGATGACTTAACCCTTATTATAAGAACCAAATTAATGTGTTGATTATATACTTCTGTTCTTAAAACAAAAAGTGGCACCCTGCAGGTTTCTGCATAAGTACCACTCCATACCTTATTTTCTTCTAATCTTACTTCTTTCGTTTACTCCGTTTTTCCCGATCGATTGGCAATGTTCCATTTTCAACGCCTAATTCATCCAACCAGCGTCGATATGCAATTGTAAGTGCGTCTGATTTTAAGTGCATTTCCATTTGCAGATCAAGTGGAAGCAATTCTGGTTTTTGACTTTCAACAACGTCTAAGTCTTGATAAAAAATGACATCCTGAAACTCTCGAAACGGCTGATCTGGTGCATCTAAATCATAGTTTCTTGTTAACAGCATAAACACCTGACATTTCTCATGATCTAACTGATTAACTGCCGTAAGAATCGTAAACTCTTCGTCAGAACCTTCTGTTGTTTTTGTAAATCTGGCCACAATCGGATTTAATACTTCATAGACATAATCGGTGTAGCCACCCTTGGAACGACCATCTGAATTCGGCTGATAGACAGGAATTTTGCTTGTCATTAAACGACCATCAATAAAGTCAACATCATAATCTACTACTTCCGCATGGTCAGAGTCACCCAACATACCTTCATGGACAAACATTAAGTGAGATACATCAAGGAAGTTTTCGATAATTCTTGGTGCATTCGCATTAACATGATAAGGACCGCAAATAATCGTACGATAGCCTTCTTGTTCGCCTTCAGGATATTTAATGAATGGCGCCGGCTCGTCACCAAGATTAACCCAGATCAGACCTAGATATTCTTCACAATGATACACCGTTGCTCTTGCTTTTTTCGGAATTGGTCTTTCACAAGGTAACGCCGGAATCTTTGTACACGTACCATGATCATTATATTCCCAGGCATGATAGGCACAGACTAACTTGCCATCCACCACTTTTCCTAATGATAGCGCGGCGCCACGGTGAATACACAAATCCTTGAATGCATGTACCCCTTTTTCATTACGAAAGACAACAACTCGCTCACCAAGCACGTGCACTTGTTTTGGATCATCTAGCAATTCTTCTGCTGTACAAACCGGGTGCCATTCATTCCATAATTTATCTTGTTGCATAAGTTACATCCTCCGCTTCAGCATCTGTCGTTTTGTCATCATTTTTTGCTGGTAAAATGAAGTTAAGAATCAATGCACCAATTGCTCCGACCGCTGTTCCGGAAGCAACGAAGTACGTCACAATCTGAGGTAATGTACTCATGGCATCTGCAGGTAATAAAACGGCAAACAAAGCGAGCAAAATCGGTACGCCAATCACGATCATGTTGCGTTCTGTAAACGGTGCTTTCTTAATAACTTTAAATCCGTTCATCATAATAACCACACATAAGATAGCAAAAACACCATTAATAACAACTTCTGGAATACTCGCGATAATGTTCATTAATTTCGGCATCATCCCTAACAACAATAGAATGATTCCACCAGCTAATATCGGCTTACGACTTTTTACACCAGTAATTGCAATGATTCCCGCGTTGGAAGAATAGCCAGTTACAGGTGTTCCACCAAAGAATGAACCGACAAAACAGCCTAAACCTTCACCAAAAGCGCCACCATTCAAACGTTTATCGTCCAGTTTCTCTTCTGTTACTTCTCCGACTGTAAACCAGGTTCCAGTCGTTTCAATCACAATAATAAGATAAATAGCCAGCATAATTAAAATAGCATTTATATCAAAGGTTGGAACGCCAAAAGCAAAAATACTTGGTAAAGCAAACCATGACGCTTCACCAACAGCAGAAAAATCTACTAAATCAAAGAATGATGCCACAATCGTTCCAATACCTAAAGCTAAAATAACAGAGGCAACTTTTATAAATTTAAAAGATGTTACTTTTTCTCCAAAATACATACAGATAACTAGTACTGCTGCTGTAATAAAGGCAATCAGCATATTTTGATTAAAGGTTCCTTCGCCGCCGTAAATAGAATTAATCGCACTAGGCATAAGCGAAATACCAACTACTACAATAACCGTTCCTGCTACGATTGGCGGAATAAACCTTTTTACAACCTTACTAAACAGCTTTAACGGCTTTCCAATCAGCGCAATCAACAATGCTCCAGGGATTAAGCTGCCAATCATTGCTCCTACTCCTGATGTCGTACCAATAGCTGCCAATGCACTAAGCGGGACAAAAGATGGCCCCTGCATAACAGGAAGCTTCATTGCAAATCCAGCCTGGATCAAGGTTGCTAGTCCACAAGCAATAAATGTCATTTGAATTAATAAAGCACTATCTGTAACGGAAAAAGATAATAATCCCGCTAAAATAATCGGTGGTATAAATAAGTCCATTGCTAGAACATGCTGCAAACCAATAAATAATGATTTCCCAATCGAAATATTTTCTTTCTCTATCTCATCTGATTTCACTTCTGTTTCTAACTTTTCAGCTGCATTCTCCATGCTGTGCTTCCCCCCAATGTATATCATTATTTCTCATATAATTAAAAAAGCCCGAAACACACACTTCACTATGGTAAAGTAGGTGTTTCGAGCTAAGTAGTTCGAAATGATGAGAAAAACATCTACACTAAAGCAAATGTCTTTCGTACCTTTTCCATAGTCGGTTTATTTACGGTAAACCGGTAGAAACTCGCAGGCCATATTCCCGCTATTATATGAAAAACACGATTAAGTTTGTATTTAGTATATCATCCTTTTTTCTGTTTACAAGTATTATTTTGTCGAAAATTGAAGTCTTAATTTTCTGATAAATGACCGAAAACCTTATCTGATAAGGTATGCAACGTTTTCCAACTAACGCTATTTTACGATTGGACTTCCATTCACAATTCTATTATAATGACAAGTAAATAACCAAAATACGAACAATAAGGTGATTAAATGAATAAATATTCGCGAATTTTCCTAGGAACTGCCTTTACTAGTCAATCTGAAAAAGAAGTGAAAATCTTGCAAGACTATCTTTTTTGTATCGATGACCATGGCATGATTGAAAAAGCTGTTGCTCCAGCAGACCCGCAATACCAGACTATTTTGAATGAGTATAAAGATAAAGAATGCTTCCACCAGCTGCAAGACAGAGAATATCTTCTTCCCGGATTCATTGACTTGCATATCCACGCACCTCAGTGGGCTCAGGCAGGAACTGCATTGGATCTGCCTCTAAATGATTGGCTGCACACGTATACCTTTCCACTTGAAGCTAAATTCTCGGATATGGCTTATGCCGAAAAGGTATATGATGACCTTATCCGTACCTTGCTTGCTAACGGCACCACCACTGGACTTTATTTCGCGACTGTCCATAAAGAGTCCAGTTTCCGATTGGCTGAAATTTGTGCAGAGAAAGGTCAGCGCGGTCTTGTAGGAAAAGTCGTTGCAGATGATCCGGAACAAAACCCTGACTACTACCGTGATAAAGATGCCAGGACGGCTTTAGCAGAAACCGAAGCTTTTATTCTGGAGGTCAAAGAATTAGCAAAAACGACGAAACAAGGTGTGTATCCCGTCGTTACGCCTCGGTTTATTCCGAGCTGCTCGGATGAAGCATTGAAAGGATTAGGAAAATTAGCAGAAAAGTATAACACCCATATCCAATCTCATTGCAGTGAAAGCGACTGGGAACATGGCTATGTCAAAGAGAGATTTGAAAAAAATGATGCCTTTGCATTAAATGACTTTGGCTTATTAAGAGAGAAATCAGTAATGGCTCATTGTATTTTTTTGGAAGACGATGATGTGGCATTATTCGCAGAAACAGGGACAGCAATTGGTCATTGTCCATTATCAAATGCCTATTTTGCCAACAGTGTGATCCCCATTTCCCGTTTTCATGCGAAGGGCGTCGATGTGGGATTAGGTACGGATATTTCGGCAGGCGCGACACCAAGTATTTACGATAATGCCAAGCAAGCAGTAGTCTCATCAAGAATGCTCGAAGATGGGGTAGATACTTCTCTTTCTCCTGAAAAAAGAGGTGTATCAGATTCACGGATAACCATTAATGAAGCCTTTTATTTCGCAACCGCTGGTGGTGGTGAAAGTCTGAGCCTGCCAATCGGGCGCCTTGATGAAGGATATGCATGGGACGCGCAGATCATCGATACAACGAAACTACCGATTTTCGATAACAGCGAGCCATTATCAGATATTTTTCAAAAGATCTTATATCTGGTTAAAGCGGAAAATATTAAACAAGTCTGGGTGCAAGGCGAACGTGTCAAATAACAGCTGTTTAGCGGATAAATCTCTTCTGGAGATTTATCCGCTAAATTAAAACCCTTTTTCTATATCTACCTGATTTTGCAAGGGACGGTCGTTCTCAACTCGTTCAAGTGTTTCCACAAAACATTGTACGGCTTCTTCCGCTGTAGTAACTGCAGATATATGTGGTGTGACCGTTATTCTGAGATCTTGCCAAAATGGATGAGCTTCAGGCAATGGTTCATTTGCAAAGACATCTAATACTGCAAACCTGAGCTGTTCAGCATCCAACGCTGCTAATAAGTCTGCCTCTGAAACTGATTCTCCTCTGCCGACATTGATAAATCCTGCTTGTGAGAGTTTGCTAAAGATCCGCTCATTGAACAGTTGCTCCGTTTTTTTCGTCAATGGTAAGGTGTTTATCATATAATCGACGGTCTGTAATATGCCAGAGGCATCATCATTTGCAACCACTTGTTTAAATCCTGTTTTTTGCTTACCACTTAAAGATACCCCATACACTTCTACCCCGAATGACGATAAGACGCTGGCTACTTTCTGACCTATTTCACCTGTTCCATAAATGACTACCTTTGCTTCATTCAGCATGCTGGGCTTAATTGGTTGCCAGCTTCCCTCAGCTTGCAGTTCCTTGAATCGATTATGTAACTGCACATCTTTTAGCAAATAACTCAAGCAATATTCGCTGATTCTTTCACCAAATGAACAAATCGTTCTTGTTAAAAGAACCTTATCATCCCAATTTTTCTGAAACAAAAAATGATCTACACCAGCACCAAGTGAATGAACCCACTTCACCTGACTGTAGTCATAGCTGGTTTTCGTTTTAAAAGATACAAAAGCATCTGCCCACTGCAAATCTGATTCTTGGACGGCTGCTTCATTGGCAAAGCGCATACTTTTATCGATTTTGTATGGTGCAAGTAATTCCTCTAACTCTTGATTCAATTCGCTTACAAATAAAATTCGATTTATATTCACTCTGTTCTTCCTCCTCATCCGAACAACGATGTATAGAACGATATTATTCTAACATAATATGCATGTAATCATGAAAATGAGGTGAAGAAAATGGATCGTTACCAAGACAAAGTTGTTATTATTACAGGTGGAGCTTCTGGATTAGGTCAAGCAGCTGCTTTACAAATTGCGAAAGAAGGCGGATCATTAGTTCTTGTCGACTTAAACAAAGATGGCCTCGAAGAAAGCAAAAAGGAAATTCTCGCAGCGGCGCCTGAGGTAAAAGTTGAATTAGTAGAGGCTAACGTCGCCAAAGAAGATGAAGTAAAACAGTATATTCAGCAGGCGATTGACACATTTGGCAAAATCGATGGTTTCTTTAACAACGCGGGAATTGAAGGAAAGCAGGATTTAACAGAAGACTTCGGAATCGACGAATTCCACAAAGTTGTGAGCATCAATTTAGATGGCGTCTTTTTCGGCATGAAATATGCATTAAAACAGATGAAAAAACAAGGCTACGGCTCGATTGTCAATACGGCATCTGTTGGTGGTATTCGCGGTGTCGGAAATCAATCTGGATATGCAGCGAGTAAGCATGGTGTCGTTGGTCTAACCCGAAACTCTGGTGTGGAGTATGGTCAATTCGGTGTCAGTATTAAAGCAATTGCGCCAGGCGCTATTATGACGCCTATGGTGGAAGGCTCACTTAAACAGATTGGTGGAGAAAATTGGGAAGAAGCAGGCAAAGAATTTGTGAGTGTTAATCCGATGAAACGCTTCGGAAAACCAGAAGAAGTTGGCTATTTAGTTGCGTTTCTGCTATCAGATCAAGCCAATTTTATTAATGCGGCTGTCATTCCAATCGATGGTGGACAATCTTATAAATATTAAGATAAATCGATAAAGTTCACTTGGTCCTAATTAATAATATCCTCTACCTTTAAAATGGATTATCTAAAGTAGAACTATCTGACATTGTGAAGATTTTGATAGATTTGACTTGCTTTGAAAAGCTCCGGTCTTACCGGGCACGGCTCCAGTCGTGCCCCGGCCGGACGAAGTGTTTGGCTGGAGCGTTATTCAAGTAAACTAAGCAGTTTTTTTATCTTACAGTCATATAAATCACCAGTGCCACAATAGATCCTACGATTGAGACAAGATAGATCATGCTTAGTAAAGTTACCTGGGACTTGCTTTTTTCTCGATAATTCGGATCACTTCGTCCAAGTTGTTTATAAGTCAACACAAATGCAATCACACCGATTACAACGATTAGGACAGCATATACTATTAGCACTGTTGCTTCCTCCTTTTTGTGTCTCTTTACAGAACTATTTCCTTGAAGCAATGTGTGTAAACCTTAGTCAGATAATACTTCTGCAGGACCATTTTCCCGTCCGATAATGATAACATCGGCCATGTCGACAAAAAGACCATTTTCTACTACTCCCGGAATGCTGTTTAGTGCTGTACGCATACTAGTTGGATCCATAATCGAATCAAAGTAGCAATCTACAATATAATTTTCATTGTCTGTAATAAAAGGGACTTGATCTTCTTGACGTAATACCGGCTTGCAACCGAGCGAACTGACTTGACTGCTCGTAAGTTCCCATCCGAATTTCACTATTTCTACAGGTAATGGAAATTGACCCAGTCTTTTCACAAATTTTGAAGGATCGATCACCACGATAAACTGTTTGGCAATAGACGCTATCATTTTTTCACGCAATAATGCTCCCCCACCGCCCTTAATTAATGAAAAATCAGCGGTAGCTTCATCTGCTCCATCTATGGCAATATCTATTTGAGTCACTTCTGACATTTCCAATATGGGGATGCCTAATTTTCTGGCTAACTCCTCGGTACTTTTCGAAGTCGGCACACCTTTGATTTTCATACCATTTGCTACTAATTCCCCCAGCTTCATAGTCGCCCAATACGCGGTAGATCCTGTACCAAGGCCAACAATCATACCATCTTCCACATATTCCGCTACTTTTTCGCCCGCTTTTCTCTTAAGATCCATCACCATCACCTCGTTTTCTTCCTTATACTATCATCATACTATGTGGTTCGTATGATAAAAAGAGACTGGGGTATTAGTTTTTTAACTAACGATACAAATATCGTTGCGCTACCTCCCACTTTTGGTTCCTTTCTCGCTAAACGATACAAATCTCTGACTGCTTCTCCTCACTTTTGGTTCCTTTCTCGCTAAACGATACAAATCTCTGGCTGCTGCCTCCCACTTTTGGTTCCTTTCTCGCTAAACGATACAAATCTCTGGCTACTACTCCTCACTTTTGGTTCCTTTCTCGCTAAACGATACAAATCTCTGGCTGCTCCTCCTCACTTTTGGTTCCTTTCTCGCTAAACGATACAAATCTCTGACTGCTTCCTCCCACTTTTGGTTCCTTTCTCGCTAAACGATACAAATCTCTGGCTGCTGCCTCCCACTTTTGGTTCCTTTCTCGCTAAACGATACAAATCTCTGGCTGCTCCCTCCCACTTTTGGTTCCTTTCTCGCTAAATGATACAAATCTCTGGCTACTGCTCCCACTTTTGGCTCCTTTCTCGCTAAACGATACAAATCTCTGGCTGCTCCTCCTCACTTTTGGTTCCTTTCTCGCTAAATGATACAAATCTCTGGCTACTGCTCCTCACTTTTGGCTCCTTTCTCGCTAAACGATACAAATCTCTGACTGCTGCTCCTCACTTTTGGTTCCTTTCTCGCTGAACGGTACAAATCTTTGACTGCTGCCTCCTCACTTTTGGTTCCTTTCTCGCTGAACGGTACAAATCTTTGACTGCTGCCTCCTCACTTTTGGTTCCTTTCTCGCTAAACGATACAGGACTTTTTTGATCGAATATCTTCCTTTCTTGACCATTAACTGCATCTCACATAAAGTTATAAAGTATTTTGTATTTTTTTACCATAATTCGTACTATTTTCGGTTTACATTCATTTAATCCCTCGATGGAACAGGCCATTCCGACAAGATACCTCAACTACATCTCACATACAGCCAAAAAATAACTTACATTTTTTACTATAATTCGTATTATAACCGGTTTTACTTCATCTAATCACACGATAAAATAGACTTTATACATACTCTATCAATAGATTCGTTTCTTTTTAAAAAGTAGACACTTTACTTCAACTTCTATTGATTATAAAAATGAACGAATGCTTCTGACTACCAGCTTCCCATTCTCGTTACACGATACAAATCTCGATGTACCGCTTCCCATTTTTGGTTCCTTTTCTCTCGCTTATAACAGAGATCATATACTTCCTACCATACAAAAGAAGCCAAACACAACACGGGAATCTTTTTTAAACAAGATTTGTGATGCGCTCAACTTCTTTTTTATGCTAATCCCTATTTAACTATGTGATGCCTCTTCCATAAACGTATCAGTAATAGGGGGGCATACAAATAATTCCAAGCTACATTGTTCCTTGATCACTTCTATTAAAGCAAATGGTGCTGTTCAAATTTTTCAATTGCATCCATGAAAGCATGAAATTCCGACAGGTCCATTTGTTGTTTCGCATCAGACAAAGCAACGGCTGGGTTGGGATGAACTTCGGTCATTATGCCATCTGCCCCTACTGCTAATGCTGCTTTTGCAGTTGGCAGCAGAATATCTTTTCGTCCCGTCGAATGCGTGATGTCGACGAGCACAGGTAAATGCGTTTCTTGTTTCAAGATTGGGACAGCGGATATATCTAAGGTATTTCTCGTCGCATCCTCATATGTTCGAATCCCTCTTTCACAGAGAATAACATTAGGATTACCTTCTGCCAGGATGTATTCAGCTGCCATTTTAAATTCCTTTATGGTACTGGACAGCCCGCGCTTCAAGAGCACCGGTTTGTTCACACGACCGACTGCTTTCAACAATTCAAAGTTTTGCATATTTCTTGAGCCAACTTGAATAATATCAATATATGGCAATGCTGTTTCGATCTGATCTGCACTCATTATTTCGGAAACCACTGCCATATCATGGATCCTGGCTGCATCAGACAACATCCTCAATCCGTTAATTCCTAACCCTTGAAAATCATAGGGAGAGGTCCGTGGTTTGAAGGCGCCACCTCTGATAAATTTCACACCTCGGCTAGCTAAATCAGCTGCTGCCTGTCTAACCTGTTCTTCCGTTTCCACCGAACATGGACCCATTATTTTGACAGGTTCACCCTGGCCAATTTTATGCTTTTTCACTTGAATCACTGTATCTTCACGTTTGTAATCCCTTGAATACAAATAGGTATCCTTTTTGGAAGAAAAGCGTTCATCAAGCTGTGTGAACAGCTGCTGAATGGACGCAGCATCGTATGGTCCATTATTTACTTTCTCAATCTGATCCATTGTCAATTTGGCGTCTTCCTGATTTTCTAATATAAGCTTTCCTCTTTCGCTGATCAGCTGAATAATTTCCTCTTCCAGCTTCTGCATTGGTAATGTTACTGTCATCTTTTTTCCTCCTTGACTAATCATTCCTGTCCAGATAACAATGACTGATAGGTTATTTCTTGGATAACAGGTATTTCATGAACACTTTCTGCACTAACACTCAAAGGATAATCAGTCTCTACCCAGTATGTGTTACCAGACATCCAATCAAGCAAATCTCCGTCCTCATATATATCGATTTGTCCCTCTTGCTTAATCTCTACTTCAAACGAAGCCAGTGACTGTGACAATCCTATGCCACGAGCCTTCAAGAAGCTTTCTTTTGCTGTCCATATTTGATAGAACTTCCGTAAAGGAGTTCCATTGAGTGCTACTGTCCGATACTCATTATTTGTCAAAAATGCTTCCGCATAATCGATTGGTTTCACCTGTTCAATATCAATCCCGACTGGTGTATCATGTACCGCACAAGCGACCCATTCACCAGCATGGGACACGTTAAAATGGAATGGGGAATCATTCCATAAGTATGGTTTGCCGAACCGGTTACGCCTAATCCATTCCCAATTCCATTCCGTGCCGTAATACTTCCTGTATAAAAAGCGAATAAGCAGATCACCAATTGCCGAACGAAATCGATCTTCCAGATGGTAAAAACGTTGTAATCGTATGGACCTTTCCTTCATTAAATAAGGAAAAACAGCTGCTATATCCTGTTCCCGTCTCACTTCCGGCAATCGACAAACCCAAATCTCCACAACTTGTTCCTCCTTATGCTCTCTCCGCTTGTACGTGTACTTGCTCCTTCTCTCGTTCTCGATAAGTTAAACCAATAAAAAAACAAATACCAATAAATACTGCCGATCCAGCAAGCGCCCATTGGTAAGGCACTATAGTGATGTCTGCTGCTTGCTGCGATCCGATGATGCTTGCGAGTATCGCAACGCCGAAGACACCTCCAAACCGTTTCTGGACATTATGTAAAGTCGTTGCCTGACTCATCTGCTGTTTCGAGATAGTTTGGAATGCCGTTATCTGTGCTGCAGTTACCGAATGGCCTAGGAAAATACCAACTCCGAACATAAGCAATCGGATCACCCATGGATTTGCTTCAGCAAGTAAGGCAATAAGCGCAAAGATCAACATCGATCCAAATAAAGAAATTAGCATTAGTCGTCGGACGCCTAATTTTTTCATCGACCATGGCAGCAGCTGAGAAGCAACCATCAAGCCAAGTGCCTCAGGAAACGTCGTTAATCCGGTATGAAAAGCAGAGAAACCTAAAACATTCTGATACAGAAGTGGAAAAACATATAACATACCAAACAATCCTGCCGCTGAAAATAGCCCTATTAAACTCATTACCCGAAATGAACGATCTTCGAATAGATATATATTCAGCATCGGTTTTGGTGTTTCCTTTTCAATTTTAACGAGATAAAGAATAAAACCTAATCCCAATAGAAACGGGATAAAGACTTTTGGGGCGCTCCAGCCGAGTATAGGTGCTTCAATTAAAGCGTAGATGATCAAACCGACACCCGGGAGTGAAAACAGAAATCCTTTCAGGTCGAATCTGCCAACAGAGGGCTCCTTGTATTCTTCTATAAACAAGCCACTTAACACGAGTACGATCGCACCAATCGGTATATTCAGATAAAAGATCCAGCGCCACGAAAGCTGATCCACCAATAAACCGCCAACCACTGGACCAAGTGCTGGCGCTATTGCAATCGGTACTACCAATACTCTCGACAGATTAGGACGTTCTTCCGGAGTGAATGTCCGGAACAACATCGACATGCCAACAGGTGTCAAAAGTCCCGCTCCCGCTCCTTGCAATACTCGACATACATTTAACATCGCCTGGCTTTGAGCCCAGCCACAAGATAAGGATGCAATGGTAAATATACTGACCGCCAGCATTAACATTCTTTTCGAGCCAAAACGATCCCCAAGCCAGCCTGCTACCGGCAGCATCATTGCCAGACTGACAAGGTAGCCAATGTTTACACCACTTGTAGCAGAGACAGGTACATTGAATTCCTGCCCAATTGTAGATAGAGCGACATTGATAATCGTTGCATCCATCGCCACAATAAACATCGACATCACGTATACTGCAATGATCACTTTTTTGTAAAAAGATAAGGAGCGCATCTTATTTTCCTAATCCGACAGCTTCGGTACTCGTTGAATCGACTCGGATATCAGTCCAGTGTGTTTCGATATAAGCGATACAATCTGCTCTAGCGGCTTTGCCATACTCAATATCCCAGCCGTCCGGGATATTTAGAAAAGCAGGCCAGAGTGAATACTGGCCTTTATCGTTTTTTAATGCATAAAATGTTCCGTCTTGGTTTTCAAATGGATTCTTCATGCTTTCTCTCTCCTTCTTGTAATGATTTGAGAATCTGTGCACCAATTTCAGCAAGCGGTGCAGGCTGACACATATCTTTATGGCGACATTCCACTTCATATTCTTCGATATTCCCAGTTACATATGGTTTCCACGTATCGGTATAAATAGGATCGAACCATTCTGGAATAATGGTAGATCGGAAGAATAGCAAATCACCATGATACGGTTCTGGCTGATAGTCTTTTAGAATACTAACCGAATTCACATACGTATCTTTTAAATTCATTAGTGTTTCGTGATCTAAGCTCGCTAGTGCACTGCCATCTTCCTGTAGCAGCTCACTTACATTCTCAAAGGTCACTTTCTCTTCTCGCAAGCTTTCCGGATCATATCCACCAAGCGCAAGCAGTGCGACAAGGGCTTCATCATCATCCGGTGCTGCTTTTATTGGTAAATAGAGACTTGGATAGGCGTCCAGCATTACGACAAGTCCAACTTCCTCCCCTGACGCTTTAATTCGTTGGCCATCGCATGAATAACATTTCCGCCTAACGACCAGCCGACTAAATGATAAGGACCATGTTGCTGAACAGTCTTAATGTGTGCCACATATTCCTTAGCCATCTCTTGTATCGAACTTGGCCATCCTCCTTTTTCAGCTATACCACGAGCTTGCAATCCGTAAATTGGATATTCTTTACCTAATGCCTGCATCAATCCTGCATAGCACCAGCTCAAACCACCTGCAGGGTGTACACAGAAGACAGCAGGTTTGGTTCCATTCTTTCTCAATGGTAAGAGGATATCTAATGCATTGTCACTTTCACCGTCCTCCATCTTCTCGGCCAATCCTGCGACTGTTGGTGCTTCAAACAAGCTGGCAATCGTAATATCTTTTCCGAATGATTGTTTAATGTTAGACATTAGCTTTACGGCTAACAGCGAATGACCACCTAAATCAAAGAAGCCATCATCAATACTGATATGCGAAAGTCCTAACACGTCTCTGAACAGCTGACAAAGCAGTTCTTCCGTTGGTGTACGCGGTGTTCGATCTGAACCAGACCCTGTGAATTGCGGTGCAGGTAACGCTTTTTTATCCAGTTTTCCATTTGGTGTCAATGGCCATTCTTCTACATGAACAAACGCGGAAGGAACCATATAATCTGGCAAACGGCTGGCTAAATACGTTTTCCACTCCGCCGTCTCTATTTCCTTATTATCTTTCATTTGTAAATAGGCGACGAGACGCTGGTCTCCAGGCTGATCTTCACGGACAAGTACTGCTGCTTGGTTAACATCCGTATGCTCTGCCAGTGCCGTTTCGATTTCCCCTAACTCAATACGGAATCCTCTGATTTTTACTTGATGATCGGCACGACCGATGTAATCAAGTGAGCCATCATCCCGCCATTTAGCAAGGTCACCAGTTCGATACATACGTGCCCCATTCGGTTCAAACGGATTAGCGATGAATCTGTCAGCAGTCAAGTCTGGGCGACCTAAATAGCCTAACGCCTGTCCATCACCTGATACATGCATTTCCCCGATTACACCTGGTGGCACGGGTTGCAGCCAATCGTCCAATACATAGACACCAAGGTCAGGGATATTCTCCCCTATGACACTGTTTGCCCGAATATCGACGATACGCTCGTCAAACTCCATATAACTGACATGTACAGTTGTTTCCGTAATACCATACATGTTAATAAGTTTTGGTGCATCATCGGCGTGGCGCTCGTACCACCCTTTAAGTCGGCCAACCTCTATTGCTTCCCCACCAAAAATAACGTAGCGGAGTGATAAGTTTTGGCTCAGCTCCTGATTGTCCCTGTCTGCTTGCATCAACTGATAAAAGGCAGAAGGTGTCTGGTTTAACACGGTTACGTCTTCTTCTGCAAGCAGTTCGAGAAAGGCATCAGGTGAACGGCTGACATCATATGGGACGACAACGAGGCGTCCTCCATTTAATAATGCTCCCCAAATTTCCCAAACAGAGAAATCAAAGGCATAGGAGTGGAACAACGTCCAGACATCATGATGATCAAAATCAAACCAATGATTGGTAGAGCCGAATAAACGGATCACATTCTGGTGTGGGATAACGACACCCTTAGGATTACCTGTTGAACCGGATGTATAAATCACATACGCTGGATCGATTGGTGTTACTGGCCTGCTTCGATCACGGTCAGTCGGGTTAGTATCGCTCTGGTGTTCTAATGCTTTTACTACCGCTGGTTCATCAAGTACGATCAGCTCTTCATCGTCCTGATCTTGCACCGCCTCAACATGGGTAGAAGTCGTAACAATGCATACAGGTTGCGCATCGTCTTTCATATAACGGATCCTTGCTGCTGGATAATTCGGATCAAGCGGAACATAAGCTGCACCTGTTTTTAATATCGCCAGCAATCCAACTACCATGTCTACTGAACGCGACATCGCTAAAGCAGCAAATTGTCCTGGTCCTACCCCTTTATTGATCATGAGATGAGCAAGACGATTGACCTTTTTATTTAATTCCTCATACGTCAGAACTGTCTCCTTGTAACTTAGCGCCGGTTGCTGAGGATGCTCTTGCACTTGCTTCTCAAATAAGGCATTCACCGTATTTTCTGCCACTCTCATTGGCTTCGGACTGCCTAATTCTAACATCGCCTTTTTCTGCTGTTCTCCTAAAATATCAATCTGTGATATCGTCTGATCAGGTTCAGCTGTCGCCTGATCTAAGAAGCGCAGTAATTGATCTATCATTCTTTCTATTGTATCTCGTTTAAATAGTTCGGTACTGTATTCTACTAATCCTTGTATTCCTTCATCTTCGGCGCGCCCATGCTCGGTAAACTCGAAGGTCAGATCAAACTTGGATGTTCCGACACTGCGAATATGGACACTGCTCTCTAATTCCGGCAGTTCTAACGATGCCTCAGGAGTATTCTGCAAAATAAGCATGACTTGAAACAATGGATGTTTCGCTTTTGACCGTACTGGATTCAGCACTTCTACCAGTCTTTCAAATGGCAGCTCCTGATTTTCATAGGCACTTACGTTCACGGAACGAACCCGAGAAAGCAGTTCACGGAAACTTGGATCATTGGATGTATCTGTTCGGAGTACAAGTGTATTAATAAATAACCCGACAAGGTCTGATAAAGACTGTTCGTTTCGTCCAGCCACCGGACTACCTAATGGAATATCCTCACCCGCACCCATTCGCGTTAACAGTGCACTTACTCCTGCTTGCAGAACCATGAATAAACTGACTCCATTTTCTTTTGCAACCTGCTCCAATCGTTGATGGAGTGAAGGATTAAGCGTGAAGGCGAATGTATCTCCTTGATGGCTGGATTCTGCTGGTCTTGGATAATCTGTCGGCAACTCCAATTGGTCTGGTAAATCAGCTAATTCCTGCTCCCAGTATTGAATCTGTTCCGCTATGAAACTATCTTCTCCCTGTTCTTCACTCAACAGATCATTTTGCCACATGACGTAATCTCCATAATCGATCGGTAACTCCTGCCACGATGGGCTCTCATGCATTAAACGCGCTTGATAAGCTTCTTGTAAATCCTGTGTGAACGGATAAAGTGACCAGCCATCTCCAACCATGTGATGAATGAGCACAAGTAAGGTGTAGCGTCCATTCCCTTGTTCGAATAATCTCACCTGACAAGAAGGTTCTTCCGATAGATGGAAGGAATATTGGACAGCTTCTTCGATCGCCTGTTTCATCTGTTCTGCTTTTACTTGCTCAACAGGAAGCGCTGGTATTACTTGATCTGCTTCAATGATCGTCTGATACGGTTCGCCATCATGTTCTCTAAAAATTGTCCGAAGTGGTGGGTGACGATCAATAACGTCACAAAGGGCCTGATACATGGCTGTCTGATCAAGATTACCTTCAAGCTCAATCACCATTGGGATATTATACGTCGGACTCGCCCCTTCTAATTGATGAAGGAACCATAATCGCTTCTGTGCAAAGGATAAAGCCATCTCGGCAGGTTTTTCCCTTTTTTCAATTGACGGTCTCACCTTCCCGCCAACATTCAGCTGATGAACTAGCCCAGCTACAGTAGGTGCTTCAAACAGCTTTCCAATGCTGATCTCTACTTCAAACTCGTCTCTCATTCGATTAATTAAGCGTCCTGCCAATAATGAATGACCACCTAAATAAAAGAAGTGATCATGCACACCAACCTGAGGGAGATCCAGGACTTCCGCAAATAATTCCGTTAAACGTTTTTCCTGAGGTGTCCTTGGCTCACGATCGTGTGAACTGCTTTCCTGCTGTGGTGCAGGTAACACTTTTTTGTTAATTTTCCCGTTCGGTGTTAACGGAAAGGCATCGAGTACTACAATTGCTGATGGCACCATATATTCCGGCAAGTATTCATAAGCTAATTCACGTAATGCCGTAGCAATCGATTCAGTTGGCGCCGTGACATAAGCAACCAGACGCTTATCTCCCGGTCGATCCTCTCTGACGATTACTTTGGCCTGATTTACTAGATCATGCTTGGCTAATATCGATTCAATCTCACCAGGTTCAATCCGAAATCCTCTTACTTTCACCTGATCGTCTACTCTGCCTCCGTAATGTAACGTACCATCTGCATTCCATAAGGCACGATCTCCTGTACAATACATCCGTTCTCCAGCGCCATCGAATGGATTCGCTACAAAACGTTCCGCCGTTAAAGCTGTTCGACGGTTATAACCCGCCGCAAGTCCGTTACCGGCAATATACATGTTACCCATTACACCTGGAGGAACCGGCTGAAGACTGTCATCCAAAATATAGATTTGCGTATTCAGAATCGGCTTACCAATCGATGGCGTCTCATTTACTTCCTGCTCAAACGTCATCGCAGTTGACCAAATGGTTGTTTCCGTCGGACCATAAAGATTGGTGATCTTACATCCTTGCTGATGCAGAGACTGTGCCAGCGTTTGTGGCAAAGCTTCACCACCAACAAGCACTTCTACACCATTTAAAGCATCTGCATTCTCTGCTACAATCGACTGCCACAATGTCGGGGTCGCTTGCATGATCGTAATGGTCTGATCTTTCAATTCCTCTGTCAATTGTCTAGGATCCTGAATCGATTCTTTCTCGGCGACTACACACGTTGCCCCACTTAATAATGGTAAAAATAATTCCAATACAGATATGTCGAAAGCAATCGTTGTGACGGCCAGTAATCGATCTTTTCCGGTAAGTGAGAATTTCTGATGCATCGCAAACAAGAAGTTCGTAACGCCACCATGCGTCACCATTACCCCTTTTGGATTACCTGTAGAACCTGATGTATAGATCATATATACAGGATCATCGAATTTGATCTCAACTTCCGGATAATCTTGCCCTTGATAAGCATAAATTTCTTTTTGTACATGCGAATCATCAAGCACGAGACAAGGAACATCGTTTGATTGAAAAACCTCCTGGATGTTCTGATAGGTAATGGCATAGGTCGGGCTGGCATCACTCAACACATAGCCAATCCGGTCAGAAGGATAGCTGGGATCAATTGGTACATACACAGCTCCAATATTCATCACCGCTAGCATGGCGATTACCATGTCCTCGGACCGCGGTAATGATAAAGCAATTACATCACCTTGTTTGACACCACGATGTGCTAATACATGCGATAATTGATTGACCTTTTCATCGACCTCGGCGTACGTATAGCTGTTACCACGAAATACAAGTGCTGCTTTCTCCGGTGTTTGACTGCATTGCTGTCTGAATGCAGATACAACAGAGTGCATCGGAACATCGAACGACGTATCATTCCATTTCTCTAACACCTGGTCATGTTCTGCTTCAAGCAGAAGATGATAACGACCGATTGCATCTTCAAAATTTTGATAGGCTAAATCTTTTATGTTTTTCACCATGCGTTGGACATGAAGCGCTACTTCTGATTGATCATATATTTCCGGATTATAATCAAGATCAATTCTAATCCCTTTTTTATCCTGCTGGTCATACACATTTACCGATAAATCATCAACAGGCCCTGTAGCAAGCTTATGGGTAACACCTTTCACTTCACCAAACTGCCAATCATAAGCAAATGGCATAATATTAACTTGAGGTCCGAATAACCTGCTTTGATCACCAACTTTATTTAAATCACGGCGTAAATCCTCATGTCGGTAATATTGATGCTGCTGTATCTGCTGCATCGATGTTCTTATTTGATGTAACAATTCCAGGAAAGACTGATCGGATTGAACAGTTACCCGAAGCGGCAGAATATTCATGACCATTGATGGAACCTTGATCGATTTCGAGCCCATTCTGTTCATCATTGGTACACTTAAGACAACGTCATCTGATCCAGTCAATCGATGAACATATAAGGCGACAGAGGCCATCATCACTTCTGACCAATGAAAACGGTACTGCTGTGCCTTTTTCTTGAGCAGTTCAAACGCAGATCTATCGAGATAATCTGTAATCTGTCCCACTGTTTTGGGTAAGATGGAAGTCTCTTCTGTTAAACTGACTACTTCAGGCTGATCAGCGAATTGGTCCATCCAAAACTGTCGATCTTTTTCAAATTTCTCAGATTGACGATATGCTTGATCTTCCTTTATCACCGCTTCGAACGTTGAACCGTTTCGTTCTTCCTCCTCCTGACCATTTAGCAAGGATTGATAATGATTAACCACCGACTGATTAAGCAACGTAAAACCATACGCATCTGAGGCTATATGATGAATCTTCTGATACCAGTAGTAGTGTTCCTCATCTAATTTAAATAGGACGTGCTTACATAACGATTCCTTGCCCAAATCAATCGCGGTTGCCACATCCTCTTTCATCCATTGGTACGCTTTTTCTCGGGAATTCTCTTCCTTACTAAGGTCCATTAAGAGAAACGGAACCTTTGGCTCGGTGCGTAATATTTGAATCGGACCATCGCCTTCATCAGCAAATTGCATCTGAAGAGCATCCGCTTCACGCATCGTCTTTCTGATTGCTGCTTCAAAGAAATCAATATGTAACGGACCTCGAATATCCACATACTCTGCTGTATTATAAATCGGATTATCCGGTTCAAGCTGTTGTGCATACCATATTCCAGTCTGAGCGCCAGTCAATGGCCAACGCTGCGCAATTGTCTGCTGCATAAAAACCTGCCTCCCTTTCCAATTAGACACTTTGCTTCTGGTACTCTGTTATTTTGGCCCACCAATCATTCAATGTTGGGTTCTCAGCCAATGTGACAAAGTCGACGTCGACTCCTTCTTGTCGCAATTCTTCTCTGACACTCATCAACCGGATCGAATCAAGTCCGACATCAAGGAGATTCTCCTGACCGGTCAGCTCATCTGGTGACTGATCCAATAACTCTGCCACTCTTTCCCTTAAGCCTTCAAACGATGCGAATTGTAAGTCATCTTGTGGTTGTACTGCATTTAAAACCTGCTCTAATGTAGTAGTAACACCGCAACGTGTCGCCACATAATTTAGTGCCATCTGATGTTTTTCGACTGAGAAATCGGCGATTGCATCAGCAACCAGAAAGCTTTGAACATCCTCCATGAATGCTTCAGTCGCAGTTACTAAACAGCCAATATGCGCATATACGCCAGTAATGATCAGCTGATCGCGGCCTGTTGCTTCCAGAAATGATTGCAAGCTGGTGCGTTTAAATGCACTATAACGCCATTTTGTTAATACAAGGTCCTCTTCATCTGGTGTAATGGTGTCGATGATTTTAGTCACAGATTCATCATCAGTCAGACCATCTCCCCAAAAGTCGGTCAATAGCGCTCTATCTTTTGGATCCTGGTCCCCAGGCTGTGCAGTATAAACCACCGGAATCCCCAATGCTTTACACTGTTTTTTCAGCTTCTCGATGTTGTTAACTAGTTCAGGAATGGGCGATTGCTCCTGGTCATAAGCATTCAAGAAGTACTGCTGCATATCATGAATCAGAAGGACAGCTCGGTCACGATCCACCTCCCAAGTCACACGGTTTTCTGGTAAATCTCCTGTTGTTGGCATTTGATAAGATGGAATGGTCGGTAATCCCATTAACCACACTTCCTTTCTCGTTTATTTTGCTTTCACTAATTTATCACGGTGCTAAACGTCGGTAAGACTCCCACTTAAGCTTCGAGTTCACAAAGAAGCTAAGTGGAAGTAAACAGACGCTAACACCCTGTTAATTTTCGCTAATGATCAGTGGGGGTCAAAAAACCCCACTGATCAAAGTCTCACTTTATCTGAAATTTGTTGTCTTAATTTCTTTTTGCTCACTTTACCAAGAGCGGTTTGCGGGAACGATTCAACCCATTCGACACGGTCAGGAATCTTGTATGTCGCCAACCCTCGTTTTTCCAAAAAGGTACGGATTACCGCTGTGGTTTGCTGTTCTCCCTTGGGTATGATGAATGCACATGAACGTTCTCCTAAGAAATGATCAGGCATCGAGACGATCGCTGCATCATACACACTTGGATGTGCAAGTAAATGATTTTCTACTTCTTCAGCTGCAATCTTTTCTCCACCACGATTGATTTGATCCTTGTCCCTTCCTTCAACTGTGATGCTTCCATCTTCATTGCGTCTGACAAGATCTCCCGTTCGATAAAACCCGTCATCTGTAAAGGACTTCTTATTGTGCTGTTCTGCTTTATAATAGCCACGGATTGTATATGGACCTCTCGTTAGCAGTTCACCTACTTCACCGATCGCAACTTCCTGATCGTCTTCATCCACGATCCGGACCTCATCATAGTCTGACATCGGCCGGCCTTGTGTATGAATGATCGTTTCTTCCGGATCATCCAGACGAGTGTAATTGACCAGTCCTTCTGCCATTCCAAAAACTTGCTGGAGTTGACAGCCAAATGCAGGACGTATTCGTTTTGCACTCTCCGCACTAAATTTAGCTCCACCGACTTGTATCACTTGTAAACTGGAAAAGTCATACGAGCGAGATTTAATTGCTTCCAGCCAAATCAGCGCAATTGGCGGGACCATCCCGGTAATCGTTACTTTTTCCTTTTCAATGAGCGGAAATGCTTCATCTGGACTTGAACCACCAGAAAGCACGATTCTACCACCTGCACAGATGGTTCCCAGCACACCAGGAGAACTTAACGGGAAATTATGCGCAACAGGTAAAACAGCCAGATAGACACTGTCCTCTGTCATTTCGCAAACCTCATTACTTTTTATCAAGCTGTACATGTAATCGTCATGTGTACGGGGAATCAGCTTCGAAAGTCCCGTACTTCCTCCTGACAATTGCAGAAATGCAACGTCTGATGGACGAACATCCAGCTTATTCAATGGTTCATCTTTATATAAATCTGCTAGTTGGATAAACGAATCGGTTTCTCCATGAACAATGACATTACCTAGTGTTGGTACTTCTTCCTTCACACGTTCTGCCATTGGCAAGTAATCGTAACCAGCATGTTTGTCAGCCACTATATATGCTTTCGCTTCGGAAAATTCACAGAAATACTGTATTTCACTGATGCGATGGGTCGGCAAAGCAAAAACAGGCAATGCTCCTAAATTAAACAGAGCGAAAATCACTTCAAAAAAAGCGATCTGATTAGGTAGCTGCACTACGACCAGGTCTTCTTTCTCAATACCTAGCTGCTGCAGACCAACTGCTAATTGGTCGACCCGCTCCTGCAACTGTGCATAGCTGACCTGCTCATCATGTGTGGTAAGTACGATACGGTCAGGATACTGCTCTGCCTGTTTTCGTAACATTTCA
The DNA here is from genome assembly GCF_022919575.1 of Gracilibacillus salinarum. Taxonomy (NCBI): domain Bacteria; kingdom Bacillati; phylum Bacillota; class Bacilli; order Caryophanales; family Bacillaceae; genus Gracilibacillus; species Gracilibacillus salinarum. The sequence goes on along the minus strand of NZ_CP095071.1, from coordinate 4,155,168 downwards.
CCAAATGTTTCCCCTTTCCAGCAACCTTGTTCACGATAATAAGTTGCTAGTTCTTCTGGCCATGTCGGACAACCTTCCACGACTAATCCCTCCTAGTTATCTTGAATTCCCATTGCACGCAGCATGGTTTGCATCTTCGCACCTGTTTCTGCTAATTCTTCCTCTGCTTTCGAGCCAGCAACAACGCCCGCTCCTGCGAACAGCTGCATCGAATGCTCGGTTGCTTCGGCACAACGGATTGTGACAATCCATTCTCCGTCACCTCGTTCATTGCACCAGCCAACCATACCGGTAAAGTATTGACGGTCAAATGGTTCAATATCACGAATAGCCTCATGTGCCGCTTCTGTTGGGTGTCCACAGACAGCTGGTGTCGGATGAAGAGCAGTCGCTAACGCTAATGATGAAGTCTTTTCGTCTCTGACAATCCCTTTGACCTCCGTGGATAAGTGCCACATTGTTTCCGTTTTGATTAAGGACGGTTCCTCTGGTACATGAATCAATTCACATAACGGATCCAGTGATTCCTTGACTGCACGGACAACTACTGCATGTTCGTGAAGATCCTTAGCAGATTGAATCAGTTCGTCTGCCCGTCGTTGATCTTCCACCGGATCACTGCTGCGAGGACGAGACCCTGCTAACGGATTGGCCATTACCATAAAACCTGATTTAGAAACAAGCAGCTCCGGGCTGGCACCAATTAATGTCCGAGACCGATCATTTTCTTTCGGCAAATCAAGTGCAAATGTATAGCCACTTGTATTATGATGAGCCAGATTTGATAGAATGGATTCAACTTGAATCGGTTGATCTGATGTCATTCGTAAGGAACGTGATAATACCAGCTTCTCTATATCACCTTTCTGAATCCGATCTAGTCCATCATTGACACCTCGTTCGTAATCTTCCGGTTTTGGCACAGGCTCTAGTGTATATGAGGCGTGAAAATCGTTATGGTCTTGCGCCTCTCCTGATTCAATTGGTCCTGCTATGTCTACTTCTTTTGGGACAACCAGATGGGCAGCGTTCTTTTTGTCAAAAGGTACGGCACCTATTACGATCGGGTGAGCGTGACCTGCCTCTTTTGCCTCTGAAATGGTAGCTTGAACCGACTCGGCTAACGTTGGATACTTAGCTTGTCCTGGAGTCCAATCAACAGCAGCAAATACGCCACTGCCTTTTAACGTTTGATTTGGTGAAGCAAGAAAATAATCTCCCACTTCGTATTGCTTCATTAACTCATTACCCGTTTGCTTTAATACATCGGTAAGCAGCATTAGCTGATGACCTCCTTTTGATTTTTCCTGCTAAACGCCAAGCGTTGCACCACCATCAACACAAATATCCTCCATCGTCATATGTCCTGATCTTTCTGACGCTAAGAAGAGAATCGTATCGGCAATGTCTTGCGCTTGTCCCAATTTCTGAAGGGGGATACCGAGACGATATGCCTCCTGCGTACCTTTAATCGATTGTTCTCTTCCATTTTCGTCGGTCCACAATTGCCTTAGCATATTTGTTTCGGTAGAGCCTGGTGATACGACATTGCAACGAATATTGTACTTGGCAAGCTCGAGCCCTAAGCATTTCGTATACATGGTGGCAGCGGCTTTCGAGGCTGCATAGGCTGCCATTGACATTCTAGGCATGCGTGCTGCATTAGAGCTTACTACTACAATTGATCCTTGCTTTCTTTGTTTCATTCGTCGACTGACAGCTTTTGTGACAAGGAATAGCGAGGTTGCATTAACCTCAAATGTTTGCTCCCATTCCTCCTGTGCCAGTGCATCCACTTCCGCTAAATGAAGTACACCTGCTACATTTGCAAGAATATCAATTGCACCTATCTTGTTTTCAATGGTGTCTACTACATCCTCCACAGCATCAATGTCTGAAATATCTATGCAAAATGGCGTGACTTGCTTGTTTTGTTCAAATCTATCCATAACTGTATGCTGACAATCAACCGCAGCTACATGTGCGCCTTGTTGGACAAACGAATCAACAACAACCCGTCCAATCCCACCTGCAGCACCTGTAACCATCACTGTCTTGCCAACTATATCTTGTAATTGCATGTCATCCTCCTTTCTAAAAATCACATGCATGATTGATAACGATTATCATTATCGACAACGCCTGTTACAAATGATAACCATTCTCAATGATAAGCGCAACCCTTTTTCCATTATTTGAAATAAATTAACTAATTAATTTACATAAAATGGGTTTATTGCTACTTTCACGCATTGGATCCTGATAAATAACTACTACAATAATGACTTAAAGTTGAGCTCAATCGGAATTATGATAGCGAGACAACGATCAGATGTACTAGTTTGTGTAACATATTGCGCTGATTCGTAACAATATTCAGGAAGAAAGTCTTGACAGTTCCCTCTATAGTTGTCTGTGGGGTGATTTACATGTTTAGAAAAGTTTGGAGAAATAAACATACACGTTACTATCTTCTCGGTGGCGGTATTTCAAAGCTTGGGGACGTTTTATCAGGTATGGCTTTTTTATTTTTGGCATATGATGTAACGAAATCAAATGCGCTAACAACCGTTATGGCGATTGCCGAAACCATGCCCTATTTACTATTCGGTTTAATTGGAGGTGTTGTGGCAGATTGGGCTGATAAGAGGAAATTATTAATCATACTTGATATAGTACGGATTCCATTGGTCTTTTCAGTTGTATGCTTCTACTATTTGGATCTGCTGTCCTTCTATTACCTGCTGATCGTCAGCTTTCTCATTCAGAGTATTGGGTGTTTCTTCAATCCCGCACACAGGTCGGTCCTGCCTGCTATTACACCCGAGGATTACAGAACTGCCGTAAACAGCATCAATGACAGTCTGTCCAGAGGAGTAAAGGTCTTAAGTCCCTTTTTGTCTGTGTGGGTATTGAATCACTATGGAGCGATTCATTTCTTCACTATTGATACGATTACTTATGCAGTAAGTGCTTGGTGCATTTCCAGAATTACGATAAATGATCAAGCCTCGGTTGTCATGAACAAATCAGTTAATAATTTGTTTCGTTCGATAGGTGAATTTACTCATTGGGCAGCATCACACCTTACGATAAGACGGCTGTTCCTATGTACGTTTATTACTGTATTCTTTAACACATGGGTATGGGAAGTAGGGATGTTACTTGCGTTGAGTCAGCTAAGCAAGGACAGTGAAGCATTATACAGTATGCTTCAAGGCGTGTTTGGTGGAGTTGTCATTGTTACCAATATCCTTCTACCTTTTTTTCTGAAAAGAATGTCATTGCTGCTCTATCTATTTGGGTCGATCATCTGGGGAATCGGGATTACATACTATGGTTTTGTATTTGAGATTAATCATTTTTTTATTGGCAGTGCTATCGTAGGGATCGGTTTACCAATAGCTGGATTGACTCGTATTCACTTGCTTCAGACACTAGTACCCGATGATAAAATGGGAAGGGCCTTTAGCACTAATGCCGTGTTATTATATTTATCAAACACTGTTTCTTTAGCAGTTTATGGTTTTCTTGTTTCCTTTTTATCCATACGAACATTAATGCTGTGGAGCGGCATGTTTATTGTTTGCTCAAGCGTAATCGGCTTATTAGTGACGATGGATTCTGCGAAATTCCGTCGGCGTTTTACGATAAATCTTTTTAAATAATTGATTATAGGCGGATACATTCTGAAATCCATGACTCAACGCAATGGTTAAAATCGTATGATCAGTCAATATCAGGGATGATTGGCTTTTAAACAATCGATATAATTGAAGCCATGAGTATGGAGAGATGCCAAGCTCTTCTTTAAAAAAATGAGCGAATTATGTCAACTACGACTGTATATCTGAATGGCCATTTTGATATATTTTATCTGCTTAGCAAAGCTCCGGAAATAGGCTCCGCGTCCTGTGGGCACGGCTTAAGCTAGGCTACTACTTGAATAACATCTGTGCTGCCTTGTGCCGAGGAAGCTTACTTCGAAGCGTTACTTGCAGACACAGGCACAAATAAGTGGATCTTCAGCTCGCGCTGATTCCACGGGAGTCTCCGCCTATTTCCTACGCTTTAAGGAAGTACTACATCATATGAAACAGCTAAAAGCAGTGGATCTAGGCATTATGTTATTCATTCAATTGCTGTTATATATACAGTGATCAATATGCTATCTCTTACAAAAGTTGTAGAGTCCACATCCTAGCGTAGGCCAACCACGGAGACTCCCGCGGGATTATGCAGGCGCTGAAGATCCACTTTGTGAAACGATCTTCTTCACAAAGTTAGCTTCAGCCGTGCCCCGCAGGACGCGGAGTGGTTGGCCGGAGCGGTATCCTAGCACATTAAATATCTCAATATGGATGCTTGGCTAGCGATGGCTAGTTTACATAATCCATATTATAGGAACTCAGCTACTTTACATGATCCGTAATAGGCACCCATTTATACTTTTATTCAGATAAAAACCATTGCCAATAGATAGACAATGGTTTCGCTGGATAGGATTTATGTTATTAGTTCGATGTGTCTACTAATTCCAACTTTACTAGCTCTTGTCGGATTAATTCTACGACAGTTTCCCGATCGTCCAAGTTATTTTCAAAATCCAGATCATCAACATTTATCTTAAGAACCGAAGAGATATTATACTCATCAAAATAATGACGATATTCTTTATTCAGCCGCTCCCAATATGCAATTTCTGTATCCAGTTCATATTGTCTACCACGCTTTGTGATTCGACGAACAGCTTCATCTGTCGAAGCCTCCAGATAAATCATTAAGGCAGGTGGCTGACAGTGTTCGATCATATTCCCAAACAAATCTTTATATATGTTAAACTCTTCCTCTGACATATCGCCAGAATCTTTCAACATCTTGGCAAAAATCACATCACCATAAATGCTGCGATCCAGTACTGCTTTATTTAATTGGCTTGCATTTTTTATATGACGGAATCGTTCATTCAAAAAGAATACTTGCAGCGGGAAGCTGTAACGCTCGCGATCATAATAAAACTTGTCCAGAATGGGATTGTTTACTACCGGTTCTTCAAATGGCGTATAGCCAAATTCATTAACAACGATGTCCATTAAGGTACTTTTTCCAACCCCTACTACACCATCTATTGTAATCATGTTCCATGTCTCTCCTTCAGTGTTGTCTTTTAGCCCTTTCAGGCATTCTTGATAAAACCCCTTGTCTTGTTGTTTCAACCTGTTATCACTCCTTCAGATTGCATTGGATTATAGGGTTTGCTGTGTTCTGTTTACACTTGATTCATTATACGGAAAAGTAAGCTATTTTACTATATCCATTTCGCATTTTCATTTTACAATGTCGTGAACTCTGTATGTTATACTAATTAAATACTTCAATCTAGGTCAATTGCAGTCTATGGAGGTAAAAAATGAAAAATCAATTCCTTATTGGTGAACTTGCGAAGTTATTTCAGATCCCCACTTCTACTCTTCGGTATTATGATGAGATCGGTATTTTTCAACCAAAACACAAAGACCCCGACAGTATGTACCGCTATTACACCGTTGATCAATTTATCGTATTAGACACCATCATCTTTTTAAAAAATCAAGGTTTTTCTATCAAAGATATAAAACAGCATCTGGAGCATAGAAAACCGGAAAGCATTAAAAAATTATTAGAAAATAAACTGGATGAAGTCAAGAAGGAGATGGAGCGGTTAAATCAGGTATCCGCAAAAATCAACCATAAGATTTCTACCATTGATACCGGACTTTCTCTGGCTGCTAATCCTGTTTTAGAATTTAAGTGGTTCCCGGCAAGAACGATCTCATTTATCTATAATGATTCACCAATCAATTTACAAGAAGATTTCAATTCACTGTATGTAAGAGACTTAGAAGAGATTTCTACATCTGGTATCGGATATGAAGGCTATTTTACCGGCGATTTTGGTAACATTGTTGACTTACAAAGTCTTTATCAGGACAGAGAAGTTAAATATCGCGCAGTATTTGAAGTGCTTCCTGATGATAAGTATGGACACCGGATAAAACTATCCAAACTGAATGAAGGTACATATGCCTGCTATCCTCATTGTGGACCGTATGAAACCATTAAATCCACTTATTTATACGTGTTAGCAGAACTGGAGAAAGGTGACTACCACATTACGGGTGATCCTCTCGAAATCATTATGCTAGATGAATCGATCATCCAGGATGAACAATCATATGTTACTTGGATACAAATCCCAATAACTAAATCTTCTTGACCTTCAAGTTACTTGAAGCTTTATACTACCTCTTGTGACGAAAAATCAGGAGGTATGCTTCATGCACACTACACACGCTCATTTAAAAAATCAACCTGTGAAAAAGGTTTTTTTCGCATATTTCTTTCCGTCCATATTAGGTATGATGCTGATGTCAGCCAATATATTAATCGACGGAATATTCGTTGGTAACGGGGTCGGCCCAGAGGGAATTGCAGGGGTAAACCTGGCAATGCCGGTCTTCTCGCTATTATTTTCTATCGCCCTTTGGATCGGTGTCGGTGCTGGTACCATGTACTCGATCAACATCGGCAGCGAAGCAAAGGATAAAGCAAGCAGTATTTTTTCACTTGCAGTAATCAGTACATTGGTGCTGCTATTTTTTATTGGTCTAATTGGATACTTGAATGTTGAAAAAATTGCGCTTCTACTCGGAGCTAATCATGATACTTTATCTTACACAACGGACTATTTAACTATTCTGTTTCTATTCGGTTGGCTGATCGCTATACAGGAGCTGATTAGTATCTTTGTTCGAAATGATGGCAGTCCAAAATTATCAATGATTGCACTTGGTGTTACTGCCGTAGTAAATATCTTGCTGAATTACGTGATGATATTTGTATTAGATTTAGCGGTGTTTGGTGCTGCGCTAGCTACCGTCTTAGCCAGCGTCGTTGGTTTACTCGTTCTCTGCCTTCACTTCCTTAAAGCTACCACCTTGCGGAAAATAACTTTCCAATGGTGGTCATGGCGCTTGCTTGGTCGCATTTTCACAGTTGGATTTCCTAGTTTTCTCGCCGAAGCAGGTACGATGGTATTTGTAGCAGGTTATAATTTGGCGATCGTCCATTTATTAGGCACGACAGGTGTAGCGGCATTTTCTGTCATTAACTATTTACACGGTTTTATGTTCTTGTCATTTTTCGGCATTGAGTTAGCACTACAGCCAATGATCAGTTACTACTATGGAGCAAATGAAAAGAATCGTATAGAGGAAAGTTTGAAACTTGGTGAAAAAGCAGCTTTTACTTTAGGAGGCGTTCTTCTTGTTATCGGTTTGTTTGCTGCACCGGTACTCGTCTCTTTCTTCGGACTGGAGTCAGAAGAAGTACGCACATTGGCTGTTCAGGGAATCAGATTGTTTTTCATAGGCTATCTTTTTATTGGTTTCAATTTTGTCTATATGACCTACTTTCAATCAATTGGTCAAATTAAATCATCAATGACCATTGCGCTATTGAGAGGCTTTGTTATTCTGATACTTCTGTTATGGATTCTGCCGAAGATAATCGGTGTTGCTGGTGTCTGGTTGGCATTACCATTTGCAGAATTGATCGTAGCATTGCTGATTATTCTCTTTGCCAGGAAGCATGTGATAAGGGTGCGAACTGCAAAATAATGAAACAATGAAAAAAGGTGGTTGTTTTTTATCATAATGGCCGAACACAACACGGTGATTCATCCCGTGTTGTGTTCGGCCAGTTTCTTACTTAGTAAAGAAGACTGTTTAGCAGCTTTCTTATTTTTCAACAAAACGGTTAGATTCTAAGGTTGCCTTATCTCAAAAAATACTTCACTCTTTTTATGCACGTATTGTCGGCGGTTGAGTGCTTCTATCGGACAATTCCTCTACCTTTCAAACTCTCTTTGTCCGGTTGAGCGCTTCTATCGGACAATTCCTCTACCTTTCGAACTCTCTTTGTCCGGTCGAACATTGCTATTTGTGCAGATACTTCTTCACTTCCTTTTTCTAGTAGTCACTAGAACACTTCCAGCAATCAGAAGTAGCAACCCTGTTAACAAAAAGTTATAAAAGCCATTAAATGTATTTGGCAACTCGCCATCTGCTTCGTTCTGATCAGAATCAGTGCTGGTAGTTACATCTTCTTCATCTGGAGATGACTCTTCTTCATTGTCGGTATTAGTAGTAGCATCAGATCCATTTTCCTCTTCATCATTGGATTCATCTGTATTTTCATCCGTGGAATCATCTGCATCCTCTTCCTCAGCAGTAACGAATGATAATGAATAGGTTTGCGTAATACCATCCTCGGCTACTACTTCAATCAAGGTTTGCTCTGACATATCCGCCGCTTCCTTAACGCTGACGCTGCTTTGTTCACTTGCTGCATCAGCTGTCACATTCGGAATATCTGTTGTTCCTTCCGCTACTGTCACCTCATATTCCAGCTGCGTCGGGTCAAATGCTGACAATGCTTCCTCGTCAATCGAAATACCAGCTAATCCTGCATTACTATTGAAAAGGGTCTTATGTTCTACCGGATTCCAATCATCCTCACCTGCCAGCACTTTTTCCGGAGTATAGGCAGCTGCCTCCTCTGCCGTTAGCTGTTTAGACCATGAATATCGCGGTTCGGGATCTCCTCCTGGCCCACTGCTGGCAAATTCCGAATATCTCGCAGTCTCTTCGTTTGCCGGATCTCCCCAATTGTTCCAGCCGTTCGGTTTTATATGATTATCCATCCACGTATTGATATAGACAACGTTGGAAAAAGGGCGCCACGGTCTGCCAAGCTCTACTGCATCCTCCAGTCCTTCTGCTGCGGTTAGTTTACTATTATAGAAAACGTAGCCGGTTTTGCCTTCCTGTGTTGATGCGGCTGTCACATAACCAGAGTCTCTGCTATGAATCACAGATCGATCAAAAACAGCAGTCGCATCGCCGAAGATAAAGTCAACATCTCCGGAAATATAACTGTCTACATAATATTGTCTTACATCATCTGTCGCTAAAAGTGTATCCTGCCAACCAATCAATCTCACATTCCGATACACCTGACGATCTCCTCTCGCTGATAGAGCAAGCGCTTGTGACGTGTCGTTACCTGAATCATTTTCAATTGTTACGTTTTCAGCGACAAAATCATCACCTTGTGCAAGCATACTGTAGCTGTCAGAAGTTCCAATTTCATTTCCATCCGGGCCAATTGTTTTGGCATTGTCATCATATATTAACACTGTATCTTCTGGTTGTTCTCCTTTACCGATTAGACTAATTTTTGATTTCTCTCTGGAAATAACAATTTTCTCACGATACTCGCCACTCTTTACATTGATAACAGTTCTTGTTTCATTATTATCTGGAACCGCATCAATTGCAGCTTGCACGGTTTCATAGTCCCCAGATCCATCCTTCGCCACTGTTATTACTTCGGCTGCGGTACCTTTAATTTGTTCGGATGAGTAGCCTTGCCCTTGATCATTGACAGCATGCACAAGATAGTAATAATCGGTACCTGCAGAAAGATCTTCATCGACAAAAACAGGATCGGTGACATCTTCTGCTATTGTTTCAAACGGTTCGTCGGTAGTCGTTCGGCGTTTTACCACATATCCATCTGCGCTCTCTACAGCTTGCCATGATAATTGAAGTTTGCCATCATCCGGATTACTTATTTCAATTCCGACAGGCGCAGATGGTGTTCCATCATCTGCTTTAGGTTTGTTGACCACCACTTCACTCATTAAGCTTACGGTGTCATCATTTTTAGCTGTAACCCTATAGAAATACGGTTTACCATTCAGAAGATCTTGATCCGTATAGGATGGCTCAGTCACATTCGTAACCTTCTCAAAAGGACCATCATTGTCTTCCGCACGCTGTACCTCATATTCTGAAGCACCTTCCACTTCCTCCCAGTTAAGTGTTATCTCTTCATTGCCAGCTTCCGCTTTTAGCTCAGCAGGCGTTGTAAGCGCCGCAACAGGGGTTACTTCCTGCTGTTCAGAATTCAAGCTTTCTCCTCCCACATGTTTCGCAGCAATCACATAATAGTAGGTCGTACCATTCGTTAATCCACTATTCGTGTAGGAGGTTTTGGTATAATCCTCTGCTACGGTATCATACGGACCAGCCTGATTCGTTGCACGTTTAATTACATAAGAGGTGGCATGTTCTACCGCTTCCCAGCTAATATTTACCTGGGTATTCCTTGGCTGTACTGTAACACTTTCTGGTGCAGGGGGTACTTCTGGATTCGCCGTTGGTGTCACTTCTATTTCCTCCGAATTAGCACTCTCCCCATTCTCACTATTACTTGCAATCACGTAATAATACGATTTTCCATTAATCAGCTCAGAATCTGTAAATGAAGTATCAGTAATGTCTTCTGCTATCGTCGTGTACTCTCCACCACTTGTTTCACTTCGTTTGACATTATAGGAAGTAGCCCCATCGGTTACCTGCCAATTGAGTTGCACTTTCGTATCACCTACAATGGCGTCCAATCCTTCCGGCGCCTCTACTGGTTCAACAAAAACCTGGATATTATCAAAATAAATGTGTCCGCCACCACTACCAGGCGTTGCCGATGCAATCCGGGCAATTCCTTCTTCAGATAAATCATCGGAAAAGGCAATATCCTCTGCCACCAGTTGATCATTAATATAAATATCAGCTGTCGACGTTACTGCATTTGCAACTATTTTAAAATGGTACCACTCGTTATCTTCCGGGCGATCCGTCAATTTCGTATAAGCACCACTTTTTGAATAAACAAAGGTATATTCCTCTTCTCCTGCCGGCTTGCGTAATTCCAGTGAAACAGCCGTTTTATCTCCGTCTTCATTTTGCAAGCTGAAGAATCGGGAAGTACCTGCCATACTCGGCTGCATAAAGTCCATCTCCACAACAACTGTACCTTTTTGTGGCGCAAATTTTTTGGCAAAGGTTACGTTTGTTCCACCTTCATCATGGAGTTTCATTGCTTTTGCTGAGCTGTTTCCTGTCGAATCTTCTGGCACCTCTGCTACAATTGTTCGGTTAATATCGACTTGCGGATCCGGTCCAACGGTATAATCTGCCGGTGCCTGATTTATTGTTTGTTCTTCAAAATCATCATCTAAATAATATATGGTCTCAAGATCTCCTGTTGGAACAGCACTTACTTCTTGAGAAGGGAAACTCTCGCCGTCCTCATTACTCGCACTGATCACAAAGTAATATTCTTTGCCTGCCGTGAGATCTGACACCGTGTAATTAGTATCTTCGGTTTCCGTAACTGTTTGATAAGGACCTCCCGGAACTGTCGATTGTTTCACCTTGTATTGAGCAGCACCATCAACTTGATCCCAGCTCAACATCACTTGTTTATCACCGGCATTTGCTTCAATGTTTTTTGGTGTATCAGGAATGGCACTTGATAATTGTTGCAGTGACACATGAGAGAAACGGGATCTGTTCAACTTCTCAAAATGGTCATCCGGCTTGGCTGCATCTGCCATTAAACCAAAATAGACTGTATCGTCTACTGCCAATGTTTCTGTACCCAGCTTTGTCCATGATTCACCATCAGCCGATATCGAACTTGTGAACTGATCACCGATCCGAGTAATTTTCACCCAATATGGTGTATCTACTGCAATATCACTTGTTATGGCATTTAGATCTGCACCATTTTCGAAACGGGTTAATGTTTTTGCAGCTTTTCCACCTTTCACATACGATATTGCTGTTGTTAGCATAGGTGAGGATTCCGTTAAGTCCTCTCTTATCATTACACCAGCTTCTGCTTCATTGTCTGTACCGGTTATTTCTTCTACTTTGGCAACTATCTCACCATTTCCAGTCAACTCCTGATAGGCATAGTGGAAATGATCTGCTGATCCTGCCACATCGCCACTCGATTTAACGATGATTTCTTCGTCTTCGATTTCCGTATGACCAGCAATTCCCGGATTACCAATATCCGTGCTTGCCCATGGCGATATATCTTCGTTGGTATTGACATGAATGACAACATTACTAGAGTCTGTTGACGTGCCGGTGTCATCGATCGCTTTTGCAGTAAGATGGTGAGTCCCTTCAGGCAGGTCACTCCACTGATACGTATACGGTGCAGTACTATCTTCACCAAGCTTCTCACTTCCTTGATAGAAGACGACCGTTTCCACCGCACCATCACTGTCAGATGCATTCGCTTCTATTGTAATATCTGATCCTGTTTCATGGATGGTATTCATTGTCGGTGACTGAATCGATACAGTTGGATTCGCTGACCCGTTTGCTGCAATGCTATTTAAATAGTCTTCGAGATTCGTATAGCCATCTCCATCTGTATCATCATTTCGATCGGCCGGATCTGTTGCATCCAGACTATGCTCTTCCTCCCATTGATCTGGCATACCATCTTGATCCTCATCTGCTATATCTGATTCCACTTCGGCAAAATCGGGATAACCACCGACTTCATTCTGTGAATTAATAAAATGACCTGTTCCGTTCTCGACTTCATTAACGATCCTTGCATCGATCGCATCACGACGTGGCAATGTCGCGCCACTATTTGCTAACACATCCTGGTAAGCGTCCGTGGCACTTTGGTCTGGCAATGGGTTTTCCATTTCTTTTGGCGAATCGGAAACATTGACATCCGTATATGATCGGACCCCTTTCCAGTTATCCGCTGTTACTTCAGAAGACCCATCCATATAATTCCCGTTCAAGTACCAATTACTGTGCGGATCCATATCAGCGAATATTAATTGTCGTGAGCTGTCATACGTATTAACACCTGGTTTGTAATAGTTATCCGTAATATTATTTTGTCCATTCTCACCGCCATAGGAAGAGAATAATCCCCAGTTATAAATCACATTATTTTGAAAATCGACATGATCTACCAGACCATCCGGTAATGCTGGCTCTGTACCTGGAAAGCGTGGGTTACGACTAAAATTATGCGCAAAAAGGTTGTGATGAAAGGACGCATTATAGCCGCCCTGAATCCCACCATAGCCATGGCGACCCTTATGGTGTGCTGTCATTAACATACTTTCCGAAATAATCGAGTATTGTACAGTCGTATGCAGATTTGCATACAGAGAAAGTACTTCATCCACCGACCAGCTGAAAGAACTGTGATCAATGATGATATTCTCATGATAACGGCCACTTAAAGCATCTGCTTCAGCAAGATTCTTATCACCAAGGCGAAATCTCAAATAACGAATAATAATATTGTCTGCTTCGATTGTTACGTTATGGCCCACTAAACTAATCCCTTCTCCTGGAGCAGTCTGTCCTGCGATCGTTAGATTTTCCCCAGTCAGCTTTAACGTGGACTCCAAATCGATGGTTCCACCGACTTGAAAGATAATCGTGGTATTATCTCGCGAAACACCTTCACGTAATGAACCTGGTCCGGAATCATTTAAATTCGTGACATAATACACATCTCCGCCACGTCCACCAGTCGTATATTTCCCACCGCCTTCAGCTCCTGGAAAAGCTGGTGTCAATTGTTCTTCACTCTTCTCGGCTTTTGTACTCTCGGCAGTTGTTTGCACTGGCATCGATGGAAATACAAGTAAAAGGATAAGTAAGATGATTAATCCTTTTTTCATTCGGTAATCCTCCTTTTTGTGACCAAAACTTATATGGAAGGCTTGGCCATCTCGTCTAATAAGTTCATCTAACAAACAAACTAAGGTTATTCAGAAAAAGTCAGTACGATACTGACTTTTTCTGATTGATTTACTCATTCTTAACGGATTTTGTTCTTTTCCATTGATAGATGAAAATACCGACCCCAGCTAGTAAAATAACGCCGCCAAACATTAACCAGTTATACATATTGGTAGCTGTATCAGGGAGAGACTGCCCTTCTGATTCTTCCATGTTTGCGATGTTTTCCTCTTCTTCGTTGTTTTCATTTGTTTCTTCGTTATCGGTCTTATCTGAATTGTTGTCATTTCCTTCTTCATTCTCATCTGTGTCAGTCGTATTTCCATTGTCTTCTCCATTGGTATTTTCATTTTCATCGTCACCATCATCCGGATCCGGATCTGGATCTACCGACTCCGACTGTCCTTCAATTCGATGTAACGCATCCAGTTCTAATGTTTCTCCCGCTATATTCGTAGAATTCTCGCCTACTACTTTTACATAGGCACGATTTTCGAAGTAACCTGTAGTATTAGCCACTTGCAATAAGTCCGCGGCAAAATCACCAGCCCACATGTAGCTTGATCTGTTATCTTTGTCCAGATCCATAATATCGTGGGTAACCAGTTCGTTACTGCGCTGCGTAAATAATGGTTTATTCGTCCCAATTTCATAGAGTCGATACCAGTAAGAGCTGGAAGGGTCCTCGTAATAATATTGTTCATTCTCATCAAACCGTTCAAATCGATAGCCCTCTACCTCTACTTCATCAAACCAGTTCAACGCGCCTTCAACAGCTGTCTGCACCGCTGGCGTTTGATCTGGTAATGCCATTAAATATTGCACAATACTGACAGACTCAAAGCCCGATATCGATGGAATTTCGAAGGCTCTGCCTGTTACCGGCTCGTAAGTAAAAGGGTCATGCTGTTGGCCCCATGCCGTCAGCTCTCCATCTACTTTGATTTGTGCGTTCACTAGATAATCTGTCGCCAAATTTACAGATGCCTGGATTTCTGTCGCTAAATCAGCACTGATAATATCTGAATTAAATGGGTATTGTTTCTCTGCCATTAACGTCATCGCGTTTAATGTGCGAATCATCGCATTATCATTAAATGTCACATTATCCTGATAGCTTCCGTTTAATGGATAGGCCTGTGCAAAACCACCTGTTTCATACTGTAAATTTTGCAAGAATTCAATCCCTTTTAAAACCGATTCTTTATACCTTTCATAACCTGTTTCTTTGTACATCAAGGCCAGGAACAAAATTTCATCAATGGTCGCATTGTTATCAATCGTTCCTGTTTCCATGTCTGCACTAAACGAATACGATTCAGATCGTGGTTCTTCACCATCCCATGGCCGGGTGAATAACGTGTCTGATTTATTTTTATCCCATCCCCCGTGCTCAATCTGCCATGTTAACAGGTTATCTGCCTGCGTAATCGATTCTTCCAGATTATCGGAATAATAATCTGCCTTTAAATACGGCACATGATGAGGATCTTCACTCACTTCTCTTTCAAGTGCTCCATCCAATCCAAAAGCTTCTTCAGTCTCGTAAATCACTACTGTTTGACCAGCTTCGTTCTCTTCAACCGTAGTACCGGTTATGGTGAAATTCGCCTCAAGATCAGGATTTAAGCTCTCCCATTTCCCTGTCGCCTCCAGTAATTCAAGGTCATTTGGATCGAAATTGGCGACCTTACCATTAAAGGTCACTTTGACGGCATGGCGATCAAGTACTTCTGCGCTTATAATTTTAATTGGACCTGGCGCCACGGTTTCTGGATCCGGTAATACCGTTAACTGAATTTGTTTTGATTTATTCCCGGCTTGATCAATACCTACAATCGTAATCGTATTTTTTTCTCCATTAGTAAGCTCCAATTTCGTCTCGAATGAAAGGTCTTCTTTTACTTCAACTTCCTTCCCATTAATCAACACCGTACCTGCTTCATTCATCGTACCTGAAACCGGATAGGGATTATAAACAGTTTGGTAGTAATCCCCTTTGTCCTCTCCTACTGCATCATCTACTGTTACGATTGGTGGCTCTTCTTCATAGGTGACGGTTAGTTCCACTGGTTCTGCCGCTTCCCCATCTTCATTTACAGCTTCGATGGTAATGCTGTTTTCCCCTTCGGCAAGCTCAATTATGTGGTTAAAAGTAAGATCAGTTACTTCTACTTGCTCCCCATTAATCGAAACCGTGCTCGGTTGATCAACTTTTCCTGTAATCGTATACATTTTTTCATTTATAGAAGAAGGCAGTTCATCCAGCTCGATGACCGGACTTGTATTGACCGGTGTAACTGAAACGGATTGTGAATGAACACTGGTTGCGACATCATTCCCTGCCGTAACAACATAGAAATACGTTTCTCCGTTTGTAAGATCTGTATCGGTATAAGTAGTCTCTGACAGATTGTTTGCTATTAATTCATACGCATCTGGCTGATCCACTGCACTTCGCAGCACATCATAGGAAGTTGCAGCTTCAACAGCCTCCCAATTAAGCGTGACTTCACCATTACCTGCTGCAGCTTGTAAGCCCGTTGGAGCTGCTAATGCTTCTACCGGTGTCGCGTGGATTTCTTCTGTTATATCACTTTCACCTTCATCAGATATGAGTGAAAGAACATAATAATAGGTAGTGCCGTTTTCCACCTCACTATCCGTATAAGAAGTAGTGTCTAGTCCAGATGCAACCGTCTCATACGGTCCCCCTGCTGTTTCACTTCGTTTTAATGTAAAGGTTTTGGCTGATTCATCTGTATCAAGTGCCCATTCAACAGATGCATCAAATAGCTTCCAGCCTGCTTCTGTCATGTAGTCCTCTTGGTCTTTAAATAAAAAAGTGGAAACACGACGAGCTGGAATGGTGTCGCCATTGACACGTTTGTCCCCTTTTTCGTACGCAAAAATAGTAGCTTTTTCCTGATCTCCAGCTACGGTTGCAATCACGTCTGCATCTTCACCTGGCGTACCAAAATTGACTTTCCCTGCCTGGTTATAAACTTCTACAGCGTCTGTAAGTCCTGCCGCCAAGGGATGATCGCTGTTTTGAATAGAAATGGAGGTTTGGCCGTCAATATCCCCAGAATCACCAGATGCTGCACTGCTTAAATGCACATTATCTACGACCCATCCTTTCGCATAGATAACAGGAATCTCTACGTTCATGAACTTTTGGCCAATATCTGCAGAACCGCCGGATTCACCGACAAAGACGATGTCATGCCCCTCGGCATCTTCTGTTACCGCTTCTTCCGCTCGTACCAGTTCAATGTTGTTAAATCCCAGTGTTTCTAAATGGGCAATCGTTTTGTGATCCGCTGGAACGTCATTACCTATGTATAGTAATGATTTGCCGCTGCCAACAGAACGATTCCAGCTCAATGATACTTGCCCATCGCCCGCATTTGCCGCGAGTCCTGTTGGCGCATTTGAAGATGCTGCACCGGAGACGATCAATGGACTAACAGGTATTGTTGTAAAGGTAATAAGCAATACTAAAAATGATAGTAATAATTTCTTCACTTAAACGTATCCTCCTCTTTTATAAGAATGAAAACAACTTAAGATGCGGGTTTCTTTGCTTGAAGTGTTCTGTGGATAATAGAAATGATGGTCTAGTTGGTGTCACGCTTTTTAGTTTTTACAAAGGGCTCTTTCACCTCCTACTATTACTTTCATTCTAACAATGATTAGATTACATTTTTTTATATCAACGAATAAAACCCTTACATTTTTGTATCGAAAAGATCTATCTTAAGGTTTAAAAATAGGACTTCCATCACAGGAAGTATTACGGTCGGTTAGCGCCGTGATAAGTTGGTTCGTACGTTGTTTAGATTTACCATAAGAATATTTGTGAAAATAATTGCTTTTCAGATTATTCCATGATATTCTGTTAATATTTTGACGAAGAATGTCGATTTTGGAGAATACGGAGGTTTAGTATGTCATCACGAAATTCAATGGGGATCATAACAGTAGGCTTTATGTTATTTGCGCTGTTTTTTGGTGCGGGAAATCTGATTTTTCCAGCACAAATAGGACAAGCCGCTGGTGACCATCTTTTCACAGCGAACTTAGGATTTATCATTACAGGAGTTGGTTTACCAGTATTAGGAGTACTGGCTCTAGCGATTTCAGGAAAAAACGATCTCCAAACGTTAGCAAGTCAAGTGCATCCTCTCTATGGCATTATTTTTACGGTCGCTCTTTATTTAACAATTGGACCGTTATTTGCTTTACCTAGAACGAATACAGTGGCATATGAAATAGGGGTATCACCTTTTTTTGCAAATCAATCCAATGACATAGTGTTATTGATTTTTACAGTTGTTTTCTTTGGTTTATCGTTATTTTTGGCCTTACAGTCAAGTAAAATTGTCGATATTATCGGAAAAGTGCTGACCCCTTTACTATTAATTGTAATTGCGTTATTAATCATTGCAGCATTCATTAATCCTATCGGAGGAATCCAGGAACCTACGGAAGCCTATACAGTCAACAGTTTCTTTAAAGGATTTCAGGAAGGTTATTTAACCATGGATATGCTGGCAGCGTTTGTGTTCGGAATTATTATTATTAACGCCGTCAAAGATCTTGGTTATCATTCAAAAAAACAGATGATGATGTCTACAATGAAAGCAGCACTAATAGCAGCAGTATTGCTAGCTATCGTCTATTCATCACTTGCCTATGTAGGTGCAATAAGTGTCAATGAAATTGGCTACGTGGATAATGGTGGTACCATTTTAGCCGCTTCATCGGAGTTTTATTTTGGGTCATTTGGTAAAATCATTCTCGGGTTTATTGTAATAGGAGCTTGTTTAACAACAAGTATCGGGTTGATCACATCCTGTGCATCTTATTTCCATAAAATCATCCCAAAATTGTCGTATAAATTATGGGCTGTTATTTTTACCGTCGTCAGTGCTGTCATCTCGAACTTCGGCTTAACAACGATTATTGAATTTTCAGTGCCTGTGTTATCGATGTTGTATCCTTTAGCAATGTGTTTATTGGTATTAACTTTATTACACCCGCTGTACAAAGGAAGAAAAGAGGTTTATCAAATCAGTATTTTGTTTACCTTTGTCATTGCGTTAGTAGACGGATTGAAAGCAGCAGGAATCCATATAGAATCAGTAGACAAGTTATTCACGTCTGTCCTTCCACTTTACACTGTTGGTTTAGGATGGATAATACCTGCCATCGCAGGGGGACTGATTGGCTTTGTTTGGAGTCGTTTCAGGAAAGATTCAACAGCTTAATATGGTAAAAGCCAGGTGATGTCACCTGGCTTTTTTATCGGGCAAGTAGTACAGTCACTGCAGTGATCATAATGAACATGAATTGTAGTTACTAATGGCCGGAGCGGTATCCCCGCACTAAAAACATGTCAAAATGACTTCTCGACTGGTTGACACAATCCCAATTTAAACCGTGCGGGGGTTCTTACTGGTTTAGAGACAATGTCATCTGAATCGCTTGTTTTAACACGTATGGGGCTACGTTTGCTGAGTATTGCACATCCAAGCGTTCCGTTCGTTTATGTGCATCCTTGCCGTATGGCCCTACGTTAATGGTCGGTACATCAAGCGCAGCAATCTGCTCGACAGGTATCGAATAAGTCTTGCCCCATAATGGCATGTTTGCCTCAAGTGTTGGTAAGACTTGCCCAATATTTGCAATTCTGCAGTAGCTGACATCAGATAGCCCTGTGAAAAATTGCTTGGACAGTATCGTTTCTTCCCGCTCACGATTATGCTGTTCTATCAACTTATCTACAATTTTGGCTATTTTTTGGTCAACTGCTTTCGTCCTATCCAGACCCACGTGGGGATAATAAGGTGGTGCGAGCATCATAACAAAAAATGGTGCCCGATCAACGAAAAACTCACAGACTACTTCCGCTACTGCAATCGTTATTTCTCTGTCGTCATATCCTTTATCCTGACTGACGTGAATGGTTTCTTGAATCGTTTCTTCAAAATGAATCCCAAATTGCTGCACGCCCAGTTGGTATAATTCTTGAAATTCATAGACTACCGGTTGTTTCACATTATAGAAGTGGCGTCTTTCTCCTTGTTTAAATTTGTTGTACTGCAGTAAGGCATTCTCATGCAATTGCTCAGCAGCAGATTCGACGACTGCCTTAAGCTTGTTTAAAACTGTTAAAGGTGTTTGTTCAAGTGTCAAAATGTTGTAGATGGCATAGGCCATTCCAATGGTTTGCACGTCATATCTTTTCTTCAAATCTCTCATTTGCAAGCAAGTAGGTGGCGGGTTACTTTCCCCTTTAATTGTTTCAGTGAAAAGCTCCGACCATTCCATTTGTTGTACCACTTCCGTTAGCATCCATCCCGCATTCATGCCCTCCAGAGGCTCGCCTACATGTGTTTCTTTTCCAACACTCATCACAATCGGCAGCACTTTTCCAACCGAACCTTTATACACATATTTGGACCTGTCTCCAGGATAAGCGGCGAAGTTCGGTTCTGAGCAAATACATAGTTCATACGTTAGTTGATGCTCTCGCTTTACCCGGTTTAAAAAGGGGACAGATGCCAACATACCTTTTGAGTTGGTTTCTTCATCTGGTGTTGCAAGCAACAAAATATTTCCATCAAAATCCTTTTGTTGAGACAACTCGTGAAGCACTGCTAATTGAATGGCAAGCCCTGCTTTCATATCCATAATTCCGCGTCCAAACAGCCAATGCTCACTAAGTAAGTCTTTTTTTACTTCTTCAGTTAATGTATCGATATACTGATCACGCAATATTTTCTTTAATGTAACAGGATCAAACGCATAATCTTTTAAATTCCCGTAATCTTCTACACCAACGACATCATAGTGGCTAAGTAAAATAATTGTTTTGTTTGAATCGCCATTCCCTTTCAACAACCCAGCAACAGAAAAGCGGGATAATGGATCATTTTCAAGTGGAACTCTATATAGATGACCGGGATTAGCTTTGAAGTATGTCATCTCTGCTAAGATAGAAAAAATTTCATTACCCATCTGATTTTCCCCATCCGTATTCGTAATACTTGGGACGTTCACTAATCTTATTATCAAATCGGGAATCGATTGTATGGTATCTTTTACAACCTCCATCATGTCACCCCATTTTTCTATTTTGTACATTGTACTGCTTGCCTCTAGGAAAGAAAAGGAGCTTGACGTTTTATCTGACGTTGTTTTTAAGCGAATACTCGTTTTATCCGATCGATTGCCCATTCTAATTCCTTTTCTGTAATCACTAATGGCGGAGCAAACCGAATAACATTTTCATGTGTTTCTTTACACAGCACACCTTGCTCCTTCAACTGTTCACAGTATGGGCGTGCGCTTGTGTACAATTCCACTCCAATAAATAACCCTTTACCACGAACTTCTTTAATCGCAGGATGCTCAATTTGCTTTAATTGTTGCAAAAGATACTCCCCTTGCTCTAATGACTGTGCTGCTAGTTGCTCCTCCTCAATTACTTGCAGGGAAGCAATCGCCACCGCACAAGCTAAAGGATTGCCACCAAACGTGGAGCCATGTGAACCCGGATTAAACACCCGCATAATGTGTTGATCTGCTGCTATACAAGAGATCGGCATAACGCCACCTCCAAGTGCCTTTCCAAGCAGATACATATCGGGCCTTACTTCCTCCCAATCACAGGCGAATACTTTTCCGGTACGCCCAAGACCTGTCTGCACTTCATCGGCAATCCACAAAATACCGGCGCTTCGACATATGTCCTGCACTTCTTTTAAATAACCAGCTGGCGGAATAATAATTCCTGCTTCACCTTGGATCGGTTCCATCAAAAAAGCAGCAGTATTAGGAGTTATCGCCGCTCGTAACGCCTCGATATCTCCAAATGGAATCAGCCTCAGGCCCGGTAACATTGGACCGAAATCTCGCCGATTCTCTGATTCCGATGATAACGATACAGCCGTCATCGTCCTGCCATGGAAGTTCCCTTCACATGCTATGATTTCTGCTTGATCTGCTTGAATTCCTTTTGTTTCATAAGCCCAACGTCTAGCGGTTTTAACTGCTGTTTCCACCGCTTCAGCACCGGTATTCATCGGCAGTACCTTTTCTTTTCCAGTTATCTCTGCCACTTTCTGAAAAAAATAACCAAGCTGATCATGGTGAAACGCACGTGACGTCAGAGTCACCCTATCCGCTTGTTCCTTTAATGCTTTTATAATCTTAAGATGTCGATGCCCCTGATTAACAGCAGAATAACCACTTAACATATCCAAATAATCGTTGCCCTCCAAATCCTTCACCCAGACACCCTTTGCTTCGGCAATAACAACTGGAAGTGGATGGTAATTATTTGCTCCATATTTAGACGTCTGTACAAGGATGTTTTGCGAATCATTTTTATCCGCCATCTTCATATCTCCTTCAGGTAATTTTATAAGGAACTATATACTATGCAGGAACTGGGCAGGCGGTTAACACTTTAAGGAAGAGAGGCAATGAGGCAATTAACTTTCCATACAAAAACTCCATCCTGCACCTGAAATTTTGTTGCTTTCATTAGCTGCTGTGATAAATCTTTGCTTACTTCTTTGGGCTTTTGGTTCAATTCCATTATCGCTACAAATCTTTGGTTGCCTTTCTCGCTAAACGATACAAATCTAGGGCGACTGCTTCCCACTTTTGGTTCCTTTCCTGCTAAACGATACAAATCTAGGACGACTGCTCTCCACTTTTGGTTCTTTTCCTGCTAAACGATACAAATCTAGGACGACTCCTTCCCACTTTTGGTTCCTTTCCTGCTAAACGATACAAATCTAGGACGACTGCTCTCCACTTTTGGTTCCTTTCCTGCTAAACGACACAAATCTAGGACGACTCCTTCCCACTTTTGGTTCCTTTCTCGCTATACGATACAAATCTAGGACGACTGCTCTCCACTTTTGGTCCCTTTCCCACTATCGTTAGAAGTTACCTCCCCTATATTTCCATGTGTCCCCTAATACAAAAAATAGTAGAACCGCATGAACTAAAAGGTTTCATGCGGTTCTACTATTTTTCATACTGACAACATATCGGATTTTATTAATACTGTGTCTTCCAGCCCCAAAGGAATTTATTTAGATCAAGTTGCCTTACACTTCAATAATTTCATAGTTTGCTAAATCAGCTTTTTCTGCCACACGTTCTAATTGCTGTCTGATTTCGAAGTTATCACTGATTAGAAATTCTATTTTTTTAAATTCGGATGCTTTGTACATTTTAAATGAATGCGTTAGTCTCGGAAGCATATTGTCATTCACAATGTCTAAATCTATGCATTCTATTTCCAACAAGTATTCAATCGTTGAAATAGAGCCAATTTTTTGTTGGTAATCGTATTGGAATTGCTCTGCCTTTTCGGGAGTAAATGTACCAGCAACATTCATGTATACTTTTTTCTTTACCGGTTGAACATCAATGACATACCCACCATTTTCAGTCATTTTTTCGATCTTTGCCATTGGAATCTATCCTTTCTGATAGTGAAAAGAGCCTGATTATAATGTTTGTAAAATCAGCAGGCTCCAAATAATAGGTATAAAAGACCACTCAACTATACAATACCACCACAATATTAGCAAGTATTACCATTGTTTTTTTACACAAAAGAGCGGACAACTAATTATGCCCGCTCTGCTTAGTTTCTATTTATTTATCCTTGATTGGTTGGCTTCACTATAATTTCACTGACATCCACATTTTGCGGTTGGTTGACAGCATAATAGACTGCCTCGCCAATATCAGCACTGTCAAGAGATGTAATACCTTCAAAAAAGCCGTCCTTCAGCATACTTTTTACATCTTCATCGGAAATAGTATCCAATAGCTCTGTCTCCACAACACCTGGTGATATGGTAGTAGTACGCACATTACTCTTGGCAATTTCTTTTGATAAACCTTCCATAATTACTCGAGCGGCGAATTTCGTACCACAATAGACCGCTCCAGAAGGCATGACCTCATGTCCTGCGATAGAGGAGGTCGTGAGAATGTGTCCTTCATTTCTCTCGAGCATATGTGGTAAGACGGCTGCAATACCATATAAAACACCTTTTATATTGACATCTACCATTTGATCCCATTCATCTACCTTCTTGTTTTTCATAAAGCTAAGTGGCATGAGTCCGGCATTATTAAACAGCACATCTACTTGATTAAATTCATCAATTGCAAATTGAATTAAATCTTCCATTTCTTGCTGTGACGTTACATCTGTTGTTTTTATCTTAATATCTCCTGAGTACTGTCGTAAGCGATCTTGAATTTCAGCCAATTTATCCTCTCTTCTTGCTGCAAGAACAACATTCGCACCTTCTTTGACAAAGCGTTCTGCTGTCGCTTCACCAATTCCACTGCTTGCTCCTGTAATCACTACAGATTTGCCTTTCCAATTCGCCATTCTAACAATCCTCCAATTTATAGTTTCATTAGGCTTCTATTGGTGTTATTCACTGGGAATACTTTTATTAAACTTATTTTATCTAGTCTCCTGAATCAAATCATGTGTCCTCTCCTCCATAATGCTGTATCATAAGGAACGTCAATCAAGGAAAGTGGTGGTTTTACATGTCGCAACTTAGAATTAACAGATTCCGTTTTTGGATTTTAGTAAGTATTGTAGCTGTTTCCGGCTTTAGTCAAGGGATGCTGTTGCTTAGCTGTTATTTTTGAAAATAGTGGTGTTTCTTCCTTTTTAAACGGATTAAATGCTACCGCTTTATACATCGGTATTTTGCTGGCATCACCATTTATGGAACATCCCTTACGAAAATACGGATATAAACCGATTATCGTTTGTGGCGGTTTATTGGTACTCGTTTCCCTTGCGTTATTTCCACTTTGGAAAACATTCTGGTTCTGGTTTTTCTTAAGGCTTTTGATCGGTATTGGCGATCATGCACTGAATTTTGGGGCACAGACCTGGATTACCCATTTCTCACCGGAACACAAAAGAGGAAGAAACATTGCACTGTATGGATTATTCTTTGGAATTGGTTTCGCAGTGGGGCCGTTATTGGTGCCGTTAGTAGACATTAATGAGAACCTGCCATTTATCCTTTCTTCCGTCCTAAGTTTAATGGGATGGTTATGTTTACTCACTCTGACAAATGAATTTCCTGAACAGGACATGGAGATGAATCATTGGGGAGAATCGTTTTACCGGTTTGCAAAAGCATGGAAAATAGCATGGGTTGCATTCTTGCCACCTTTAGCATACGGTTTTCTTGAAACGTCTTTGAATGGGAGTTTTCCCATATATGCATTACGTATTGGCTTAGATGTACATAACGTTTCTACCTTATTGGTGGCGTTTGCTCTAGGCGGGATCGTTTTTCAGCTTCCTCTGGGGATGATCAGTGATAAGCTCGGCAGAAATAACGTATTACTTGGTGCGCTCTTCATTGGCTTTGTGTTCTTTTCATTGGCAGCCATGCTGGAAGACTCCTTTATCAGTCTGCTTGTATGTCTATTTATTGCAGGTATGTTTGTTGGTTCTACCTTTTCACTGGGGATCTCTTATATGACTGATTTAATGCCGAAAAATTTACTGCCAACAGGTAACCTCTTATGCGGTGTATGTTTTAGCTTTGGAAGTTTAATCGGGCCATCCATTGGGGGACTGGCGATTGAAACCCTTCATTCGATCAGTTTTTTCAGCATTATCAGCCTGTTATTTTTCGTTGTCTTTTTGTTAACACTGTATAAACGGATAAAAACTTAACAGTGTTAACAAAAATTAATGCGTCGCTTTGAAATCGGTTAATGCTTGTACAGCCGCTTCATTAAAAGACTGTTGAAAGGACCGCTGCTTTCTGATCGAACTGCCAAAGTGATACTGCGACGCATTAACACTATCATGAATGGCTGCAATATTATCTGGAGAAAGTCCAGATCCCGGCATGATTTGCGGCCCATTTTCTTGCTTGGAAAGTGCCAACAGTTCGCGCAATTGACTCAATCCTGCCGAGCAATTGGCTTCCCCCCCAGAAGTTAATATTCTTTTTATATGTGGATAATATTTTGTTAGTGTCAAATAAGCTTCCCTCTGTGATCGAACAGCATCAAAGGCACGATGGAATGTGATATCAATCGTTGAAAAACGAGTGACGACTTCCTCTAATAAACGTTCATCAATCGTGTCGTCCTCTGTTAATCCACCAATGACAATTCCTTTTCCACCAAGACTGACTACATGATCAATATCTTCCAGCATAATTGCTTTGTCCGCGCTTGAGTAGTGAAAATGGTCGCTGTGCGGGCGAATCATGACTTGAACAGGAATCGATACACTTTGCAAAACTTCTTTTAACGCACCATGACTTGGCGTTAATCCCCCTTCACTAATCGCCGAGACAAGCTCAAGCCGATCAGCACCCAATTCTTGCGCGCGAGCAGCTTCTTCTCCATTTTGCACGATA
This sequence comes from Gracilibacillus salinarum, assembly GCF_022919575.1. Classification (NCBI taxonomy): domain Bacteria; kingdom Bacillati; phylum Bacillota; class Bacilli; order Caryophanales; family Bacillaceae; genus Gracilibacillus; species Gracilibacillus salinarum. The sequence goes on along the minus strand of NZ_CP095071.1, from coordinate 4,129,025 downwards.
AATTCTACTAACATTGTGTACACTCCTTCCTCTTTTGTTTTCTCTGTTTACTTACGCCAAAAGGTAGAACAATCGGCTTTATCTACTATGTTAAACTCAATCATTTTCTCTAGTAATCCATAATCAACCGGCTGGTTCCACTTAATTCGGATCAACTCCTTCGTGTGGTCATAACGAGACGCTTCAATATCATTAGCAAAATGGATCATGGCCGCTCGCTCCGGTGCTACCGCTAAATGATGTTTGGCGACACTAAACCCAATAATAAAAGTATCGTGATCGGTAAACATCGGTTGATTCCACTTCACAACCGGTGCTAAATGTGGAAATTTCTCCGGTATCCACTTTAATAATTCTTCCGTTCTTTCGCGATAATCAGGGTTGTCTATTTTCGATAAAAAGTCGGCAAATAATTCCATATTGTTTCCTCCTTAAATTAAGAAATCTCTCACTTTCTATCTTAATATATATCTCATTTTAATTCACCTTGAATGAGACAAAGCGATACAGAATGTAACAGGCATTGATTGAGTATCAGCATACCTTTATAACATAAAGAAAGCTGGCATACACGACTATTCTTAAAATTCGTGCATGACAGCTTAGAATAAATCTTTCGCCTACCCTCACTTTTATTTAAACCCCCAACAAATGCGGTAAAAATAAAGTCAAGCTTGGAAAGTATGCGATGATTAATAACGCCACGATCATTACAATATAAAATGGGAGCATCCCTTTGGTTGCTTCTTCTATCGATAGTTTCCCGATTGCTGAACCTACGAAGAGAACGGAGCCTACAGGTGGCGTTACTAAACCTACTCCTAACGCCAGCATTAATACCACACCAAAGTGGATAGGGTCCATGCCTATATTTGTAGCAACTGGTAACAGAATAGGCGTGATAATCAGTATTAGTGGCGCCATATCCATTATCATCCCAAGTACTAACATAATAATAAGAATCATCAGCAAAGTAATAGCCGGATTCGGTGAGAAATTAATTAAGCCATTGGAAACAATCGATGGCACTTCGAGCAATGCTAATAACCAGCCAAACCCTGTGGATGCACCGATCAAAAATAACACCATCGCTAACGTCTTAAACGTTCTTTGTAAAATAACTCCCATTCTCGATATCTTAATATCCCGGTACACAAAAAAAGTAATGAAAAAAGCGTACAAAACAGCAATAGCAGCAGATTCAGTAGCAGTAAAGATCCCCGTTAAAATTCCGCCGATGATAATCACGATTGTAAAGATACCTAATAACCCTTCGCGGACAATTTTTGGCACTTCTTCGCGACTGATTACCTCACCACGGGCATAATTTTTCTTCGCCGCAATCAGATAGGTCAACACCATGATCACTAATCCTAATAATAAGCCAGGTACAAGACCTCCCATAAAAAGGCCGCCAATGGAAACCCCACCTGCAACGGTCGAGTAAATAATCATATTATGACTTGGAGGTATTAGTACACCTTGCACTGAGCTGGAAATCGTAACTGCAATCGAATAGTCGGTATCATACTTCTGTTTTTTCATGATCGGAATTAATACAGAACCTAACGAAGACGTATCCGCAAGAGCTGAGCCAGATATACCACCAAAGAAGCTGCTGGCCAGTACATTGACCATGGCAAGTCCACCTCTGATTTTTCCAATCATAACATTTGCTAAATTTATTAACCGTTTCGAAATCCCGCCTTCATTCATGATTTCGCCAGCCAGAATAAAGAAAGGAATAGCCAGTAATGAAAAAGAATTCAAGCCTGATGCCATCTGTTGAATAATTGCTGCAGGGCTGATCCCCATATAAATGCCTGTACCAATCGACGCAATAGCAAGGGAGAGTGCGATTGGTATTCTAAGCAGCAACAGTAATATGAAACCACCAATCAAAAATAATATCTCCATCTTCTCACCCCTCCATTGCATCGTCATATTCCTGATGCAGTCCTTTGGTAAATAACAACTCAACTCCATTAATCGTGACGAAAATTCCGGCCACTGGAACAGCAGCATATAAAAAGCTAGAGGAAATCCCCAGCCCTGCCATCGTTGAATAATTCATCAGCAACATAAATTCTGTGCCAAAATAGATTAACACCATACCAAAAATAATAATTAATACTTTTGTCATGTATTCTATGAAACTTTTTGTTCTATCATTAAAGCGCTTCACAAATAATCCGACTGCAATATGCAGTTTTTCTTTAAAACCGTAAGCGATCCCGAGAAAACTGATCCAAACAAATAATAAACGTGCAAGTTCCTCTGACCATGCGGGAGTAAAATCCAAAAATGTTCGAGTAAATATTTGCAATAGTATCGTTAAGACTATGATGCCAATTAACGTTACCGAGAGACCGAGTAATACATGATCCATGACCTGCTTTGCTTTTTTTAGTGTTTTCATCCTACTCCTCCTTCATAGATGTCAATTACTTATTCATCCTCTGTTAATCTCTCAATCCACTTACGATATGTGTCACCATATTTATCATAAACAGGTTGCACCGCTTCCCGCCATTCACTTACATCATCGACTTCAATCAGCTCACTGCCAGCTGCGGTTACTTTTTCTTTAGAGACTTCTGTTAGCTGATCCCATGCCTCACGCTGCACTTCGATTGATTCCATCGCGGCTTCTTTAAATATTGCCTGATCTTCTTCACTTAGCTGATCCCACGTTTCTTGTGAGGATAAAAGAACTTCAGGTGCTCCCTGAAAACCATTTACCGTATAATACTTCGCGACATTATAATGACTGGAGGTGTAGTAGCTTGGGAAATTATTCTCCGCTCCATCAATCACACCATTTTGCAGTGAAGAATATACTTCACCATAATCCATTGGCGTCGCTGATGCTCCCAGTGACTCGACAATATCTATTGCCAATTCAGAGGATTGTACGCGAATCTTTAAGCCTTTCATATCTTCAGGTGACTTAATCGGCCTTACCGTGTTATAAAAACTTCTTTCACCAGAGTCATAGAATGCCAGACCAACTAATTTGGTTCCTGAAAACGTATTCAAAAGATCGTTTCCTACATCCCCTGTTAACTTATCCCATTTTTCCTTTTCGTCTTCAAAAAGAAACGGCATAGCTAACACACCTATTTGATCATTAAATTCCGTTAAAGGGATCGTATTTGATCGGACAAAATCAATCGCCCCTAACTGTGTAAGCTCAACTGCCCTCTTCTCATCACCTAACTGACCACCATGATATACTTTGATTTTATATCTTCCATCCGTTTTTTCCTCGACCAATCTTGCAAACTCTTTTGCCCCGATAGTGGTTGGATAATCAGCAGGCTGGTTTTCAGCCAAAATTAAAGTCGTTGTCCCATCTGCATTAACAGAATATTCACTGCATCCCGCTAACAAAAAAGTTGTGATACAAACTATCCAAAATAATGATATCGCTTTCTTTTTCATGTAGTCTCACTCCTAATTATGCTGTTGAAATCAAACTGTGTAGCTATTCATTCAAAATCTCAATAGAAAAGGAACAAAAGAATCATTTTTGTAAGCGTTAACTTTTCTAGTTTTACAATAACAACGTTGTTATTGTAAATGTTAAATTAAAAAGTAATGAAAATCAAGATGAATCTATTGATGAAGACGGAAATGGTTTTAAAGTAATAGAGTGAAAATAAAAAGACAGTTCTTCTGTACCACTGGAAATCTTCAGAGACCCGGCAAAACCAGATATGAAGACATCCCTGATATTGAGCAGATCACCTGCATATTGAAACTTCGCACTGTAAAATCATTAAGAAAATGGATAACTATAATCAATCGAATACCAACCAGCACTTTAAAACGGGGTGAGTTAGGCTGGCTATTGTAATAAATATAAACGATACAAATCTCCTTACTCTGCTCCACACTTTTGGCTCCTTTCCTGTTAAACGATACAAATCTCCTTACTCTGATTCACACTTTTGGCTCCTTTTCTGCTAAACGATACAAATCTCCTTACTCTGCTCCACACTTTTGGTTCCTTTCCTGCTAAACGATACAAATCTCCTTACTCTGCTCCACACTTTTTGCTCCTTTCCTGCTAAACGATACAAATCTCCTTACTCCGCTCCACACTTTTGGCTCCTTTTCAGCTCTGCAATACAAATAACATCTATCTAAGCATTCTTTTCCTCAATAGGTTGAAATCATTTTCTCTACGTCGCGCTTCCTTCATAGTTAAAAATCCCCTGCTTTCTAACGTGTAAGAAAAACCGAGCATAAACCACCCGGTCCTAATTGACTTAATTAATAAACAACTTCCTATGGATTAAGGTTTTATTACAAAGTAGTTATTTTGATATAGATTATCTGCTTAGCAAAGCTCCGGTAATAGGCTCCGCGTCCTGTGGGGCACGGAGTGGTTGGCCGAAGCGGTATCCTAGCACATTAAATATCTCAATATGGATACTCGGCTACCAATGGTTAGTTAACATAATACATATTACAGGAACTCAGCTTGACTGATTAAAAAGGACAGAAGACTCAATCTCCTGCCCTGCTCTCTCTATTTCCTCCATAAAACCACGTTAGCTGCCACTAATACTGCGATCAAAATATATGGTCCGATTGCGAAAGAATTTGCTATGAATTGGATGACGCCTAGAAATAACGCTAAGACCAGCAGTGCGAATGTCTCTGCAACTTGTTTGCTTTCGGCGCCTTTATATGGTTCTGAAAAAGGCATCGTCTTTTTCAGATATACTCGGTAACAAATTCTGCTGTGAATCCCGGTTGCCAATAACAGCCCAAGCAAAAACGTCCAGATCTTAACCGAGAATATCACAAGAAATATAACACCTAATACAAGATAAACCGGAATAAACAAACGGACCAAAAATGCTTTTAACGCTGCTCGATGCAATATTGCCTCATTACTAACCGGTAGTGCTCGAAAAACCCAGGCGCCTTTCTCGTTCGCAGAAAACTGAAGCATTTGGACACCAGCGGGAATTAAGGCCAAACAAAAATACATAGTGAAATACATGTTTCCTTCTCGAATTTCGGCCCAGGAATGCAGCGTCAGGTCATTAATGATAAAAATAAATGGAAATACTAAAGCCATTCCGATTGACGGATAGACCTTCAACTTAAAATCCCGTTCGTTTCGCAGCATTCGCGATGTGAAATCGAAAAAAATTCGCTCTTCCTTATTCCAGACCAGCAGCCTCGACCACAGGCGAGTCCACCATTCCTTGACTTGTTTGTGCTTGCCGTTGTTAGTTAGAAGCTTCTCCAAATTACGTTCAAAAGCAGGAGTCAATTTTATATAAAGGATGATAGCAATAATCGGAACTACCACACCTAATACAGCAAGTATGATATAGTCTGTATTCCACGCGCCGTGCATGACAATTTCATAGATGGCACCATACCAGATCGGCGGCATCAGAACATGCCACCAGCCGAAATCAAATTGAACATTCAAATCAACAAATTCAAAGGAGCGCGCTACTACTTGGTAGCCGACGACCATCGAAATACTTAATAGAATTTGTATATAATTGATAATATCCTTTAATTTCTCGCCATCAAAGAATCGTAAAACTAGGATATAAACCAAAGCTGTCATAATCAGGATCAGTAAATTCACAAAAAACAGGATCACAATACTTAACAGAAAGAAAACAATACCGTGATTCACGAGCCCAACAATCATCGGAATAGCCGTAAAGGCAATTGTCAGCTGACACAAATATAGAGTAATATGTACTACTTTTGTACTGTTGATCGTTCGGCTGTCTACCGGCTTGGTATGGAGTATCATATTATCTCGAACATCTAACAATACACTCGAAAAATCCGAAATCGTTGACGTCATGATAATAAACATGACAATGCCGTACAGAATACTCATTTGAAAAATATATTGATCTCCAATTAAGAAGGCTATTAAGATTAACCCCATCAAAGCATAAATACCGAGCGATTTCAAAAACTGATTGCCTGAATCTGACTCAGAATCATTAAATATTGTCGGTACCCTTCGCGAATCCATCGTTAATTTTAATTGCAAAATCTTGCGCATCATCGGATAATCAACATGCATTCGCTCGAAAAAGAAGCGCAGTATATCCAAGATTTTCAGTGACTTAAAATTATTCATTCCGATCACCATTCTTCACGATTGAAACAAAAGAACTGGCAATTTCCTGATGCTTATCGAAGCCTGTCAGCTGATTGAAGATTTCCTCCAGAGATCCTTCCTGACTCTGCTGCTGTAATTGTTCAAATGTACCATCCGCAACAATTTGCCCATCCGCCAGCAAGACAATTCTGTTGCTGATTTTTTCGACGACATCCATAATATGCGAGGAATAAAAAATTGTCTTGCCTTCGCTCGCTAACTGATCCAGAATCTCCTTCACAATCATCATACTGTTGGCATCAAGCCCGCTTAACGGTTCGTCTAAAAACAGCAAATCCGGATTATGTATAATACTTGCAATAAAAAGAACCTTCTGGCGCATCCCTTTAGAGAAAGAAGAGATTCTCGTATGCACCACATTCTCTAATTCAAATAAACGCATTAGTGCCATTGTTTTTGTCGTAATGTCATGTTGGTCCATTCCATACAGACCACCAACAAAGGAGAGATATTCAAGTGGAGTTAAACTATCATAAATCTCACCATTTTCCGGGACATATCCGATTCTTTTTTTATAAGCAACACCGCTTTTTTTAATGTCTTCACCAAATATTTCGATGTCGCCATGAAAACTGGAGATTAAGCCTAACATCATTTTTACTGTGGTACTTTTTCCTGCACCGTTTGGTCCGATATAACCAATAATTTGTCCTTGGTAGACATCAAGATTGATAGATTCCAAAACCCGGCTACCGCCAAACGATTTCGATACATTTTTCAATGATAAAATAACTTCTTTTTCCATTTTTTACACCTCCACCGATAGCTTAACATATATTCCCTTTAATTGTTGTTGCTTTAGTGTCAAAAATAAGGAAAAATGTGTATACTAATCTGCATAAGCCATAAAGAACGGAGCGTTTTTGTACATGAATCAATTTCCTGAAGGGATTGCGTTTTGCTTCCCCTGGCGCAGTTATCAAAAAGACGTATTGCAACAATTAAATCAACATCTCGAGAACCATCATTTGCATCTGGTAGCACCACCAGGTTCAGGTAAAACGGTACTAGGATTAGAAGTAATTAGAAGATTGGATAAAGCTACCCTGATTATTGCTCCGACACTAGCAATCCGTAACCAGTGGGCAGATCGTTTTACAGAGCTTTTTTTGCAGGAGCTGGAGCAGCCCGACTGGATTTCGACTGATATTAAAAATCCAGCATTTATGACCATCACAACCTATCAAGGATTATATGCGTTATTTCACGATTCATTACAAGCGCAGGAAACAGATCTCGATGATTTAGAAGAAGAAGAAATCCCTCTCGAGAATGACGCCAAACATGCTGCTATCGAACGACTTTTTCAGCAAAACTTCCAAACGCTTGTATTAGATGAGGCGCACCATTTGCGAACAAATTGGTGGAAAACAACGATGCACCTCAGAAACCAGTTGGATAATCCGACGCTGATTGCTTTAACAGCTACCCCGCCTTATGATGTCGGAAAATCGGAATGGGATAAGTATATTGAATTGTGTGGACCGATCGATGAAGAAATTGAAGTAGCTGCGCTCGTAAAAGAAGGAGACTTATGTCCTCATCAGGATTATGTTTGGATGTCGTCCATGACAACAAAAGAAAAAGAACCAATTGATACCTTTCATCATGAAGCAGAATCTATCAGAATACATTTATTAAATAATGAACCATTACGGCAAACGATTGAGAATCATCCATGGATACTGTCAGACGAATCTATTGAAGAGAAACTGGCAAACTATTCATATTTTATAAGTATGATTATTTATTTGAAGGAAATCGATAGTCTCGCCTGGAAGAAGCCTTTTGACAGATTAAATGAAAAGGCAGTTGACCTCCCCTCCTTTGATCTGGAATGGGCAGAGGAATTATTAACCTTTTTATTGTACCGTGATAAGCATAATGATTCGAAAGAAGAACCGTTAAAAACAATCAAAAAGCAACTATCATCGATTAAAGCAATCGAACACCGTAAAGTGAAACTAATGGCCACGAAATCGATGGAAAGGACTTTATTACATAGTGCTTCGAAGCTGGACAGCATTATCGACATCGTACAATTAGAAAAAAATTCGCAAAAAGATTCGCTGCGCTTAGTCATACTAGCAGATTACATTTATAAAGAAGATCTCGGCGAAGATAAACCATTGATTCGGTTAGGTGTGGTGCCTATCTTTGAGAAACTTCGCAGAAATGTGGCGGATCAATGCCGGATTGGTGTGTTAACCGGATCTGTTGTGATTGTACCTAAACAGGTGCTCCCTTTACTTGAGAAATACCGGTTGCAATTTACTGCTAACACGCTTGAACATGATGATCGTTATGCCATCATTACCTGGAAAGGTGCATCGAGACAGGAAATGGTGAAAGTCATCACTCACATTTTTGCTAGTGGTGAAATGGATGTGTTAGTTGGAACTACCGCTCTACTAGGAGAAGGATGGGATGCGCCAAGCGTTAATACGTTAATCCTTGCCTCCTATGTGGGAAGTTTTATGCTGACGAATCAAATGCGCGGCCGTGCGATCCGAGCTGAACGTGGCAATCCAGATAAAGTAGCGAATATTTGGCACTTAGTCTGTGTTGATCAGCATATGATTAGCGGCGGGTATGATTATCAGTCTTTAAGCAGACGGTTCCAGTCCTTAAATGGGGTTGATGCAGAGGTTGCGATTATTCAATCCGGGATCCATCGCTTACGTATTGCAAAGCCTCCATTTGATAAACAAGCAATCTATCAAACCAATCATACCATGTTAACTCGTGCAACGGATCGCAACCGGCTTTTTGACAAGTGGCAGGAAGCTGTCCAAAAAGGGGAAAAGAAAAGAGAAGAAGTTGAAATTAATTCACAGCAATTGCCACGCATGTTTGAATTTCGAAACACTGTGAAATCGTTATTTATCATGACGATCACTACAATTTTGAGTATTCTTTATTCCATTGGTGAAAATAGCTACCATCTTCATTCATGGAAGGAACTAATGGCAGCACTGATCATAGGGCTTCTAATTGGAATCGTTATATCGAGTCCATATTGGTGGCGGGCAATCCGGATTGTCTTATTCAATTCCTCACTTGAATCAAGGATGAAGCATGTCGCCGAAACACTCTATCACACCTTTTACGAGATCGGAGTTATCCATACACCGATGAAGCACAACAACATCATTATTCAGAAAGAAGACGGAGGCGGTCTGTCCGGCTATTTAGAACATGGTACGACACAGGAACAAAAACTGTTTCTCGAAGCATTGGCACAGCTGTTGGACCCTATTGACAATCCAAGATATATTCTCCACCGACAATCAGGGAAACGTTTATGGGTTCGCCATGATTACCATGCCATACCTGATGAAATTGGACGGAAGAAAGAGCACGTCGAAATCTTTTTGAGAAATTGGAAAAAAAGATTAGGAAAAGCAGCCTATATGTATACGAGAACACCAGAAGGAAGGCAGTTATTATTAAAAGCAAGATACCGTGCCATGTCCAATAAATTCGTCACTAAATCGGAACAGCGGAGTGTTTGGAAGTAGAGTGGCCTTTCTTATTCCGCTCACTTTGCTTCCATACCAGTGTCGTATTAAAGTGTCATAACCTCCCTATAAGTATGTTCGACACCTAAAAGTCGCTTTGATGCTACTTTCAATTCTGTTTGCCGAAGTTGCGTTCCTTTTTGAACACGTTCATCGTGCAATAGGAATAATAGAATAATGTTATAACAGAATAGGAGTTTCTAATAAATGGTATCTTTTAAAATTGACAGTGAACATTCTGTGAGTGATATACTTCCGTCTTTTTCACTCACAGTTGAGGAAGCATCTACTGCGTCTCTTTACTGTGACGCAGATATGCAAGGAGAAATAATGCATTTTTTACATAAACAGAATAACGTCTGCGTTTTTGACCAGAAGGATGGCTTGTATCAGCGATTGTCGGTAGAGGACAATATTACCTTCTTCCATAAATGGTTCCGCTGTTCTGTGCCACTCGCTGAAATTCTTGTCTTATTTGAGCTGCAAAGCTGTGTGAAGTCACCTTTGCATAAATGCACAGTTTCTGAAATTCGCCGCATCCATTTCGCCAAATATTTTATGAGTGGCAGCAGTCCCATGATTTTCAGGGAGCCAATTTACAATATCGATATCCGTTCCATCAATACTTTTATTAAAATGCTGCAAAAAATCAAGGAAAAGCATATCCCTGTACTTGTTCTAGTCTCAAATATGGAACATGCCTTACTACTCGGTGATGTTGCATACAAATTACAGTACAAAGGTTTGCAAAAAATAGAAGTCGAGAACCAAGACGAACATGCTTCATCAGTTGAAACAGAAAACACATCCATCAGCTTGTTAAAGATTCCTGCACGAGTAGATGATAAAATCATTCTTTTTGACCCACCAGAAATCGATTATATCGAAAGTCAGGATGGCAAAGCAGTAATTGTCATTAATGAAACATCGTACATTATGGATTCCACCCTTACAAAAATGGAAAAGAAATTAGAACTGTACGGTTTCTATCGTTGTCATCGCTCCTATATCGTTAATCTGCAAAAAGTGCGCGAAATTATTACTTGGTCCAAAAACACCTATTCACTCAGAATTGATAATAAAGTACAGTCCACCATTCCGCTGTCTCGAACCAAAATTCAGGACATCCGAGAGAAATTCAACTTATAATTAGTACCGTTCAGCTTTAATTAGTGAATAATAAGGTATAGTTGACCAACATTTCACCTGTTTACTGATACATTTCAGCTTTTACAGGGTACAATCCGTCTTCATTCAACTGCACACCTCCTTGCATCGATCTACAATGAAGGTACCACATCAAAAGGAGGTATACGTTTGGAACACGCGATTGAAGTAAAAAATGTACGAAAGGTATTTGATCAGGTCATTGCTATTGATCATATTCATTTTCATCTGAATAAGGGAGAAATTTTTGGCTTACTCGTCCCCAGTGGATCAGGAAAGACCACAACCGTTAAAATGTTAACAGGGGAATTGAAACAGACACAAGGTGAAATAAATGTATTAGGAATAAACGCTAAACAATTCCGAACTCCTGCATTCAAATCCAAGATTGGTATTCTCTCTGATAATAGTGCGCTCTATGAACGACTCACGGTTTATGACAACTTGAAATTATTCTGTAAATTATATAATGCGTCACCTGCAGCGATTGATACCATTCTTAAGGAAGTTAATTTAGAAGGCGAACAGTCCAAGACAGTCTCCAAATTATCTAAAGGCATGAAGCAACGAGTTTTACTTGCAAAGGCACTGATTCACAAGCCTGATTTAGTATTTCTTGATGAACCAACCTCTGCCTTGGATCCCGGAAACATCGCGCAGATTCATCGCGGACTCCGTAAGCTAAATGAAGCAGGTACGACGATTTTCTTAACCACTCATAATATGGAGGAAGCAACCACATTATGTGACAGGGTAGCATTCTTAAATGGAGGAAAAATACAAGAACTCGACACTCCTGAGGCACTTCGTTACAAATATTCTACGCATGCCTTTCATGTCGAGACCTTTGATGGTCAACACTTGGTCCTTGAAAATGAACCGAATAATGCCGAACAGATAAAAGAACTAATCGTGAATGGAAATGTAAAAACTATGCATACAGATAATCCGACGCTTGGCGATATCTTCCTTAAGGTAACCGGAAAGGAGCTGGTTTAATGAATATTCAGCGTATTAGCGCTATTTTTGAAAAAGATAGTAAAGATTTCTTAAAAAACATAACTTTGCTGATGATGCCTTTTATTTCGATTGTATTAGCACTTGTTTATAATCGGGTCGGGGATAGTGAAGCGCAAATGCCAATTATGATGATCTATGTAATTGTAGGCGTAACGTTTTCGACAGTTACCTCTGTTACAATAATGACAATGATGGCAGAGGAAAATGAAAAGAAAACATTAAGGGGATTAATCTTATCACCTGCTTCGTTTGCAGACATCATTGCAGGCAAAAGCCTCGTCACCAGCATTATTACATTTGTTACGTTGATCATTTCATTACTCATTATCGGTCATGAGCCAATAGTAAGCATTAGGCCGATTATAAGCATGTTTCTGTTATTCTTGTTCTTCCTCATGCTTGGTATCGGTATCGGCCTTTTTGCAAAATCAATGGCTTCTACATCTGCTTATGGCATGCCTGTTATGTTCCTTTTCGGTTTTACCCCAATGTTCTCTATCATTGGATTTGGTGAGGACAATCTCGTAATGAAAATTTTCGAGTTTTTTCCAATTATGCAGGCAATCGAAATCCATGATACTTCGTCCTGGCTTCCTTTAGGGGTGATCAGTCTATGGGTTGTGGCTGCTGCGATCTTTATGTACGTATGCTTTAGAAAAACTGTAACAGATGAGTAGGGTTCATACATCTATAGATAATAGTTGGGTGATGGAGAGTGGTGCTTCGGTGCCATTCTTTTTGTTTTTCATAAATCCATATAAAACAGGGCATTTCCAAAAAGAATGCCCTGTCCCATAAAAATCGTTATATATCAGGTTCGTATCCTAACTTATCACCTACATTAAGTATTTTTTATTCTTCTGCAGATGAACATAACTGCACCAAGCATCATCAAAACCCCACCTAGCAAAATGAACGAATACATATTGGCAGCTGTATCGGGCAGTCGCTCACCAGATTCCTGTTCAGTATCTTTATCTGAATCGGATTCCGTAACGTTATCTTCAGAGGGATCTTGTTGTGTATCATCGTCGTTATCTTGACTGTTCTCTTCTGTTTCCGAACCAGTATTGTCAGTTTCTCCATTTTCATCATTCGTGTTCTCATTATTTGCATTATCTTCTGTATTATCATTGTTGCCATCATTACCAGCATCTTCTTCGTCTGAGTCCTCTTCTTCATCCCCATTATCCTCAGGCTGATCAGGATCTTCTCCCATTAAATCCGTTATCCGCCCTTCCGTTTCTGGAGCAACCTCACCATTTAAGTCTTCAACCATATAATCGCGCAATTGTTCCCAGTCAATTTCGCCGATATCTTTGACGCGCCCTTCATTGTAAGCTTGGGCAAACACTTCAAAATCGTCTCCGCCTTTACCAGTAAAATTATTCGTTGTTACCAGATATGTTTGATCAGCTTTGATTTCCTGGTACTCGCCACCCGTTTTCACTTCCATCTTTACAATCCGGGACCCGGGTTCGTTGGTACTGTCATAATTAAATTTCATACCGGCAATTTGCAGGAAACCGCCACTTTCTTCAGGAGCCTGGCGAACACTGTGCTCTAGAATTTTCTTAATTTCAGCGCCTGTCAACTCAGCAACCACTGGATCGTTGCCGAACGGTAATACTGCAATTACCTCACCAACCGTGATCGGACCTTGATCAATAGCAGCACGAATACCGCCACCGTTTTGCATCGCAATCACTACTCCAGGTTCTTTTTCCTGCGCTTTGGTAAGCATGGCATCCGTTATCAAATTCCCCAGTGCTGTTTCGTTCGCACGCACGCTGACATCACTGTCACTTAGACGCGGATTCAGGATGGCCTCTACAGCTGTAGCCCCGGTCTCCTGATTGGCTAATGCATCAACCTCGTCCTTATAGGAGGCAAGTACCTCTGCTGCTTCAGAATCCGCTTCTTTCTCATTAACATCAATTAATTGGCCGCCATATTCAACAACTGCTCCATTCTCATCAAAAGAAACGTCTAATGTTCCGAGCATTTGTGCATATTGGTACGCTTGAACAATCACAGTTGGATCTTTCTCTTCCCCATTTTCATCTGTCGAAACAACAGCTGGTTCATCCAATTTCGTATGAGAGTGTCCACCTACAATGATATCAATCCCATCAACAGCAGTTGCCAGCTGCAAATCATTACCCATTTCGGGATTGCTGTTATAGCCAAGATGATTGACAGCAATAATTTTATTAACACCCTGCTCTTCAAAAGCAGCAACCGCACGCTCTGCTTCATTAATATAATTTAAGAACTTCACATTAACCGGGCTCGATATATTTGCCGTATCTTCCGTCGTTAAGCCGAAGATTCCTACTTTTTCACCGTTTACTTCTTTAATAATCCCATCGTACACAGATCCACTTTCTGGTGATTCCACAAATTTTTGCTGATTTATGTAACCGTTCATAAATGGATCTTCAGAAAAATCAACATTCGTTCCAAGCAAAGGAAAATCAGCAGCTGCTACAAATTCCGCTAAAGACTCATGCCCATTCTCACCAGAACCAAGGTCAAATTCATGATTACCAAAAACCATTGCATCGAAATCCATCATGTTTAATAATGCCAAATCAGCTTGTCCTTTAAACTGGTTAAAATATAAGGTACCTGAGAAAACATCACCGGCATGGAGTAACAATGCTTCAGGAATCTCTGCTCGCACTTCCTTGATTGCTGTTAACATCTTCGGTAATGGTTCTACATGTGCATGGGTGTCGTTCATATGCATAATCGTTATCGAATAATTATCACTGTCATCCTCTGCAGCAAACGTACTTACAGGGAACACAAGCACTATTACGGCAATTACCATCACATGCAACTTCAGAGAAAACATGGTCAGTCTAGAGCTAAACATTATCATTGCCTCCTAAATAATTTTTTAAAATAGAAGTAAGTCGTGATAGTGTATGCTATGCTATCATCCTACAATAATCCTCCTTTTTTTACCATCTTCTTTTATTTTAAAAATAATTTATTAAACGAAAATGACACGCTCGTAAAATACTTGTAAATTCTTGCAGAAAATTCCCTTCTGTAATTCTAGAATTCTATAGCTGCCAGTAATTCGGATTATGTTAACAACATAGTGGTAATTTTGAAATTATCCGGTTGATCGGTATGTATAAGTGATCAGAAATACCATCCTACTCATTTTATATCATAATGCTAAGAACCGTTGCTATTTCCTGTGTCTAACGTTTATTGGCATCCAGCCCTTTACACTCTTCAACAAATTACCCTATTGACAGGAAAGGGACAAGAGAACCGTCCTCTTGTCCCGAATTTCTTATAAAATGGCACCTTTCACTTGTTTGATATAGAAATATCGCACTAGCCAAAAATAGATGATTTGAATGACAGCGAAGCTTCCCAACACGAGCGAAGATTCTGCTGCTAAGTTGTAATCGAATAGATGAGATAAAGCGGTTAGTGCTACAGCACCGTGAACCAAAGCGATAATTATTGGTGAGAAAAATAGTAATGCAATCTGCCGGTTCACTACTTTTTTTAACTCAGATTCTTTCAAACCAATCTTTGCAATAGCACGGAACTTGCGCTTTTCTTCATCTAAATCAGTAAATAGACGGAAGTAAAGGAAGCTACCGGCGGAAACAAAAAAGACAATTCCAATAAACAAACCAATAAATAAAATCGGCCCATATGCTTTATTAATTTGATAAAGCGTATAATCATTGGCATATGCTTTATGTGGCAATTGTTCATTTAATTTTCTTCCTGCTTCGAGTATTTGATCCTCTTGTCCTTCTTTTGCTTCCCATACAATACTCAAGTCGGTTCTCAATGGTGATCCTAGCCGGTTGTACGCCTTGTCATTTACCACATAGTAACCATTTAATTCAGAAAATATCTCTGAATGCACTACTTCTTCCGGTTGGATTTCCTGTCCATTATCCATTTGAATACTAGAGGCCATCAGCTTTTCACTTGCTTTCGGCCCTTGAGTCAGCATCGCAGCACTCTGTTCCACTACAATTGCCTCGTTTTCATCTGGATGTACTTCCTTCTCTCCAATTAAGGCAGCAAATCGATTATAGTCAGAAGCACGAGTGATCAATACGCCATTGCTCATTTCTGATGTTTCAAAATAACGTAACTCAGCTGATTCCATCTTAGCCTCTACATCTTCTTCCTTCAGAACAGCATTAATGGTATGAATATCCTTCTCGATCACTTCTTCACTATCATCCGCCCAAGGTAAATATTCTATGGTATATGGATTAGCATCCTTTACACCTTTCGTGAGATAGGATTGAAATCCATATAACGTACCAATCGCACTAAAAGCCACCGTTGAGATAATAGCCACTAAGAAAAATGTCCTTGCATTATCCTTCATCCGAAATGACAAGTCAGAGAATAACAGCATATTTGTTTTCCGCCAGAAAATAAGTTGATTCCCTTTTATAAGACGGATTATAAAAACACTTAATTGCGTAAATAAAAGATACGTTCCAAGTGTGACAACTAAAATAACAGGAATCATTGCAAACACAACAGTAGCACCCTTTACGGAAAGAGCAGTGCCATAGCCAGCAATTAGTAACAATGCTGCTAGAATGGACAGGAACACAGAAGCTTTCGGTTCTCCCTTGGATTGTTTATCTCCTTTAATTAAATCAATTAATTTATTTGTACGAAGAATAAACGAAACAAATACCGATATACAGAAAAATAATAAGATAAAGCTCAGAAACGTCACTACGATAGCCAGAGAAGGAAAATAAAAATAAAGGGATTCATTAATTATTAATACATTCTCCGCAATTAATAAAATCACTTTTGCAAATAGTAAACCAGTCAAGATACCTCCGACTGTCGCAAAAAAACCTATTAAGATATTTTCCAAAAATACCATTAGTCGAATTTGTCTGTCGGAAGCTCCCAGCATCATTAATAAGCCAAATTCTTTCTTTCTGGATTGTAAAAAAGAACTCATTGAATAGAGGACAAAAAAGAAAGAAAACACATAAATGATTCCACCAGAAACAGCCATGCCAAATAAAGCATTTTGATTGATCGAACCACCCGTAAACGCTGGATGAAACGCGAATATGGCAAAAGTGAAAAATACCATCACCGTGAACATACTACTTAGGAAGTAAGCAATATACATTCGTTTATTACGAAGTACATTATTAAACGCGAACTGACGAAAAGTCATTGCCATCGCCTCCCATCAAGGAAAGCATGTCTATTATTTTCTGAAAAAATGCTTGTCTGCTCTCCCCACGGTAAATTTCGGAATGTAACTTGCCATCTCGAATAAATATAACTCGATCTGAATAGCTTGCCGCTTGCGGATCATGTGTCACCATCAATAAGCTTGCTTTCTCCTGCTCATTGATCGATACCAACATCTTCATCACATCTTTTGATGCTTTGGAATCCAGGTTTCCTGTTGGCTCATCTGCTAACAGTAACTTAGGCTGATGTATCATTGCCCGGGCAATAGCAGCTCGCTGTGCCTGGCCACCAGATATTTCGGATGTCCGTTTACTCATGATTGAAGAAATACCAAGATTTTCAGCAATTTTAGATGCCTTATCTTTCATCTCTTTAACATTAGTACCATCTAACGTCAGTGGCAGTACAATATTTTCTTCAACGGTCAATGTATGCAATAAATTGAAATCCTGAAAAATAAAGCCTAATTCATTTCTACGGAATTTAGCTAAATCATTTTTCTTCAGATTATGAGGATTTTCCTCCTCGATTTCTACTGTTCCTGTAGTCGGTGAATCGTTTGTAGAGATAATATTTAGCAAGGTCGTTTTACCACTTCCGGATGGACCCATAATCGCGACAAATTCACCTTTTTCAATTTCTAAATCAATATCAGTAAGGGCACGGTAAGCTACTTTACCATCGTAAACCTTACTTACTTTTGTAAGTTTAAGCATAATCATTCTCCTTTCAAAACTTATAGTAAAAGTATAGCCAAGTCTTTACCTTTTAACTATCGATTATGCTTTCACCAATCTTACATCTGTGTAAGGTTTTGTGTGTTGGAAAAAATGATTCGTACCGATGTACCTTCTCCAACAATGGATGACAATTCGATCCGATGCTCCAGTCTTTCGGCCACTTCTTTTACCAAGTAAAGCCCCATACCTGTCGATTCACGATATTTCCGTCCATTTTCTCCAGTATAAAACTTATTAAACACTCGTTTCTGATCTGCAACCGGGATACCCACTCCAAAATCTTTCACTTCCATTACAGCTTCACCCTTATTCTCATATAACGAAATCACCAGTTGTTTGGATTGTCCGGCAGAATATTTCACCGCATTATGTACAAGTTGAGTTAATAGAAAGAAAAGCCACTTTTCATCAGTCTCCACCGTTATCTCTGGCAGTTCTTCCTTTAATTGTGGATAGACTTCATTCCGGATATAAAAGCGCTTATTCTCACGGTTCACTTCATGCACCAGCTTGGATAACAAAACAGGCTTAATTTGAAAATCTTCTGCGATGGTACGCAGTCTTGCCATATAAAGAACGGTATTCAGACCAGTACGCATGCGATCGGTTTCCTCACGAATGCTGGATGATTCAGGCTCATCCAATGACTGAGCTGTTAATTCAATGATAGACAGCGGCGTCTTCATTTGATGTACCCAACGATCCATAAATAACAGATGCTCTTCTTGTGTCTCTTCTGATCTTTGCAGTTCTTCCAGGTACAGACAATACTGCGATGTCACTAATTGGCCTAGCGCTTCAGAGACTGGAGCTTGTTCCATCGCCTCAAGCGATTCATCAAGTGTTGCAACAGGCTTCTGCAATCTTTGATAAAAGTTCCTTCTGCTAATGTATCGATAAGTGAGAAATGCTGTCATTAATACAATCGATAAAAATATAGCATACATAATAACGCTCACACCTCGATAACCATCCAGGAAAAAGAGCAGTGTGATGAATAGTGACTGTCCCAGCTGAAACAAAATGAAAGCCAGATGTTCACGAAGAAATAATTTCATGCTTTTCCCTCTTTCCAGGTAATGCGCAGACGATATCCAGCTCCCCTCACCGTTTCGACAGCATGTTTAATGCCTAGCTCTTCAAATTTCTTACGAACGCGCGTTATATTGACATTCAAGGTATTTTCATCGACATAGGTTTGATCATCCCATATTTTCTCCAACAGATCCTGCCGGCCAGCAACACGAGGATATCGCTCCAACAGACTTTCAATAATATCGGATTCTTTTTTCGTTAAAGGCGTCACTTCATCTTCATATTGCAACTCTAATCGTTCCGGATATAAGCACAATCCTTCTTGCATTAGCACTCGTTCCTCCACCTTAGCCGCATATTCTCCATAAGCACGGCGCAGCTGGCTTCTGATTTTTGCCATGACGATATCAGGATGAAATGGTTTAGTGATAAAATCATCACCACCATTATCCAATGCCATTACTTGATCCATCTCCCCTGTTCGTGCCGAGATAAAAATCACGGGACAAATTGATTCTTTTCTAATTTGCCGGCACCAATAATACCCGTCATAACTTGGCAGGTTGATATCGAGTAACAACAGCTTTGGCTCTACTTCACGAAAAGTGGTAAGGATATTATCAAAATCTTCCGCAATGTTCACTTGATAACCGTATTTTTCTATATATGAAGATAGATATTTTGCGATCTTGATATCATCTTCTACAATCATAATTTTTTCCATGTCTGGTGGCTCCTAGTATATGAATTAATGTATGTTTACTATAACATATCCATTTCGGCAGAAACCATTTAGCAAATCCGATTAATGAGAGAGTAGTGTGACAGCTATAATCATGCTGGAGATATTATACTTTCTGCTCATAAGAAAAAAGCTGAACCTAACACACATGAAAATGCACGTTAGGTTCAGCTGTTAAAGTGACTAAAAAATTCTTCAGTCACAGGCTTATTTTTTCTTAATAATATGTTGTTCTTTCGCTAATTTTTTCGCTATGATTGGCGCATCCCAGAGTGATGGCAGCAGGAGTAATGAAACTGGTGCTGCTGTTACCACAATAAAGTTTTGCAGCATACCGACTGTTTCTTCTCCGATCGCTAATAATGACACCCCGACGACTCCAAACATAAGTGCCCAAAAAACACGGACAAGACGGTTAGGTTCATCTGTTCCACTTAACGTCACCGCAACGGTATAGGACATGGAATCAGCCGTGGTAGCTACGAATACAACTGATACTATAATAAATCCAATCGCAAATGCGGTACCCAATGGGATTTGATTCATGATCGCCATCACTGTAGCAGGCATACCACTTTCAATAAGTGCATTTGATACAGAACCTGGGTTTTCCAGCTCAGAAAAAATACCTGTACCACCGACAACAGTGAACCAGATGTTACTAACAATCGGCGCAATTACGGCAACAGCAATAATTAATTCCCGTATGGTTCTTCCTCTCGATATTTTACTGATAAACATTGCCATCATGGGGCCGTAACCAATAAACCATCCCCAGAAAAAGATCGTCCATGATCCTAGCCAAGCCTGGTCTACCCGATATAAACTCATAGACAAAAAGTTTTGTAAGTGAAAGGCTTCAGCGCCTAGAAATAAATCTATAATAAACAGCGTTGGTCCAAGAATAAACATGGCAACCATTAACAAGACCACCATACTGACATTAATACGGCTAAGCCATTGGATACCACGTTCCACTCCAGTCGCTGCCGAAATCGAAGCAATCACAGCTAAAAAGATAATGATAATTGCCTGGGTAATGAACGTATTCGGAATGTCAAATACTGCTTCCAACCCATAACCAACTTGAAGACCTAAAAAGCCGATAGGTCCGATTGTTCCCGCTGCTGTCGCTACAATCGATACAATGTCAGCAGTTGAGCCAATAAAACTGTTTTTAAATATTTTCTCACCGAACATTGGGTATAAAAAAGTTCGTGGCTTTAGAGGGTGACCTTTATGATAATGAGCATACATAAGCACAATCGTCGTTAGCGTACCTAAACATGCCCATGCAGAGAAGCCCCAGTGCAGATAACTCTGCGCCATTGCAGGTATTGCGGCTTCGATCGTTCCTTTTTCAACACCTGAAAATAGCGGAGGTGTTGTCACATAATGATACATCGGACCTGCCGCAGCCCAAAAGACTCCCCCACTAGCTAAAAGTGTACACAAAATCATGGAAATCCAGCGAAAATTGCCAATTTCCGGTCGATCGATTTTACCAAGTCGTACTCTTCCATACTTACTAAATGCTAATATTAATCCAACTATAAACATGACCAGCAATAATACTTGCCAATAGGCTCCAAAGTACTTTGCTGTAAAAGAGAATGAATCATTGATCAGCTGTCCTACTAATTTGTCATCAACAAGAGAAGCGATGACAAATAGAATAAGCAGCCCTCCACTTATGCTAAATGCAATCCAATCCAAACCCTTCTTCTTCCTCGTATAGTCATCCATTATTTTCCTCCTAAAGTAAATCCAGATAATCGTTACTTCTATGAATATTATTTTGCTAACCTACCGTAAGATCCCATTTATGGTTTACTATTCATGACCTTTACCCATCAAGAATAGTACGGATAAATAGGTTACGATTAAAAGCACAGATCATCAATTATAGGATAAAGAGGAAAATAAGTCAAAAAACCATTCGTTCATCACCGGTCTGTCATGGAATTATATATTTAAGCATCTTTTTTCGAAAAAAGCGTATAGGAAGCATTGAAAATAGCAACTAACAATCCAGCAATTGGAAACACAAGCCAGTTGATATGCCATAACTCAAAGACGAAACCGCTAATCAAGAAAAAGATGACAGCTAATGGCATAATAATGGATGCAATCGCTCCATTAATTCGTTCTTCCTTTTCGGCAGCCTCTCTATTCATAGGGCGCTCCAGCAGTGTCGTAAAACTGCCATGTACCATACCAAAATAAACAAATAGATAAATGGCAATGGCGATCAATGCCAGCATAATGACCACACCGAAGATAATCCATTGTTCATTTACAGCCATCATAAAAATAAGAATGGCAGGCGATAAGATGATGAGAGCAACACCACAAATAAGAGCAGCGACAAATCTTGATTGCTGATTGTTTTTCATCATTTCTACTTTAGATTGGAGTTCCCTGGATATTTCAAAATCCATTTGCTTATTAATATATTTAAATTTATCAAGCTTCAAGCCACCATAGATAAACAGACTGACAGCAATGGCTACGAGTATCGTAAATAGAATAACACCTGTAGTGAGCGCAATGTTTCTTTCGATATAGCCGCTTTCAAATAAAGCAGTAAAAAGGACTATAATTGCTGAACCTACGATACAAAGCAATACACCAAGCCCAATCCATTTACCTGCTAATCTATTTGTTTCAAGGTAATCATCAACCTCTGTTTCTGTCAGCAGCCGATTCGGTCCTGTTTGATTCTCCTGGCTAATATCATAAGATTCGATAATTTCATCGATATTACCAAACTCAGAAATGACAATACCAATCGCTTCATTCTCTGTCTTTCCCTCCTGCTTTAATTCGTGATACTTCTCTTCCATATTGGCCAGAAGCTCATCCCGCAATTGTTTCATCTCCAATGTTTTAGGAAGGGAAGCAAACATATTATCTAGATAACTGATAATCGTCTCCATTAGCGAAAGTCCTCCTTAATAAATTGATTAATCACATCTTTCGTCAATTCCCACTCTCGACACTTTTCCTGGTAGAACTGTAGACCTGCTTCGGTAATTTTATAATAGGTTCTTTTTTTCCCGAAGGTCTGCTCTTTATGAAAGGATTCAATATAACCTTTCTTCAGCAGTCGGTTAAAAGCTGAGTATAGCGTGGTTTCCTTAATAATATATTTTTCATCAGACAGCTCCTTGATCCTTTTGGAAATCTCATAGCCGTACGATTCTTTCTCTAATAATAAATAAAGGATGATGGTGTCATTGTAACCACGAATCACATCACTACTAATCAAAAAGCTGATCCCCCTTCTTCACACACTATTTTACTTCATCTGTCGTAGTAATCTTATCTTACCACAATTACTACGACAGGTGAAGTAATTTTTCCGAATTAAGAAAAACTAGGTATAAACCCGCCCTGTCTTCACTAACAATTTAATAGTTGGGGCACTTCTATTAGCCAATGTTCTTCCCAGTGGTTTATGTGTCGCCCTGCGCTAAGGTACAGGCTCTTCAGGGAGACAATAATACCAGACAGGAACCCCATCATTTTCTTCTTTCTTTATAAACGATACAAATCTTTGGCTACTGCTTCACCTTTTTGTTCCCTTTCCAGTTAAACGATAGAAGACATTTTGATCGAAAACCTCCTCCCTCTTTTGACCATTAACCGCATATGGCATGCAGCTATAAAACTTTTTGAATATTTTACCATAATCCGTACTATTATCGGTTGCATCCCATATAATACCATTATAAAACTGGCCTTTCCGACGTAGATGTCCCCCTTTCTCTAAAAATAGACACTTCACTCCAACTTCTATTGATTATAAAAATGAACGAGTGTTTCTTCCCCCTACCAGCTTCCAACCGTTTCATAATCATTTGTCTTCTTTCTAATTAAACGATACAAATCTCCTGCCTCTTCTTCGTACATTTGGTTCCTTTCCCGTTAAACGATACAAATCTCTGGCTTCTGCTCCCCACTTTTGGTCCCTTTCTCGTTAAACGATACAAATCTCCTGCCTCTTCCTCGCTCATTTGGTCCCTTTCCCGTTAAACGATACAAATCTCCTGCCCCTTCCTCGCTCATTTGGTTCCTTTCTCGTTAAACGATACAAATCTCTGGCTTCTGCTCCCCACTTTTGGTCCCTTTCCCATTAAACGATAGAGGACATTTTGATCGAATGCCTCCCTCTTTTGACCATTAACCGCATCTCTCATACAGCTATGAAATAATTTGAATATTTTCCATAATTCGTACTGTTATCGGTTTTATTCCATATAATCCTATTACAAAATAAACCTTTCCGATGTAGAAGTTTCACTAAAAAAGTAGACACTTCACTCCAACTTCTATTGATTATAAAAATGAACGACTGCTCAACTACAAGCTTCCAATCATCTCTTATAACTTTAGCAAAATAACCACACCGCCAGATGTTCTACTGTAGATAATCCATACCATAAAAACCCCCCTGTTCAGCATGATTACTTCCTTACTCTCAAGAAAAACTGGGCAGTTCCACTATCTGTTTTCAAAACAGTCATCATGTTTTCCCACATAAGCAAAAAAGCGTATTATCCAAGAGCAGATAATACGCTGGGGCTATTGCGGCGGTACTTCTACAGCACCTTTTCATTCAGTTAAAACACTACTTGAATCATAACCATATACACAACCGTTCCTGATGCAATGGAGAGCAGCATGTTTTTCTTCCAGAAATGGATCAGGACGACGGATGCTACACCTACCATTTCAGGTATGCCATAAGTTCCCGACAGAAACGTTACATCTTTCAGACAATAGATCACTAAAAGACCCAGTACCGCTGTTGGCAACACTCTTCCTAGGTAGCGAATATAATCCGGCGTGGTTTTACCGGCTGGAAATAGAATAAATGGCAGAAATCTGGTCAGCATGGTCCCTAGTACAACCATCGCTATCGTGATAACCTGCTGTGTTACACTCATCGTCATACGGTACTGACCTCGACTTTCTCATGTGGTTTTCTAAGTATTGTGAGTACTGCTAAAATAGCGAACATAGTTGGTATAATAAACAGATCTCCTCCGAAAATAACAAGGCAGATAACGGAACAACATAAGCCTATACCTGCGCTCCGATGATTTTTCTCTTTCATCCAGTTGTCCATCAATATAACGACAAACAAAGCAGTCAATACAAATTCAAGTCCTTCTGTATTAAATGGAATAAATGCTCCAAAATATGCCCCAATGATGGAACCGACTACCCAATAACCATGATTAAGCATGGTCACGAAGAACATAAACCAGCCTCTGTCGATATGGCGTGGTATGTCTGCCGTGCTATTAATCGAAAAAGCCTCATCTGATAGACCATAAATTAGGTAAAACTTCTTTTTGCCCATCCCTTTATACTTCTCCAGCATCGAAATACCATAAAAAATATGCCGTGCATTAACCATTATTGTTAAAACTAGCGCATATAGCGGATTAAAGGTAGCTAATAATAATGTAGCTGCCAAGAATTCCATCGATCCTGAATAAATCACTAAACTCATTAAGATCGGATATATAGGATGAAAGCCTAATGAGTTCATATAGATTCCATAGGCAATTCCTAAAAAAATAAAGCCTGCCATAATGGGAATGGTAAGCGGAAATGCCGAACGTAACGCTGCTGTTATATGATTTCTGTCTGTCATACGATCACATCCTGTTAAATGAACTGTATATTATTTTTATCACAATAAATCCATACAATAAATAAAAGAATTGTATGGATTACAATTCTTTTTGCTTCCACATATCTTCCGTTAAAGAGGACGTTTGCCTCGATTTCTCGACAAATTCGGACTGATATATGCATACAATCAATGATATAATTGTATTGATTAAAAATTGTGAGGTGTACCATGCCAGTAAATTCATTCGATCATTATCCCATGTCCTGGAAACCTGATAAACAAATGCTGAAACGTCCTTATTATCAGTCACTTGCTACGTTATTGGAACAGGAAATAACAAATGGCTTTTTGGCACCCGGAACAAAGTTGCCGCCACAACGTGAATTAGCAGACTTTCTCGATTTAAATTTCACCACCATTACGCGTGCTTATAAGGTGTGTGAAGAACGTGGCTTAATCTATGCCGTCACTGGAAGTGGCACCTTTGTTTCTGCAAATGCGACTCGCTCAATTACGATTTCAACGGATCAGGTCACTACCAATATCGACTTAGGATTTGTCGCCTCTTTTGAGCAAACGAATGCTATGGTAACGGAAACGATTGAAGAAGTCGTAAAGAAAAATTATTTGGAACAACTACTTAATTACAATGATCCGACTGGTATCCCCATCAAAAAAAAGCAGCACTTAATTGGATGGAATCGTTCGGTATTAATGTCGACCAGGACCATGTAGCGATTGTTTCTGGTGCACAAAATGCCCTGGCTATCAGTTTGTCGGCGTTGTTTGAGCCTGGAAATCGGATTGCAACAGATTTATACACGTATTCCAATTTTATCGAATTAGCCAAAATGTATCAGATTCAACTCGTCCCTATTGTTAGTGATATGTATGGAATGTCAGCCGAAGAGCTGGAAAAGCAGTGCAACAAAACAAATATTCACGGTATTTTTCTCATGCCATCCTGCAGTAACCCTACTACTATTATGATTCCGGATTTTAGAAAACGCGAACTAGCCGAAGTCATCCGTAAGCATCGGTTAATTTTGATTGAGGATGATATCCATGCCTTCCTAACAGCTGGCATTATTCCTGATTATCAGCAGCCGATGTTTGAACTGCTTCCGGAACAGACGGTTTATATTTGTGGTACCGGGAAATCGATTTGCTCAGGTTTACGAGTTGCCTATATGGTGTATGGAGATGTGTTGCGCGAGAAGATTCTGCGAGCTATTTTTAATATAAATCTTAAAACCTCTTCATTAGATGTGGAGATTATTACTGAGCTAATTCTGTCAGGTAAAGCGCATGAAATTATCACCAAAAAGAAACAGCTGGCACAAACAGCAAATGATATTTATTCCAAGTATTTCCCAACCAGCGAGCCAAACGGACATCCGCTTAGTTTTTATCGTTGGCTTCCGATTCAGGAACACAGCAATCAAATGGAACTAAGATTAGAAGAACTAGGCATTCGCGCTTTTCATTCAGACCGCTTCCTAAGTGGCCAGACAACACCTGATAAGTATTTACGCATTGCCCTGTCATCTGCCAAATCTATGGATAAGTTGCGGCTAGGTTTGCAAATTTTAAAACAGTATCTTAACCAATAGAAACTGAATATCATCAATGAATACATGTATACTTTTACGTATACTTATATTCGTTGATGATAACTACCTATACTATTCCCTGAGTGGTCATATTTTTGATTCTTATGGACAACTTTTACTCTTTTCCTTTTTAACTGTCCATAAGATCCATTCTTATAGACAACTTTTGCCCTTTTCCTTCTCAACTGTCCATAAGATCCATTCTTATGAACAACTTTTACTCTTTTCCTTTTCAACTGTCCATAAGATTCATTCTTATAGACAACTTTTGCCCTTTTCCTTTTCAACTGTCCATAAGATTCATTCTTATAGACAACTTTTGCCCTTTTCCTTTTCAACTGTCCATAAGAATGGATTATATGATAGGCCGAACATTTAACTCTTTTCCTCAGCTTGACGGCTATGGCCCGATCCCACAGGAAGCCGAGCCTATTTCAATCCATATGATAGGAACCCACTGACATTTATATGTTTTTAAAAATTTTCACTACATCGTGCTTCTTCATCGCCTCAGCATAAAAAAATCACTGCTTATCTTGGTTGATAAGCAGTGGCTTTTCTAGTTGACCTATTCTATTTCTTTTCCACAATCTTTTGTTCTCTTGCCATCTTAGCAGCAATTTTCGGTGCATCCCACAGTGCTGGAAGCAGCAGTAAGGATACAGGGACTGCTGTTACGACGATAAAGTTTTGCAGTGCCGTGATACTTCCTTCGCCAATTGCTAGTAAACAAACAGCGACAACACCGAACATAAGCGCCCAGAAGACACGGATGAAGCGATTTGGTTCATCGGTTCCGCTTAATGTTACCGCAACCGTATAGGACATTGAATCTGTTGTCGTCGCCACGAAGATAATCGTCACAATTAAGAAACCTACAGACAACAAGAAACCAAGCGGAATTTGATTCATAATCGCCATTACTGCTGCCGGCATACCATTTTCGTTAAGCGCAGTGGAAACCGAACCGCCATTTTGCATTTCGTAGAAAATACCCGATCCACCAACAACAGTGAACCAAAAATTACTGACAATTGGCGCGATAATGGAAACAGCGATAATTAGCTCTCTGATCGTTCTACCACGGGAGATTCTACTGATGAAGATAGCCATCATCGGACCATAACCGATAAACCAGCCCCAGAAGAAAATCGTCCAGTAGCCAAGCCAGCCTTGGTCAACACGATACAGACTCATCGTCAAGAAATTTTGTATATAAAAGCCTTGTGAACCAATAAACAGATCAATAATGAACAATGTTGGTCCAAGGATCAGCATTGCAACCATTAAAACAACTACAAAGCCAACATTTATCCGGCTCAGTAATTGAATGCCTCGTTCAATACCAGTTGCTGCTGAAATGGACGCAATCACTACTAAAAAGATAATGATAAGAGATTGCGTAAAATACGTATCAGGAATGCCAAATATTTCTTGCAAACCATATCCAACTTGCAGACCTAGAAAGCCAACAGGTCCAATCGTACCTGCTGCAACGGACACAATTGAAACAATATCTGCAATCGTACCTACAACACTTTTATGAAAAATTTTCTCACCAAACAATGGGTACAATAATGTACGCGGCTTAAGTGGATAACCTTTGTTGTAATGAGCATACATTAATACAATGGTCGCTAGGGTACCTAAGATTGCCCACGCTAAAAAGCCCCAGTGTAAGAAACTTTGTGCCATTGCCGGGAATGCAGCTTCCATCGATCCTGCTTCCATCCCTGAGAATAACGGCGGTGTTGTAATGAAATGATACATCGGCTCTGCCGCTGCCCAGAAAACTCCTCCACCTGCTAAAAGTGTACATAAAATCATCGAAATCCAACGATAATTATCATTTTCCGGTTTAACCAAATTACCGAGACGTACTTTTCCATATTTAGAGAAAGCTAATATTAATCCAATCACAAATGTCGCTAGCAGTAATACTTGCCAATAAGCTCCAAAATACTTCACTGAAAAGTTAAAGCTCTCATTAATCCATTGACCAGTTAATTGGTCATCCCAAACAGAAGCGAGGACAAATAAAATGAGAATGCCTCCACTAATGCTAAAGGAAACCCAATCCAATTTGTTCTTTTTTTCTATATCGTCACGCATTGTTTTCCTCCTAATATTTCATACGTTGCGTTTATCTTAACCTAATTCGAATTTATTATAATTCAGCTCTATCTCTCGACAATCAGCAACTCGCTCTTTCCCAAATACTTTTATATAATTTAGTGATAATTTCACCTGCCCATCCAGTTTAAGCACAATTTCTCATTATAGGTGAGTATAGAAAAGAAGTCAAAACTCACCTCTGCCTTTAACTACTGTAAAAAACAACTATTTTAGATAAGAACCTTCTCCAAGTATAGAACCGACTAAAGTTGGAGAAAAATTAGTTAATAGGAATGCTTTTATCTGAGGTGGTTATCATTCGCAAAAAGCTGTTTAATCAAAAACGAAATAAAGATGAATATTCAAATACTAATAAAATAGAAAAAACATTAGAAAACAACCTTATTATTATAAAGAAATTATTAGATGAACCGAACGATTTGCACGTGCGGACATTCACCGTACGAGGCTCACAGCATCTTTGTGCTACCGTCTATATTGATGGGTTAGCAGACAGCAAGTATGTACGTAATAATATTATCGAAAATATTCAGCTGAAAACCGAGAGAAGAGAAATACCTGATGATAAACAAGCGCTTTTCGATGTATTAAATCAAGAGATTCTATCCAGTTCCACCCTTCAAATAGGGTATACGCTCGATGATATATCCCATTCCCTTTTAACCGGGAGTACAATTCTATATCTTGACGGGATGGATAAAGTTTTTATTATCGGGACACAAGGGTGGGACAAACGCGCGATAGAAGAACCTGTATCCGAATCTGTCATCCGCGGACCTAGAGATGGTTTTGTCGAAGATTTACGAACGAACATGGTTTTAATGCGTCGTTATATCCAGGATCCAAATTTGCGATTTAAAACACATCAGATCGGAAGACGATCTAAGAAAAATCTTGTGGTAGCCTATATTGCTGATGTGATTCATCCGGATATTTTAAAAGAAATTAATCGAAGACTAGCTGCTATCGATACCGATGATGCACCAGAATCAGGCTTTATCGAACAGTGGATTGAAGATGACTATCTGTCTCCTTTCCCGCAAATTATGAACACAGAACGGCCAGATAAAGCCTCTGCTGCATTATTGCAGGGAAAAGTTGTTATCTTGCTGGATGGGAGCCCTTTCGTTTTAATCGCTCCCCTAACGTTAGGTAATTCTCTGCAATCTCCTGAAGATTATTATGAACGATGGACGATTGGTACTTTACTTAGAATTTTACGCTATATAGCAGCCTTTATTGCTATTTTTTTACCTTCCTTATATATTGCATTAGTTTCGTTTCATCCAGGGATGATTCCTACCAATTTAGCATTTTCGATTGCAGCTTCAAGGGAAGGTGTTCCATTTACACCGCTAGTCGAAGCATTCTTAATGGCCATCACCATGGAATTGTTACGTGAAGCTGGTGCACGATTACCAAGAACCATTGGTCAGACAATTGGAATTGTAGGTGGTCTGGTGATAGGGGACGCAGCAGTACAAGCTGGTATCGTAAGTCCTATCATGGTCATTGTAGTCGCTCTCAATGCGATTGCATCATTTGCCTTACCAGCCTACAGTATTGCTATAGCATTTCGAATTATATTATTCGGTTTTATCATATTATCGGGATTGTTTGGCCTTTATGGGATTATTATTGGTTATATTATGGTAAATATTCATATTGCCAACCTCAAAAGTATAGGGGTTCCATACTCCACTCCATTTGCGCCAACGTTCTTTAAGGATTGGGAAGATCTGATCTTTCGTGAACCCATCCCGCAATTAACCAGAAGACCTGTTTATATGCAAACAAGAGATAAGGAGACAACGGATAGGAGAAATAAGTAATGAAAAAGTTTGAATATGCTGACGAACAAATTTCTGACAAACAAATTCTGATTGCTGTTCCTTCCTTTGTGATTGGTATCGGCGTACTTTCTCTGCCAAAGTATATTGCCTCCGTAACAACGGCATCCGATGGCTGGGTTGCCTTATTAATTGGAGGGATCATCGCGATGGTTATCACTTGGTCTGTCGCTAAATTATCAGCCCGTTTTCCCAATCAGTCTTTTTTCACCTATTCATCCGCGATCGTTACACGACCAATCGCGATGATGCTTACTTTCTTGTTCTCCTGTTTATCAATGGGGATAACGGCGTTACAGATTCGACAGATTGCTGACATATCCAAGCACTATCTATTAAAAGAAACACCCGTTGAAGTCATTTCATTTACCTTTTTATTATTAATTATTTATGCGGTAGCAGGTTCCAGGACCGCATTATTCCGTTTAAATACAATGTTCTTACCCTTTGTTTTATTTGTCGCTGTGATTGTAATTGTTTTTAATATTAAATGGATGCATCCCAGTTTCTTATTACCTGCTTTTGAAACAGATCTGACAAGTTACTTTGATGCTGTAAAAAGCAGTGTATTGTCTTATGCAGGTTTTGGAATTCTGTGGTTTTATATCACACTTGTAAAGAAGCCGGAAAAAACACCGCAGCTGGCAGTAATCGGTATGTGTATCCCCATTCTGTTATACTTCGCTCTATATTTAACTTGTATATTAGTTTTTGGAACCTCTGTCACGGCAAATCTTCAATATCCGACTGTAGAACTGGCTAAAATTGTAGAAATTCCCGGTGGCATTCTGGAACGTTTTGAATCTTTGTTCTTTGTTATTTGGATCATGGCAATTTTTAATACGACTTCAATGGCATTAGATATAGCTGTCCTGGCACTTCAATCCATTTTTAAAAATACGGCTAAAGTGATCCTGATTTTTATTATTACGCCGATTATTTATATTGCCGGTATGTTACCACAGGAATTAGTGCAGGTTTCGCAGTTTTCATCCTTTATCGGGTACAGTTCGGTTCTATATACAGCGTTTGTTGTTATTTTATTATCTATCATCGCAAAGATTAGAAAGGTGAAGTGACATGAAGTATTTTCTAACATTTATTTCGTGCTTTTCTTTATGTATACTCTCAGGCTGCTGGGATGAATCACCCATAGACGAACGAGGTTTTGTGATCGGAAGTGCACTCGACACATCTGATAATAGTCAAAACGGTTTGTATGATATAACACTTACCAGTCAGTTTGTTATACCAGATAAATTATCAAATCCGAGTCAAGGGCAAGGTGGTGGTGAACAATCTGCTTTCAAAAATATTTCTGTCTCTGGCCAAAGTTCATTCCAAATTTCCAGAAACATGTTAAGCCTTACTAGCCTGATTCCGAACTATGAACATTTAAAAATCTTGGTCATTTCAACAGATATCGCAGAAGAATCTGAATTGTTTTCCAGTGTTGTCGATGGCTTTATCCGTGATCATGAAATGCGTAGAGGAATAAAAGTGATGGTAGCGGAAGGAGCTGCGAAAGAAATACTGGAAGTCAAATCAGATACAGAACAGCTTCCTTCACGATTAATTGATACTATCATGGAAAATAACGTGAAATCATTAGAATTAATTGAACCCGTACGAGTGGGAGAGCTGCACCGGTATTTATTAAACGAAAGCAGTTATGTCCTCCCACTCCTATCATTATCAGATGATGGTTATATTCAATACGACAGTATCGCTGTTTTTAATGGGAAAGCAGATCAAAAGGTTGGTTCCCTTACTGGAGATGACATTAAAGGACTCAATTTAATCAGAGGGAATGTTACTAATGGCATCATACTTTTTTACATAGATGGTCATCCTATGGTATACGAAATTAATACCGCCAGCAGTTCAGTCAACATCAATGTAGTTAACCCAGACGATATTCAAGTTACGGTATCAGTTGATACAGAAGGTTCGATTGCCGAAATGTTTGGCAGCAGAACACTGCTGGACCAGTCATATATTCACAAAATCGAATCACAAATTAATAAAAGAATCGAACAAATCATTACCACTACGATTAGAAAAGGACAGGAGGAATTACAAGTCGATATTTTCGGCTTTCGTAATATCTTAAGACAGAAACACTATAATGACTGGGAAAAAATCGAGAACAATTGGGAAGAAGGTGAACAGATATTCTCAAACAACACAACGGTAGAAGTGTCTTCAGACGCTATTGTACGAAACATCGGTGCTTCCGATAAAGCAAAAGATCAATGAATGGAGAGAGGATCATGTGGGAGAATATCATTGGAAGATTACCTGATAAGTTAATTTTGATTTGCTCGATCTTAACTTTTTTAGTACCTTTTGTTATTTATAAAATCAATAAAAAGCTGCACAAGAACGGCGATCCTATTTGGAAGAAAGAAGACTAATCTTTTGGATAAAGAAAAGTAGGTGCTACGATTGAATGTCTATATTTACGATATATCATTCAAAGAGAAAATTCCCCTTTATTTCTCTAATACAACCATTATTCTAGTAAAGGCTGAGAAAAATGAAAGTTGCTGAGGTAATGTTCTGGAGCATTGCATTACCAGGATTCGGACAAATACTCAATGGGAAATTGGTAAAGGGGATTGTATTAATAGGCCTGGAAATGATTATCAATGTACAGGCCAATATAAACGATATCATTATTTACAGTTTTTATGGGCAAATTGATCTCGCTATTGAGACGGCCGAGTTCCAATGGCTGATGTTCTATCCTTGTTTGTATTTCTTTGCTATATGGGATGCTTATAAAGACGCTGGCGGTGGTAACAAGCCGTTTGCTTTCTTCCCCTTTGTATGTTGCGCTTATTCTGTAACAATTGGAACGATCTTCTCCTCAAGTTTCACTTTGTTTGACGTTTTATTCGGGCCTATTTGGCTGCCCATTTTAAGTGTACTGCCTGGACTTTTTCTTGGAATACTTTTGCAAATGATTATGACAAAAACCACTTCAACTAAGCTAAAATGAAAACAGTCCATTTTGCAGGATAGCGCGATGCCTCCTTCCAAATGGACTGTTTTTTGATGCATTAACTTTTATTTTTCGCTAATTCCTCTCGATTCTTCGTCCCTGGTGGTTCCTCTAACCAATTGTTCTTGATCATGATATCTACTCCGCTTTTGGCTAATTTCGCCACTTCTACAGACAACCGTTCATAATTTGCCATCAAATCAGTTCGTTGACTGGCAGCAGCTGCAGTAGCATAATTACCGATTCCCGATGAAATCATAAGTGACATATGGAACATCATTAATTTATCGGAAAAGGTTGGAGAAGTCGAGTCACTAACCGATACATCCGGAACTTGTGGAGCTTCCAAATCATTTTCTAAAAGAATATCCCCAAAAATTTTGATATGCTTTTTGGCGATTTCTTTTGCTCGTAACATATAATCTTGCACTTCTTTCATCGGAGACGTCTGTGCGAAAGAAAGACATAACTTTACCCCAATCGTATTTGTCTGAATGTTCATGTATAAATACGAAATCTCGGTAGCATTTAATGGTCGTTTGTGATGTAATGGATTTAAACCCCTCATATATTGTTTACTATCTATATAAGTTACTTCTTTAGGTACTTCAATATATGGTTGCCTTGCATTTACACCTTTGGATAGCGCAATCTCAGATGCTTGATGAAAAAGCTTCGTCGTTTCTTTAAGAGCATCCATAAAATAAAGTCGGATATCCTCCCTGTCACTCATGGCAACTAACCCACTATAAGTCACCATTCCTACTTTCGCCATATGAGTGACGTAGCTTAAACAAAATAAATCTGTATAGAGCCAAGGGGCATCCTCCTTCACATCACTAGAGGTAAACCCCACTGGTTTCGCATAATGCTCTTGTTCAAAAATAGCCAGTAATTCGTCAAGATGGTTGGCTGATATGTCATACGCCAACTGGATTACTGTTTTTATATCCTCATCCTCTATATGTTTCTGCATAAAACGCAAGATACTGTTCGCCATACTGTCATTCATGTAGCCCATCCATAACGAAGAAATCTCGCCAGACGTCAGGTGTATATTTTTGTCACTCATCTGCATCCTCCCAAATAATTCATTCTTCGTTTATTATGTACAGAATGAGTTAGATTATGACGAAAAGCCCTCTAATTTAAACTATATAATCTTTAGACTTTCAATAAAATTATCGGCTTCGCATTCTCCTCTTCAGCCTTACTGACAAAAAGTACATTCAGCCCTTGTTGATTGCTATAGAAATGAGGTCTTATTGCTTTTCATATAAAAAAAAGCTGAACCCATTACATAACCAGCCTTCCCTTACCTTTTTTTCTTTTCACAACAAGTTGTAGTCTTGCACGGTTATATCGTTGCAGCATAATAATAGGTATATTTACCACCAGTGCATACACAATCATTATCGTCCCTGCCCACGGAGGATTCCATAAAAAAAAGAGAAGAGCTGGGGGAATACACAGCCAGTGTGTTAATTCTGCTCTTCGCGATTCCCTGATAAATGTTTCCAGATAAACTACATCAAGCGTCAGCAGCTCTTTTTTTTGAAAACCTTTTTTAAATAATTTTGCTCCATCTGGTACAATATGTTTCCAGCGTTTTATCTTAAAATTATTGCCCCAAAACTTTCCCTCTCGTTCCCAGCTTCTGATCTGATATAATCCACTATTTTTTCTAAAATGTTCCTCCCGAATTGCTAATGTGATGAGGGAAATAACAATATGAATGACGCCCCAGATCAAAATATCTAAGATAATCGTCCACATATTTCCTAAATCTATTAATTGCATAGTCCTAACACCTCAGACTTTTATTTTACGACCACGCCAGTTTACGGTATGACGAATATACGTTAAATATAAAGAGTTCCCAAAAATCACAGAAAAAAACAAGAATAAGCAAGGGAAGAACAGAAACGATACAAAATGAAAACTCCCTGTCCGATTTGCTGAATAATACAGTTGCAGCATATAAAGAAAATATACGATCAAACCACAAATAATCCAATTCAGGGATTCGGTGAACAGAGCAGTAACGAGAAAAGGAAAACTGATAAATCCACCACTAATCCAACTGATGATCGCACCCATTACAAGAGGATGCGTGGATTGCGAAGCAGTAGCAAAGCTCTTAGACCACCCTTCTACCAATGGTCGAATACCGTCCGGGTACATTTGAAAATTAATGACTCCCCGCCCACTATAGCAACGTACCGGCATGCCCTTCTCTTTAAAAAGACTACCAAGTGCTAAGTCATCCATTACCGCTTCACGAATTTTTTCATGTCCACCTGTACGAAAATAATCTTCCTTTGCACATAGAATACAAGGACCGAACGATCCAGCAACCTCCAACTTTTCGCGAAATGGGGTAAACACATTCATCCCTGCCATTACAATAATATTAAAAACAGCAGACAAGTTTTCATAGAAACGCTCGATGGTATGGTAGGGCTGGAGCGACAATATGCCACTGCTCCCCTTTTCTTGATAACAGGAAACCAAATTACCTAAACTCTCTTCATCGGTAAAACGTGTGTCTGCATCTAAAAATAACAAATAATCACCTTGCGCGTGATTCGCCCCTGTCCAGCAGGCTGATGATTTCCCAATCCAACCATCCTGCAATGTGTTATTACTTCGGACGCTTGCATGATATTGACGTGCAATGTGTGCTGTTTGATCCGCAGAGTCATCATCGACCACGATCAATTCATATCTGCTATATTGTTGCAAGGCAATCGATTCTAACAATGGTTTTATCCGTTCTTCCTCATTCCTGGCCGGTATAATGATGGATATCATGATGTCACTAATTTCTTGTGTTTGTTTCCTTGTCACATAAGGAATTTTCCAAAGCATAACTAAGCCCGCCATCAGACCAGCTATGATCACGATTAAACCACTTATAAATACCCAAGTAAGCAACCTTCATCCTCCTCTTTTAAGCTTTACCGTCTCTTGTCAGAATCATATCCTTTACTTGCTGACCACTTAGCGTTACCATTGGCATGCCACCGCCAGGGTTAACCGAACCTCCAACAAAATATAGATTAGAATATCGTTTACTTTGTTTCGGATGCTTAAAACCTTTATTTTTCTTTTTGTCTGATAGCGTACCATATATGGATCCTCTGTGAGAGTAGTACATTCGCTCGATATCATGCGGAGTCCACATGTCCTCTGTAACGATATGATCCCTCAATCCATCTAATCCCATGCCCTCTAGTTTCAACAGCACTTGTTCCCTAAAGCGTTTGTAATCCTCATCGGTAAAGGCTGTATCCTGAATATAGGGAATATGCGGCAGTATTTTTATGTTTTCGTGCCCTGCTGGCGCTTGCTTTGGGTCTGTTTTATTTACATTAACGACATAAATAGTTGGATCATCCGGTAACTGATGATGATGAAAAATATGGTGCATTTGCTCTTTTAGATTTTCGGAAAAGAAAAAATTATGATGGGCTAGTTGCGGATATGTCTTCCTTACCCCTAGATGTAAAACAAGCCCTGAACTGGATGGTTCAAATTTTTTCTCTAGATTTGACAGATAGGCTGTATCCTCCTCTAACAAATTACGATAAGCCGGAATTACTTCCATATTGGAAATAAAATAATCTGCATGTATGTGTTCTCCATTCAACAATTCAGCAGCAACAATTTTCTTATTCTTATTTTTTACTAACTTCTTAACTTCCTGGTTATAATGGAGCTCGACTCCAATTTCTACTGCTAATTTCTCCATGCCAAGTGCGATCTGATGCATGCCACCAGGAACATACCAAAGTCCTTGTGCGTGTTGCATGTAAATCAACATATTTAAAATAGCAGGTGCGTCGTATGGCGAAGACCCTACATATTTAATGAAGTAGGATAAAAGGGTTCGCAGCTTGGGATTACTGATCCTTTTCGCTATCGCTTCATACATAGTCGAAAACAAGTCAAAGCCTTTTAAAGAAGCGAAAATACCTTGATGTTTGACAATCTCTTTCGTGGTGTCCAACCCTTTAGCGAAATAACTTTGTTCAGTAGACCGATACAATTTTTTTGCATAGTCTAAGAAATCCTTGTATTCAGCGATATCACGTTGACTGAGCTGATCATTCGTCCGAAGCATATACTGCAAATCACGGTATAAATCGATTGTGGTACGATCGGTAAAAAAACCACGAATCTCATGATCCAAACGTTGGACTGGAAAGTAATCTCTCATCTCTTTACCACTTCTATGGAACAAGCGTTCAAATATTTCGGGCATTGTTAACATCGATGGACCCAAGTCAAACCCGAATCCGTCCTGCTCGAGTCGATTTAATTTGCCACCAGGATGACTATTCTTTTCAAAGAGAGATACTTGATAACCATGCTGTGCCAACGAAATAGCTGCTGACAGTCCACCAAGACCTCCCCCAACAATGACAACTGTTTTGGGATGTGCCATACATCTGTCCTCCTATCTGTCTGTTATGATCACGTTATAATTGAAGTGCCTGGTGAATATCTTCCATTTCTTCCGCTGATAATGCATTTTCTTGACCAAAACAGTCATAATTATTATTGCGAATCGATGTTAAGATACCACGATATACTTTTGCAGATAGTATCACCGGTAATCTGCTATCCCTATCAAAATAATCCAATTTCTTGTAAAAATCATCATACAATTCATCAGCGCGATGAGCTATTTTCTCAAAAATCTGGATAAAAGCAAGATTAACTACGCCATTGGCTAAATCTGTTTCTGTATAGGATGCTTCTATCATTAACTGTTCAGGCAAATAAATACGATGAATTTCCTGATAGTCTTCGCCGATATCTCGTAATATATTGGTTAACTGCATAGCAGCTCCTAAACTAATAGCTTGTTGCCTAAGATCTATTGTTGATTGGGATGAGATGATTGGTAATAGCATTAATCCAACTGACCCCGCTACATAATAGCTATACTTTTCTACTTGATCCAATGTTGCTGGCTGCTGAAAATCTATGTCCATTCGTTGTCCTTTTAATTGATCAAAGAAGGGCTCTATATCCATGTCATAACGATCAAAAACATCGTGCAGCGCTCTCCAGATTGGCTTATCCACTGGTATTCCTTCGTTAAATAATGATAATTCTCTTTCTACTGCTTCCAGCCTTTCTATCTGTTCTTCTTTGCTTATTACATTATCTACACTATCATCAGCCAACCTGCAAAAAGCATAAATCGCAAATACAGCATTAGCTTTATCTTTCGGAAGTCGTGAAAAGGAATAATAAAAACTTTTGGAATGTCTGCGAATAATTTGTTTACAATAAAGATAGTCTTGTTTTAATTGATTCGTAGTCTTCATGCCAACCCTCCTGTTATTGAGAAACATGCTTACCATCATCCAACATCAATTCGCCACTGGCAATTTTGGCTGACAACAATACGATCGGAACACCAGCACCTGGATGTGTACTGCTTCCGGTAAAATAGAGGTTTTCACAATTTTTCGCTTTACTTTGAGGACGCATATGATTACTTTGTTTTAGCGTAGGTCGTAACCCAAAACACGCACCATTGTAAGCATTAAATTTTGACTTGAAATCTTCAGGAGTCATATACGTTTCGGAAATAATATCTTCCTCTAAATTTCCAAAACCATCGGTATTCATCAGCTTCCTGATGACCAAGGATCGATAATATTGAATCGTGTCTTCATCCCAAGGATAATCAGCTGTAGATAAATCCGATACTGGTACAAGTATATATAGCCCATCCTGTCCTTCAGGAGCTAATGTTTTGTCCATTTTGGAACCGATGTAGACATAAAAGGAAGGGTCATCGATTTTATCGCCATTAAAGATCTGTTCCAGGTTTGTTTCCAAGTCATCACTAAAAACAAAATTATGGATATTCGATACCTCTTCATATTTCTTGTTCATGCCCAAATACATAATGAAGCAGGAGCAGGAATATTTCATACTGTCTATTTTCTTATCGGTATATTTACCTTTTGCCTTAGTATCCTGAACCAACTGTTTCATCGCATATGGAAAGTCAGCATTGCACATCACATAATCTGCATAGACTTCTTGTTCATTCACTTTAATACCTTTAGCCTGTTGATTATCAATAAGGATTTCTTCCACATTCGCATGATAATGTACCTTTCCACCTAATTCGATAAACAATCGTTCCATTGATTGCGCCATGGTATACATGCCACCTTTGATAAACCACACACCATATAACAGTTCAATCATTGGAATAATCGTGTATAAAGAAGGGCCGTTTAATGGAGAGATGCCAATATATAAGGTTTGGAAACTAATCATTTGTTTCAGTCGTTCATCCTTTATGTATTTACTAATAAAACGGTCGGCATTTCCTAATGTTTTCAGCTTCAAACCTTGCCAAAGCATATATGGATTATAGAAGTCTGTATGCTTTCGAAATGGGCGTTGCAGAAAATGATTTTTTGCTACCAGGAATCGTTTGTATATTTTATCTAAGTACGTGAGAAAGCCACTCGCGTCCTTGTCACTGAATTTTTCCAGCGTTTTCATTAGGTCTGTTAGATCTGAGGATATATCATACGTCCCTTTTCGGCTGCCTCCGAAGAACACGGTATACATCGGATCTATTTTTTCCATTGGAATGTAATCATCAGGATCTCGGCCTGCTAACTCAAATATTTCCCGATACAGTTCAGGCATCATGACGATGCTGGGACCTAGATCGAACTGAAAACCGTCCTGTTCGATCTTATGCATCTTACCACCGGGAATCGCTTCTTTTTCATACAGTTCCACTTGATAACCAGCATGCTGAAGTCTGATTGCACTTGCTAATCCCGCAACTCCCGCTCCTATGACAATTACCTTTTTCTTCATGAGGTTCTATCTCCTTACCTACTGATATATTTTTAAATTGTAATTAGCGTTCAATGGGAACTTTCTCTATTTAGTTGAATAGGAAATTTGACATACAATAATAAAAACAGATAACTACATAGTACCCTTCCTTCTCAAGAGTGAAACTTTTTACTTAACAGCTATATATTAGTTTTTTCACGAAAAATTACCACCATACGGTATAGTTCCTTTATATCACATTTGCATTTCACTTATCAATTGATAAGTGAAGATTTAAGAAAAAACGGGCATAAACCACCCGGTCCTAATTGACTTAATCAATAAACAACTTCCTATAATATGGATTATGTTAACTAGCTGCTTAGTGGTGATTTTGAAAGGATTCATGTGCTAGGATACCGCTCCAGCCAACCACTTCGCGTCCTGCGGGGCACGGCTGAAGCTAACTTTGTGAAGAAGATCACTTCACAAAGTGGATCTTCAGCACCTGCATAATCCCGCGGGAGTCTACGTGGTTGGCCTACGCTAGGATGTTTGCTCTACAACTTTTGGAATTGATAGCATATTGATCACACCATAAATAACAGCTTTTGAATAACATAGTGCCTAGAACCACTGCTTTTAGCTGTTCTATACATTGTAGCACTTCCCTAAAGCGTAGGAAATTAGCTGAAGCCGTGCCCACAGGACGCGGAGCCTATTTCCGGAGCTTTGCAACGCAGATAAAATATTTCAAAATGACCGTTTTGCCATACAGCCTTAGTTAACATAATCCATATTATAGGAACCTATCTTTCTATTCAGCATAATTACTTCTACGACTGTACTTATATACTTTCTTTGCTTATAAAAAAAGATCCTTCTTAGGATTTTTTCGTCCCATGAAGGATCAAGTCTACAAGTAATGCGTATTCACCAGCTAATGATTTTGTTCTCTGTCTTCTATTAGATATGGTTTGGCCAATTGTTAATAAGCAAAACCTTGCCGCTTCTTCCGGTTCAATGCTATCTCTTAATTCACCCTTACTTCTCATTTCTTCAAATAGATGTAAGAAGGGTTCTAAATATGTTTCTCTCCATAATGAATAGATCTTACGTTGATTCTCTTCCTTGAATTCAACCGAAATATCATGAATCATCATCATGATGCTCGAAGGATGCTCCTCCGCCAGTACTTCCAGCATCAACTCCAATCGCTTTGCCATCGTAGTTTCATTAATCGCAGTCAGCTTTTTTTGGATACTCTGGACAAATCTATGTAACATCGCAATATACAGGGATTGCTTATCTGTATAATGATAATATAGAGCAGGCTGGGTAATCTCACATTTTGCAGCTATCTCTCTCGTCGTGACAGCTCGGAATCCTTTCTCCATGAATAAATCTTCTGCTACCTGTAAGATTCGATTTCTTGTCCATTCCAGTTCTTCTTTTCTAGATCTTGGCTTCATCATTTATGTATACTCCCTTATTCTTCTTACTACCAGTATATCACTTTTAGCACTGTCACTTGTATGACGGTTTAGAAAAGGTAGGGAAAAGTCTAACATAAGTTTCTTCTGTATCTTGAGCTTATCGCGAGCGTTACGAACTAGAACGTCCATTCTAATAGAATGGACGTTCATGCATACTTATTCTGCTTCTGTTGCCGGTTCTGTTGTTACATACGTTCTGGCAATAAAGTCATGAATAGCACGTTTATCTTCTCTGATCCCCACCATAAACGCACTAACTATTAAACCGATACCAAACGTGAAAGCATATATCATACCTGCGACAATATCTCGTAACAACATGTTCCCTATGCCTACTTTACTACCATCTAATTTCACAATACGATTACCGGTAAGTCTTCTCCCAATTGTATAACCATACCACACAACTGGCAGAAGTAACCCATAGATAACGCCTAACCAATCAGTAAAATAATAATCATCTCTTAAAAATTCCCCATAGATCGCTAATGTCAAAAATCCGCTCACTAGCGTAATCAGAATGCCATCTAAAAATCTTGCACAAAGTCTGTTTAGAAAACCAGCTGGATTCATCACAGTCATGTAAAATCACTCCTCAAGTTATATCTATTTTCTGTCGTTTTACGAGAACTGTTTTTCGTAACAGTGCACAGTCTTGCTGTTCCATTCACGATTTTCATAGAACGTAAATCCCATCGATTCCCAAAAGTGTTTGGCTCCTTCATTGTATTCGAGAATACCAATATGTACAACATGATAGCTTTGCTCTTTTAATTTTTTTCAAAAGCTTCATAAGCCCTTTTTCCGCATCCTAGTAATTGATACTCTTTTTTGATCATCAAAAACCCTATCCACGGATGATTGTCGCGAGGATTATTGTCTAAAAAATCAACAACACCAATCGTTTTTTCTCCATCTATGATAAGATAACTTTCGGTTTTACCATTTAAGAATTCTTTTCTAATTTCAGACATAGATCGTGAAGCATTGCCATTCTCCAGTATATTGTATGCTGGATTTGAATGGACAATGTCAGATGCTAGTGTTAGGTTGTGTTCAGTAATTGGTTGGAAGATCATTGGCTTCTCCTTTTTATGTATTTGTTGCATATAGTAACGGTTTGAATTATAGGTTAATTCCAAAGATCGATTGCTTTTGTGCATGACAAGAGTATTTTTTACCTAAACTCGAATAGTAAGGTTCATTTTCACTTCACATCAATCACTTCAAACCGCTCACATACCAATAACATATCTTCAGAAAATTCCCGCCCAATTGCATTCAATTCGTTTCGAAAAAATGTTTCATGAGCTTTCCACCAATACTGATAAGACTTATCTCCTTCACCTTCTGCAGCAGCAAATTCTGCTGATACCTCATTCATAGGTGTTAATGTAACTTCTACCGTCTTTATAAGTGCAACTGGCTTATCTTCACTATTTAATACAATACTGTAATCCTCTGTTGTCGGCAGAGGTTCATTCTCCAATTCATAAAATAAATGAGCCGAGCATGTTGCCGTTTTGATTCCATCAATCACTAATTGTGCGAGGTAATCAGGATCAGCGCCGAATTGCCATGCACTGACATTTTCAGGTTGATCCTGTTCACCCCAATATTCATTCCAGTATGCTTGTGCTTCTTGATTCATCATTTACCTCCAGTATTTTTCATATCGTACGAGAAATTGTTCT
Source organism: Gracilibacillus salinarum (assembly GCF_022919575.1). NCBI lineage: Bacteria > Bacillati > Bacillota > Bacilli > Caryophanales > Bacillaceae > Gracilibacillus > Gracilibacillus salinarum. The sequence continues at coordinate 4,085,113 of NZ_CP095071.1, read as the reverse complement.
GTAACACTGTCTTTATTAACAGTAGTCACTAAATATATCATCCTTTATATTATTCTATTATATATTTTCGATTAGATTATAACTAGGTTTGTTCGTAAAAAACTTAAAGAGAGAGGAGGCAAAATAGTGGTTGAACAAAGCAATAGCCGAACAAACACCAAGAATTGTGTTCATTCGGCTATCGTGACTGCAACTTCCTCCACATGGTCATTTGTTATTTTGTTGTTTGGCTACATGACTGCGTTATTCAAGTTCATCCAATCAGCACTTTACATCGTTGTACCTTTTTCCTTTAAAGAAGGATAAAACACTAAAATTCGGAAATCTTATGAATAATATCATCATTGGTAAAAAATGAAAAAGTTAGTACATCATTCATTTCACATATAAGCTCATAAAGTTTAGTTTAATTGGCGAAATAATAATAAAATACACAAGGAGTAATATTAGTGATATTTATATACAATGATTTCGTAGGCACTCATACTACAATCACTTGCTGTTGTAGCCTATCATTTAAACAGATCGCCAACAGACCTACGGATGAAATCGTCCATGTACATTATTTTAATCAATTAAAGAAAAAAAGGCCTCGGAAAATTAATTTTTCATGGTATCGATGATGATGAAAAAGATGTTTATACCATTGGCAGAAGAAATAATAAATATGTAGTACCTGCTATTGAACAAGTAGCAAGCTGGTTGCAGAAAAGAAATCGTACAGAGGAAAAGAAAATCATTTCTAACACTTCTCCTATAGTTCCTTTTGTTATGTCAATTGGAGGTATCTTAGCAAGAGGATTGCATGGAAAAATAAGCGTAAAAAGCAGTAATACAATACGTAAACGGTGTGTTAGCAAGGTACGAACTTAGCCCCTGCTAACACACATAAGTTATATCTTTTATGAGGTATGGTTACTATACTTTAATTTCTGTAATGCTCTCGCATCTTGCAAAAACTGGTCTACATCATCATCTTTTACAAACTCCATTAACAGATAACGTTCTTTGCCATCTTGACTGATTTTCTCTAAATACTGGTGCCATTCATCGATTCCTTCTGATAAATGCATGCGCTTTTCAAAGGAATACCAATGGAATACATGGATATTGGTGATCCATGGTTTCACCGCTTCGATACTGGCAAGCCTCTCTGCTACAGATACCTGATTAGGAGGCTGCCAATAGGTATACACATTATGATGCGAAACGTTCTGTAATAATTGCTGAGCACTTTCCTTTGTATCTGTTAATGTATGATCATGAAACTCTAAATGAATACTAATTCCTTCGGCATATGCGAGGTCGCCTATTCGTCTCGCATCCCCAGCGACTCGTTCACGATAGTCGCCACTTGCCTTAGCACTGCCAAGGGCACCTGCCCATACCCGGATGGCTGGTGCACCTAAAGCCTTTGCTGTTTGACATACTGTTTCAAATGTATAGTGTTGTGCTTCTTGTTCCGCCAATCGGTAATAAGAGCCATATGAACTGACTTCTAATCCTGCATTTCTCGTCCTCGCGCCAACATCTTCAGCTGTCTGTATGTCCCCCACTGGTACATGAACATCTGCGCCCCATTCAATCGCATCCAGTTCTGCCTTTTTGGTTAATTCGATTATTTCATGCGTGTTTTTATGCCGAAACGTTATCGAACACATACCTAATTTCATATTGGCACTCCTTTCTAATTTAGGCCATCCGAATAAATTGTTCTTTCGTCACTTCCCATTCCAATGGCTGATCTGTAAGATAACGCTTTAATTCCTCTAACATATAAACCCCCATACGCCCACACTCTTCTCCTTCACTGCCAGCCATGTGCGGTGTAATAACAACATTCGGCAGTTGATATAAAAAGGAATCCTCAGATGGTGGTTCTGGATTCGTCACATCTAGCACAGCTGTAATATCGGTACGCTCTTGTAAAACGTTCACCATTTCTTCTTCTTTTACGATCGCACCTCTTGCTGTATTGATAAAACTTGATCCCTGTTTCATCAAGCGAAAATGTTCTCCCTCAATCATGCCTATTGTTTCTTCGAGAAGTGGTGTATGCAGGGAAACAACATCTGCTTGCTGGAATACTTCCTCTAAAGAGCAAAGGGTAACACCTAGTTGATCAGCTTCTTCCTCTGTAACAAAAGGATCATAGGCTAAAACATCTATGTCAAACGGGCGCAACAGCTCTAAGGTATGCCGCCCCACTGTACTAAGTGAAATCAGACCAATTTTACTTCGAAACGCCCCCTTCACAGCAAAAGGTTTGGATGGAAATTGCTTCGTTTCTTGTATATCCCGAACAAAACACCAACCGTTTTTCAGACAGAATAAAATTTGAGATATGGTAAACTCAGCTACTGGTGTTGCGTTAGCTGCCACTGCTGTGGTAAAACGAATACCACTTTCCCATGCAGCCTCTTTGGCGATCGCTTTAATAGAGCCCGCTCCATATAGGATAAGTTCCAGACGTGGCGCATGGTCTAATAGTTCCTGATCAATTACAGGGGCTCCCCAGCCAGTAATGATAATTTCGACTTCTTGCAGCAACGATAAATTATTCCTTAACTGCTCTTGTGTCATCGGTTCCGCCACAATATTGACCTGACTGCTGATCTCTTTTCGAATAAAAGCAGGATACACTATTGAAAAAGTATCTTGATTCATCACAAATATTGCGTTTTTCACTTTTATCACCCTTTATGTTTTTTTATAGCATCGCCCGTGCTGGTCTCTTACAAGTTTTTATATGCAAAATAGTCAAAATCAGCGTATGTTTTTTGTCCAGACAGGTCTTGACAACATACTCCGACGAATGCGCCTGTAAAGCCTAACTTCCCTCCGTATTCATCACCTAAATTCCCAAATGGTAGTGCCGGACCAACCTCATTCCATTCACTCGAGGCTACTCGATAATAGAATTGCAACCTTTCCCCAAGTATAACGACTTTGAAATAAACAGATTGATCTTGCTTAACCGGAACAGGCGATTCTAATAATTCATCGTACTCCCCCTGGTCATGCTGAATAATTTGAATGACTTTCTGATATTTTTCATCATACGTCACATGCAGATAAAATAAGTCCATTTCATCAAACACACAAATTAGCCCAGCCTTTTGCATAAACGTATCAGGAGAGAACTCCACTACAGTCTCTGCCTGCATCGCATAACTTTCGATACTTCGTGCAATCACACTCTGTCTGTGAAGGGATCGCAATGATTCTCTGCCATGTAATCTAAGGTAGCCCGGCCTTTCTGTTAAGTTGGCCCAATCTTGTGTTACCGGTACTCGTAATGATTGATAAATGAAGGATAATTCTGATTCATTAAAATCATCTTTTTCTGCTCTGCTTGGAAAAGTCGTCTCTGGTAATCCAGGTGCTTCTGTCTCTGCTGTCGGCAGCCCATCTCCTTCCGCCATACGCAGCCAGCCGTCATCCGTCCATATACACTTTTGCAAGGAGGTTTCACGTCCTAGCGGGCATTCCTTATTTGCCAGTGGTCGGGCACTTAAGTAAGCCATATACCAATCACCTGTTTGAGTTTCTACGAGTGATCCATGACCTGCTCGCTGTACAGGATGTTCGGGATGATTTCTGGCGGTTAAAATTTGCGGCATTGGATCTTGTTCATAAGGTCCTTGGATATTTTTAGATCTCCTTACAGAAACAGAATGGTTAAAGCCAGTTCCACCATCTGCGAGAATGATATAATAATAGCCATTCACTTTATATAAATTAGATCCTTCCAACACATGGTCTTCTCCTTCAATTATTTTACGAACAGGACCGGTCAGTTTCTTTTCTTCAGCATCATATTCCTGGAGCAGAATACCATGAAAAGTTTTTTCCTTTTTGCGGAAATCCCATTGCATATTCATTAACCACTTACGACCGTCCTCATCATGAAATAGTGCCGGGTCAAAACCAGAACTATTTAAAAAAATCGGGTCAGACCATGGTCCTTCTATATTGGTTGCGGTCACTAAATAATTATGGCAATCCTTATATGGTCCGCTTTTCGTTTTGACATCTGTATAAATTAAATAGAAGACACCATCATTATAAGTTAAATTTGGTGCCCACGCACCACCAGAGCTTGGATGTCCTATTAAGTTCAATTGCGATATTCTTGTAAGCGGGTAAGTTAGCAATCGCCAATTGTTTAAATCCTTGGAATGATGAATTCTAACACCTGGAAACCATTCGAAGGTGGAGGTTGCTATATAATAGTCATCTCCCACTCTTAAGAAAGACGGATCTGGATTAAAACCGGGTAAAATAGGGTTCTGGATCATTTTATACCTCCTCGTACATAGTCACTTGCTAGTTCGCTAAATCATGTAACTTTTTCAATAAAAACTGAAGTTCTTGGTAATAGCAAATCTGTTGTGACCGGAAACTGAAAGTGTCGTTTTCCTTCTAAATCTTCCAATGAAACCGGATAGGAGCTATGATTAACAATTACCATGCCATTATCAAATTCAGCCGTTTCTACTTCTTTTTGATAAAAACGCGAACTTCGATTAATATGCTCATCCAAAATATCGTGTACCATATCGTGTCTCATCAGTGGAATTGGAGACAACTCATTATTTTTTTGATCGAGTGGTACGTGGGGTGCAACCTTTGAGCAATATGAATATCCATAATAAAACCCAAAGGAATACACGGTACCCTTATTGATATGATGAGCTGTCACTGCTCCCTTATCATCTTGCAGATAAGTCGCAATTAATTCATCACCTTCAAAGCTTTCAAAATATTCACTTTGAGGCAGCCCACCTTCATGATAGATGATACAATCTTTCTCATGTACTTCCCCTTTAATAGAGAAAGTATTTTCTATTAAACGATCATGAGGACTGTGAATGATTATACCTCCCTGTTCTACCCATGATTTTAACTTGTGTTCGGCTTCCTCATGCTGTTCCAAATGATAACAATCATTTGCGCTAATAATCAGTACTTTATAGCTATCCAAGTGGTTAATCATAATATCTAAATCTATTACATCTGTAGCATAGCCAGCGTCACAACAAGAATGATACCACCCTAGCATGTCCATTCGGCGTTCTTTGTTACCATTGACTGACATCGGTTCAAATGCAGCCATAGCTGAGGGAAACAATATCGCAACTTCTTTTCTCCTGCTGCCTTTAATTAAAGGGATGACATCTTTTGCCCAGCTATTCGCTTTTTGTAAAGAGGTTTGGAAAGAAGGAGCCATTCGATGTAACACGCCTCCATCATCTAGTCCACACATTCCATAAGAAGTGTAGCCACTGATACCATTGGCAACCATACTACCCACTATTTCAGCAGGTGTTAACGTTGCATAGATATCATTATAGAGAAACCTTCCCCAATAAATTCCACCGATAAATTCTCTCCCTTCATTCATTACTCGCATCATACTATGCTGACAAGACACTACATAAGGGTCGGCGTCTCCATATGGCGTGACCGGGACTGTGATGAAATGAGTAGCATCAACATATGGAGAAAGCTTATAAATATCAATTCCCCTCATTGCAGTATCCCATAACTCACTGAATCCCACATCAGCAAGTAAAGAACCATCAATATTTAAAAAGTAACTCCATTGCGCCAAATCAGGTTTCAAATATAAAGATGGATCTACTTCTTTTAATCTATTTTGCATAGACGCGAAATAATGGCATAGTTCTTCCTTTCTCCATTTCATATTATCTGTCCACATAATAGCTTTAGGTGATTGATTCACAACATCTTCGCTAGTAAACATCTCGTCAAAATGGTGGTCATACCAATAATCACTTGGTGTTAATTCATGAAATGACGTAAAATTAGTTTGGTAGATTTCGTTAAAGAATTGAATATCATTATTGTACTGCTTCTCTAACCAGGACGTGTATCTGATGATACCATCTTGATCGAAACTTGGTGCTACAATAGGATCCCACATACTGCAAATAGGTTTACGAGTTTCCTGATTCACTTCTACTTTGACCATGTTGTCTTCATAAGTTGTCAATAAGCCTTTCACGTGTTCGATCATAGAATCCTTCGCTTTATCGGACCAGTAACGATACCATTTTCCACTTGTTCCATCTGTGTTTCTGACAGAATCACCATAAATTGGTGGACTAAACCGGATATTGGGGTACAAGTTATCACCATTTAAATATAAAGCAAGAAACTCATGACTAAGTCCATGCTTCTTCAAAGTCGCAATAGTGAATTCGATCATTTTTACATATTGACTTGCATCCAATCCTTTGTAACGATCATGAAAATCCTCCCATGCTTTGGCGTCTAATAAAAAGCTGTTAAACCCTAATCTTTCTGCTAATTGTACTGAATACTCAACGAAATTCTCATCATCAAATGCAGGTTTATAGAAATTTCCAGCCCACACATTTATGTAAGGTTCCTTTGTTTTTATATCTAGCATTTTACTATCCCTCGCTTATATCAATTTTGAATGTTTTTAGGCTAAATCCTGAAATTCTTTTATACGCAAATGATATACTCCATATTAGTTTGTAAGAAAAACAGCCTCTGTTACAGGCTGTTTTTTGGAGAATTAAATATTACGCTTTAACAGCCCCAGCCGTAATACCTTTTACAAAATATCGCTGTGCAGCTGTAAAGAAGATAATCATTGGCGTCATCGCAATGACAGTACCGGCAAATAAAATCCCCCATTGTGCAGAATACAGACCAATAAATTGATAGATTTCAACATTAATTGTTTTTACATCCATTCCACTCATTACAAGTAGAGGAAGTAAAAAGTCATTCCAAATCCCCAAGCCTTGTAGAACGATTATCGTTACTGTCGTTGGTGTAACTAAAGGAAAGATGATTTTCCAGAATATCGTAAACTTGTTTGCTCCATCTATTTCTGCTGCTTCTTCAAGCGTATAAGGTATACCTCTGATAAAACTAGTATAAAGAAGCACCGATAAAGAAACAGAGAATGCAATATATTGATTAATTACACCATATAGATTTCCTAGCAGACCTAATGTATCCAGTTGTTCAAATAATGGAATCATATAAGTTTGGAACGGAATCATAAATGACATAATGAAATAAACGTAAACAATATAATAAAATTTCCCCTTTTGTCGTGCTAGAGGGTAAGCAGCCATCGGTATAATTAACACAATTAAAAACAGTGAGCATATCGTAATTATGACACTATTCGTAAATGCCTCTAAAAAATTTGTTTCCTCAAATAAACGCTGAAAATTGTCAAATCCAAAGGAACTTGGTAACGCTAACGGGTCAGCGAGAATTTCACCATTACTTTTGAACGCGGACATGAATGCAAATAACACTGGAAAAATGATAATAATGGAAACGACTATAGTTAATACCAGCAGTAACCAATCTTTTGCTTTTATCTTTTTTCTCATTACATATCAATCTCCCTTTTAGAAAGTATTTTATTTTGAACAACTGTTAACACCATTGTTAGGATGAAGAGAATAACTGCTAATGCGGTACCATATCCATATTGATAATTTGCAAAGGCAACCTTATAAATCTGATATGGTAAATTCTCCGTAGTAAAACCTGGTCCCCCATCTGTCATGACGGCAATTTCTTCAAATATTTTCATCCCATTAAAGAAGGACAAAGTCACATTGATCGTAACAGCACCTGCCAGTAGTGGAAACGTTACTTTCCAGAATCGCTTCCACGGGGTTGCTCCATCTAGATCAGCAGATTCTAATAATTCTTTTGGAACAGATTGTAAGGCAGCTAAGTATATAATCATGTGATAGCCGATCTGTTTCCAAACCATTGTTACGATTAAAGACCATCTAGCAAGTTCAGGATTTCCTAACCAATCCTGCTGTAAGTTCTCTAAGCCCACATTTGCTAGAAGCGCATTGATGATACCAAAATTAGAGTTATACATAATACTCCAAATAAACCCTAAGACAATACCACTTAACAATACCGGAATGAAAATAACATTCCGAAAAAAAGTCTTTCCTTTAATGACATTGTCCACTAATACAGCAACTGCAAGTGCTATAATATTTACTAAAATCGTCTTAACAACGGCATACAAAAAAGTATTAGAAACAGAATTATAAAAACGATCACTTTGAAACATGTTACTATAATTGTCCCATCCAATAAACGTCATATCGTCACTAATTCCGTTCCAAGAAAAGAAACTATAAGGAATACTAACGATTGTTGGATAAATGATAAATAATGTGTAAAAGAAAAATGCTGGAAAAATAAACATAAGTGAAGTCCGATGATTATTCCATATTTTCTTCATTGAAATCCTCTCCTTCATCTGTTAAAACTATATATTTATATTGTAAGGAAACGTTTTCAATTTTGTAATGGCTTTTTTAAAGTGCTGTGTATAGTTTTTTTAGATCGTCTTTCATTGGTGATATTATTTATCCATTAGAAAATGTTAATCAGCAAACAATGCGAGCTTTGCAAAGAAGTCTTCTAATAAAAATCGTGCGTCAACACGTTCGTACACCCGTATATTTCTATTGTTCTTTTTAAAAATATAATTCATATTATCATCAATAGCAGGAGCTTGAATAACCTTGTAGTCAAATTCTTGATCATCTATTAATAAGGAAACTGCAGGTGAATCTCCTAATACCCACATTTCTCCTTTTGGCCAGTGATTTCTATGTCCATTTCTAGCATTATGTGCAATCAATTCTTCGTAAAGATAACGTCCAATCTCTCCTCTTGGTCTAACCTTTATAGCAAGTTCAGCTATACCTACTCTAACCATATCATATACATTTTTGGGTACTTGCCAAAGTCTGAGAGAAGAACTAAACACTATCTGGGCTGCTTTCATATCATTAGATAAGTTAAACTCTAATCCACCATGTGGATATTTCCCACCACCTATCCAAATGACAACGAGGCGATCTGCAATTTTTGGTTCTTGTAAATAGGCAGATGCGACGTCTGTTAATGGACCTTGACATAAAACATATAGAGGTAGAGGGTCGTCTTTCATAGCCTCCTCTATAATTAATCGCCCACCTTCAGTGCGAATCGGCGTTTGTTTATTTTTCAATTGATGATTCGCTCCTGTCACCACCCGATATCGATTTGTCATCCCCATTAATTTAAGAACTTGATGAATTTCCGCTGTTGATTCCTCTGCACCAATAGAACTTCGCTTACCATAATGAGTCCCGATTAAACCTTTTATCTGTAACCTTGGTGTTAATAACGCATGAACAACCGCATATTGATCATCCACTTCGCATTTGGCATCTGTATTGATAATTACTCTGACTTGTTTTGATGATGGTACTGTATAAAAATGATTCATTTGTTTTCAAAACCTCTCTGCGTTCGTAGCATTTTTCAAAAAAAAAAGCTAAACGTAACACGAATGTTATGTTCAGCTTTTCTTCTAGTCTGTAAATCTTTTCAGTTATTCTTGCCCTTGCAACCTTTCCCATTCCGCCTCTACCTTAGGTAGTTCTTCTTCTACATCAGCATCACTTAAGATCCATTCCTGCACAGTTTTATAGAACCAATCCCTGAAACTTGGAGGTATTTGATTTTCACCCAGCATTTCATTGATTGGAGGTACAGTAGCATCGGCATTATTATACGTTTCAATTAGACGTTCTTGCGCATCAATTCCATCATATGACACTTCTTCAACAGTAACCGGCAGTGAACCCATTTTTTCCAAGACTTTTTTATAAACATCCGGTTGATAAAAATATTGATAAAAAGCAGTTGCTGCTTCCATCTTTTCCGGCTCATCCTCTAATGTTTTTGAAAGTGCCCATCCTGCACCTGTTCCGCCTGTAAACAAATTGATATTGCCTTCTTGATCAGGTACTGGCATATATCCTATTTCAAATTCAGGATCCGCTTCTTTTAATTGGGTAAACATCCATGGCCCTGAGAAAAATCCCATCGCTTTACCACTGGTTACTAAAGCTGCTAATTGATTGTCTGGAGTACTGATCCAATTGTCACTTACTACACCACTTTCAAATAAGTCCATCATCTGATTCATTGCTTCTGTCGGTTCTTCATCAGTCCATGAGGCTTCTCCACTGTTTACCTTTGCATTCCAATTGCGATCTTCCGCAAATATATTATTAATTAAGAAATGATTAAGCCAGAACCCCATATGCCAAACATCCTGACCACCTACCGCGATAGGTGTTTCTCCTAAATTCTTGACTTCATTCATAACCTCCAGGAATTCATCATACGTTTTAGGTTCTTGGTTAAGACCATTCTCTTCAAAGAACTTCTTATTATAAATATAACCAAGGGCTGTTGCTGAAGTTGGTAATACATATGCTGTCCCGTCAAACTCTACAGGGTTACGAATTAACGAGCTTAAACTGTCTGGCATCGGCGCCAGCTTATCACTTTCATAATATTCCTGAACATCCATCAATTCAAAGATATCAGGAAATTCACCAGTTGCATCTTTTGTTCTTAAGTACTCTGAGTAACTGCCATCCGTAGCTGATTCTCCATTTATAACAATGTCCGGATGTTCTTCGTTAAACGAAGATATAACCTCATCCATCACTTGTCTCCATGCTGGGTCTCCTGTGTAAACTAAATCCAATTCAACTTTATCAGAATCGTTCTCTGAACTGTCCCCTGATGAACTCTCATCGGATCCTCCCGAACAACCCACAGTTATGATCAGTAATAGAACAAATAATCCAAATAACCACCATTTCTTATTTTTCATTGTTTTACCTCCCTCTTTAATGTAACTCCATTGTAAGCAAGCGCTTCCATGTTGTGAATGCTCTTTTTTAAGTCAGAGGTTAGGTTTTTTTAGCTAGATTGGATTGTCGATAATTTGTAGGTAACTTTCCAAAATATTTTTTAAACATATCGCTAAACTGTCTGACATTACGATAACCTACTTCTTCTGCGATTTCATAGATTAATAAATCACTGGTAAGGAGCAAATTCATCGCGTTATCCATTCTTATTTTCGTTAAATATTTCTTAAAATTCTGACCGGTATGTTTTTTGAAAAAACTGGAGAAATAATATGGATTCATATGCACTTTTTTGGCCATCGAATCTAATGTAATATTCTGATAATAATGTGCTTCAATATATTCTAAAATCGTTTTTAATTGATAATTCTCGTTGATCGTCTCTTGCTTTGCTAGTTCATTTTGTATATATTGTGCTAATTCGACAATAAATTCTTTCAATTCATGAAACGTACGCAACTCATGTAACTTGTTTAACAAAGTAACATTTTTTTGATCGGGGTAAATATTGATTCCTATTTTTCGAAATGTTTCCTTTAACTCACTTACTATTGAAAAACAGGTACTCACTACAATGTCCTTTTTGCCGGATGAGATAACGGTGAGCCATTCAAAAAAGTTTCCGATGACATTCTGTAATTCTGAATTATTTTGTTTCAAAATTGCATGATATAGTAATTCTCGGTTTTCTGTTAGATTTTCGGATGAAATTTTCTGATTAAATTCCGGCAGAATATCTCTTTCTATTAACTGACTTGGGGCAACAAAATAATAATATTGCGCGTAAAATAAAGATGTTTTTTTGGACTGGTGCAAATCTTTTATATTTTTAACAGTATCGCCTATGCCACAAAACATATGGATTCCTAATAAATCTTTTATCTTTTTACAAAGTCTTTGTATAAGGTGTAACACATCCCCCGTGTTATTGTGATTTATTAAAAATAAAAGACTAGATTCCGCTTGCTCTAATTGAAAGAGTTTAAACTCATTTGATCTTGTCAAATCTTCGAGCACGTTTCGAATCGAAAACAAAAGTAGTCGCTCTTGATTTTCGTTCCACATCGCTTCTGTTCCATGGTATGTAATAGAGCTATCATATGAAATAGAAAGGACTGTATAACACTGATTTTTAAATGCTTTTGTTATTTCTGTTTGGTAGTAATCGTTTGTGATAGCTCTATCAGCAAATTGCTGCACCACTTCTAATAATTTCTTTTCATTGTCTTTATTTCTTAGATTAACTAGTTGTTCTTTTTCTTGTATGCTTATTTTATTTTGATCTAACCCTTGTTTTATCTGCTTGATTTCATTTCGAAGCTTTTCTTTGTCAATCGGCTTGATTACATATCCTTTAGCCCCATATTGAAGAGCATCCTTCGCATAGGAAAAATCCTCGTATGCGCTGATAAATAACACGTTCGTATCCAACTCTTGATCTCTCAATTTTTTTATAAACTCAATCCCCGTCATTCTTGGCATAGAGATGTCTGTAATAACTAAATCTGGCTCTTTAACAAGTGTCTCCTGCCATAAATCTTCCCCATTATTCGCCTCACCTATTACAGTAAAGCCTTCTTCCTTCCACTTAATTAATTTCTTCAATCCCCTAATTATAATTGGTTCATCATCTGCTATTACTACTCGATACATTACTGCACCTCCTGAATTGGGAGTATGATTCTCACCTGTGTGCCAATATACTTGTTACTTTCGATTTCTATTCCAAAAGGATTACCATATAATTCAAAAATGCGTTGATGAATATTTTTTAGGCCGATACCGTTATTTTTTTTATCGATTGTAACTTGCTTGTTATAGAGATAAGAATTTAAAGAGTTTACAGCATCGTGATCCATGCCGACACCATCATCTAAAACAGAAATGACACAGCATTGATCTTTTTTCTCAATCGCTACTTCAATTGTCCCATTGCCGTTCTTCTCTTTTAAGCCGTGCATTATGGCATTCTCAACAATTGGCTGGATCGTTAGTTTTGGAAGCGATTGTAACGATGAGACAGCGTCATCTTTATTTATTTGATAACGGATACGATCTTCATAACGATATGCAATTAAGTTTAAATAGGCTTCTACGTATTTCAACTCTTTTTCAAGAGGTACTACATCGTCATTATGTTCCATAATATATTTTAATTGCGTAGACAGATAATGAATCATCTCTGCTACCTCATCTGCATCCTGATCTACCGCGCTCATACGAATCACTTCTAACGTATTGTATAAATAATGTGGCTGGATTTGACTGCGCAACGCATTTAATTCAGCTTGTTTTTGATTAATTTGAGCGATATATACTTTGCTAATATACTGATTCAGACTATCCAGCATATGATCAAGTCCATCTGCTAACTGACCAATTTCATCCTTACGTTTCATAGTCAGTCGGTCATCGAGCTTTCCTGACTCTACTTTTTTCATTAACTTTGTCATTTGACTAATTGGTTGAGCAAAGCGTCTGGAGAAAAAAAGTGCAACGATAATTAATGCCAACATCGCCCCAATAATGACAATATGAATAACCTTCAACGTACCAGAAAGTCGGTCAAAAAGTGATTGTCTTTCCATTTCCGCAACAACCTTCCAGCCAAGTTCATCAACATCCTCTGTTAACTGAAAATGATTGTCAGATATTTCATTTACTACTCCACTCATTTCTTTGCCAATTAGCTCAGTTTTACTACTGTAAATAATTTGATTCTCTTCATCCAATACGTATACCTGATCAGATGGTTCAAAATTCAAATCATTGAAAATTTCTTCGAAGACTGCTAAATCAATATCGATAAAAATCGTTCCTTGAATATCTGAATTCTCTGTTATAATATTTCTGCTATCCAGTAAGTTACGAGCGAAGGTAATCACGTAACCCTTGGTATTAGCAAAATAATCGTCTTGATGAACCGGCAATATCGTTAATTGATTATAATTTCCCTCTAATTCATCCTGATGATCCTCATACAATGTGTAATTTTCTTGGATAAACTGATTAGCATTACGGGAGTGATAACGCGGTACTCTATCAAAGGTAGGTACTAAAGTGACATTTTTAATATATTGATCGGTATTCAGTAGTGTACGAAGAAAGTCATCAATCGCACGTTCTGTCCGATAACTGGACATTTGATCTTGTTTATTAATCACATCATGAACCCGCCCAAACTCCGGTAAATTATAGGTATACATTAGCTTTGTTATATAATTATAGGTCTCGTAGATATCGGCCACTCGAGTAGATGAATAGTCAAGTATTTCTTCATAATTATTGATAGTGTGCCTCTCCACCTGATTGGAAACGGTTGAAATAGAAAGGTAACTTAAAATCATTAAGGGAATGATACCTACCGTAATAAAAGCAAAAGTGAATTTTATAAAAATCCCCAGGTTACGTTTTTTCATCTGCCTCACGCTTTCTCTTCTATCATTTGCTGGTCATGTCTCTCCAATCTGTGAAAGCTGAGCACAACATTAACCAAAGCCATTATACTAAAACTAAAGAAAATAAGTAAGCCTGGTATTAATAGCGTAATATAACCAATGATGATAAAAATTAATAGATTTGTGATTACAGTCAATGGGTGTAACACCGCTAATATAAAGGCATTTTTCCAGTTTGCTAATATACTTACTTCGTAATGAACTTGTACAGAAAAAAGAAATGTAGTAATCATGATATAGACAATTCCTAGAGAGATTAAGATGACTTGAAGTATCGTCATTGTCCAATGATCAAATTGGAAAGCAATAAGAAAATCCAAATACAGAAAAACACCCAGCATTACAATAGGCAAACCATATTTATTCGCAATGACAAATTGTTTTTTGTAAACGCTTAAGAAACTACGAATAACTGAAACATCTTGCTTTTGTATGACTATTCTTCTTAGTAACGTATATAAAGCAACTGTAGCTGGTGCGAAACCAATTATTACTAAGCCAGTGATTACACCTAAAATCCATAGTACATTTAATATTGCAAGCCGCGATATCCATAATGAAATGGAATAAATCCCACCTGAAAGACCCTGTAGTTTCATCTTATTCCCTCCTTGTTTTATCTCTTTTTATAAATAATTCTAATTAAAATAAGTTTAAAACAATACCCTCTAAGATATATTCACTAAAAAAAAGAACTTCATCTAAAAAAACTGCACATTCTAAAGTGTCCTATTTTATCTAGTAAGGGAGTATATTCTTCTACAAGTATAACTCTATATCGTTACTATGTATCTTTTTTTATACTAGTTGAGATTGCTCAAAAAAAAAGATGCTCACAATCTTCAAAATCATGAGCATCTTTTTTATTATTTTTACCTCTTGGCAAATTTACCGACTAAAGCTACTTTTTATTTTGATATACCCTTCTTTCTATAGGAAAATAACGCCAAACTTGCACCAAAGATAATCAACAAAGTACCAACAAGTATTAAGTTGAACAACCATGTGGCAGTATCAGGAAGTTTATCTTGTGGATCTTTTCCTTTATCTGATCCATTATCTGATACTTGCTCCTTCTCACTATCCTCGTCTGTTTTTTGTTCTTCATTATTGCCCTTATCATCTGTTTGACCTTGGTCAGTATCTTCAGAAGTAATGACAGCAGCCTCGAAATCTGTAATAGCTTTGTTCAATTTGCTAGCGGCTGCTGTCACTTCTGCTTGAATTGCGCCGTTATCTTCTAGAACACCTTCAGCAACCTTAATCGCCGTTTCAAACGTATCTTTCGCTGATTCAGGGTACTGTCCTGGTTCTTCCCCAACCTTTGCATTCACGAGTAAATCTTTTGCCTTTTTTATAACTGACTGTAACTTTGTGGTATCTAATTTAGGATTAACTGATACCAAAAAGTTTGCAACAGTTTCTTTTAATTCTTTTATTGCTTCCATCACTATTGGCTTCGTATTATTCAATTCTTCCAATATACTTTGAGCTGAACTGATTGCTGTTCCAAGTTCCTCTTTCGATGATTGTGTATATTGTCCGGGTTTTTCTCCTACTTCTGATTCTTCAAACAGCTCTCTAGTGTCCTCTATTACAGATTTTAGAGACTCTGCCACAAATATTCGCTGATCATATCCTTGTGGTAAATTAGCTGTGACTGTTTTGTCATTTGAATTAACATTGCTCTCAGCCTCAACTAATTTCCCTTCCGTATCCGTATAATAGATTACTACTTTAGTTTCATCTATATTTTCTTCAGAGTTATACGGAAGAGTAATACTTACATTTCCATCTGCTGAATAATAAAGATCACCATCTTTTTTATCTATACCAGCAGCGATACTTTCCCCATCTGCTGATTCGATTTTGTATCGATCCTTTTGAATCATTTTACCAGTGCCAAGGTATAAAGATTTAAAACCTTTATCATTTTCTGATGCAATACCATACATACCACTAAAGGACATATCATCAGCTGGTGTGTATTCCGCACCGTCACTTGAGCTAACAATATAATCCTTTCTACCTTCTAACTCTTCATTAAGTGCTTTACTCTCAACTAATATACCTGCATAATTATCTTTGGATGATAAGTCGGATATTTTTTTAATAGATTTATTTTCGCCTTCATATGGTTCAAATACAGATACAAATGGTGCAGAAGCTGCATTATTATCTGTTTGTCTCACAATTAAAGTTGGAGTCGTTTCAGGAGCACTATTCACTCCTTCTGGACTAACGTTCGACAAATAAGTAGTTGGTGGTGCATCAACCTGATAAATCGTCCTTCCTTCCTGTCCTTTCATCCACATGTCCATTACGATGTCCGGTGAAGAGTCTGATCCATTAATGGTCCATTTCGCATTAAAATCTTGATTATTTGCTACACTTTTGTGATTGTTAAAAAGGTCATAATTCTCATAGGTCGTTTCCCCAAACCCATCAACTTCTGTCATATTCAATGCGTCACCAGATGTATTATTGACTTCCAATTTGTCTCCTAGATTATGGTATATATAGTCGTTATTTTGCTGGTCTGATCGAAAAATATCTATATAGTATCCAGTATTTGCTGACGTTCTAACAATGCTTACCAATCTTCTTTTTTCATCAGCTGTAACGTCAGAGAATTGATAGTTTTCAGATATTTGGTTACCATTAGTAAACTCACCAGTTGCAGGCGCTGGTTCTAGTGCGTTGATTTCCAATTCTCCGTGTGTATATCCAGGTACAACAGTATTGGCTCCAGCGGGTCCTGAATGATAACCATAGTCATCACTCCAATAGGACTCGTATGCTTTAGAATCAACACCAAGTGCCCAGCCCTTACCATATAATTGCATTGCAAGTCCTTGTTTATTTAAGTGCGCCCCATCTCTTCCTCCGTACAACGTTGCCATAAGCCCATTGTCTATGTCATTTTTATTTTTCATTGTAATATGACGGTGGAAATCTGAATATGCGGTCCGCATTTCTTTCTTTTCTGTAGAAGTATCCGTATCGGAAAGATCCCCTACATATGTTGCCAATCCAACCCAGTTACTTTGAGACCCTTGCCATTCCGTTACAACACCTCTATTCTCGTAAACACCTGAATCTATTGCTTCATTAATTGAATTTGCAATTACATTTGCTTTTTGGTCATTGCCCGTCAGCGTATAATAAGATAATAATCGTTCTAAAACTTCTAAATCCGCTGTTCCACCTCTACCATCACCTAGAACGACGATGTTCCCTCTTGGGTCCATCCATGGGAAAATCGCATTCGCTGCTTTTTCTATAATAGGAACACCGTCTATTATGTCTGTTCCTACATTCTTCAATGGAACTGCCCAACCTAATACTACACTTATCGTTCCAAGAGCATATGTTGGCGATTCGGGCCATAAACCTGTATCTGGATTATAGGTTTCCATAATTTTATCGAGGGAACCACTAAACTCCGTATCTTTATTTAAATACTCTAAATAATACTCTCTCCCTTTACCATCTTCATAGTAATCATTATTTTCCAACACTAAAATTAGATTCATAATCTGGTTCCACGTATTAGTGTTCCAATTTCCTTCTGCATGACCGCGAACTAACCCAATATCGATAAAACGTTTAAATACTTCTGAGAATATATCTGTGACACCCATGTCTAATTCTTTTAAATGAGGATCTGGGTTCTCTTTTAAGTAATCATACAAGAAATCATAACTTACTGCTGCCAGCTTGGCTATGTCATCATGAATGACTTCATAATCATAATAGCCACTAATCCCACCTGGTTCATACCCGCCAGGACCACCAAGTGACTGATCTGGATCTAATGGCGGATTCATATAATAAGTACCTAAAACCCATTGCCATATCACACTGGATGCAAACTCCGCAAAATCCTCCTCACCTGTTAGCCAATAAAGGAAAGAAGCTCGCTCTACCGTCTCCAAAATATCTCTATTGTTATATCTCACCATATGACCTGTCTCTTCATATGGAACTTTAACTAAACCCGCTTCTCTATCATCTCTATCAATTGCTAACATCTCTCCTGTTTCGTTATATGGAATAATATCTTCTAAAGGCGGATTTATATAACTATTCCATGTTCTCATACCAGGCATTCGTACGGTTGGAACCGGAGCGTTACCCTCGCCATAATCAAAGTTCTGGTCCTTAACATACGTTTGAGTATAATGCTCACCTTCTTTCCAATACATTGCCATCCTTGATTTCATCCAATCAGGGTCTTCTTGATGTAATTCAACATAATGTTGAACAGATTGATATTCAATATCATAAAAATTGTTCCATTTTCCGTAACGAATATTTTCATAGGCTTCTTCTGCCCAGTCATATTTCTCTATCTTCTCCCATATTTTATCTCGATCGCCATCTTTGACATAGACCCTTGGGTGTTGTGACACACTTTCAGAATCAGTAGTATTCTTCTCTACCTTTGTTTCTTCATTTGTCGCAGCTAATGTACTGATGCTACTCTGTGGCAGAATAACAATTAGTGCTAATAAGATGATAGCCATCTTTTTCAAACAATCTCCTCCTTTAATAGTGCTAATGCCTTAAAAACTGATGGATGGAAAGGTCATTATTTTTCATCACATTCATAACACCCCCTTAAAACAACAACTTGAAAACGCTTACTATATAAGATAATAAAAAAGTATATTAGCCACCTCAATACTGTTTTTTAATGTATAATTACTCTTTTTTAAGACAAAAAAATATCAATAGGACTTTTTTACTGTTTTTTTATAAACGGAATGAATAGTTTGACTTAGTTATTCAAACTGAACTAAAAAAAAGAAAAGATGTGTATAGACGACACATCTTTTCTTAAATGCAGCTTCACTATAAATAGTTCCTTCATGTTTTAATTATAACGAAATAAAAGAGAGCAGTAACCTTAAGCTACTGCTCCCTCAATGATTCCTCCTCGCAAAATCAACAAAACGGAATTTATCCGGCCGGTGTCGCGATTCGGTATATTGAAATAGACTGGCGTCATCCAGATACACATAGTTTTTGATCACGACAATGTTATGGAAGCCGTCTAAGTCCAGCAATGATCGATCTTCTTCCGTTGGTTCCTCGACCACAATCTCTTTCTTGGCAAAGCTGATCGTAAGGTTCAGCTCCCCTTCAATATAGGCGTAAATGGAATCCTGTGCGATTTCTTCACTCATATGTGGGACAAAACGTTCCAGCAAATAATCCTTATCGAGAATAATCTTGCTTCCTGAAAAAGATCGAATACGGCAAACTTGCCAGACTCGTTCTGCTTCTTTCAATTTCAAGTGTTCGCTTATGTCCGGAGGAGCATCGATTAACTGACAGGCGTGCACCATCGTTTCCGGTTGCTGTCCGATTTTCTCGGAAACTTCTTTAAAGCTGACAAGTCCAGACACCGGAAAATCAAACTTACTCCTGTCAATCACGACAGACCCCTTCCCTCTTATCTTCTGGATATAGCCATTTTGCGCCAGTAATGTTAACGCCTTTCGAATCGTTTCACGCGATGTGTTATATTTGGTTGTCAGTTCATTTTCAGATGGCAAAAATTCCTTCGGTTTATAGGCTTCGATGTCAATCTGTTTTACCATGTCTTGATAAATAATCATATACTTATTCTGCATGCTGGCAATCCTCTTATTTCTTCATTTGATAATAGACGAATGACTCATAAGGCAGAAGTTCCCGCTGATCAACCGCACGATCTTCCATCGTATAATTCGTGAGTATCACTTCACCTGATCCATCAAATCCGTCTATGTCCTCTGGTAATGTAAAAACGACACGCTTGTCATAAAAATTATTGACGACAAGCATCCATTCCTCCTCATTTTCTCTTACATAGGCAAAAATTGCAAGATGATCAGGCAACAGCAACTGATAAGTAC
This sequence comes from Gracilibacillus salinarum, assembly GCF_022919575.1. Classification (NCBI taxonomy): domain Bacteria; kingdom Bacillati; phylum Bacillota; class Bacilli; order Caryophanales; family Bacillaceae; genus Gracilibacillus; species Gracilibacillus salinarum. The sequence goes on along the minus strand of NZ_CP095071.1, from coordinate 4,064,974 downwards.
CATCTGTGATGACCTGGTATTCTTTTCTTAGTGCGATCAGCTGTTGATAATGATAAAAAATAGAATCGCTGTCCGCAATCGCTTGTTCGGCATTAATGTCCGGATAATTATCCGCTACGTTAATCCATGGTGTGCCAGTAGTAAATCCTGCATTTTCCGTACTATTCCACTGCATCGGTGTTCTCGAATTATCTCGTGATTTCTCTTGTAAGATCTCGATGATTTCCTGTTTCGTCATGCCTTCCGCTTTTTTACTATCATACATATTCAGCGATTCGACGTCCCGGTATTGATCAATCGATGCAAATTTAGGGTTGGTCATTCCTATTTCTTCCCCTTGATAAATATAAGGTGTCCCTTGCATCAAGTGAATCGTGGTGGCCAGCATTTTGGCAGATTCTTTATGATACTCTTCGTCATCTCCAAATCGTGAAACGACACGTGGCTGATCATGATTACACCAGAAGAGGGCGTTCCAGCCACCGCCCTGCTGCATACCAACCTGCCATTTTGATAGGATTTGTTTTAATTCGAGAAAATCAAAATCAGCTTTTGTCCATTTCTCGCCATCGGGATAATCGACTTTTAAATGATGAAAATTGAACGTCATGTCTAACTCTTCACGATCAGGATTGGAATAAGCAATACAGTCCTCCAAAGTTGTCGATGACATTTCACCAACCGTAATCGTTTGACGCCCTTTAAATACATGCTGATTCATCTCGTGCAAATATTCATGCACTCGTGGACCATCTGTATAAAACCTGCGGCCATCACCAGCATCATCACTCGGAAAGCGCTGATCCTTGGAAATAAGATTGATAACATCTAACCGGAAGCCATCCACACCCTTGTCTAACCAGAAATTCATCATTTGATAGACTTCAGAGCGCACCTGTTGATTTTCCCAATTGAGATCTGCTTGTGTCACGTCAAACAGGTGGAGATAATATTGTGCTGATGTTTGATCCCATTGCCATGCAGACCCACCAAATTTTGATTGCCAGTTGGTTGGCGGGCGATCTGCTTCGCCATTCTTCCAAATATAAAAATCCCGATACGGATTATCTGGTGATGATTGTGATTGTTTAAACCAGTCGTGCTCAGTTGATGTATGGTTTACTACAATATCCATGATTAATTTCATACCTCGCTGATGCGTTGCTTCTAATAACGCTTCAAAATCTTGCATCGTTCCATATTCCGGATGGATCGAAAAATAGTCAGAGATATCATAGCCATTATCATTCTGTGGTGAGGCATAGACAGGAGTCAGCCAGATTACATCCACTCCAAGTTTCTTCAGATAATCCAATTGTTCAATGATTCCTTGAATATCACCTGTGCCATTACCTGTTGTATCTCTAAAACTCTTTGGATAGATCTGATAGACAACAGACTTCTTCCACCATTGTTCGCTCATTGTCCTACATCCTTTCTTACCTGTAACCGAAAAAGAGAGGGATAATCCTCTCTTTTTCTTTATCTTTTTTCTAGTCGTTCATACGCATCCTTACCAATTTTCGTTCTTGCGAGTATGACTGTCAATATAAACGGAACTACAATCGCCACGACCATTGCAACACAGAACATCAAAATATCTGCGACTTGAATCGATAGTACGCCTGGAATACCGCCTACACCGATCGAGTTAGCCATAACACCTGACCCGACCGAGATAACAGCGGCAATTGCTGAACCGGTAATCCCTGCGAAAAATGGGAAAAGATATTTTAAGTTAATCCCGTACAGCGCAGGCTCTGTTACACCAAGATAACAGGAAATCGCTGCAGGTACGGATACTTGCTGTTCTTGCTTATCTTTACGATTCAAATAGATCATGGCGACAACGGCAGAGCCTTGTGCGATATTGGACAGGGCAATCATTGGCCATAATATCGTACCGTCGAAGTCACTCATCAGCTGTAAATCAATCGCATTGGTCATATGATGCAATCCGGTAATGACAAGCGGCGCATAGGCAAAGCCGAATATCGCGGCAAACAACCAGCCAAAACCTGAAGTTAAGCCAGAATAGACAATATTAGAAATCCAGGAACCGATCTCCCAGCCGATTGGACCTAAGACAACATGGGCAATCAGCACGGCAGGAATCAGTGCGAAAAACGGAACAAATATCATCGATACAACACTTGGAATTACTTTTCGCAACCAGATTTCCAAATAAGCTAAAACAAATCCGGCTAAGATCGCTGGGATAACCTGCGCCTGATAACCGATCATATCAATTTGGACAAAACCGAAATCCCATTGCGGAATCGAATCGGCTCCAGCAACACTATAAGCATTTAATAATTGCGGTGATACTAACGTAATACCTAAGACAATACCAAGTACTTGCGTGGTTCCCATTTTTCTTGAGATTGCCCACGTAATCGCAACCGGTAAGAAGTGGAAGATCGCTTCCCCAATCAACCAGAGAAAATCATAAACACCCTTCCAGAATTGAGACGTTTCTGCTAACGTCTGCGTTCCTCCATTGACCATGTCAATGGAACCAATTACATTACGAAACCCGAGAATCAGCCCCCCAACAACTAGTGCAGGAATAATCGGTGTGAAAATCTCAGCAAGATGGGAAACCATCCGCTGCAGGACATTCATATTTTGCTTCGCTGCTTGTTTTGCATCATCCTTGGAGCTGTCTCCTACACCGGCAACTTTGGTAAATTCATTATAAAACGTCGCGACCTCATTACCGATAATGACTTGAAACTGCCCGCCAGACGTAAAGGTACCTTTGACAAGATCAATCTCTTCAATCGCTTCCACATCTGCTTTGTCTGTATCATGCAATACAAAACGCATCCTTGTAGCACAATGCGTCACAACGGAGATGTTGTCACTGCCGCCTACTTTTTCAAGTAGTTTGTCGGCTTGTTCTTTATATTTACTCATTTTCGCTCCTCCTCACTTTTTACATGTATATACAAGTGATTACGTTTTCATGTTATCTTGTATATACATGTTTGTCAATAAAAAAATATATCTGACGGTAGAACGGCTTCGCTTGCCAATCTATCCCCTCTTTATTTGGCATATAAACGCCGAAAAAAACTGAAACTTTTCTTTCTCTCAATCGTAGTACTAGATAAGGATATAGTTAGGAGTCGATAGAAGATGTTTAAATTGCTAACAGTAGTCATCGGAATATTCATCGCTGTTCCGGTTATGATTACGACATGGTTCGTTAGTTTTTTTGCTATAGATTTGTCCTATTGGTATGCCTCTCTACTATCATTGATAGTGGCTGGTCTCACCTATGGACTGGTTTCGGTCATCAGTCATTTCCGATTTCTCAAAAATAATCAGTTGACATTAAAGGATTACCGCTACATTCGCAAGAATCTGGCAGAAGCTCGTCCGAAAATACGCCGTTTGCAAAAAGCGCTATTTTCCATTCACCATCTCACTTTTATTAAAGACAACATGGATCTGGTACGAGTGGCCAGAAAGATTTATCGCACGACAAAGAAAGAACCTAAGCGATTCTATCAAGGCAGCCAGTTCTATTTTTCACATATCGATTCAGCGGTAGAGTTAACGGAAAAATATGCCCTGCTCTCATCACAGCCAGCGAAAAACAAGGAGATGGAACTGGTGCTGAAAGAAACACGTCATGCGTTAAAAGATATCCAGGCAAAAATCGAGCAGGATCTCTATGACATTCTCTCCGACGATTTGGAGCAACTGCAATTCGAAGTAGATTTTGCAAAACATAAGAAAGGGTTGGATTACCATGAATAAAGAAGAACATAATTTGATGAACGATTTATTGAACAATCCATTTGATGAGCATAAAAGGGAGACTGATACGCAAGTTCCTGAAGAAAAGAAACTGATTGATGTGCTTCCAGAAGAAGATCAGGAAAGAGCACGCTCACTTGCCACCCAGATTGATCCAACGAATCACAAAGCGATTATTTCCTACGGTACACAGGCACAGACTAAGTTATTATCCTTCTCCCATTCGATGCTCGACCATGTCCAGAAGAAGGATGTTGGGGAAGTCGGCCAAGTAATCAGTGACTTAATGAAGAAATTCAATGAGATCAACCCGGACGATTTAAAGCCGGAGAAGCAAAATGTATTGAAACGCCTATTCGGCAAGCTATCCAGCTCTGTACAGGAGACACTGTCTAAATATCAAAAAACAGGTGCCCAAATTGACCGGATAACGGTGAAATTGGAGCGAAATAAAGAGGGACTGCTATCGGACATCTCGGTGCTTGAACAGCTTTATGAACACAACAAGGAATATTTCAAAGGATTAAATGTCTACATTGCAGCCGGCGAACTGAAGCTGGAGGAATTACAGGAAAAAGAAATACCAGCTTTACGAAAAACGGCTGAATCGACAAATGATCAAATGAAATATCAGGAAGTGAATGACCTGATTCAATTTACAGATCGACTCGAAAAACGACTGCACGATTTGAAACTAAGTCGTCAAATTACGATTCAGAGCGCGCCACAAATACGATTAATTCAAAATACCAATCAGGTACTTGTCGAGAAAATTCAATCATCCATTCTCACGGCGATTCCATTATGGAAGAATCAAATTGCAATCGCGCTAACGATGTTCCGTCAGCAGCATGCCGTCGAAGCGCAGAAACAGGTTTCGAAAACAACGAATGACCTTCTACTGAAAAATGCGGAGATGTTAAAGACCAATACGGTGGAAACCGCAAAGTTGAATGAGCAAGGGCTTGTTGATATTGAGACGTTGAAGACGACCCAGGAGAATTTGGTTTCCACACTGGAAGAAGTGTTCAAGATACAAGAGGATGGACGCAGAAAGCGCTTGGAAGCAGAGCAAGAGATTAGTACAATGGAAAATGAGATGAAACAGCGATTATTGCAGGTTAAGGATAGTAATTAGATGATGGAAAGGTGCCAGTCTTTTAGTGAGGTCTGGCACTTTTTTGATAGATTGACGGTTCCATGGCTGATAAGGATTAAGCTGTTTTTTTCATATCTTCCGTCTCGTCCACATGATTTATATGCTGCCTTTTTACATCCCAATAGTAAATGCGGGGCAGGCCTGTTAGTATCCAATACTCATGCAATAACGTCGAACTGACAAATACGATCATCGTCCAGTCTAGTGACTTCATCAGCATCTCTCCCTTCAGAACTATTTTATGGCGAAGGGAGGTTGTCTAAGAACGAATGATTAATCTATTCTAATCTAGCAAAAATGCTTTGATTTTAACTAAGCATTCCTCATCTTCCCAATGCATATAATGTTGCGTATCCATTTTAAACAGTTCGATATTTTGATTTGGCTGCAAATGTTCGATTTCCTTAGCCGTTACTTGTTCTTCTTTCATGTTCTTATCTTTGAAGGAAGCATAGATAAGTAAACAAGGGGCAGTTATGCGATGAAGCAGTTTAGGTAAATGTAAACGATAGTAGCCAAACAGCAAACGGATTCCTTCCCTGTTAACGGGCACTTCTTCACGGAATGCCTTTCTTATGTAATCCGATTCTTCAAGATAAAACCTGTCACAAAATTTCTCCATGGATTGTTCCTTTTCTACCTCCGACTCTACTGCTAGAAAAGGTTTTTCTATTATTTTGACAAAGGCGTTACCAAACACACTCTCAAATACACTTACCAAGGGAATTGCAAATCGAAATAGACCATACTCTTTCGGGAACAAGGGCATTTTTTTGTGACCTTGGTCCAATAATACTATCTTCGCCACATGATCTGGATATAATGTCGCAAAGCACATCACTAATCCCGCCCCAGCGAATGCCCCACAAATACTGCTTGATCGATTTGATGGTGATCGATGTACACCTTTATCCACTGGGCAATTTTAGCAACGGTAACTTTGTCTGATATCCCTTCACTTTTTCCGATACCGGGAAGATCTACTAAATGACACTCATATGTATCTGATAGATATTCAGCTATATTTAACCCTTCTATACCGGGAAAACCTGTCGCAGGTAAGAAAATTAAAGGCTCGCCCTTTCCTATAATGGTAGAATGATAGTTTTCCATAACAGTTACACCACCAAGCATATATAATTATGACTATTTTACCATAAATATATATTGGACTGGGAATATTATTGCCACTGCGGATTTTCTTTCGGTCATTACTGCTTTGATGTGGGGCTCTTTTGATCGAATGTGGCCTTCTTTCGTTCATAACTGCTTTGATTTGAGGCTCTTTTGGTCGAATGTGGCCTTCTTTCGTTCATAATGCTTTCAAATAAAATTCTTTTGATCGAATTGCATTAAAATCAAAATAAAAAAGCTTACAAACATCCCTAACACTTGTCTGTAAGCTTTTCAAAATTATATAGTCACAACTGAACCCTTATCAATCAATCGATTCTTCACCAGTGTAATGACTTCCTGTTCCACGCCTTTAGCTAATAAATACTGTTCAACCGTTTCATATGTAGCTGTGAGATACTCGTACGTTTTCTCCATGTACTCCCCTTTCGAGTACATATAATCTACCGGAATACCTTCAGGGAGATCCTCTTCTGTGTGCATCGTCTTTAGGTTGGTATAACTCACTTCATAATTGGAGATGATGTCCTTTTTCTCGACGCCGGCTAAGCTCAGAAGCATCATGGCCAGGATTCCCGTTCGGTCTTTACCGCCTGCGCAATGAAAGATAATTCCGCCTTCCTCAGCATGTGCGATACGATAGAAAATGTCATGGAGCACTTTATTATCTTCCAGTAATTCAATGTAAAAGTCTCCCATGAATCGTTTTTCTGTAGTGGAATAAGTAATATTAGATACCTGCTTCGTGATAAACGGAAAATTGTAATAGTGACAGAAATCCTCCTTCACTAATGCATTAGGTTTTGCCACGATTTCATCTTCACCACGTAAATCGATGACCGTCTTCACGCCGTACTCATTTAAAAAAGTGATATCCTCTTCGGTTAACTTGCTCATATCACTGGATCGTAATAGTTCGTGCCATTTTGTCTGCTGACCATCCGCTGTACTGTAACCGCCTAGCTCACGGCAATTGTCGACGCTCACTAATGGCAAACGAACCCAATTTAATTTTGCATTCTTGATCATATCTTCTTTTCCTCCTGTTTATCTGCTTTCCCCATACTTCACCATGGTCTTCAGCTTTGTCATCGAGAATTCCAGCACTAACATCAGTAGACAGATAACAATCAGAATCGTCGTCGTTTGGGCATAATCATAAGCACCAATCGCTTTTGTCAAAAGCAGCCCAATACCACCGACACCGATAATACCTAAACCGATCGACTCCGCTACGTCCCCTTCAAAGCGGACAGTAATCCAACCGAAGAAAGAAGTAATACAAAGTGGAATTAAACCGTGAAAAACAATATTGAACCAAGACGCCCCTGTTGACCGCATCGCTTCAACAATATCGGTACCGACTTCTTCAATACTTCCGGTAAACAATTTAATCAGATAACCGATCGAAGATAACAACATGGCGATGAAACCTGATGTATAGCCAAATCCGAGACTGGCGATGACCATTAATCCCCAGACAAGACCGGGCACCGAACGGATTACCGCAAAAAAAGCTTTAATAAAATTGGCCAGATAGTTGCTTGGCGTAATGTTTCTTGCTGCCAAAAAGCTCAACAGCATGGCAATGATAACCGATACCACTAATGTCAGAAAAGCAAGTGATAAACTGGTCAAACAAGCTAGTAAAGCATTTGGGATAACACTTAAATCGATCACCATCATTCTCCCGATCACAGCTGGCACATTTTCCAATCTTTCAAAGAATTTCTGAACATCTAGGTTAACGAGCTTAATCGAGCCAATAAACACGGTGACCAGGATAAAAGCAGTTAATATTGATTTGACGGCACTCCCTTTTGAAGTTACTCGTATACGCTCCATTATTTTTTCCATCCCTTACTATTGAGTTATGCAATTCGACTGCGAATCGAATTTGTGACGTATTCTGTTACTAAAATAATACAAACAATGACCGTGATGATCGTCAACGCCTCACCATAATTAAATAAATTAATATTGGTATCAATTAAGACACCAATCCCGCCGGCACCTACTAAACCGATAACAGTCGATGCACGAACGTTTATCTCAAATGAAAATAATGTCCAATTAATCCAGGCAGGTACAAATTGCGGGATGACACCATGAAATAAAATTTGAAAATACGACGCACCATTCGCCTGCAATGCCTCCAGCTTATCACCGGAAATTTCATCAATAGATTCTGCATAACTTTTGCCAAGAAAACCGACTGTTACGAGAATTAAGGCGATGACACCGACAATGCCACCAATGCCGAAAATATAAACCAATAATGCCCCCCAGATGATGAATGGAATATTTCTTAAGATTGAAATAAAACCTCGGACAAATACGCGTAGTGGTTTGAATTTATTCGTATGTTCCGAGATTAAGATACCTAAAATAAAGGCAACGATAGATGAAATATAAGTAGCAATCACGGCATATCCCAACGTGTCAATTACTAAAGGAATATATTCTTTGATATTCTCCAAATTCGCTGGGAAGAATTTCTGAAAGAAAAACATGATGAAATTTGGCAATCCCATTACCATGTCGATAAAACTTAATTTTAAATAATAGATACTAAAAATGCTGGCTGCCAACAAGGCCGATACCGTTATGATGGCTTTACTGGATCCGCCTTGTTTAATCGGAATTTGATTAGTTGATCGCATTTTCATTGTTCCGCTCCACTCACTTTTCCGTCTTCATTCGCAACCGCCTGAGCTGCTCCACCTTTATTTTGCAATGTCATTTGCGATTCTTTTCCTTCATAGATATCTCGTACCATCGAATCTGTTAACTGGGCCGGTGAGCCATCAAACACCACTTCCCCTTTTTTAATTCCGATAATTCGAGACGCGTATCGCTTGGCATAATCCACCTGGTGGAGATTGACTACACACGTTAATTGCTTTTCAATCGAAATACTGTGTAATTGTTGCATGACAATATTGGCAGACACCGGATCAAGTGAAGCAATCGGTTCATCCGCCAGTAAAATTTTCGGTCGTTGGAGCAGCGCTCTGCAAATACCAACTCGTTGCATCTGACCACCGGATAAGGCATCCGCGCGTTTATACATCTGGTCTTCGAGTCCGACTTTTTTCAGTAACTCTACTGCTTCTTGTTTATCCTGCTGGCTGTACAAACCTAGTAAACTCTTGTATAAAGGAGTATTGCTTAATTGGCCATGCAACACATTTTTAATCACATTGGTACGGCTCACTAGATTATAATGCTGAAAAATCATACCGATTTTAGAACGTTGATCACGCAATTTTCGCCCGCTAAATTTTTCCATATGCTGATTATCAAATACAATATCACCTTCCGTTGGATCGACCAGACGGTTGATGCAACGGATAAAAGTAGATTTCCCCGCTCCTGATGGGCCAATCACAACGATAAACTCACCAGGATAAAAATCTAGAGAAATGCCATTGAGCGCACGCGTTTCTTTTCCATATACTTTGACTAAATCTCGTATTGATAATACTGCTTCCATTATTCCTGCACATCCTCTAACGCATTAATGGTATCTAACATTTCGATTGCCGGATCATAATAATCCGCTTCGGTTGCTTCGAATCGAGTGCCCGCATCACCATGAAGTGCCTCAAAGTATTCTTCATTTTCAAATGATACGAAGGCATCCTTTAATGCTTTTTTGAAATCTTCCGGTAAGTCACCTCGAACAATATAAGATGCATCCGGAATGTTAGATGTACGGCCAATCACTTTGATATCATCTGGATTAAAACTATCTGATTCCCCCATCATTTCCATCACCTGGTGAGCGACAGCTGCTGCCTCGTAATCTCCCATCGCTACACCCATCAAGCTATTTGGGTGTCCTTCAGAAAACACGACATTTTCAAAGAAATAACCAGATTGTTCAATTTTGTCCGGATCTAAATCCAATTCCTGTACCAGCGTAGCCTTTGGATAAAGGTAACCAGAAGAAGAAGCGGCATTAACAAAAGCAAAGTTAGTTCCTTTTAAATCTTCTAAACTATTAATGTCCTCATTGTCTGCTTGTGTAACAAAATCAGTGTAATACTCGGTTCCTCCTGGCACGACAGGTGTAACTAATAATTCCGCGCCTGCCTTTTGTTTTGCCTGATAGTAGCTCATCGGGCTTGCCAGCATAACATCAAGATTCCCCGCAGCCATTGCTTCAATTCCAACTGCATAGCTTCCACCATCAAATTCCTGTACTTCGATACCAAGTTCTTCAGAAATATGTTCTTTTAAAGAAGTATGCATAGTCGCAGCTTCTGTCGGATTATTTTCGTCCGGCATCTGTACCAATGTAATCGACTCTGGCCATTCACCATTTCCAGACTCCGCTTCTGCTGTTGTGGCACCTTCTGCGTTATTGCATGCTGCTAAAATAAATACGAATAAAAGCGGTAAAACCATTCTTCCTAACAAACTTTTCATAACCTTCATCCCCTTAGATTAATTGTTGTTCGTTCAGATTTGTCATATTGTACGTAACTTGTATACAACTCAAATACAATTTCCTTACACTGATAAATATACAGGCGAATTGTTAAGTAAGTGTTAATCTATTGAAAATGTTCTATTAAGTTTGGAGAGTGGTTGATCTTGGGAGTAGAGTGATAATAGACAGCTTAGAAAAGTGGTTTTACACAAGGGGAAATGATAATTATTTAATGTGCTAGGTTAGTGTTCCAGTCGGCTACAAAACAAAGCGCGCGCATGCTAGAATTACGATTCCTGTAGTGCCCAATGAAATCTCGATGTGTTGCTCCCTGCTTTTGGCTCCTTTCTGCTTAAACGATACAAATCTTGATGTGCTGCTCCCTACTTTTGGCTCCTTTCCGCTTAAACGATACAAATCTCGATGTGCTGCTCCTTACTTTTGGTTCCTTTCCGCTTAAACGATACAAATCTTGATGTATTGCCCCCTGCTTTTGGCTCCTTTCAGCTTAAACGATACAAATCTTGATGTGTTGCTCCCTACTTTTGGTTCCTTTCCGCTTAAACGATACAAATCTTGATGTGCTGCTCCTTACTTTTGGTTCCTTTCCGCTTAAACGATACAAATCTTGATGTGTTGCCCCCTGCTTTTGGCTCCTTTCCGCTTAAACGATACAAATCTTGATGTGTTGCTCCCTACTTTTGGCTCCTTTCCGCTTAAACGATACAAATCTCGATGTGCAGCTCCCTGCTTTTAGTTCCTTTCCGCTTAAACGAGATACAAATCTTGATGTGTTGCTCCCAACTTTTGGTTCCTTTCAGCTTAAACGATACAAATCTCCATGAATTGTTTTTCTTAGCTAATGCTTACCAATATTACTTTTAGCTCATACGCAGGACTGCAGTGAAGCGATTCATAGGAGCTTTTCTGTGGCATAAAAAAAGAGCATTCTCAAATAAAAATGCTCTCTTACAGTTTGCTCTCACACATACATTTGCCGATACTTCGTTGGGGTGATTCCTTCATTCTCCAGAAATAGCTTATTAAAATAGCTCGGGTTGGGATAACCGGAGCGTTCGGCGATTTCTTTGACGGTGAGATTTTTTTCTTCCAGCAGTAATTGTTTACTCCATTGTAAACGACATAAGGTGACAAAGGTCATCGGCGTCATTTTGGTGACACGTTTGAACAATCTGCAAAAATAATACGTACTTACTCCTGTTTCGGCTGCCCAATATTCCAAGTCGAATGGTTCGGGTGCCTTCTCCTGCATTTTCGGCAAAAGGGATTGGATCCGCAAATCAATTTCCTGATTTGATTTTGATTCCCTTGGAACGGCTTGGTTAGTAAAACAGGACAAGAAGGAATACGTAAGAGTGGATAATTGTGATAATTGCAAAAAGCTGTTCTCCTCTGCTTCCTGCAACAATAACTCATGCTCCTTCACCAGCCTTATCAAATCTGGTAATCGCCACAAGGTAAAACGACCAAAGCCAATCTCTGACAAAAAGTTAGTTAACGTACTTCCGTAAAAATGAACCCATCTGACGCTCCACGGATCAACCGAACTGCTAAAATAAGTCTGTTCCTGCTGCGGGAAATAAAGAAAGGCATCCCCTTTTTGCAGCGTAAATTGCTTACCATCCATTTCTACAAAACCAGTACCAGCAAGAACAATATGAATACTAAAATTATCTAACGAACCCGCCTCACGATAGACCTGATGATCTGCAGCCATCTGATAAGCACCGACTGATTCCGGAAGGATCATATAGGCATGTTTTTTTAACGTTGGTAATAGCACTTGACGATTCATCGCTCCCCCTCTTTCTCAGGACAATATTGTGTTATCTTATTGCAAAAAGCTTCTATTTTCATTTTAATCACAATCGCTTATAATAACAACAAAGTTATACAGGAGGTACAAACATGACGATTAAATGGGGAGTTATCAGCACAGCAAATATCGCAAAAAAAGCCGTTATTCCTGGCATCAAACAATCCAAAACAGGTGAAGTCTATGCCATCGCCAGCCGTAATCTGGACCATGCAACAGAAGCCGCTAAAGAGTTAGAAATTCCGGTTGCCTATGGAAGCTATGAAGCATTAATACAAGATAGCAAAATTGATGCCGTTTACATTCCATTACCTAACCACCTGCATAAAGAATGGGCGATCAAAGCAATGGAAGCTGGTAAGCATGTATTATGTGAAAAGCCAATTGCTTTAGACGCTAAGGAAGCAGAGGAGATGGAAACAGCCAGCCGAAAAGCAGGAGTCGTTTTGGCAGAAGCCTTTATGTACCGGTATCATCCACGATATCAAATGATCGAGGAAATCATTCAATCCGGTGAGATCGGAGAAATCCGCGGTATACACGGTGCATTCACCTTCAATAACGCTGCTGCAAAGGAAAACGTCCGCTATCGAAAGGATTGGGGTGGTGGTTCTTTATATGATGTCGGTGTTTATCCGATTAGTGCTGCGAGAATGATTATGAAAGCAGAGCCACAAGCCGCAACAGTCCATGCATTCTTTTCAGAAGAGCATGATCACGTCGATATGATGGCTGCGGGGATTTTAGAATTTGATAACGGGATTGCTCTAAGCTTTGATTGTGGCATGTGGGCTGCCTCTCGTAACCGGTTGGAGATTATCGGGACAGAAGGCCGAATCGAACTGCCATCCGCTTTTGTTGCCAATCAAAATGAGCAGGATCATTTTTACCTGCACACCAATAAGGGAACAAAGGAGATCGAAGTTCCACACGTCAATCAGTATGCCCTTCAGGCTGATGTGATTGGAAAAAGCATTCAAAGCGGTGAGGCATTACCATATCCAGCTGATGATGCGGTGTTAAACATGAAAGTACTCGACGCTTGCCTTACTTCTGCGGAGGAAAGAAGACGTGTTGAAATCTAAGGAGGTCGCTTAAAAATGAAAACGATTCAAATAAAAGGGCTTGATAAGCCTGTCACAACGTTGATTCAAGGCTCTGATTATTTTAAACCGAATGTGTATGAAAAAGTATGTCAGGTACTGGACCGGTATGTTGCGATTGGCGGGAATACGATCGACACGGCACACATTTATTGTGGCGGCGAGAGTGAAGTCGCAATTGGGATGTGGTTAAAAGAGCGCAATAATCGCGACGATATCGTTATTTTAACAAAAGGTGCCCATCACGATCAAAACGGACCACGCGTCAATGCCGACGCCATCCGTCAGGACCTTTTTGAAAGTTTAGAACGACTTGGCACGGATTATATTGATTTGTATGCTCTGCACCGGGATGATCCTGAAGTTCCCGTTAGCGAGATCATCGATGCGTTAAACGAGCAAATCAAAGCAGGTCGCATTAAAGCAATCGGCGGATCCAACTGGACAACCGAACGGATTCAGGCCGCCAATGAGTATGCCGACGCTAATGGCTTAACAGGATTTTCATTCAACAGTCCGAACCTCAGTTTAGCCAAGGCAAACGAACCTTTCTGGAAGGGATGTGTCTCCAGTGACAGTGAGGACCTACACTGGCATGAACAGACACAATTACCACTGTTATCATGGTCTTCTCAGGCAAGAGGATTTTTCACTGGACGATTTACACCAGAAGATCGAAGTAATCAAGACCTTGTACGTGTGTTCTATAGTGACGCAAATTGGGACCGGTTGAAACGAGCCGAACAATTAGCAGAGCAGAAAAGTGTGACAGCGATCCAGATTGCCTTAGCGTATGTACTGAATCAGTCTTTTCCCACCTGTGCATTGATCGGCGCCCAGAACGAACATGAGCTTCTCTCTTGCTTGGAAGGATCGAGCATTTTATTAACGAAAGAGGAAACGGCTTGGTTGGAGAATGGAAGTTTCGCAAAAAAACATTGACAATCCTTTTCTTTTATGAGATCATAATAAGGTTAACAAATATGAAGTAACTAATAAGTGAATCTGGCATTCTACGGAAAGTTTTTGAAGATGCTTATTCACACTGGCGCGACTTCGGGGTCGCAAGGACGTAAGAGCAGGTAGGGCTTACGTTGCTTAAGTTAGAAAATTACCAGTGGAACATGTACCGCGGTAAAGTGAAATTTGAATAATGAATTTCCCACCCGAGATTATCGGGATATAAAAATAATAATAAATCTTATGTGTTACTTTATAAATCAAAGGGGTACTCTTATAGTAAGAGTGCCCCTTTTCCAATACATATAATTGAAGAAAGAAGGTCTTAATATGATGAATCAAATCGGTACAAACCAGACACTGGAGGTACTGCGAAAAATAGATACTGGATATGTGTTAGAAGGAGACATCCTCCTGCACCATAACGAAACGGATAAAGAACTGGAAGCAGAGCAGTCTGTAGAAGTTTTTGTTTATCAGGATAAAAAAGGACAAACTGTAGCGACGACGCAATTGCCAGCGATTCAAATCGATACGTACGGATGGGCTGAAGTGGTCGAAGTCTTACCGCACTTAGGTGTTTTTGTTAATATTGGCACAACCAAAGAAATCCTCGTATCGAAAGATGATCTGCCATTATTTATTGACGTATGGCCGATCGTCGGTGATGAACTCTATGTTTCTTTAGGGAAAGATCGGAAAGGTCGCCTGCTCGCCCTACCGGCAACAGAAGGAATTTTTGAGAGAATGTTCGAATCAGCACCAGATGATCTATTAAACGACACGGTGAGTGGTCGCATCTATCGTACAGACAGAGAAGGGGCCGTATGTATTACTGAAGAAGGCTATCGCGGATTTATCCATCACACCGAGCGAAAGGGAGAACCACGTTTAGGTGAACAAGTAGAAGGACGTGTGATTGAAGTTAAGCATGATGGTACACTAAATGTCTCATTACGACCGTTGAAGCAACACAGTATGGGAGAAGATGCGGACGAGATATTGACTCTGTTAGAGGAGAACAATGGCGTTATGCCGTTTTCTGACAAAAGTGATCCTGAAGAGATTCGCGAAACCTTCAATATCAGTAAAGCAGCGTTTAAACGAGCACTCGGGAAACTAATGAAAGAAAGAAAAATTGAACAGCGCGATGGCAAGACCTACCTCATTTCGGAGTGACAGCAGTTGGGATTCACCTAGGATAAATGGATAGAGCGGGGCTATTGGACAGTCCCGCTCCTTTTTGTTTGCGGATTGTCCGTTTGAACGCTTCTATCGGACATCTCCTCTCCTTTTCGTAGGCGCATTGTCCGTTTGAACCGATAAAACGCTTTTCTCATCTTCATAGATAGAGTCAGCCCACTGGTCATAGCGGGCTGGTCACCTCCATCCATACTGTTATTCATCATTCTCTAAAAGTTCCGTAATTATCTTCAAGTCTCTAAATGTATCCATATAGGCATAGCGCCCACCTGGGTATTCACCCTTTTGTTCCAAAGGCATTCCATTCGCTTCCATTATTTTGACTTTCTCTTGTAAACCTCCCACAACAAAGGCAATATGATGCGGACCCTCACCGTGTTCATCTAAATATTCACGCCAGGTGCTCGGCTGCTGATCTGGTTCAATCAATTCCAGCTGCAAGGAACCCATATCAAAAAAGGCTAGCTTTGCTCTTGCAGCGGTGCTTTCACCTTTGAATTCCGTTTGAGCCAGTTCAGGTGCATCTGTTTGATTTATCTGCGGCTTCTCCATTCCAAAAAAATCTGCATAGGTTTGCGCTGTCTTTTCAATATCATGAACAAGAATCCCGATTTGAGTTATAACGTTTGTTCCTAATATATTACTTTCCATTACCATAACCTCCTGCTTTTCTGTTGTATAGTTCAAATCATCATTTCTAAGTAACAAAACTTGTTATTATCCATACATTCAACAAAAGGTTAAAAATTCCTGCTCGTAAGGAGTAATTTCTAAGAAAGAAATGATTCAGTAAGGTATTACGGACGATTAGGCCATGATAAATAGGTAATCGTGATTAAAAGTAGTATTGCAGGTACAATAAAAAGATATAAAATGGATACAACACCTAGTATAAAGGAAATAATCAACAAGATAAGTGAAGTCCGTTTATTGTTATTTATTTTAAAAGCTCCAATAATAGTTAAGATTCCACTAGTAACGCCAAGAAACCATATGTTACCCACAGTATAAGAATCATCAATAATAGCAGATAACTGTGCTGCAATTGAAATCAATATTGTTAGAAATCCAGCAATTAAAGTGAGTGCTCTCATCATACATTCCTCCAATAAATTGTTTTTATCTTTCTATATTAGACCAATAAATCCTGATAATGGTTCCCTCTTCTTTTTGGCACACTCTACAAGCCCTTTCATAGATTTAAGAATAAATTAAGAATTCCATAATAATGAGATAAGTATGAACGCTTATGATGGACTCACACCAAATGGAAAAGGAGTTTAACATTATGAAGCAATTATCATTTTTATCTGCAGCCTCTCATTTATGGTTACAGTGGATTATGTTAGGGAGTATACTGGTGGATACATTCATGCTCTATCCTAATATTTTTCACAACATTCCCGAGTCTTTTGAACTTGGCCTCGAGTTCATGGCGGTGGCCAGTCCACCTCTCGGAGCAGCTAGTATTATCACGGGTATATTAGCACTTATTTTTGCGTGGAAAGTTCGGCCTGCTCGATACTGGATTTTGTTCAGTATGCTGATGATCGTTTTGGAAGGGGCTGCTTCGATGATTTTTGAATGGCCGAGGAATACCATTATGTTTATTGAAGGGACCGAGGTTCATTCGGTTGCGTTTCTTAAGCAAACGGCGAATGAATTTTTAATGGTTCACGGGTTTCGGGTTGCGTGTAATATAGTTGGAGCTTTGCTGATGTTTGTTGGGTTTATGAAGTATTATAAGCATACTATGTTTACAAAATAATAAACATGATCAGTGCTTCTGAATTTAAACGGAAAGGAATTAATTCCAAATGACCAATGGGATTAATTCCTTTTTGCTAAATAATTTCGTTTCATTCGGATTAGTCTTCAAAGGCATTTTGCAGTGCCTTTATTCTCAAGGCCTTATTCTGAACTACTATTTCACTTGATTCAACCATATCATATCCATGGACCGTTCCTTTCGTTCGATTAAGTTGAACCGATACTTGTGCATTCTTTAAAGCTTCTGCATATTCGATTCCCTCATCTCGCAGACAATCGTACTCTGCTACTTCCACATAAGCGTTTGGCAGATTTTTGTGAGATTCAGCATCTATAGGTGAAGCATAATTGTCAGTTAATACATTCTTTAAGTATAAATCCCACATTTTTTTATTCAGTTTTGAATTCCACATTGGTGTATCATGGAACATTCTCATTGAATCCGTGGATTGCTTCTTATCCGTTACAGGGTAAATTAACAATTGAAAGTTTATGGTGAATTCTTGTCTGTCCCTCGCTAACAAGGCAACTCCTGCCGCTAAAGCACCATCGGCACTGTCGCCACCAATTGCAATCTTGTCTTTATTAATATTCAGTTTAGCAGCTTGAGAGCTAACCCATTTACAGGCTGCATAACAATCTTCTAAACCATAAGGAAATTTATATTTAGGCAATAACCGGTAATCTACAAATATAACCTTACAAGGTGTATTTAATGCATAATCTGCACATAAATTAATATGATAAGGTGCTTCTTTAATAGCAAAAGCTCCACCATGAAAATAGACAATCCAATTTTCAGTGACTGCATGAACAGGCTCATAAATCGTGATAGAGATTTAACCATTTTTATACCCTTTTATTTTCTCTTTTGATACTTTCCATTCATCAGGTAGATTTATTTTGTTATTTTTTCTTTGAACAAGCTTATTAAGGACTGGTAATAACATTGGATAAAAAGGAAGCCTCGTGCTTCTTAACTCATCAAAGTCACGATCGATATTATAATTAGTCAATATGCACAACTCCTTAATCTAGCTTTTATTTTCAAAACAGTGATGACAAAAATTGCAGTTAAATTCCCACCAGTACTCTATTCACTCCCCATTGCGTCTTTCGCCATCTGCTCATACTCTTTCAGACCAGAAGTAATCGCAAACTCAGCAACCGCTACAGGGTATGCAGCACTAAGCTCGATGATGTGCTCTTTCATGGAAGGCCAGTAAATCCCTCCCGCTTTCTTGTAATAGTTGATCAGTTTCGCTAAAGCACCTTCACCGAATACCTGGTATTGAAAAACAAAGTCACTTGATACATCGGTTACTTTCGCTTCGGTCCAGTCAATCAAGCCGACTACATTCGTATTTTTCTGATCTATCATCGTATGACCAGCATGCAGATCGCCATGAATCAGCCCAGTTTGGACAGGCCACAGTTCTTTATTATTCACCCATTGCTGCCAGCGATTCCACAAAGATTCGCTTACCCCGAACTGTGCTTTCACCTTCTCCATACGTTCCTTCATCGAAAACCTTGCCTCTTCTGCTGATTGAACAGATAGCCCGGCTTCAATGTGCCTCTTCCGCCGGTACGGTATGCAGCGCGGCCAATACGTTAGCTAACGTCTGGTGAAATGGTTCCGGGACATTTTCGTAATCCATCTCCCACACATAGTTTTGAATCTCTGGATCAATCGTTCCCGCAGGTGTGCCGGTTAATTTTTTGTAAGCAATGATGTCGTCTTCATAGATCGACCAAACCGGAACTTGAAAAGGAACGTGTTTAGCGATGAGATCCAGTGCTTTCTTTTCAGCAACTGTCCTCGGCATCACATCGTCACGTCTCGGAAGCCTTAACACCCACTCTTCTCCTTCAGTATCTTCCGCATAAGCAACCAAAAAATCTAAGCCTGACTCGTTGAATGAAATCATATTTACTTTCACTTCCAAACCATACTTCCTGGCTGTTTCTGACACTTGCTGTTTGTTCAAAATGATCACTTCCTTCTTCAGTTTTTATATAATAACAGAAAATATGCCCGTTTCGATCATCTGCTTTTCATTATCTCCTCTACCTGATCCGCAATGTCAGTGATAAGCTTTCCGACCGATTGTCTTTTGCTTAAGCGAGGTGATTGGCCGCTCCACATATGCATGTATTCCGAGCGATTCTGCTTAGCTGCCTCACTTCGAATCGATTTAGTCAAAGAATTTAAAATCGGGTAATCTGGCAGGCTTTTTTCATATGGTGTCATTTTCCTGACGAACTCATTTTGAATCCCTCTTGCCGGTTTACCGCTGATAACTGAAGTAATAACAGTTTGTGCTTCACTACTGTTCAAGATAGCATCGATATGTTGCTGTTTCGCACCACTTTCCAACACAGTCAGAAAAGCCGTACCCATTTGAACTGCTTGAGCACCTAAGGTAAGAGCTGCTAAAACACCTCTTCCATCCATGATTCCTCCAGCCGCTATCACAGGAATGTTCACCTGATCGACCGTCTGCGGAATAAGTGACATCGTTCCAACCAGTCCGTTCTCATATGTATTGGCGAACGTACCACGATGGCCCCCTGCTTCACTTCCCTGCATCACCACCATATCGACACCATTTTCTTCGTTGATGCTGGCTTCATTTACTGTCGTAGCCGTACCGATTACTATAATATTTCGCTCTTGTAATTTGTGAATGACTTGCTTTGACGGGACACCAAAAGTAAAACTGCAGACAGCTATTTTTTCTTGGAGAATAATTTCGAGCTGTTTTTCAAAAAGTTCTGTTGATGGCGCTGTGATCTCTGGTTCCGTTAGCTTCAATTCTTCGCGAAATGGCTGCAATAATTCATTGGTTTTTACGATCTCTCTTTCAGATACATCGGGTATTTCTGGAATAAAAAGATTGACTCCAAAAGGCTTATCCGTTAATTCCTTTATTCGCTGAATCGCTTCTTTCATTTGTTCGGCTCTCATATATCCTGCGCCTAATGTTCCCAGCCCGCCTGCACGAGAAACGGCGGCGACAAGCTCCGGTGTTGTTGGACCACCTGCCATTCCAGCCTGGATAATCGGATATTGAATGTTAAGTACTTGAGTAAATTGATTATCATTCCACATCATCATTCTCCTTTTCGATGGCTTATCGGACTTTATTACAGTGTACCATCAAAGGTTGCTGTTATCTTCTATTAATTATGCGATTTCCTTCCTTTATAGACGACTCACATCTGATATAATTTTATGATAAGAGATAGGTGGAAAGGTGAGATAGACATGGCTAATCAGAAAATATATTCATTGGAACCAATTATTGATCAACAGGCTAGTGTCTTGATTCTTGGCTCTATTCCTGGAAAACAATCCTTAAAGAAACAGCAGTATTATGGCAATCTACGAAACCATTTCTGGCCGATATTATTTGAGATTTATCAACAGGAGTGGATGGAAACCTATCAGGAAAAGGTTTCTTTTTTACATGATAAAGGAATTGCCCTATGGGATGTGATTGGAGCCTGCTACCGAGAAGGCAGTCTCGATTCCAGTATAACAGATGCGGATCCGAACCAATTGGAAGAACTACTCGATACCTATCCTACTATTAAGAGAATTGGTTGTAATGGTACAAAATCGTATCAAACCTTTCGCAAACACTTTGCGCATTTAATGGCTAAATATGAGGTGAGAATGCTGCCTTCTACCAGTCCGATTCCTGGCCGTTATAATAAAAGTTTTGAAGAAAAGGTAGAGATTTGGAAAGGGATATTTGAGGAATAGCTAATGATTAACTCGGGCAGCCCATTCACCTGAAAAGGCTGCCCTGTTCGTGGTTATCATGAATCTTTTTTCTCAAGGCCATTTTGCAACTGCTGCTCAAAAAGCTCTTGTGCATACTGATACAATTCGATATCTAATTGATTGTTGTCTTCGATTAATGAGATAAACTCCTTTGACAGCTTACTTTTCAGCGGACGCTTTTTGGTAATGTTAAGTCTTTCGTATTCAAGCGTATTCCATCCCAAAGCTTTTTGCATAAGAATCAGTGATTCATCAAATCTTTCGTTAAGTCCGATTACGCTGAACGTTCGTAAATTTTCTTTTGCTAGATCAATAGTTGGTTCGGATAATCCAGCTATCATTTTTGTCTGGCAATTATGCGCTTCCGAGTGTTTGTTTATAAATTCTTCAAATGTCATATCCTTAAACTTCGGAAAAACGGCTGGCTTACTCTGATAATAATAATAAAGGGATACCACTCGATCTACCGGATCACGCAACATGGTGAAATAGGAAAAGGGTCGAGAAAAAATAGCATGAATACCGTAAAAGTAGTGTCCAGCAACAGCCTTAATATTATTTTTGTCTAATTCGTTGAGCTCCATATACTTCGATTTCATCTCGTCTGGTAACAGATGGTTATAAAATTGATTTTCTTCGTATTGTCTTCTGAAAATTGAATTTAATGTTGTTCCTCCTGTTTTAGGGATATGCATAAAAATAATTAAATCCTCATTCAATTTATATAACTCTCCCTTCATTACGTTACTACTAATGAATGCAGAGAAGAGGAAAAAGTTTGGACAATACGATTTATTTTTATAATTGTGCTCTTCTCGAAGTATCTATTTATATCTGTCTACCGCTACATTTGCCAGCCATCAGATTGGTTAATGAAAGATGGATACAAATAATACGTGAAGAAAGAAATCTGCTGACATATGTGCAACCATTGCATACTCTAAGCCTTTTTTCCAATACAAGTAACCGAACCATAAACCAAGAAGACCATTTAAAACCAAAGCCCGTATAACAATGATAGCAGACAATTCACCGAATACTTGTATCGTAGCTGGCAAATGTCCTATTCCAAATAAAATGGCTGTGAGAAATATTGCAATATAGTAGAAGCTTCTGGGGATATTTCCTTTTTCCTTTTTTGTTATTCGCGCCAACAGCCAGACAACTAGTGTCATACCAAACAGACGCAGCATGAGTTCCTCTGTAATACCTCCATAAACAAGAGTAAGCAAGCCTTGCCACCAACTAGTAACGGTGGTTTGATCCTCCGGCATTTCTATCATAGGAGAAAATATAAATAAGTCTAGAAAAATCGTGATAAGGGAACCAATAAACGCTACCAAAATACCGATTATCATCCATTTTTTTGAGAGGGTTTGTGGTTTTTTTCCGTAAATAAGTCTCTCTAATATCGGAGCTTTTAAACTAGTTCTCTCTTGTAGTCTTACGCCAATTAACACCATTACAAACAATAGCAAAATGTCGATAATAGAGTTTACCGTTACAACTAATGAAACTGGCATGGCCTCGGGACTTGATTGATAAAATTCATTGTTCATTAAGATGGTCATTTCATATGGAATGATTGCAACTATTCCGATACCACCTAGAAACGTGAGTAATAGAGCTAATTTTATATGCCATTTTCGCACTGAATCACTCCTATTTTCAGATACTTTCTTATACGGATATTATTGCAAAAAAAGCTTCGTTATGACTCTTTCTTTTTCATTAGTTCATTTTTTAAGGCTATCATCAAAATAATGAGAATGGATTCCAAATATTTTCAACTAGCAGGCTTATTAACTTGCACATCTGAGAATATATTAATCATTCGCAAGAAATGTTTAGGGAATGATTTGAAGTTAACAAACTGCGGATTGCATAAAATAGTAACTAGTTTCAAAAATGTAGCGCTCCCATGCAAATTACAGTTTATCTGGGGCAGCTTCTTTCAATTGGCTTCAATCCTCTAACTCGTAACTCACTGGTTCCTGATAACGATCATCAAATTGATCTAATATCAATAACGCACCAAATATTATGGTAAAGCCTATGATCACAAGTAAAATGATACTAATAACAGAATAAAGTAATATTTTTTTCCACCCTAACTCTTTCATCCGCTCTTTCAACTTTACGCACCCCTTTTCCAAACAGCATTTACCATATTGTAACAAAAATATAGTCATTCATGCGCAACAATTGATAAAAATATCCTTTTTCTCATTGGAGGGATCTGGCACACTTCACCCGATCCTAATTGACATAAATACTATACAACTATCTGGGATTAAGTTAAGTGGCACATAGCGGACATTTTGAAATAATTCATGTGCTGATACCCCTTCTACCAGCCATTTTTCGTCCTGCGGAAGTCTATGGGCTGGACTACGCTATGGTACAGACTCTTTAAGGAGACAAAACCAGCAGGGAAACACCATGATTTGTCTTCTTTCTTCCGAAACAATACAAATCTTTGGTGTTCACTTCCCACTTTTGGCTCCTTTCTCACTAAACGATACAAATCTTTGGTGTTCGCTTACAACTTTTGGCTCCTTTCTCTCTAACGACACAAATCTCACGGCACTGCAATTACTTTTGGCTCCTTTTCTTATCTCACTAACGAGAATGATTATATACTTTTCATTCTTATACTTGGTACGTACTAAATCTTCATTTCGTCGTGCTTCTTCATTACTAAAACTTTTCCTAACATTAGAAAAACTCGGCATTCGCCTTGTCTTTAGCGAGTGCCGAAGTTTTTCTTATACTTGGTACACTTTAAATTTTCACTACGTCGAGCTTCTTCTCTGCTAAAATTTTATACTTTCCTAACGTGTAAAAAAGGCTTAGAGATTGTCCTCCAAGCCTTTTCTTATAAAAACTTACATCGTACTAATATCAATCACGAATCGATACTTAACATCTGAAGCTAACACGCGCTCATATGCGTAATCAATCTGATCTGCCGAGATCACTTCAATTGAGGGAACGGTGTTATGTTTTGCACAGAAATCCAGCATTTCCTGTGTCTCACGAATGCCGCCAATCATGGAACCTGCAAAGGAACGACGGTGAGGAATGAGAGAGAACACATTGACAGCCAATGGCTCTGCAGGTGCACCAACATTTACGAGCGTCCCATCTAACGTTAATAAGGAGAGGTGCGCATTGATATCAATATTAGCACTTACCGTATTAATAATCAGGTCAAAGGTACCTGCCAGTTGCTCGAAAGTTTCGGGAGAGCTTGTGGCATAGTAGTGATCTGCACCGAATTGCATGCCGTCCTCTTTTTTATTCAATGTTTGTGACAATACCGTCACCTCAGCCCCCATAGCATGTGCAATCTTAACAGCCATATGACCAAGACCGCCCATACCAACAACGGCTACTTTCTTACCAGGGCCAGCTTGCCAATGGTTTAATGGAGAATATGTCGTAATTCCAGCACAAAGTAATGGCGCAGCTACATCAAGCCCAATGTTATCAGGAATTCTAAGAACAAAATCCTCTGTTACAACGATGTGAGTGGAATAACCACCTTGAGTCGGCTCGCCATATTTATCTACACCAGCGTATGTTGGAACATTTCCTTTGAGACAGTACTGTTCTTCTCCTTGCTGGCAATTCTCGCATTCACCGCAGGAGTCTACCATACATCCAACACCAACACGGTCACCTACCTTATACTTGGTTACCTCGGGTCCTACATCCGTCACTACCCCAGCTATCTCATGTCCAGGTACAAGAGGATAGTTCACCTCTCCCCAGTCACCATGGGCAGTATGAATGTCAGAATGGCAGATTCCTGCATATTTAATCTCAATCAACACATCATGTAAATCAAGTTCGCGTCGAGTAATCTCAGCTGCGCGGAACGATTTTTTTGGACCGTCGACAGCACGTGCTTTAGCAGTTACCATTAATAAAAACCTCCTGAAATAAATACTTAAAGAGAGCTTCTTCTCTTTCCCATCCATTCTACGCCTTATAGTTAACTCTAGGTCAAGTGATGAAGTCTATTTATTTGAAGGACTTTCTATATGTAATAGATTTTGACATTCCAGTAATACCGTGATAGTATTTTGCCACTCGAAGTTAATCAGAAAAGGGAGATCAGTGATGAAAACATATTCTATCGGAGAAGTGGCAAGAGAATTGAACCTTACCGTATATACCTTGCGTTACTATGACAAAGAAGGACTTCTGCCCTTTGTGGAACGTACAGCTAGCGGAACTCGCCTGTTTAAAGCATCCGACTTAGACGCACTAAAAGTGATTGAATGTCTAAAATCGACTGGAATGCCCATTAAGGAAATTAAGAGCTTCATTGATTGGTGCTCAGACGGAGATGACACACTGCAGCAAAGATATGACATGTTTTTGGAACGAAAAGCGAGTGTGGAAGCACAGATGGAAGAACTGAAGAAGACAATGGAGCTGATTGAGCATAAATGCTCCTATTACAAGACGGCACTGGATGCTGGCACTGAAGCCGTTCATAAAACAAATAAAATAGAGATTTAAAGCAAACCACCTGTATATTGCAGGTGGTTTATTTCTGCACCAATAGGGAATAAATTGGTAACTCATTAGAAAGGATGAAACTTTTCTCGCGCTCGATCGTATACATTAGAAAGACAAGGAGAGGTGATAGTCTCATGGAAAACGTCGTAAAAAAGGGAATGGCGAACCTGTGGAAAGGAAAAGAAGCCGTCGGTGGCAAGTTGTATTTAACTTCTCAACAGCTAACACATGAAGCACATAAAATGAACATTAAGAAAGAGAAAGTGGAAATTAATTTATCAGATATTGATCGCTTGGAATTTTATACGAATAAAGTTTTAGGAATACCACTTATGAAAAACGGTTTGAAAGTGGTAGACAAAGAGAATCAACAGTATAAATTTGTGGTGAATAAAAGAGAGACTTGGAAGGATGAGATTGAGGCGTTGTTAGAAAACTAATAAAAAACATTAAAAGATTCTCCTATACTTAAAAAAAAGAAAGAAGGTTTATAATTAGAGTGATTCCGATTGTTTTAGAATCACTCTAATTATGTTTATTCTGCCCTAACTTATTCACTCACTATCTATTCTCTAACCATGCTGTACTTTCCTGTTGCGCCTTCTTTAGTGCATCTTCCGGAGATCTCTTTCCTGTTAAAGCCGCTTCCACTTCAGAAGTTAAAATAAATCTCGGCTGAGCAGATCCCCATGGATAACGTGGAGTCCACGGAGTAGCGAGTGCTTCGAAAACAGGATTTATCAGCTCCTCATATTCCTTCACACTTTCCCAGTCTTTAGCCGCCTTAAGGGAAGGCATCGCACCGACTTCCTCAAAAATATATCGTTGAGCAAATTCACTTGTAGCAAATTTCAACCATTCCCATGCCAAATCCTTATTTTCACTATTTTTCGCAATAGTGATCGGACTTCCAGAAAAGACTCCACCTTGGCCTTGATCATTCTTAAACACTTGTGCAATACCAATTCTATCATCCACCCCCTGAGCATACGCTGGTTTCACAATGTTCTCAGGTGCCTGATCAAGCATAATAGCGATATCGTTTTCTTTTGTCATCCATTTTTCATTTCCTTGATTGCTAACGATTCCTTCAGGTGCTAATTCTTGCATATCTAACAACCAATTTAATCCTTTTAACATTTCTGGCGAATCAAAAGAAAATTCCATTTCATCCCAAGCAAAGCCTGTACCCCACTGTCCATTTTGACCTTCAACTGTGTTAGTTAAAGTAAAGGCAGAACCCCAATCTCCTCGGTACCAAATACCATAGTTTTGTTCACCTGTCTCAGGATTCTCACCAGTCATCTTACTTGCCTTTTCAGCAATTTCTTCCATAGTAGGATATTCAGAGAGATACTCTACCCCCCACTGATCAAACAATTCCTTGTCATATGCAATGAAACGAGCATCGCTAAGAAAAGGAAGGCTGTATATACTCAAATCTTCGCTTTCCGGACCTAAAGCTTTCCACCCTTCCACCTGATTATCAATAAACTTATCCACCTGGAATTCGTCATCTTCTTCAATGAATGGCTGTAACGGTTCTAGAACACCTTGTGAAGCAAAATCCGCCACCCCAGGCATTTGATAGACATCCGCTTCACCTGAAGTGAGCATTGCCTGAGTTTTTTCTGTATAACCTTCCCATGGCATTAATATAAATTCAACAGTAGCACCTGGATGTTGCCGTTCAAATTCTTTCTTTAAAACCTCTACTCCCTCTGTTTTAACTCCAGTAATGGGGTCTGTTGAAGATTCCATAGAAAAGTTACCAATCAATTGAACCTTTATCGTTCCCTCCCAATCCTGAGAATTGTCCACTTCTGCTTTAGGAAGATCCGACATCCCTTCAGAAGTGGAATCATCACTGCAAGCTATAAGTACCACTGCCATTAACATCACAAGAACGATACCAAAAAAAGACTTTTTGCACCATGTAAATCTCATTTCTTCCCCTCCAGTTTTTAAGTTATCATAGGTCATATAGCCACTTGAAAAAGGAATGTTGTCATCATCCCTTTACCCCACTAAGGGCAATACTTTGAATAATGTATCGTTGTAAGAAGAGATACAATACTATGATCGGTAAAATACTTACTGTCGCAAGAGCCATTGTTAACCCACCTAGACTCGTACCATTCTCCAAAGAAAAACTAGCCAAATATAACGGCACAGTGTGAAGCTCCTGACTATTAAGTACAACTAACGGCCACATAAAATCATTCCAGCTCCATATAAAAGCAAGAATTACCATGGTTGCGGCAATAGGTCCTGCCAGTGGTAAATAAACCTTAAAAAAGATCCGGAACTCACCAGCACCATCAATCTGCGCTGCTTCTCGAAGGGTATCTGGAAGCTGATCAAAGAACTGTTTACATAGAAAGATCAGCATGCCATTTATAATCGGTGGCAGGATGAGCGGCCAGAATGTATTCAATAAATCAACACTGTTAAACAAAGTATATAAGGGTATCAATCGTGGTTCCATTGGTATCATTAAGGTACATAGTACAATAATGAATAACAATTTCTTTCCTTTAAAATTCCCTTTTGAAAAAGCGTAACCAGCCATTAAAGAAGCAGACACTCCAATTAAAACAGAACTAATTGTAACGATACCTGAATTAATATACGACTGGATTAAACGTCCATTTTCAAAAACAATCCCGTAGTTGAAACCAGACAATTCTTGTGGAATTAACCTCGGTGGAAAAGGCATACTTATATTTGCCGTCCGGTCAAATCCGACACTGACCATCCATATAAAAGGTGCCATTAGTACAACGCCACACACTAACAAAACAAAAAACTTGAGAATATCGGTTAAACGTTGCATTTGGTTCTCAGTAAGATTATTATTCATTCCGCTTTCCTCCTCTCCGTGTCATCATAATTTCATGTTAGAAACTTTTAAGTTAATAAATGTGAATATGAGGATAATGATAAACATTATATATGTGGCAGCAGAGGCAATTCCAAACTCCATTCCAGTGAAACCCCTTTCATAAATGAATGCACCCATTGTTTGTATCGAACGGGCAGGGCTTCCAGTCGGACCACCTAATACATACACCTCATTAAACCGCTGCAGAGCACCAATCCAACCAGTGATCAGTAGGAATGCAAAAGTAGAAGTCATGTTAGGTATCGTGATAAACAGCCATTGCTGAAATCTTCCAGCACCATCAATACGAGCTGCTTCATACATTTCCGGCGATATTGCCTGTAAATTTGCCAAACAGATAATAATAACAAACCCAATCCAATGCCATACCGACAGTAAAATGACTCCCCATTTTGATGTATTGGGGTCGGATAGCCATCCAGGTGTTGGCAAGCCCAATGAATCAAGTACATAATTAACAATCCCCATTTCGGGATGAAGAACAAAAGCAAAAATCATCGCGGCCGCAACAATCGAAGTGACATTAGGCAAGAAGTAAACTACTTTGAAAAAGTTTTGCCCCTTAGGCGTAGAATTAATTAACGAAGCAAAGATAAAACCTAAAGGAATGGTAATTAAAATCTGAAAAATACCAATATAGAAAGTATTCCATACCGAGTTCCAGAAAGGGCCCGATGTCAAAACCGTCTTGAAGTTTGCAAGACCGATAAACGTCTCATTCGTTCCATTAGATTGAAAGAAACTGAGTCTTAAAGATTCAAAAATGGGATAAACCATGAAAAGCAGAATCCCAAGAAGCGCTGGAGTCAGGAAAACATACCAAATGCTTCCTGACTTTGATCGCTTCTTTGTTACTTTCTTTGCAAACCCCTTTTGTGGCTCTCTTCTTGAGTGATTAACTGGTGACACAAGCTGATGTTCCTGCTCATGATTTGGCTGTGTTTCAGCTTGGTTTCCGTTCATAACAATCTCCTTTCTTCACTCATATGTGAGTTTTTTTGTTTGAAAGATTCGTCTGTGAAATGGTTGCAAATAAGGATTAACTGTTTTAACAAGCAATCTTACACATAATCCTTCTCATACCACTGCTTAGGAATCATATCCTTCTCCAACTCCAGAAGTTCTTCAATAATCTGATCGGCATCAGCAATTGAATGAACAAGTGGATCAGTCAGCATCGCCATTCTAAGCTTGTCACGATTTCCTTCTACAACTGCTTCTGCTGTTAATTCATGTGTATCCAGCACTAACTCTTGCATACCTCGGATTCCGCGGGGCATTTCACCAACAGGCAGTGGCTTGACTCCATCCATTGTGACGTCGCAAAGTAATTCCAGGAAGGAATCGTCGTTCATATTGGAGACTGCGCCGTGATTGACCGTGTTAATGTAGAATGGTTTACCTAATCCCCCTACCATATTTTCAATAATATCGGTGGCATGATCCGGACCAAATGTGTCCATGAATGCACTGATTGGCGTTTCACCGCTTAAGAACTGATCAATCTGTTGCCACATCTCATCATGACGCTGATAACGGTCTTCTGTTTCCCAAATCGATAATGGCGGAATTGAATCTTCCAGTTTGCCGAGGCCTTGCCAGTAAGGAACGTATTCCTTTGTATGTGCCGTACAAGTTGGGACATAGCCAAAAATATCATATAATTGATAGCTGATCGCATCATTGAAAAGTGCCTTGGCACCGGTATCACCACCGACTGTTTCTGTCTCTCCAGAACGTCTCAATGATTCCGCAATTGCAGGAAGTACATCTCTCCCTTTATACTCCGCCTTCAACAGCCATGTGAAGTGATTGACACCCGCTATGCGCACATCAAATTGACGATCGATTTCGTCGGTATACTCCTCTTTGTCTTTGATGATCCCGGCCCGTTCCGCATAGATGATTTTCTTATGCGGCATATGATGCGAATCACAGAGAGCAAACGTCTTTAAATTTGGTGCATACTTTTTCAACGCCATGCCATTCACTGTCGATGGATTAATATAATTGATCACCCATGCTTCCGGACAGATGGCTTCAATATCTTTGGCACACTCCATGATCATCGGAAGTTCACGCATCGCACGGAAAATACCACCCGGACCAATCGTATCGCCGGAACACATTCTGATTCCATATTTTTCAGAAATATCACAGTCTATCCCTCTGTATTTCACCGTATCTACAGCAAAACTAAGGACGACAAAATCAGCATCCTGCAATACTTCTTTGCGGTCGACCGATCCTTCGATTTTTAAATCTACCTGATTGTCCTCGACCACCATTTCTGCTAAGTTGACCAGTTTATTCAACCTTTCTTCGTTTGAATCCACTAAAGCCAATGTTCCTTTGTTTAGATGCTTTGAATGTACCATCTGCCAAATACACTGGCGGCCAAAGAACAAGCTTCCTGCTCCTAGTACTACTACCTTTGGATTTTGAATCGTCATTGAAATTCCCCTCCATTTCTTGTGTTATGTTTCATTATAGAAAGCGGATTCAATAAATAACATGCACGAAAGTAAGCACTTCATGTCAAAAAGTAAGATTAACTATCCAGCGAAAATTCATATGATATAATGAACAGAAAATAATATGTCGAAAAGTATGAGGATGATTTCAGGGATGGATAGTGTAGATATTTTTAATGAGCTTTCAGAACTTGTAACGGTCCGGATCAATTCCTGCAGCGAAGTCGAACATCCAAACAGTTGGATAGAAAGAAGACAGTATAAAGATTATGACTTATGGTGTATTCAAGAAGGGCAAGTAGAAATCAGGATACAAGATGAGGTTCACATCGCTTCAGAGGGAGATTTAATTCTTCTTAGTCCAAAGGTTGCTTATTCCGCAACAACCCCAAGTGACAGTTGCATCTTTATTTTCACTCATTTTGACGTCAGTCTTGGCGATCATCTAAGTATTCTGGATAATTTTCAGCTGGCAGGGATTTTAAAAAATGAGCTTGTAAAAGAGGAACGTCGTCTTTTTTTGGATGCATATGATCAATACAAACTTCAAATGGCCATGTCACAGATGCGTTTAAAGGGAGCTTTGACGATTCTGATAGCCAAGATTATGGAGCATTATGGCCGTTGTCACTATCGAGGTGAATTTATCCAAAATGCCTCCGAACAGAAGCTGACCAAATATTTGGATAAGCTGCAGCCTGTGTTTGATTTCGCTCATGAACACCTTCATCAAACACTGACAGTTGGAGAACTCGCGACGATAGCAGGAATGTCGGAGAAATATTTTATCTCTTATTTTAAGCAAGCACTAGGAGTGACCCCTGGGCGGTATATCTATCAATTAAAAATGAACCGGGCTCGCGACCTTTTATACAGTAAACAATACTCGGTTCAGGAAATTGCCAGCATGCTTGGATACCCCGATCCATACAGTTTTTCGAAGGCGTTTAAGAAATATTATCAGGTGCCGCCTTCTAAGTTTGTTTGGTGAGTTTCGGTTTAAGTGATAGACGCCGTAACTTGGTTATGCCATCTTCCTAAAACAATTGATTTTAGTTGGGTGGTTTTATGCCTTTCTCTTCATAACCAACACGACAAGTCCAGAGAAACTACCCTCCCATTCCCTTTCTCTATCTGTTGGCGTTAGAAAGCACACCCACCGTTCAGCACTATCTACATCTTTTATTACACCGCAACATTTATTTACCAAAAAAATAGAAACAACATTTCTTTCATGTGAATGCTGTTTCTATCTTTCTCAACTAATAACGCAAATTTATTTATATAACATCTCATAAATATTATCATGTTCTTTGTCTCTGATAATCAATTTATAAGATATTTTCTCGACTTTTAATGCATCTCTTTTTACTTCTATTACTTCCCTTGCGTATTTCGCAATTTCTGCTGCCAGTTTTTTAGCTTGTTCTTCATCTGACAAGGAAGTCTTCAAAATAATTTGGAGTGGTTCTGGATGAAAGGAATAGGCAAATCCGTTCACCTCACTGAACTTTTTATTCGCTTCATCCATCACCGAACTAAAAATAGGCTGCCAGTTTTGATCTCTTATTTCCGCCTCGCTTCGTCCGGTGATTTCAACTTGATATTCTAAATCTGTTTTATTAAAAATCGCATCATGTACAAGACTTTCAACATCATTCTTTTCTTTATTAAATTGTTGCTGGGTATCTCTAACTTCAATTTGCAGAATGGGGTTTTCAGCATCCATACTCATCACTCCAGGTTTATACCCTTTTTGCCGCAACACTTCTTCAGCTATTTTAAATAATTGATCGGTGCGTTCTGCTTGTTCTTTGTCCTCTTTGCTTACCTCAGCAAAATCATCGTTTTTTAATTCTATAGAAATGTTAACTTCACCTATGTTGAACGAGTCTGCTAAATCATTGATCATTCCTTCTATTTCTTTTCCATATTCTTGTTCAAGGGTTTTATCTTCAGTCAAAATGTTTATTTCAGGCGGGTCGTAGGTGAACATTCTAGACATGGAGACACTAACTACACCTTGATAATTCTTGCTTAACGATTCACTTACCTTGTTATATAATTCATTTAACATTTCTTTCCTATCTTCCGTTTGATCCATACTTTGTAAGATTTGATTTAGTAAAGGAACATTTGAAATAACTTTCGCCATGACGGGAGAAACAAATGTGGAACCCATTAACAGAGAAATGAATATTACTGCGGCACTGCATAAGTAGGTTATTTTTTTGCTTAGACTCCAGTTTTTTCTTTTACCTTGTTTTATCGCACTTTCTACCGCACGATTCAATTTCTTTTCGGGAATTTCTATTTGATCGATATCCTTCTTAAAATTCGGAAAGTTATTGTTCATTGAATACTTTCCTCCTTTAAATACATTTTTAACTGTTTAACTGCACGATGTAAATGAGTCTTTACCGTTCCTTCTGGGCAATTCAATGTTTCTGCAATTTGTTTCACCGTAAAATCCTGATAATACCTGAGAATGATAACAGTTTTATACTGGTCATGCAGCTGATTAATTGCATCAACCAAGTCGATGTGATCTTCTACCTCGTAAATTTCGGTTGTCCGAAACTCTTCCATTGCTTCAATAGGTATGACCCGCTTGTTTTTCTTTATAAAATCCAAGGCATTGTTAATCAGTATTCGGGTTAACCAGGTCGAGAAATATTGATTTTTCTTTAGTTTTTTAATTGATATGTACGCTTTGTATATGGTTTCCTGCACAATATCTAAAGCATCATTTTCATTTTTTACATACATATAGGCCATCCGGTAAAGCTTATTTTTTTCTTGTTGAATCAATTCCTGAAAGGCTTTCTGGTTTCCCCTTCTTGCCTTATTAATCATCTGCTGGTCCGACATATTTTCCTCCTTTCGCTTCAATAATTAGACCCCAAATAATACTAAAACGTTTCAATAAGAAAACAAGAATCTCCTAATTTGAGATTCTTGTTTTCTTATCAGCGTAATGAAATTTGATAATACTACACTTTTCTCACGCTATCTAGAAAAATTCTCGCCTTCCTCAAGCTGGTTATCCATTAGCTCATTCAGCTTTTTCTTCGTATCAAAATAAGCAACGATAAGTACACTAACATCAATGATTAACATACCTATCCCCAGTACAGTTGAACCACTAAATCCTAAAATTAATCCATAAACCATTCCTCCACATATACATGCAAGATATAGATATCCTCTTTTTCTATTTTCAACAAATATAGAGGAGAAAACGGCTATCGCTAAAAGTGAGCCAATTAATTGAGCTATAAAAACGGTAATATGCATCCAAAAATTAAATTCCATATTTCCACCCTTTTAGACAAGTTAATCTTAAGAATCAACTTATGTATTTCAATGTATTCATTTTGACGCTGTCTGGATGTCTCACTTTCAAGATCCACTATAATCAGCCAATAACATATGTAATCACTACAAAAACTCCCCAAACGAAAACAGGAATCCAAAAGCTTTTCAGAGCACTATTCCATTTGTAAATATTTTTCTTCATCAACACATAATCCGTGATGAAATACAATATAGATGCAAACAAGCTGTACCAAAGTAAAATCAATCCGAAAAGAACATGAAATGTTAATGAAAAATATATCTTCAAATTCCCCTTAGTGTGTACAGCTAACCAATGGGCAATATAATCGCTTATCGTAGACGTTATGGTGGCGTACAAGAGGATAACTGGAAAACCATACATAAGATATACCCGAACTGCTATGGCTACATTTTGAAAATATTGACCAACCGATGTAATTTCACTGAATGGATTAGGAACTGCTAAGCCTAACAGGATAGCAAATAACGAACCAGAAATGGTAGCTGCTATCACTTTTCTTGATAACAAATCACTTAATTCACTCATCTTATATTGCTCCTTAACATAGTTCTCTCTACATCTATACTAACATAATATTCCACATAAATAAGAACGACCTTTTTGATGATCGTCTAATTCTGATGTAAATATAAGAAAACATCCGGTAGAATAATTGATCAGTTCACAAAATCGTAGTAATTTTCTCTACTATTTTAAGCACCATGAACAGACTTTAGGTGGCATGTCCTATGAACTATTCGATGAGACTTATGACCTCGATCAGGCTTTACATCAGTTAACTGAGCTTGAAGACTTATTCAGGAAAGGGATCATCCCTTTGGATATCGAAAACATACTAACACTAATGATCTCTTTCGAACCATTGGTTGCGTTTATCACGGCCGATACATAATAAAAAATTATCCCCTCATATGCATTTTTAGACTAATACCAGCATCTCACCCCTTAACTAGTAGAGTCATTTTATTATGCCAACCCTAAATGTTCACGAAAGGTATGACCTTCATATTTTTCTCTGAAAATACCTCTTTTTTGCATTTCAGGAACGATAAGTTCAACAAAGTCCTCTAAACTACCAGGTAATGTAGGAGGCATAAGATTAAATCCATCAGCCACACCTGCTTCAAACCAGACTTCCATCTGATCCACAATTTCGTCGGGTGTGCCTATCAGCGTGTGATGTCCACCACCTGCATTTAGATATCCTAATAATTCTCTTACTGTAGGTTGTTTATCATTAATAATTTCTAGTATCGTTTCGTAACGTCCAACTGGGCCAGTAAATTCTTCTACTGGGGGTAATGGAGGTACTTCTTTATCAATTTCCCAATTAGAACAGTCTTGTTGAATAAAGAAACTCAACTGTTTTAAGGCTGTTTCAAGAGGTAATTGCTCATCTAATGCTGCTTTTTTGGCTAGCGCTTCTTCATGAGTACGGCCTACATAGGTTACTAAGCCTGGAAATACTTTGATATGTCTATCGCTGTCTTCGCTATGTTTAACTTGTTCATCTAATCTTTCACGAAATTTTTTGGCTTGGTTTAAGTTCCACGATACGGAATAGACTGCATCGGCATATTTTGCAGCTAATGCAACGCCTTGTTTCGATGCCCCTGCCTGCATGGATACTGGTTTGCCTTGCGGACTTTTTGGCGTAGTGGATGGTCCATTCACTGTGAAATAAGTACCCTCGTGATGAAAAGGCTGAATGTTTGAAGGATTTATCAATTTTCTTTCTTCTCGATGATGTAGAAACTCCTTACTGTCCCATGAAAGAAATAACTTATTCATTAAAGCAGCGAATTCATCTGCCTTTTCATAGCGTTTGTCATGAGAAGGTAGTTCTTCCATACTATGATTTAATGCCTCTAAATCAGTCATTGACGTTACGAGATTCCAACCAACACGTCCTTTTGTAATATGGTCTAAACTTAATAGTTGTCGTGAAGCTGTAAAAGGATTAGAAAAAGTACTTGAAATTGTTGTGACTAATCCCACATGATTTGTCACTTGAGAAATAGCAGTTAAATTGACTACTGGATCAAACCAAAATGCTGGCATATCACTAGAATCTTTCGCTTTAAATGACTGATTATCAGCAAAGAATACTGCGTCAAAATACCCCTTTTCCGCTATTTGTGATAAAGATTGGTAATAAGAAATGTCGCCAATCCGTTCAACGCTTGAATCTGGCATTAACCAAGCTGCTTGGTGGTGTCCACAACCATACAGCAAAACTCCTAAGTGTAGCTGCTTTCCTTTTGTCTTTGTCATTTTTTTCACACCTCCAAATAGAGCATTATTAATTGACTTGCATACTCCTTATTTTAAAGATTAAGCAATTAGTTCATTGTCAAACCGCCATCAACTGTGAAATTCTGACCTGTAATACCGTCCGCATTTACCGAAGATAAATAAGCAACCATATTGGCTACATCTTGAGGTGTGGTCACCTTCTTCAATGGCGTTGATTGAGCAATTAAATCGAATACTTCTGGAGTTGTAGCAGCACTGGCGTCAGTCGTTTTTAATAATCCACCTGAAACGACATTCGCTTTTATACCATATAGTCCTAATTCAGAAGCGATATTACGTGTGAATCCTATTAATCCAGCTTTAGCTGTTGTATATTCGTGGTAGGGTACAACTGGATTTTGGTATAGATTAGTACCGATATTGATAATACTTCCATTTTTTCGTTCAATGAATTGAGGTATGACGCTTTGAACTACATTAAATGCTGCTTTTAACGTACCATCTAGGTGTTTTTGATAATCCTCCCAAGTGAGTTCTGTAAAGGTTTTCTGTTTGTTTGGATCGAATTTGAAATCTACTAATGCATTGTTAACTACAACATCTATTTGACCAAAATATTCTGTTGCTTTATTTATCAATTTATCTACTTCTTTACGATCTGTTACATCAGCTTGAATTGCAATCGCATTCTTTTCACCAATCTCAGAAACTAGCTTCTCAGCAGCATCTTTGCTTTGATAATAATTGATAACCACTTGAAAACCTTGTTGTGCCAACGTCTTTACAATGGTTGCTCCTAAACCTCTACTGCTACCTGTTACTAATACGCTTCTACTCATCATAACAACTCCTGTATTTTTAATTTTGATGAAACTTAAATAAAAAAAATACGCAACCTTCCCATAGGAAAATTGCGTAAAACTAAATAACTACATATTAAGCATAAAGAACAGTCGCTCTTTAAGTATGTATTAGAGTTTACACTTTCCTACGCTAGTTTCAACTAGTTCAGGTTCAAAGGGTTTGAGGTAATACTCATCTCAGTTAAATAACACCCCTAGTGCATATATTAAATTATTTTTAATAGTATCGTTTAAAGAAATTTATGTCAAGGTAATATGACTTGTTCATGTTATTCTTCACATATTTTATTATTCCCCTGCTCTTTATAGCACTACTACTCTCATCAAGGTTCGGTCTGTTGAAACCGTGAACAGTGCAACGTCTGCTCAGAATCATTTTGACTTCCTCTTTTTGTGATATCCGGTACTGATAAGCTTTGGTCGTATTGATATATCTCCCGCCACACATAATAAGAAAGAAAGGAGGGTTTACTTTGAAAAGCAAAGGTGTCGGCGAAAAAATTGAAGAAACGACAGAGAACCTAATGAAAAAAGGCGTCCCTGCAAGAACAGCAGCATTTGCCTCATCCATGGGCTATCTTAGGCACTTGAAAAAGAAATAACTGTCACACAAAAAGGAGCAAAATCTTTTGCTCCTTTTCCTTCCACTAATTCGGGTCATTTTTTACCCTCTGATTGAGAACGATAATGCTCAAATCCCTTTTCCGTGGCATAAGTCTTAAAGACCCTATGATACCGCCTCGTAACGTCCTCACTCCTCCCAATTCCACAACTCAACTTCTCCTAGCTGTTCACCCTGAACAAAGTCAGCCTCCTGCAATGTTAATAATTCTTTTGCAGGACCTGTTACAACAGCCCCATATACAGAAAAACCTTCTTCTTCAAGATATTGATATCTTTCCTCTAAATGGCCGAGACGCAGGAAATCCTGATAATAACTTTCAGGCTTTTCAAGAAGGTCGCCCATGTTCTTTAACATCAGCTGCTTGCTATCCTCTAGTGAACCTTCATCTAACCAGGTAATCCAGAGTGACTGATGATAGTTTTCATCATGATCCATACCGCCTGTTAAACCAATTACATCGGATAACATCATTAAATTGCTTCCACCAGTCCAGCCATAGGGATCATAATTAACGAACTCCCCGGTATACAAAGGCATCCATAATACGCGAAGATCATAATCAGCTAATGATTGTATCAGCTGCTCAGCTTTCATAAAATCTGTAGTGGAAAAAGCTAACTCGCCCACTGTTCCTTCAGGCAGCTTCTCCAATGTTCCCCACACATTTGGTGAAGTATTAGCCTTTAACTTTCCTCCTGAACGTGGGTCTTCAGGTAGCGAAAAGGAAAATTCACTTAATTTCTTTTGACCTGGATATTTATAAGTAATGGTTGAATAACTGCTGGACAGTCGTTTCGTTATTTGCGCCTCACCAATTACAAGATCTTCTGTCCCAACCTTTTTCAATACATTATAGGACAAACTTTTT
Organism: Gracilibacillus salinarum; assembly: GCF_022919575.1. Classification (NCBI taxonomy): domain Bacteria; kingdom Bacillati; phylum Bacillota; class Bacilli; order Caryophanales; family Bacillaceae; genus Gracilibacillus; species Gracilibacillus salinarum. The sequence goes on along the minus strand of NZ_CP095071.1, from coordinate 4,025,924 downwards.
GTTCCGAAAGCTGACAGGTCTTCTTCCTTTATCTCAAAATCACCTCGCACATTGGGTACTGTCCATTCAAGCGCAAGACTGGAATAATACATATTTTCTTTTCCAATCGCTGATTTATCAAATACTATATTCGTAACCATCATATAAAACGCATAAATAAAAAACACAGCTATTAATGTCAGAATAAACCGAAATGCAAGCGTGAATTTTGAGTTTCTTAGCATTTGTTTTTCTGTCATCGTTCCATCCTTACTTTTTCGTTCATACAGCCATCAAATTAGTTCTTCTTTTTCTATGCAATACTTTTCATTCGAATTTTTCACAACTATATCGAAATTTTGATGATAAGGATGCATAAATACTTCATATTGAATTCTGCGTTCTTTGTGAGATTGCTTTAGTGCTGTTATATCTGCGCCTCTTTCAGCAATATCTCTTGTGGATCTTCTGGTAAATTCCGTTTCACCATTCGTGTATAAGTAAATTGTTACATCAAATAAATCCAGATTGGAAAACGCCACACTCATTCCTTCTATAATAGTTACATCGTTCTCAGCAGATATATAATGACTCTGATCATAATGTGTTGCCAGAGTGTATAAATCCAAGTCGTCTCTGATCATTTTTATGTCTCTTTCTAAAGCAGTTATATGATGAGCACCAGGATGACAAGCTGTCATTTTATATTGATGATTTTCATTCTTATATTCATAATTGATAACAGCATATTTCCTCATAGCAGCTGATTCTATAATATATGGATCCGTCCAGATGCACCATGACCTGAGATGCCAATTATCATTTTTCGATCTTGACTGCTTATCAAATTGGCTAGCTTTTTTAATATGTAGTCCATCTTTACCTCCAGTTTGTTCAATGGCTTGCAGGTTACTATGTTTAAAAGGGTTGATAACTCTCCAGCCATTTCCCTTCAAATAATCTCCTCAGCATCCAGAGATGATCACTACCAATAATGAGTAAAATCCGATCATATGAATCGCTTACATCCAAGACATTATTAAAGATCATCAATTCTCTTTCCATCCATTTGTTCAAAAAATCGAATCCTGTTTTTCTGCCTTTGTCATCCGTTATCGTAACAGAAGATAAGTAGATTTTCTCAAGTTTTTCAACAGATTCTTCGCTATTCAATTATCTGTAGGGCTCCATCAATGACGTGTCTAGATTGGAGCAGCTTCGTCAATGTCTTATTTCTTTTTTGCAAAAACACCTCTCCAAATCACTATACATAATATGGCTTACTCAAATTGCTTGTAATACTTCTTTGGGTCACGTATATTATTTTCCACAAAAAATTCCGCCTGGCTCTTAAACAGATCGATGTAGGATGCTTTATCCATCGCAATATCTTCAAGCTCTTTAATACTTCCATCAATGTCCACAGTATTTGTTTTCAGATCTACATGAACAGTCATATACACTTTCCCATTGTATGATATCGTTCCAGTGACTTGCTTATTGTGTACATCAACAACTGAATATTCATGTTTTACGCCTGTAGGTTTGAATAGTGTAAAGCCGATATTTGATTTTTGATTATCGTTTGTCATAAATAGATTCCACCTATTAGTTTATTAATACTGCGTTTCACTCAATATCTTAACATAATATTCCATATTATTCTTATTAATTTATTCTTGAAACTAAAAAAGACGATCCAATCGCTGACCGTCTTGACCCCTACCCTTTTCATTTTTCATCAATCACTATGGATAATTTGTAGTTTGCATACTCATTTAAATCTTCTAAGAAGTGACTCATTTGTTCATTGGATGTGAACTTGCATTCAAGAAGATAACAACCGTCTCCACTAATTTTATAGTGATGGATTACATATTGCTCACGAGTTCTTAGAAACGCTAAATATGGCTGATGATTAATCGTTTGTGTAATAATCGTCAGAAAAGCATGGATATCATATCCCATTTTAACTTGGTTAAGTTGAATACTATACCCTTCAATAATACCACTATCTTCTAATTTTTCTACTCTTGCCGTTGCAGCAGGTCCAGTCAAATGCACTTTTTCACCTAATTCCTTCATAGTAATACGGCTGTTCTTGGATAATTCATCTATGATAAGAAAATCCGTTCTGTCTAACATTTCTTTCCCTCCTTTCATAAATAAAGTCAAATCGGTAAAAGACTTTATTTCATCCATGTATTTGTGAATAGGTCATAGTTTAGAATATACATTGTGTAGAGAAATTTTCAACGAAAAGGAGTTAATTGTTATGAAGATACAACAAATTCGAAATGCAACATTAATGGTTGAATACGCAGGGAAAAAGTTTTTAATTGATCCAATGCTAGCGGAAAAAGGCGCTTATCCGCCTATGCCAAATCCAGCTTCAAGCGCGCCACAAGGAGATCAATTATTTCCTTTAGTTAGCCTGCCGGTCGGTGTTAATCATATTATCCAGGCAGATGCCGTTATCGTAACACATCTTCACCCTGACCATTGGGATGATGCTGCTAAAGAAATATTGCCAAAAGAAATCAAGCTTTTCACCCAAAATGAAGAAGACGCAAACACCATTCGAAACGATGGTTTTGGAAATGTCGAGGTTTTACAAGAGGATACAATCTTCGAAGGTATTCAGTTAACGAAAACGAAAGGTGAACATGGAAGAGGCGAGATCCTAAAGCTAGCTGGACATGTGTGCGGCGTTGTCTTCAAACATTCATCAGAGAAAACTTTATATATCGCCGGTGATACGGTCTGGTATGATGGAGTCGAGGAAGAAATAGACAGACACAAACCAGAAATTATAATTGTTAATGCAGGCGATAATCAATTCAGTCAAGGCGGTTCTTTAGTTATGGGGAAAGAGGATGTATATCAGGTCAACCAAGCAGCTCCACAAGCTAAAATAATTGCTGTTCACATGGAGGCTGTCAACCATTGGACATTATCAAGGGATGAATTAAAGCGATTCATGAATGAAAAAGGTATTACTTCTAATGTGTTTGTTCCAGATGACGGAGAGTCTTACTTGTATTAAAGTTACCCAGACAGAAAGTGAGCACTTTCTGTCTGCATTATCATAATCACATGTTGCTTATCGACTCATAAATTATTTACTATTACTCATAATCCTTTAGCTGGTTTGACAGCATCCAGCTTTTTCAATATTTGATCATGAAAGCAAATACCACTGTAGCAATATTGAGGTTATCCTTCGCTAGTTTGTATACATAATTACATTTACTTTAGTATTCATACTTATCCAAATCATTTATATACCAAGGCTCATCTGATGATGAACTTGAACTACCAACTATTAATTTGTATGAGTCTTGAATAAAAGGAACTTTGAAAGATATGTTGAGAGTTATTTTTTCCGTGGGTTCTATTTTTGTAATTGAAGGGTTTTGATTATCTAAAAACTCACCTTCATATCTTTCTTCACCATGGACTAAATGATAATTTAAGTTTTCTGTAATCAAAGACATTTCTCCAACATTTTCGATGGAAACAATTGAAGAGATGGTGAACATACTTTCGGCATCCTTTTTGCCCTCTGTTCTCTCTGCATATGCTGTATGCATCGTTACTATTTTATCTTTATCTTTGTAACTCTCTCCGTAAGTTAGTCTGCCGTCTGGATTATTTAAGTTTTCTGTTCCTATATTTTCATCTGAATTATCATCCTTTTGTTTACAAGCACTTAGGGAAACAATACAAATTAATATGACAATAAAGAATATTTTTTTAATAGAATATCCCTCACTTTATTAAATTTATTTTCATAGGAGATGGGCGGCTTATTCTACCGTATGTCTTCAGCATCCGTGTGGTATTGATTTGATTAATATTCGGTGGCACATTAATCAAAAGCAATACATCTCACGGGAATTTGGAAATTTTTAGAACTAGACCTCTCCATCACTCATCTAACTGTGTACTTAAACATAAGTTCATCATTATTCGGATCCCTTTCATTCATGAACTCGAACCCTATACTCTCATATAAGCTATAGGCAATTCTATTGTCCTCAGTGATACTTAAGTATATAACGTTTACTCCATATTCTTCTGAAACGATATCAATAAGCTTCCTCATCGAAATTTTTCCGTAACCCATACCTTGATATTTTTTATCTATTATTATTCTATCAATCCAAGTATCTTTATTAGGACCAAAAGAACCGTACATAGCAAATCCTATTATTTCATCAGCATCATATATAGCTACTGGATGCCATTCACGATGGATTTTCGCTTCATCTAAACATTCATCTACCGTTTCGATAAATGTTTCTTGTCCACTCTTTAATTTAATATTTCTAACTTTGCATTCATTCGTATCATCAATATTTTTAAAATGCACGTTGCTCATTGTATTGCCTACACCTCAATTCTAAATGCTTTTTGAGTTATCTTGAAATTTTCTGAATGTTGACTACAGCAAGTGCTAAGAACGGTAATCGATTTCAAGTTATGTACGAGTCGATTACTGCACATAGTTAACTTGGATTAAATGTTGTAATTGATGTTAGTCATCACAATTTCTATGCAATGCAAACGGAGATTGTTTCTAATTGTGCGAGGGTTTTGCAATATTGTGGGATGACCCTCTGAATAGAATTGTCCACACAGAGGGTCTTTCTCCCTATTTGATAACTTCTTACATGATACATTTTGATGATTGCTCAGTGCAATTAATTTACACGCATCAATCGCGTTAATGTTTCTTCGAGTCCTTTTTTAAATGATGTTTTTGGAATGATGCCGATCCGTTTTTCATATTTTTCGCCACTCAAAATAAACCCTTCTTTAGTGAGGTACATAATTTCGACAATCTCTCTCATAAATAGATCGAACAAGCCAATAAAACGAATAGCATTTTTAGTTAGTGGAATGATGAGCTTTCGACTTCCAGTTATTTGACGAGCAATTTTGATAATTTCCTTACCAGAAATCAATTCAGAGCCTGGTATATTCCAGTTCTCTCCATAAGAATCATCTTCTACAGCTATATCTACAATCATTCTAGTGGCATCTGGTAAATAGACATATTCCCGAGGTGTTTTCAAATTTCCAATAAAAATCGTAATCTTATTAGCTGCCCTTCCTTCTAGAGTTGGCTGCAAATAAGAATCTTGTGATGTGGGACCATAATAATATGCCAATCGGACAATTAATGCTTCCGCTCTTCTCCATTTGGAACTGAATATCAACTTCCCAAATTCCACTCTAATTTTATCTTTTTTAGTATGTGGCTGGTGCGGATGACTTTCATCTCCCTTTGCAACCTGATGTCCATATACGTAAATTTCATCAACAAATACAATTTTCTTCCCTAAAGTATCAGCTACTTTTATAATTGTTTGATAATCAAATATATCCCCCTGTTTAACTGTTAATTTTGGATAATGATCATGTTCCACCATTAGTGCATTCAATTTACTTTGGATCGACCGAAAGCAATAACTTCTATCCCTCTGTTCAATAATTCCAAAACAATAAACCTGTCCTGTCCCAACAGTTGCTCCTAAAGCAATCGATGGTTTCATTTACAAAACTCCTTTAGTTAGTGATTAATCAATCATAAAAATAATAAAAAATAGGATGTTAGCGACTCTGCTATTTCCATCCTCCTACAGGAAAGATTAAGATGAAATACCTCTAACAGATAAAGCTTTTTATCTTAATCCCAAAATGTGAACAATACGACCACGATAGCTATAATACCTAATACAATAGAATTCTTCATATTGTTTGTACTCATCTATAACACCTCCCGTGAAATCACCTAAACTGGATTATTGATTTTTTTTACCATCAATTAGCTCATGAAGATCTATGAAATAAGAAATATTACATAATATTCCTCTCGCCAAAAATGTCGTAACTTCCTTTTCCACATTCTTAATCCCTGCTGCTTTAAATCGATCTATGGTATAATTATGGATGCTCAACAACCCTTTTTGTGTTGCATTTCGCACAGCGCTTTGTGTAACGGAAATTCCTATCACCTGTAATGCGATTTCATTAGGATATAATGCAGAAAGCTCTTCATATGCTGTGACCATCTCTTCAACAAGTTGTTCAGGAGCAGTATCCACATGCTTAAAAGTATGAAGAATCCTTTCAACAGGGTTGATCATTCCAACTAGTCCAACCAACTAATGACACAAACAACAATTAGTCCAATCGAAACGTAGTCTATTTTGGCTAATCTCATATTTTTCACCGTCTTCATTTATTTAGTGATTGATCAATAATAACGGTCAAAAATTGATACTAAAGCTGCAATAAACAATTCTTCCTTTGTTATAAAAAATCGAAAGACATAAGGCTGTGATATGCCTGCTTTTTCTGCAATGTGTGCAGTAGTTGTATTATAGTAACCTCTTCTTGCAAAAACTTCTAATCCCGCTTCAAGAACTTCCTCTTACGGAAGCTTTTTAAGAAATAAGGTAAGATTAATGCAAAAAAATGTAAGAAAAGCCTTGTTTTTACTACTTTTTGTAATTATTTCATAATATCACATTACCCAAGAAGAATTAAAATAAGCATTTAGTGCATCCCACTTGGGGACCCAAATATGAAGTTATTGGTAAATATGATTATTTGATTGATTCATTAACTTTTTTCACTTTTGGAAATAATATAATTGACCCACATCTATATATCTGTATTTTTTTCAATTAGCATATTTTTTTAGGGAAATAGAATCATTTTATCTAATTTTTCCAATATTGGTAATCTGTTTTTGTTATAATAAGCGAGTATGTCAAATGAAGGAGTGTTAACATGACCAAAAATATTTATCTAATTGGATTAATCGCATCGTTATTTTTACTTGCAGCATGTTCATCGTCAAAAGATTCTTCCCAGAACTTGACGGAAACGATAAGCGGGAATGAACCGACTGAAGAAGAAAACGAAGCAAGTCTCGAAAAAAAAGCCTTATTTACATATGAAGAACCGGAAAATGCCACCTATGATATTCATAGTGTCAAAATTTCCAATGATGCTAGTACAGTATTATTCTCTACTGTGGAATCAATCAAACGGGAAGATGAGCGTAGCAATTATCTAAAATATGAAGGAAATGAAGCGATTGATCTGAACGATCTTTCTACCTCTGATAACGAAGAGGAATCTTGTCGGCAAGCTCAAGTTTCTCCAAATGGCCAATATATAATCCTAAATTGCCTAAAAATGGATCATGAATTCATGATATATGATTCGCAAAAAGAGGAGATCGTTCATAATGAACCAACTTTTGAAAACTACGGCAGCGAAGTAAAAGGCATTACGAATGAGATGGAAGTCATACTCAGGTCCATCGATGGTGACATTCTTACTGTTTATAATCCCGAAGCGAAGGAAAGCGAAGAATATAATTTACCTGACATGACAGGTCATGAATCAGAATCATTTGATGAAATTTCCATTACTAATGATGGACAGCAATTGCTTGTAGATGCATTTTACCGACTATACCTATTAGATCGTGAAACAGGAAATCTCGAGGAATTAGTGAACTTGGATTCCTATCATGAACAATTTGATACAGAAGATCTTTTTCTCTATAATAGAAAACTTTCACCAAATGGAGAATATGCCTATTTTGAGATAAGTGAAAATTCGCCAGACCCATTATATCAAAGTCATAACTTTATGAACCTGGAAACAGGCGAAACCCAGAGCTATACAGATTTTGAATATGATGATGTGGGAGATATAGATAACAACGGAAGAATCCTCTTAGTAGAATCTGAGGATTTATATATCCACTCGATCCCTGAAAAGCTAACCTATCAACTGCCTAATCTAGATTTCAACAGTACTTATGCTGGATACTATACACTCTCAGGTGATGGAATATCTATCATCTATGCTGATAAAGAGAGCGATGAAGTGAAAGTTAATTATCTTTATCAGGCGGCACTTGGAGAGGTTACTTCCTATGCGACAACGGATTTTCTTGCACAGGAGGAAAACTTGGAAAAAATGACCAGACCTGGAATGGATTCATCAGTAAGTTCAGACAGTATTCCTTTTTCTGAAGTAAATGAAGACTTGACAACAATGTATCAGAAAATTTGGAATAACACTGCCGCGCTTCATTATCCTACAGAATTCCCTGAAGAAGTTAACCGGATTAACTACAGTGTTGGTATGGATACCTATGGTCAAACGATCAGGTTTGCAACTGACTCTAACAAGCGGACTGATATGTCATTTCAAGCATTTGATAATGCGGAGGAGGACCAAAAAGAATCTTGTTATAATGATGACTTAGAACTTGTAGAAACAAAAGATGGCATCGATTATTACTTTTACCTATACAATAATGATGAGGGTGAACTGTCATTTGTAAAAAATGATTGGTGTTATATCATCGATGGCGAAGATTTTAGCGAAGAAGAATATCTTGCTTTAGCATATTCTTTTGCAGAAGCTGGAGAAACACCACATGAGCTTCCAATAGAGCAAGTAAATTTTCCAACTAGACTGCCGATCGAGGATGTAATCATCTCTAGTCATAATGTATATCATTATGCCAGCGATAACACACATAAATATGTCGTCTCTTATTATGGTGATGGAGAAAATGACATTGCTGTAGACCTGGAAATCTTACAAGATGAACCTACTTTCTATGATTGGGAAGAAAATGAATCGATAGAGCTCTCTAACGGAACAGAAGCTTTATTCAATGAGGAACATCTAATTCTGTTCTTGTATGACGGAAATTATTATTACGATATTGAAGCAGACATTGACAATGACCAACTAGATAAATTAGGACTGGAAAAGGTAAAAAATTCCTTAATTGAAGTAGGTAATTCAATAGAACTTTAATGGGACAGAGGGGCAGAAAATCTGTCCCTCTTTCATTATAAATTCTCTATCCTCTTTCAGACACCGCCTAAATTTTCTTGTAATCTGCTGCTGTTAAACATGGCTGGTTATCGTTATATATTACAAAAAAGATAACCTTCTTATGGATAAATTTGATCAGTAGTAATGAGACAACTTTATTGACAAACACAGCATTTTATTAAACAATAAATGCAATGTACTTTTTATTTGCTTTCAACTTACATAAAGGAGATGGACATATGACACGTCAAAAAGTTGCAGTTGTAACGGGTGCGGGAAGTGGACTAGGACAATCGGTAGCTGTTAAATTAGCAGAAAAAGGTATTAATGTCAGTGTGGTGGATATATCAGAAGATGGTGGCCAAGAAACGGTAAAAATGATCGAAGAAAATGGAGCCAAGGCTATATTTGTTAAGGCAGATGTTAGTAAGGCAGAAGATGTGAAAAATTATGTTGATCAAACAGTAAAAGAATTTGGTACGATCGATATGTTTTACAATAATGCAGGTATTTCCGGGCCTGGGACTAATTTTGTTGAAAATACAATTGAACAGATTGATCAAGTAATTGATATTAATATGCGTGGTGCATTATATGGTATTAAGTATGTATTAGAGGTTATGCTTAAGAATGGTGGAGGTGCTATTGTTAATACTTCTTCTACAGCCGGTCTTGTAGGTCAAGAAACAGTAGGAACTTATTCAGCGACAAAGCATGGTATCATAGGTATTACTAAAACAATTGCCGCTGAGTATGCTGCACAAGGAATTCGTTCTAATGCAGTAGCTCCAGGAGCAACGGAAACTCCTATGGTAGCACATTTTATGGAAAGAAATCCAGACGCAGCAAAAAACGCAATCGACCCAGTGCCTCAGAAACGTTTAGGTCAACCAAAAGAAGTTGCCAACACAGTCGCCTTCTTGCTAAGTGAAGATGCTGCATATATAAATGGCGCTGTTGTTCCAATTGATGGTGGCTTTACAGCTATTTAAACGATGATATAATAAAATTTCATTAACGTTGAGTAGCAAGTAAAAAGAACCGTATCTAGTGTTTGTATAAACATTAGATACGGTTCTTTTTTTGTACGGTAGGAAAGTATAAAATTTTAGCAATGAAGAAGTTCGACGTAGTGAAAATTAGTATGTACCAAGTATAAGAAAAACTTCGGCACTCGCTAATAGACGAGGCGAAGACCGAGTTTTTCTAATAATATATAGAACCATCTTTACCCTCGTCACCTTTTAACAATAGCTTGCCGGTTTTAAAAATGAAATCATTGTTCTTTCCCATCCAAAACAAGTCAACCAAAACACTTCGCTAATTCTTTTCGAATCTTTTCGCTCCTGTCTCTTCATAACAATCCAAGTAGATTTCAATGATCAAATCCAGAGCAGGTGAATATGTTCCACTAGCGCACCCATAAAACTAGCTCTTTTTTGCAGTAATACAACTAGATATACGGTTTCATATCCCTAGCAGCAATTTAATGATCTGGAATTGCAAGACAACACGACAACACTATCTTTTTCTTTCTAAAATCAAATAATCCTTAGACTTAAGTACAGGGATATCACGTTGATCAGCATAATTGATTAAATCCTTATAAATCTCCATTGGATAGAAATTAATAATACGAACATTAAGTCCTTTATTGGTTTGCACAACGACACATTTCTTCGCCCAGCCAACACGCTTACACTTCATGCTCACAATCTGATTAGACTGCATTACTTTTTTGTAAATTGGTATTGTGAAAATATGTATCTTATATAATAGAGCGTCCTCATCAATACTCAGAGTATATTTCAGAAAAAATGATAAAAGAGAAAATAAAAATAAAATAATTATAAAATAATCCAAAATAACATGGTCATTCATAAGTATTAAAAAAAACATTAATACGGTATTAAGCACTTGAACATCTGATGGCATTTTTGCAGTGTAATTCATTTACTCCCCCCAATCTTTTAAACAAAATATTCAGATTATTCATTTAGTCATTAAAAGATAATGTTCTTCAAATATATGAGTCCATATAAAACAACGGTAATGATTACTCCAAACAGCCCAAACATTACAAAACCATATACAAACCCCTTACTCATAGCAACTAAATCTAACAACATGTTCTTAAAAACATCAAAAACCTTATTCAAAACGCTCACCTCATCGCACCTCTTTCGCAATTATTTCATCATGAAAAATTCACTTTTATTAGAAGCTGGAACTCTATCTGCATCATGCTCAATAATATTTCCAAATATAAAGTTCGCCAATGATAATAACAATGAAAATAAAAAGAAGGACTAAAAGGCCAAGTGATAGTGCCAGACCATTTACGATTAAAAATGACATACCAAAGACATTTCTCTTTTTCTTAATACTTAATACACCGAATACACTGCCTAACGCCCAGATGAATAATGCCAAATAGAATGTGTTATACAATATAATCCCTGTCACTGCACATAACATAGAAAGATATTTAAAGATAATGAACACGTCCTCAAATCATTTTTTCAAACAGCTTTAAGACGAGTTATTGCCGCAGAATCTCATCTCCAAGCAATTGCTATCATTATTGCTTTAAAGTGAAGAATATACGTAACTTACCTTATATCCATCTCCAAGTTCCATTTTCAACTTTTGATGCAAACGGAGGCCTTTTTTATTATGAGACTTTATTAAAATAGCAGTATCATCCATTATATTTTCGCCCCAATCCGTCTGTTCCAATATGTCGCCATATTCCATCATCCATTCCATTAAATCAGCTTTCAACTGTTTAGATAGAGGGAAATCATTCATTTCCAGATTAAAGCCGCACGTTGAGCACCACAGAGGATCGGCGCTATAATCAGCTTCCATCTTGTATGTATTGTGCGAACATTCGAATTTTGTCACTTATTTCTCCTCCTCATAAACAATAGATTACAATGCTTCAAGTAATGGTTTGCAACTGATATACAAAATAACCACGAGCATCATCAGAATAAACCAGGAGTATGAATGCTTTCTATTTTTTATCGTAAGCAAAAGCGACTATAATACTTATAAGAGCTATTCCAGCTAAAATTGAAATGATGGTTAAGAAAAGGTACATAATGATTTTATCCCCCTGGTGTGAACGAAATGACAATAGCTATGTAGTTATTTCCCCAGTAATCCAACCTTCTACAAATTTCTCCAATGACGAAGCAACCCATGTTCTACTGTCATCTTCATGATTCCAGACATAAATATCCTCTGTTAGAATACTCCCATTCAATATTCTATAGCAAAATAAATCGCCACTGCCGTCACCAGCAAAAAATAAGAAGTGATCAAATGGCATATAAATATCTTTATAGTCAGCAAAGTTTCTAAAAAATAAATTATCCTCCACAATTCGTGAAGTTAACCATATTAATGGATAGTCGAAGCTATCAAAAATTCCATTGGTTTCGCTAAATAATTCCAGCAATTTTTTTGGTAATGCTACATTTAGTTTTTCACGAATTTGACTAATTTCCCGGTTTGTTGCTGGAGGTCGGAAGGTGTATTCGTCTGATATTGATCTTATATAGTGCTTCCACATTAATGACACCTTCCTCAAAAGTAGATTATTATGTTAAATACATTTGTTCAAAATACGAATTTCAATACAGAATAGAATTCTTCACCATTTGGTAATTTAACAAAATTCTTTTTCATTAATCACGACTACGGCAACTCCAACTAAAATCCATGTACACTTTTGTTTGGGTTGCTTGTCAAACTCTTCTATCAGTTCATATGTGTAGAAATTTTTCCAGAAATCCAATCTTCACATACCTGAATATTTAATAAAATTACTCCAATGAGGTTTAGCACTCTCGCAAAAAAAGAAGGTGAGTTAATAACTAATATGCTTTCACTAAATATAATAATGATTAATGGGACGCAGAAGAGAAGCATTTTAGCAGGTGTATTCCTTTTTTCTTTCCTCATATGAATCCCCCTCGTTGCTATTCTAATTAAACAATTTTGTCTATTCCTTTGAAGACTACACCATTAACATATCTTTCAATTTGATATTTAAAGCATCATAACTTTCTTTCTGATAGTTATTTCTACTCTAGCAGTTAAAAAGAGCAAAAATAACGTAAGACTTTGATCAGTGGATTTTAACCCCCCACTGATCTTACAGACGGTTAGCACCGTGATTAAACTTATTTCATCTTATTACAATCCCCATCCATTTTAACATAATATTACAATTATTCTATTAAATTTCTACATAAAAAACAGAAAAAAACACGTCAACTATCTCACTTGTCAACGTGTTTTTAACGTACTAATTAATCTCAATATTTTTTATTACTTTCGCAGGTAATCCTCCCGCTACAACATTAGCCGGTACATCCTTCGTCACTACAGCACCTGCTGCAATAATCGCACCATCACCAATGGTCACACCTGGAAGGACGGTTGCATTTGCACCTATCCAGACATTTTCACCGATCTTAATTGGTGCAGGCCGCAGATTGCTGCGCTTTTTGGGATCGGGGTTGTGATTTAATGTAGCCAACACCACATTATGCCCAATCAGTGCACCATCACCAATCGTAATGCCACCCTGATCCTGAAAGCGGCAGCCTGAGTTAATGAAGACGTTCTTTCCTACATGAATATTTTTGCCACAGTCGGTATAAAAAGGCGGAAACATCGCGAACGTATCGTCAACCTGTTTCCCAATCAATTGCGAAAATAATACCTGTATTTCTTCTGGAGTATGGTATTTTCCGTTCAGCTCTGCTGTTATCTTTAATGCTTGTTGTGAAACGTTATGCATCATTTGATGTATCTCAGAACCGCCCTCTATTTCCTCTCCTTTGTTCAGATGTGCCAAAATTTCATCGATATCCATCAGAATCCTCCTTGTGTAAGTTAACTTTTTTCGTGCTTTGTCTCAACTCTGCTATATCTATACCATACACCATCAAGTACACTTGAGGGCAAATTTTATACAAAACAATCTTGACTTAAAGCACACTCTAACCTTTAAACTAACGATATAGAATAATTAGGAGGTGAACACAATGGAATCGAATTGGACTGAGGAGCAATTAAACGTATTCTCGAGGACTGACGATCTTTATATTTCACCCTTTTATAGTGACGGCAAAACGCCTGGAACACCGACATGGATCTGGTCGGTTGTCGCAGATCATCACTTATATGTCCGAGCTTATAATGGTCAGCACTCAAGCTGGTATCAATCCGCTCTTGCGCAACAAACAGGAAAAATTTCCATCGCTGGTCAAGAATATGATGTCACTTTTCAACCTACCGAAAGGGATCCTGCATTAACTAAAAAAATTGATCAGGCATATGAAGAAAAATACAGCAACAGTAACTATCTTTCACCTATGCTAGGGGAAGGACCGGTAAGTGCAACAGTTAAGATTTCTCCTCGGCATTAATAAGGCTGCCACCCTGCTCAGGTGGCAGCACATCATTCTTTACTCTTCTTCATTCGGATAAAGCACAAACTCATATTTATCCCCATTCAGCTGATCATGATAAAATGCCAATTTTCTACTGATGATATCTAAATTACGCTGCAGGTTTTCAATATCCTGTTTTACTAGATCTTGCCGTTTCTCCAGCAATTCCATCCTGTCATGTATGGTTTCCTCCCCCATAGAACGCCATTTTGTATATTGTTTTAATTCAGCCATCGTCATCCCGGCATCTTTTAAATGAAGCAGAAATTGCACCCAGCCAATATCAGCATCTGTAAAAATACGTATATTGTTCTCATCCCTTTGTGGCGCAAGCAACTCTTCATTTTCATAATACCTTAATGTACTCGTCGCCACACCAACAAGCTCTGCAAACTCACCGATAGAATAAGTCACAACAATCCCCCCATCTAACTATTTATTACCTTTTACCATACACGCTGTTGAAGTTAAGCGCCAATAATTGAGCTAAAAAGAAGAGAGCAAAACGTTCCATTTGTCTTAAAGTATACTTTAAGGTCTATACTTTTCCTTGTAACTACTTATACAGAATTGGAGGGAATTAAAATTGGCAGAAAAACAAACCGCTGGTCGCGAACTATTAGGAGAATTCGCACCAAAATTCGCAGAACTGAACGATGATGTTTTATTTGGAGAAGTCTGGTCCAGAGAGAAAGAACTGTCCCCTCGAGATCGAAGTATGATTACCGTATCCGCATTAATCGCCGGAGGAAATTACGAGCAGTTAACGCCCCATCTTCACAAAGCGAAGGAAAACGGCGTAACCAAAGAGGAAATTGCCGAAATAATTACCCACCTGTCTTTTTATACAGGATGGCCCAAAGCATGGTCGGCATTTAACCTTGCAAAAGAAATTTTTCAAGACTAACAGAAAGAAGGAATAGAAGATGAAAAACGAATCGTTAAAGAACAGCACTATTTTTCCATTGGGAGAAAAAGTGGAATCAGACCATTTTATCGGTGATGCTTATTTGCAAATGGTATTCACTGATGAAGCACCTCTCAATAGCGCGATAGGCAATGTAACCTTTGCCCCGAAATCACGGAACAGCTGGCACTCCCATAAGGTTGGCCAAGTATTGCTGGTTACCGGTGGTGAGGGCTGGTATCAGAAGGAAGGCGAACAAGCCCAGCTGCTTAAAACCGGAGATGTTGTAAATATCCCACCACATGTAAAACACTGGCATGGTGCAACAAAGGATAGCTGGTTCGTCCACCTGGCAATGACTCCGGGCGAAACCGAGTGGCTGGAGCCTGTTGATGAAGAATGGTACAACCAATTATAGCATTACCTCTTGCATGTCATTTCATTTTGGCAAAGGGAAAGACGGGCGTGTAGCCCTTCCCTTTGCTTGGATTTTTTCATTTTATTTTGCCGATCTGTCACGACATAAAATCGCAGTAATAGCATTCAATAAAAGTGTTACGATAAGAAGCACTCCCCCTACCCGAACCACCGCTCCGCTTGTATCCATTAAAGCAGACCAATCCTCGATGTCAACCAGATGATAATGATAGACTATCTGGAAATATAACGAAATCGCACAGGCACTGATGCTGATAACGGCAAGTACGCCCCAATTCCTGTAGTCATTGTTTTTATATCGCACGAGATTAATAACTGGAATTATCCAGGCAACAAGTCCAAGTAAGAGACTGCCTACATTAAACAAACCCCAATCGATCATTTTTTACCCTCCTTCTTATTTTTCAATTCGTAATACCTGTTCATAAAATAAATCAAAAAGTAGATAAATAGCAAAAATGTGACGATGGCAACTAACCAAAAACTAAAGATTCGCAAGGAAATGACTAGCCCAATAACAATACCGATTAAAACAGCAATTATTATCATATGATTGATTCGACGCTTCACACCTTTTATCAGCTTCCTGTCATCCGGTTCATCATCAAGGAATTCATCCCTAGGTAGATCACCTTCAGCATTTTTAAGAAAACGGCTGCATTCTTCGCAAGAGTGAAGATGCTCTTCAATAAACTGATTGCTGTCTTCACTTGTAAGTTTTTCAACATACATCGGAATTAAATCCTTCACAATTTCGCATTTATTCATCTGCATCACCTCCATTGATCATTGTAGCGAGTCTGTTTTTTGCCCTGTAAAAATTCACCCTTGCCCATTTATCTGACTGGTCCATGATTTCCCCGATTTCTTTAAAGTTCAATTCGCTGTACAGACGCAGGATAACAACCTCTTGCTGTGGTTGTTTCAACTTCTTGATAGCGGTTAACAAAGTCATCGCATTTTCTTTCTTTAAATAGATATCTTCTGGCGTTTCCTTATTGGAAGGGTCATTTTCTAATGCCGAGATGTCAGCAGCACTTTCCACATTCTTATGTTTTTTCAAATAGTTATAAAAGGTATATTTGGCAATTTGAAATAGCCAGGTAGATAGTTTGCTGCGACCTTTAAAACTGTAAATAGATTTAAAAGCTCTGAGAAATGTTTCCTGCGTCAATTCTTCTGCTATGTATTTGTTGCCTGATAAGTAGAATAAATATCTATAAATCTGTTTTTCATATTTAATATACAACTGCTTAAACTCATCCAATTACGTACCTCCTTTCGAGAGGGTTCACTTTGTAAGTGTATGTATAAAAGAAAACGTTACAAATTATCTGGATTTTCATCAGTTTATTTTTAAAGGATACAAATCTCTGGTGGACACTCCTCACTTTTGGTTCCTTTCTAGCTAAACGATACAAATCTTTGGTCACTGCTTCCCGCTTTTGGCTCCTTTCTAGTTAAACGCTACAAATCGCTGCTCGCTGCTTCCCACTTTTGACTCCTTTCTCGTTAAACGCTACAAATCGCTGCTCGCTGCTTCCCACTTTTGGCTCCTTTCTCGTTAAACGCTACAAATCGCTGCTCGCTGCTTCCCACTTTTGGTTCCTTTCTCGCTAAACGATACAAATCTCTGGTCACTGCTTCCCACTTTTGGCTCCTTTCTTTCCAAAAGATACGAATATTTACGTTCTAGGTTCCTTTGCTATGTAAAAATTTTTGGATTGCTCATTTACTTTGCGTTGGCGAGACTTGTATTACAAAGAATAAAATATTCATCTCTACACTATTTTTACTGCTATCAATCTCCTTTTTTACATTAACATAAAATGACAATTCTGCCTTTCTAAATATAACAAGAACACGTTGACAAGATGGTCAACGTGTTCTTATGTTTTTCATCGTCATCCTTCATAAATGACCTTTCCTTCTTTATTAATATGTTGTATCAGCTTCTTATTTGCGATCGATTCATAATGAAGAAGATCAAAGTAATATGGCAACGGATATACTTCATTCAGTAGATCAGATAATTTAAACAGCGTATCTGAAGTAATATTTTTTCCTTTGATTGCAATATCAATATCTGAGCCTTTTTTATAATTTCCCATTGCTCTGCTTCCAAAGATAATACCGTATTCGATTTCCTCAAATTTTTCTAACGCATCGTTTATATAGCGTAAATCTTTTTCAATTAATCCAAACATCAATATCTTTCCTTTAATAATTTGTCATACAATTATTTCAGAATCGGTAGAAATTGCTCTTGTATTTCTACAACCAGTTTCTCAGCCAACTCTTGATCATAAGTATGTGTTGTTAAACTCCGCTTGGATAATGCCTCCATCCATAGGTGACCATCCTCGATGATCTCAGCTTGAAATGCTTGTTTAATCGATTCTCTTGGGCTTTTCGCAACTAAGCCCTCCGCCTCCAAATAATCCTTCAACAATTTCCAAGCCAATTCAAAAGTAGTCTCAAAAAATTGAATAATGCCTGCACGTTCTAATTCAGTTGAAATGCTCATACTAGCGTATTTTTCTAAGAGCTTAAAGGATTTCTCGAAGTTCTCAAATCTTTGTTTCCAACGAATTTCTTTCATTTCATCCATGGGTTCACTCCTTTTTCTACTATAGTCAGACACATAATTTTTTATGGTAATAGGTTAAAAAAATCGGCATTCGCCTCGTTTTAACGAGTATCGTAGTATTTCTTATACTTGGGTACAACTTAAATTTTCATTACATCGAGCTTCTTCATTGCTAAAATTTAATACTTTCCTATCGTTAAATATTAACAATATTCCTTCTGGTTGTTTTTTCTAATCCCATTATACACTTATTATATCTTAATACGAAAATTGTCCGTCATGAATGATTTAAAAATTTTTACTTTTCCTCTACTAGAGGGCATCGGTATGGCTCCCGCTGATCATCTACGATATCTCGTTACATTCTGATTGGTGTTGCGATAGAATAAATAGGATACTTCTCATTACTATAATCAATGAAAGTGAGAAAAAGGTGCCGTTTGAAATCGTTGAAATTAGAAGTAATTTAAAAGCTTCACATAAAGTGAGACTTTGATCAGTGGGGGTTTTTGACCCCCGCTGAACATTAGCGAAACTTATCAGGGTGTGTTAACACTTCCACTTATACTCGAAGCGTGAAGTGGGAGTCTTACAGACGATTAGCGCCGTTTTTTTTAAAAAGTGGCCACCACCTGTTCAGCATAAAAAAAGCACAGGCTCATCCTGTGCTTTTCCCTTAAACGCTAATTATTTACTTCAGCTTTCCACCAAATACCGGCATTACACTAGCCTCACCATAATCTTTAATACGCTCAATATTTTTCAGGAACTCCATATCCTCATCTGAAATAATAAAGTCTACATCGGCATTGTTTTTCATGTGCGCTGGATTGCCCGTTTTAGGTAACGGAAGAAGTCCCAGTTGTAAATCATATCGAATACTTAACTGTGGTACGGAAACACCGTATTTGTCTGCAATGTCTAATACTTGTTGATTTTTGAACAGTTCACCATGGGCAATCGGAGAATAAGCTTCTACAAGAATGTCTTGTTCCTGGATATAGCTGATCAAGTCTTGTGGCGTGTTACTTATATGCGCCAAGATCTGATTGACCATTGGTTTGACAGTGCAGTTTTGAAGAATGTTATCCAGATCCTCTTTTTCAAAGTTTGAAACACCGATAGCACGAAGTTTTCCTGCTTGGTATGCTTCTTCAAGCGCTCTCCACGCTTCACGATTTCCTTCGAAATAACGATCTTCTTCACGGAACTCCATCCATGGCTGTGGACTGTGAATAATCATCATATCCAGATAATCAAGTCCCATTGTTTCCAATGACTGATCAATTGCTGCAACAGCTTCTTCATAGGATTTCACCTCAGCAGCAAGCTTTGTGGTAATAAACAGATCTTCTCTATTTACACCACATGCTCTAATTCCTTCGCCGACACCACTTTCGTTCTCATATGCCTGCGCTGTGTCAATATGACGATATCCGATTTTGACAGCCTCCACTACCGCCTGTGCAACACCCTGATTCTCGATCATCCACGTGCCAAGACCTAATTTAGGAATCTCGACACCATTCGCCAGTGTATAATTTTCGTTTAACATCATTTATAGCATCTCCTTTTGTATTCGTTGCTTTTAATAGAAAAAAATCAATGAAGTACATGTCGTACTCCGTTAAAATTAATTACTATAATCATCGTAGACCTTAGAGTTAACTATAAGTCAAGGATTTCTTTTTAAATATTTTGTTATCTATCCATCTTCTGTCTCTCCGTTCTTTCAGTTGGTGCATTGAATAAACGATCGAAGTTGTCACAACTGATACTCTTTTATTACTTGCTTCTCTGTACTCTACTTGCTTTCCAATGCAATAAGCGTTTAAAATATACACTTGTGATTAAAAAATTTTAGAGGTGACTTGCATGAAATCGACATCTAAGAGAATGATGATTTTTATTGGTATCATACTTATCATCATCCTTGTAATCTTATTTATGACTGTTTTTCAAAAAGATCAACAAAAGCAAAACAAAGAAGAAATCATTACCCACTCGAAGTACGAAGGAGTCGATA
Organism: Gracilibacillus salinarum; assembly: GCF_022919575.1. NCBI lineage: Bacteria > Bacillati > Bacillota > Bacilli > Caryophanales > Bacillaceae > Gracilibacillus > Gracilibacillus salinarum. The sequence goes on along the minus strand of NZ_CP095071.1, from coordinate 4,005,627 downwards.
TTATCACAGACGTTGCATATGATGACACGTACAGATCAGCCACACACTATCCTATATTTAATATTGCTAAACTAGATGATGAAATTGCTGCATATGTACAGAAATCAGAGGAGAATTTTTTTACTGATTTAAAAGATAAAGACCCTAAATGGTTAGAAAAAAGGCCAGCATCATTTTCTTTATCATTTGATATTTATCCGATACAAGACAACTTGTATTCTATTGTATTTTACAAAGATACTTACTCAGGCGGAGCAAATATGCAACAGGATTCCAACGTCTATCTGGTAGATATGGAAAAAGGCCAATTTATTAAACAAAATGAGATCATTGACAATACAACAGAAAACAAAGATCAATTGTACGAGCAGCTCAAACAAGGCTTTATGCAATCTGAAGATTACCAAGACTTTTTCTTTGAAGAAGAATTACATAAATGGTTGTATGATGAGTCCAATACATTCTCCAACATGTACATCGAAGAAGATCACCTGGTCTTCATCTTTAATGAATATCAGGTTACGGCAGGTGCAGCAGGAAGACCTGTCATCCGCATTCCGTTAAATGATATAAAAGGTATCATTTCGAAAGAGTGGAAGGATAAACTCAAAATAGAAGAAGATGAATCAGAAGAACAAGAGAAACCAACAGAGCCAGAAGAAGGCGACAGTGAAGATAACGGGGATACAACAGAGTCAGAGATTCCGGATGATGCTAAAAAAGTAGCGATTACCTTTGACGATGGACCACACCCTGAAAACACGTTAAAAATCCTCAATATTCTCGAAGAATATGAGATGAAAGCCACATTTTTCATGCTCGGAAGTCGTGTGGATTTCTATCCCGATATTGCCAAAGAAGTAGCAAAAAGAGGTCACGAAATCGGTAATCACACCTGGCACCACAAAGACTTAACAACGTTAGGCACAACAGAAATTAAGGAAGAAGTGCAATCTACTGCAGATATGATCAAAAAGGCAACTGGCGAAGCTCCGACCGCATTCCGTCCGCCATACGGAGCAATTAATGACAATGTCCGAAGCGTAGTAGATCAAGAATCTACACTATGGACGATCGATACAGAAGACTGGAAGTCCCATGATCCAGACGCCATTCTGGAAGTGGTAAAGGATAATATCGAAGATGGTTCAATTATTCTCATGCACGATATCCATTCGACCACTGTAGAAGGATTTAAGAAGGTCGCTGCCTATTTAAAAAAAGAAGGCTATTATACCGTTACCGTTTCTCAGTTAAATGATTAAAACGCAAGGAATCACTTGATTCCTTGCGTTTTTTGCTTCAATTTACAAACTCTTCATCAAAACATAACTTTAGTTAAAACCAACTTAACATTCATTTGTCATAATGAGTGGCAGTAATACCACCAACCAAAGGAGGCATTTTCCATGTCAAAAATTAAATTTTTATTTTTACTCATTACTATTTTCACTCTTTTAGCTGGATGTGGACAAGCTCAAGAAGGTAACGCAAGCAGTGTTTCCGGTGAACTAAACTTCTACACCTCCCAGCCCGACGCAGATGCGGAGAAATTGATTTCTGCTTTCAATGAGCACTACCCGGATGTGAATGTAACGGTATATCGCTCTGGTACAGAAGAAGTCATCAGCAAGGTCCAAGCCGAAAAACAAGCAGGCGAAGTCCAGGCAGATGTGTTATTAGTCGCAGATTCTGTCACATTTGAAAGTTTAAAGAAGCAAGAGATGTTACTGGAATACAAGTCTGATGAGGCCGAGCAAATTCCTGAATCATTTGTCGATCCTGACGGTATGTATACCGGAACAAAAGTAATGTCCACTGCTTTAGTAGTGAACAGTGAAAAAGTAAGCGAAATGCCGACATCATGGACGGCGTTGACAGACGCAGATTCATCAGGTCAAGTGGTCATGCCCAGCCCGCTTTATTCCGGGGCGGCTGCCTACAATTTGGGCGTCCTGACTCGTAATGATGAGTTTGGTTGGAAATTCTATGAGAATGTCAAAGCAAATGAACCAATGATCACGCAAGGGAATGGCGATGTGTTAAAAGCAGTCGCAAATGGTGAGAAATCCTATGGTATGGTCGTCGACTTCATTGTCGCTCGTGCAGAAGCAGACGGATCACCGGTCAAGCTTGTTTATCCTGATGAAGGCGTACCCGTGATCACGGAACCAATTGGTATTATGCAAAAAACAGACAATCAGCCTGCCGCCAAAGCATTTGTTGATTTTGTCTTATCACAGGAAGGACAAGAATTAGCAGCAGAAATTGGTTACACCCCAATCAGAGAAGGTGTTTCTGCACCAAAAGGTTTGAAAACCATCGAAGAAATGAGTGTACTGGAAGCAGACATCAACGAACTCTATCAAAACCGCGAGCTAGACAAAGAACAATTTAACCAATTATTTGGAGAATAAGGATGAGGACAGCATGGCCAATCATAACCATAGAGAAGTAATGCCGAACCAGGCATTACGTTCTCTTTTTTCTTATAAAAACATGATCAAGATTTTAGCGATACTTGCCATTTGTGCAATTTTTCTATTACCGATTTATCGCTTAATCATGCTTAGCTTCACTTCGGATGGAAATCTAACTTTCTTAAATTACACGACCATTCTGCAGGATGCTGCCACATGGCAGGTCGTACAGAATACAGTATTGGTGGTTGCAGGATCTACAGTTGTTTCCCTAATTATTGGTGTTTCACTGGCATGGTTAGTAGCTTACACCGATATCAGAGCCAAACGGGTCATGCAGATTTTTATCGTACTCCCCTTTGTGATCCCGTCCTATATTACAACCTTAGCCTGGACACAATTTCTAGGAACGGACGGGCTGTACATGAAGCTTGCTTCTCTGCCCCCTTTCAGTGTGGAGCCTATTGATTTATACAGTCTGGCAGGCATCATTTTTGTGCTTGGTTTTTCCCATTATCCACTTGTTTATCTACTTACGGTCAGTGTCTTCCGCAAAATACCGCGAGAGCTTGAGTTAGCATCACGGGCTTCAGGTGCAAAACGATCGACCACCTTTCGAAAAGTAAACATGCCACTTGCCCTGCCCGGCATTGTCAGTGGCGGATTTCTTGCGTTTCTGGCAAACCTGGATAACTTCGGCATTCCAGCTTTTCTCGGTATACCAGCGCAAATAAATGTGTTAAGTACTTATATTTATCAGCAAGTAGTCGGCTTCGGTCCTTCTGCTTTCTCCAGAGCAGCAACCTTTTCCGTATTACTAGGAATTGTGGCATTAATCGGAACAGCAATTCAATGGCTGTTTTTACGAAAATCTAAACGGTTAGAAACAACAATCGAAGACAAGCAACCGCGTTATTTTCTTGGAAAAAGAAAGTGGCTGGTCGAACTGATCATCTGGGTCTTATTCTTCGTTACCGGTGTCGTCCCACTAATCTCAATGGGTATGACATCACTGATCACAGCGTATGGTGTTGATTTCACCTTACAAACTATCAGCTTAGAAAACTATCAATTTATCCTTAATACAAGCTCCAAAGCAAAGGAAGCACTTGGGAACAGCGCTATGCTCGCCGGTGTGACAGCTGCTGTCGGGATCGTGATCGGTACAGCTATTGCCTATCTTCGTGTACGAAAGCCAAATTTTTTAAGTAAGTTTACCGAGGTGTCGATTGGATTGCCATATGCACTGCCGGGAACAGTGATGGCCTTATCGATGATTTTCGCCTGGATGGAGCCTGTGCCTGGTTGGAACCCTGGCATTTACGGATCGATCATGATCCTTTTTATCGCTTATATCACGAGATTTTTAATTTTACAAGTTAGAGGAAGCATTACTGCCGTCATGCAGGTCGATCTGTCGATGGAAGAGGCGGCGCATGTGAGCGGAGCGAAGGGCTGGTCAAAGTGGCGCAAGATTCTGCTGCCACTGCTTATTCCGGGGGTACTAACTGGTGCTTTTCTCGTTTTTCTCAGTGCTTTAACCGAGCTCACTGTGTCTTCCTTACTTTGGTCGTCTAATTCAGAAACGATTGGCGTCGTGATCTTCGGCTTCGAACAGGCAGGTTACACTACTTATACCACCGCTTTTTCAAGTCTGATTGTGTTGTTGATTATCTTAGGCTTTATCATTTTATATGTATCACAGTCCTATTGGAACAGAAAGGTAGGGAAACGGACATGACCACCATTATCGAAGATTTATTGAAAAAATTTGATCAGACCACCGCTTTACAGAACATCAATATCTCCATTCAGGACGGCGAATTCATCGCCATTCTCGGTCCATCAGGGTGTGGCAAAACAACCTTACTGCGCTTACTGGCAGGTTTCGACTCGCCATCAGATGGAAGTATTACGATTGGCGATCAGCAAGTAAGTACTAAGTATGTCACGCTCCCACCGGAAAAACGGAATATCGGGATGGTGTTTCAATCATTTGCGCTATGGCCACATCTGAATGTTCGAAAACATATCGAATTCCCTCTGCTTCATCATCAGTATGTACCGGCAGATATTCGCGCCAACACTGCTAAGCGAGTGGATGAGGTAATGAAAATTATTGAACTAACCGAGCTGGCGAACCGGATGCCTAATGAATTATCAGGCGGACAGAAACAGCGAGTGGCGTTGGGACGGGCGATTGCACCAAAACCAGAGCTTTTATTAATGGATGAACCGCTCAGCAATCTTGATGCAGAGCTGCGAATGGAGATGCGTAAAGAAATTCAAGAACTACACCATCTCACGAATGCCACAATCGTCTATGTCACCCATGATCAAGCAGAAGCGTTAGCAATGGCTGACCGGATTGTCGTCATGAATAAGGGAAAGATCGAACAAATTGGTACACCACAGGAGATATACAGCCGCCCAACAACAGCCTTTGTTGCTAATTTTGTTGGAAAAGCGAATTTAATTCAAGGAACGTGGGAGAGCGATCAATTCACACCTGCCTCCTATCCCGCTATTACATGGCCGGACTTAGGTGTTTCGATTCCATTGAAGAAACAGGGAATTTATCCAATTCGACCAGAGCAGCTTGAGATTGTGAAGGATCAGCAAGGGATTGAAGGCGAAATTACCAGTGTTCAATATCAAGGAAAAGAGATCCATTATACCGTTCAGGCTGATGGGATGGATTGGGTTGTGCATAGCGGGATGATGGAGAAATTTCGACTGGGAGAACGGATTGTGTTGCAGTTGAAGGTTGCCGTTAAAGAGGAGCAGAAGGAAGTTGTGTATTCGTAAGGGTTAGCGAACTTCTCTACAAGAAGGTGTTATTAGAAAAAAACAGGAAAGTCCTTTCGTTCTATCAAAGAAAAAATATACAACTACCTATAATATGGATTATGTAAGGCTAAGGCTGTATGGCAAAATGGCCATTTTGATATAATTTATCTGCTTAGCAAAGCTCCGGAAATAGGCTCAGCGTCCTGTGGGCACGGTTTCAGCTAGGCTGGTTGACATAATCCATATTATAAGAACCCACCCTCACGTTCAGCATATTTACTTCTATGACTCTACTAATATACTTTCTTTACCTTGTCAGAAACAGGCTCTGATAACCTTTTTGTATTATTCCATAGGTATACTTTTTATAATACGATGGAATGCTCCCTTTCTAGCTAAGACTCCCTACTTGCACCTATTATTCTATCTTGGTAAACTATCACTTGTATGTGCAACGAATAATACATGATTAGCGCCGGCATTTCGTGATTGTTGATGTTGGTCGTATAGATAGAATAAGAATTGCTCATCACTATTTATTTTCAGGAGGTATACGATGAAAGTAGCAGCTATTGTAGGAAGTATACGTAAAGATTCATATAATTTACAGCTAGCGAAGCACGTGCAAAATCGCTATGCAGATCAGGTCGAGGTAGAAATTCTAGATTTAAGTCCTCTTCCAATGTATAACCAGGATAACGAATTAGATGCACCACAAGAGGTGCTTGATTTCAAAGCAAAAGTAAAAGAAGCGGACACCGTACTTTGGATCACTCCCGAGTACAACTCTTCCATCCCAGGTGTACTAGGAAATGCGATTGATTGGTTGAGCCGTGTGGATCAAGTAATGATTGGAAAACCTTCTATTATTATGGGAACTTCTATGGGAGCATTAGGCTCCGTTAAAGCACAGATGCATTTACGAGATATTTTATTTGCGCCTGGATTAGATTCGCCAGTGCTTAGTGCCAATGAAGTATATGTAGGAGCTGTGCATACGAAATTTGACACAGAAGGCAACTTAACAGATGAATCTACGATCGCCTTCTTAGATAATGTGATGGCTAATTTACAAGAGTGGATGAAGCGATACGTATAATACAAACACCTCTTCCTTTTTCAAAATACGGAAGAGGTGTTTCTTAATATTTAGCACTCTATACGGATGAAACTGCGAACTCAAAGGTCCACCTATCGTAACTGCCGTTTAAACACTTTTCCAGTAACAAAATAAGCCATAACCATAATAGCCAAACACCAACCAAGCGCAATCCAAATACTGCTATCAACAACCCCATCATACAAAAGGGCTCGAATCGAATTCACTATAGATGTCACAGGTTGATTCTCCGCGAACGCACGTACAATCGCAGGCATGGTTTCGGTCGGAACAAATGCCGAACTGATAAATGGCAGGAAAATCAACGGATACGAATATGCTGTTGCGCCTTCCATCGATCTTGCCGTCAATCCAGGAATGACGGCAAGCCACGTCAGTGCCAGTGTAAACAATCCGAGTATCCCTATTACTGAGAGCCAATCGAAAACACCTGCATTCGAACGGAAGCCCATTAGTAACGCAACGAGGATAACAATAGCGATAGTGAGCGCATTGGATATAAGTGAGGTCCACACGTGTGCCCACAATATGGAAGAACGTTTGATCGGCATCGTAGTGAAACGCGTCATCAGCCCGCTCTTTACATCGTTAAATAGTCGCAAGGAGGTGTATGCGACGCCTGATGCTATCGTGATCAGTAAGATGCCCGGTAATAAATAATTGACGTAATTGGCCGTTCCTGTCTCGATTGCACCACCAAATACATAGACAAACAACAGCATCATCATGATCGGCGTCACTGCTACCGTGATAATTGTATCCGGACTTCTCATGATATTCCGCATTAAACGTCCCAGCAATACCCCTGTTCTATTTTTCATTTAGATCTCCTCCTTTTTTGCCGACGATCGCGAGAAATATTTCCTCTAAAGTTGGTTGTTTCTCGATGTATTCCACTTTCGTTGGTGGGAACATCTCCTTGATCTCTGCCAGGCTGCCGGTCGTGATAATTTTTCCTTCATGCAGGATGGCAATACGGTCTGCCAGTTGTTCGGCTTCTTCAAGATATTGGGTGGTCAGCAAAATCGTCGTCCCACCGTCTGCAAGCTTTTTAACTGTATTCCAGACCTTCTGTCGTGCTTCGGGATCAAGCCCTGTCGTCGGTTCATCAAGAAAAATAACAACAGGATTACCAATCAAACTCATTGCAATGTCTAACCGCCGCTTCATCCCGCCGGAGTATTTATCTGCTCGGGTGTTGGCCGCATCCATCAAGCCAAATCTTGCAAGCAGATCCTCAGCGACTTGGGCAGAATGGGGAACTCCTCTTAACTTAGCAATCATTTGCAGATTCTCCCTCCCTGTCAGCATACCGTCTAAAGCGGCAAACTGTCCTGTCAGACTAATGATCTGGCGTACAGAATCAGGCTGAAGTTGTACGTCAAAGCCGCTAATACTTACTTCCCCATCATCTGACTTCATTAGCGTTGAGAGAATGTTAACCGTCGTCGTCTTGCCCGCTCCATTTGAACCAAGCAGGGCAAAAATTTCGCCACGTTGCATTTTAAAATCCACCCCCTTTAAAACGTCCTTGCCTTTAATGGATTTTCGCAATCTCTTAACAGAAATCGTTGTATTGTTCATACGTTTTTCCTCCTTCATCCCACTATTTAGTCTTACTGATAATCTGTATCACTTAGTACTAAAGTAAAAATAAAACTGAATACTAAAGTTGGTAACGCACCGTTATACCCAGCTATTCAGTCTAAATTATCTGCGATTTGTTTCATAGTGATAAAGTGCATGTTATTTTTTCTTAGCCTTATCTGCTTTGTGTTTGACCGATTCTTGATAGAGATCCGCATAAGTTTTTGAGTCTTCAATCAGCGCATCGCAGAAAGCAGCAACGTCTGATCCTGTGATTTCAAGCACACTTTTTCCATCAGCTACACCTTCTTCAAAGAAGTGGAGAATCTCTGAGAGCGGTCCTATCCCTTCATGTAACTCAACAGGGCCGACTTTATAGAGATATTTTTGCATCTCTTTATAGACAATCTGGTAATCCTGCGGAAGTGCCTTCACACGGGAAACATGGGCTCTCCATTCTTTTTTGCCTTCGATAATTTTTTTGATACTCATTTTAGTCCTCCTAATTTTCTTGCTACGTTCCTGTTAAGCTGCTCACGCCATTTATCTCGATATGATTTTGCACCTTCGTCCCCAACAAGCGCCGCACAGAAGCCTTTGATATCATCCCCTAATACTTCCTCTACACGCTGGCCGTCTGCTGCTGTTACTTCAAGCAGTTCAAGTGCGCTGTCCATAATCGGCATCAAATTACGACCAGTGAAATCGCCATGAAGCCAAAGATTACTTTTTATTTCTTCCCAAGCAGCTTGATAATCAGCAGGCAAGCCCTTTGCTCGTGCATCAAAACCCTTCATTTGTTTCGTCATATCACTGCCCGTTACTTTTTCAAAAAAGTTCATTTACAGTCTCCTTTCCACACATGTTAATTACTCCTGTTAATTTCTTTCGTTCTCAGTTCATTCATTTTGTCCGAAATGAATTCCCATTTCCTCCAAAAAAGCGCAAGATGATCCTGACCCGCTGCGTTAAGTGTGTAAAATTTTCGCGGCGGTCCAACGGTGGATCTTTTTTTCTCGATGTCGACCAGATTGTTTCGCTCCAGCCGCATTGTAATCGTATAGACGGTGCCCTCCACTACATCGGTGAAGCCAAGCTTTCGCAGCTGCTGTGTGATTTCATAGCCGTACGTTTCTCCTCGGCTGATGATCTCCAGCACACAACCCTCGAGCACCCCTTTCATCATTTCGGTGTTATTTTCCACATTCATCCCTCTTTTGTATTCTCTTTTTTTAGTACTCTGTTATACATGTATTCTGTATTACTTACTACTAGTATATAGTAATGCAGATTAGTTGTGATTGTCAAGCGCATTTTTTATAACGGCATTTCAAAATAAACACAGATCTAGCTTTTATTCATTTCCGGACAGTACATCATATATAATTATCCCATAATGCAAGAAGAAAATTTTTTGGTCTATGTTTATTACTCAAATTCGCAGGGTAATTCATATATATAACCCGATTCCAACAGAAAGGATGAAACATTATGTCTAAAAAGACACAGTATCAACCAATCGGAATAAATGGGAATGAACCATCAGATGCTCAGGAAGTTATTTATTCAAAAGAATTTAAACGAGCAGATATTGCTGGTGGCTATCGAAAACCGAAAGTAAATCAGGCAAAAAATGAAAATCCTGATTTATAAGGGCAGTTATCCTAGCCTTTACCATAGTCTCATTTAAAAAGAGATCGTGCAGATTACTGTACGGTCTCTTTTTATGATTATGTGCCTCCAATTAACCAGCATATTGAAGAACCAGCTGATAAATTGCTACGCAAAGTCCTAAAATACTTGCTTTCATTTTCGATGGATGGTTACTTTTACTACGAATCAAGTAAATGAAACTGCTATAAATCCCAAGGGAATCCACAGCTCAAAGACACCTTCCATTGTACTGCGAGAATATATTGGAGTTACGTACGTGCTAATCAAAAAATAAAGAAAAACTTTAATACCTGACCCGTTGAATTGTTTACTCCACCTTACCAAAAAGAAAATAACAATAATTGCAATAATTGTTATGTCGAGAGAAGGTAAAACAATAGCAAAGTCACCAAATTCAAATTCCATTTTATAGCGCCCTTCTTTCTGCATGGAGTCCTATCTTTCTCCACTTCTATCATTTGATTTATTACGCTGAATAAATCAAAGCTCATCACTCATATCTAATCAAAAAAATTAAAAATTACATGACCAACTTTGTCATGTACCCAATCAATCTGACTAATTTCCGCACTGCTTAAACTATGGTTCGATTTAAATTTATGCATAGGCTGGCTAAGCTCATCTGTTTTGAAAACTGTATAGTTGGAGGTAAGCTGATCATAGAGAGCTGGTATATCTATAAATGTAATGTTCGTATCACTAATTTCCGAAGCAAATGCCAGATAGGGATAATGTTTATTTAACAGCATGAAAAACTGTTTTTCCTTGATTTCAACTTGCACGTTATAAAAGTTGATCGGATATGCTGGAGAGGTAAACTGAATAATTTTCCCCTTGTGCTGCAGGGCCAATTCAAAGCATATTCGTTTGAATTGTTTTCCATCTACTTCTGGCGGTGGGGCTTCTCCTGCTCTATAAAAGCCTGTTATTCCATAGGGCATTTTCATCATCTTTTTCTCACGCGCGTACTTTCGCTGCTTTCCTATTTAATATAAATGACCAGCCAAAAGCAGCTATTAATCCAATCCAAAAAATAGCAAAGTTAGATAACAAATAATGATGAAAAAGATAGAAATATAGCTGATTTGTAAATAAGGAGATTAAGAAAACGTAAAAGCCAACCATACACGCTTTTTCCCAATTTTTAGTTTCCTTTTGAGACATCGCTTTAAAGAAGATCCCCATACTGTCACCTCATTCCTCTATTCATAACGTTCATTCCTTTACTTACATTTTTTCACAAATTAACAGGAAAGGGAAGATATTTTTTCGGAGTATTGAACAACGTATGACAGTAGCTGATAGCGCTCAACACTTTTTTATCCAAAGTATTGATAATGATTTTCATTCACTGTAAAATAGGTATTATCTTTGTCGTTATAGAAAGAGGTTTTAATAATGGAGCCAATCAATTTTTCAGCCAATGCAGTTACTTCAGAAGAGGAACTTCGGGAAATAGTAGGAACACCACACGAACATGTTATTAAAAAGAATGTTTCGTTAATAGATGACCAATGTAAGAGATTTATCGAGATGTCACCACTGTTTTTCCTATCTTCGTCAAATGCGGAGGGTAAGTGCGATGTCTCACCAAAAGGGGACTTCCCGAGTGGCGTTCACGTATTAAACAACAAACAATTAGTAATTCCGGATCGTCCAGGGAATAAACGCGTTGACTCGATCATCAATATATTATCCAATCCACATGTTGGACTATTGTTCCTTATTCCAGGGCTTGGAGAAGTACTGCGTATAAATGGTCGTGCAACCATTATTAAAGATCCTGAGATTCTAAGCAGTTTGAGCCTGAAAGGAAAACCGCCATTGCTAGGGATTGGGGTAGATGTAGAAGAGTGCTTTATCCACTGTCCACGTGCATTGTATCAATCAAAAGTATGGAACACTGACTCATGGCCAGACAAAGCAGATCTCCCATCCAGTTTAGAAATATTTCATGCAGCTTTACGACATAATGGTGTGAAATTGAAGAAATAAGAGTTTGATAGTTTTTTAAAAGTTAAACAATCCTGCTATTAGAATAACCAGCATTACAGCAAGATATATGTAGCTTTTCTTTAGATAAAAAGCAATCACACCTGCTACAGAGACGCCAACCCAAAAGATATTATCTGCCAGTGGTGGCAACAGGTCAAAGAAAAATAGATCAATTGAAAGCTTTACTATTAGCAGGATTACTAATGCAAGTAAGATTGAGTCAATTGTTTTATTTTCTTTTTTCCTGTTTATATTAGATTCCAAGGAATCCCCCCTAGGTTAGGTTATATGCGCGATTCTTCTATCTTAGCCATTATTTTGTTATAGATTACCTTCATATGTGGTTCGTCAGAATATGTATTTATTTCCTCAAAAGGAATCCACTGAACATCACTGTTCTCATCAGGCTTTACCATAAGTGGCGCATCCTCATCTACCTCCAGCAAATAAGCCACTGACAGGTGTAAATGTGGTGCTACATATTTCCCTTTTTTTTCATGTCCTAATACAGGTAAAATGTCTAACGATAAAAGCTCTTCTGTGATCGGACGAATATCTTCCACACCGGTCTCTTCTCGCACCTCTTTAATTGCCACATACAGCAAGTCATCATCTCCGTCTGCATGTCCGCCAGCCCATGACCAGGAATTAAATATATTGTGATGAACCATTAACGCTTTGTTTCTATTTTTATTTACAACAAAAGCAGAACTGGTTATATGTGCGATTTCGTTATTTCTCGTGAGAAGATCGTCAAACTTATCTATACAGTTAACCACGATTTCTTTATCTTTTTCTTCCTGCTCATTATACGGTTTATAGTTTATTATAGGTTCGATCCAACTCATACTTTGCCTACTTTCTTTTAGAAAAATACTAAATAATTGTCTTTATTTTATCATAGCATACTCACTTTTGTTTAATTTCCCATTCTTTTTACTGTTTCATTACTGGTGTTATAATCGGAAACATATAACGACTCATAGCCCTCAAGTTAAGGTAAGGCTTTTAAAAAAGCAAGGTGAATACGTTACCGTAATGAATACAAGCTAAGTATGGAAGGGAATTTTTATGAGTTTTGTGAAATATATGAAACCATTTATAAAAGCTCTTCCTGAAGTTTTGTCGATTTCGAAACTGCAAGAATTGGCTCCTCAAAACTCCTGAAGATATCCTTAATTGCTCATACATTTGATTCTTATGGACAACTTTTCCTCTTTTCCTCTTCAGCTGTCCGTAAGAATGGATTATATGATAGAAGGGAACGGCTAACTATGGAAAAAAACTCTCTAAAAGTATTGTCTCCTTGTACAAATTTCATGTTAAAACACTAAATGCTTTCTTCGACAAAATCGATACGTGAAAAAATAACAAAGCCGGCAACGCACCTAATAGCAGCGCTCTGCTTATATCTAACAATGAATCATTATCAAACAGAAATATTAACCCAATCATGGATAAACCACCAATCGCGTATACCAAAAACCCCACCATATATTTTATGTATGTATTACGAAACCGCATTGACTCTATATATCTATCTACAAAGGCAGAATAAAGCCCACCACCTATTGCAAATACAGGTAGTGAATAGAATATATAAAGTGAGACTTCAATCAGTGGGGGTTTTACCTCCACTGATTGCTAGCGAAACTTATCAGGAAGTTATCGTCCGTTTATCCCCCACTCATCTTCTTATTTATCTCTGGAATCTTGAAGTGGGGGGGTATTACGGACGGTTAGCGCCGTGATAAATTACCAATAACGAGTGAAAAGAAAAATAACCAACTCCTGGTTCTTGCTCAGCTATTGGTGTATACTCGATAAAAGCTAAAAATAGAGAGAAGATTACCGAAGAAAGCAGAGCAACAATACTCTTTTCCAAAAACTTCATTTAAACACCACCTTATATGCACCTAATCGTGCTCTACTAAAACAATACCAGATCATGGAATCTTTTTAAATCTAATCATTAAACTAACTACACCCTGTTCCCTTCAGAATTACAGGGGTGTAACTATTACGGTTTGATTTAATAAACTGTCACTGCTTCTCACCGGATGCCTCTTCTATCAAAGCCACCCATGAGCCAGAGCCAGGTGTCCGCAAAGCCAGTTTTCCTTCTATTTTATATTCATTTCTTACTTTTACCCATTCGACCGTCACCCGTTCTTCTGGCTTCCACTGCGCTTCATCGATCAGTAGCCATTGCACACTCCACTCATCATTATAAACCCACGGGTCGAGTTCTACTGATCCTTCCTCCGGAAAATAGACCGCATACTGTATACCTACATTCGCAAAACAATAGCAACCGTTTTCATTTCTGTTGGTTAATAAATGATTCGCAGGCCTACAGGCAAAAACGTCCAATCTTTTTACAAGTAAGTCCATTGCTCGAAGCTGGTTCTGTGCTGTCGCAGAAAGGCCCATTCCCCAGTTCCCTTCGTTTCTATGAAAACGGGCGGAAGCACTCCCGCCAAAAATATCGCGCCAGAAACGCTGGACCGCTTCTGTTGTCGTACCTGCTGAAGTATTGTATGCGATTCGTTTCTTATCAAGTTGCTCATGATCTCCGTATATTTTTTCGTGATTCATCGGGACAGGTGTTCTTGCATGGATGATATTCCTGAATTTTTGGATCTCATCCCAATGGGCTTGCCCTTTCTCTCCTTTGGAATCCTGATTAATTTGTGAAATATCAACGAAGCTATATAGTTCCGGGTATTGAAGAAAAGTGCGGACTGTACTGGAAGGATGCATATGCATAGTTGTGACTTCTATTTGCTTGTTCTGCTTTGCAGCTGACTGATGTATGACGGTCGCCCAATAATTTTCCCATTCCAGACCTGCCCAGCTTTCATTATTAATGTTATACAAACAATGATCGTATTGTAAGGTGATTTCCATCAATTTTTCAATATATTGGTTTTGATAGGTAAGTACCGCATGATTTTGATCGGTAACGGTTTTGGTGAATGACGCAGGAGCTTCTAAATCCCGCTCTTCATAGTTAATATTATTTTTTGGATTCCATGGCAACGTATTCCATAATTTCAAATCATGCTGGTCCCATAATGTAATTTGGGGGATGATCTCTCTTTTTTTCGTTTCCTCTAAGAAAAAAGATAACCGCTCCCAATAGGCATCATTCCACTGATCTAAATCATAGGTGTCTGCTTTTATTTCTTTAAACGGATATACATTGCCAGAATCACGGTCAGACATCGTGTTGCGCACATAGTTGCCACCAACGGTTTGAAGCAGGTCTAAATGGTCCGTTAATCTTTCCCCCACCCATTGGTATAAATTATCATCATTACTCGCGCCAATCAGTAATACCGGTTTACCTTTGTACTGCCAATAAGCTGGATTATCTTTGAAGGGTTGAATTCTGTTTTGGTTATACATCTCTTCACCTCTTATCCATTTAGTTCTATACTATCATAGAATCGCTTATGCAAACTTTTGAATCTGTTATAATTCTTTACTTTTTATCTGTATCTTTTTCATAATCTTGCTTCAATAATGAATACATTAATAAATCATCAAATTTGCCACAAGTAAATTCATAATTTCTCAAAAGACCTTCTTGTATAAAGCCCTTGCTTTCTACTAATTTTTTTGATGAACTATTAGGCGGTTCAATTAATGCTTGTATCCGCTGCAGGTTCCATTGTTCGAATCCATATGTAATAATTGCTCCTAACGCTTCACTTGCGATGCCATATCCCCAGTATTCTTTACTTAATTCAAAACCAATTTCAGAACGGCGATGCTCTGAGACAAAATTGAGAAATCCACAACTGCCTATAACCCGTCCTTGCTCTTTTATAGTGATGCCCCATCTTATACCCTTGTTCTCTTCAAATATTGACTGATACCACGCAAGTTCGTCCAGTGCATCATCAATCGATTTAAAAGGTTCCAATCCGTAGTATTTCATGACATCTTGATCAGACAGATAGGCTAACATACTTTCTGCATCATCTTTGGTTACTTGTCTTAGAATCAATCTATCCGTTTCGATTACGGGAAAATTATTTTTGTCTCTCATCCTCATCATCCTTTTACCATCACTAAATTTAATTATGTCCTATATCAACGATAGGCTATGACATTATATTAGCATAAAATTCCATCGTATTATGTTCAATTAGAGATATTCGGCATTCTTCTGGTATTTTATTGAGTGTCAGCATTTTAAATTTCACTGTGATGGGAAACCTCTTTTCGTCTTGTCGGAGTCTATGTGTCGCCCTTCGCTTTGGTACAGACTCTTCAACTAGAAGGGAATCATCATTTGTCTTCTTTCTTTTTAAACACTACAAATCTTGTTGCGCCGCTTCCCAGTTTTGTCTTCTTTCCCACTAAACGATACAAATCTCGGCTACCAGCACTACTCTTTTGGGTCCTTTCTCATTAAATGATACAAATCTCGTGGGATCGCTTTCTGATTTTGACTACTTTTTCTTATCTCGCTAATAAGAATGTTATATACTTTTCATTCTGATTAGAAAAACTCGGCATTCGCCTCGTTTAATAAGGATGCCGAGTTCTTCTTATACTTGCTATATTCTAAATTTTCACTACGTCGAACTGGTTAATTTTCTTAACATCTAAAAATAGACGACCACTTGATGATCGTCTATTCCAACGCTTATAACTCGTAACACGACTATCCACGCGTTTACAATGTCGTAATAATCGGTCCGTCTTTTGTCAGTATAATCGTGTGTTCATATTGTGCCACACAGCTTTCGTCAGTTAGGAAGGTCCAGCCATCATCTGATTGGTACACTTCCTCTTCCAATGTAGAGATAAAAGGTTCGAAGGCAATGACCATACCATCTTTTAAAATTTCATCATCCCAGCGCGAGTGGAAATTAAAAATATGTGATGGTGCTTCATGAATCGAACGCCCAACGCCATGCCCGGTAAGATTCTTGATAACGGTTAGGCCATGCTGTTTCGCTACATTGTGTACTGCTTTACCGAGCGCACTTTTCTTCGCACCTGGTTTTGCCTTCTCCAGTCCAGCATCAAAAGCTTCTTTCGCAACGTCACATATTTTTTGTAAAATCAATTCTCCCTGCCCAATGACAAAAGAAATGCCGGTATCCGCGAAATAGCCGTTTTTCGAACCTGACACATCGATATTCACAAGGTCCCCTTCTTCAATGACCCGGTCGCCAGGAATCCCGTGGGCAACTTCTTCATTAATACTAATGCACGTATATCCAGGAAAATCGTATTCTCCTTTTGGCGCAGATTGAGCTCCGGCTTTTTCAAACATTTCTCCTGCTAATTCATCGAGTTCTTTTGTAGTCACGCCAGGTTTCGTACTCTGAACTAACTCATCACGGATTGCTCCGCAGATTTTACCAATTTCTTTTAATCCATTAAAATCCTCTTCTGTCTTTGCTATCATTGTTGTTCCTCACTTTTTATCTTATTTATCATTATCATTTTAACATAAATGGGAAGGCTGGCCTTCATCAACGAGGCACGCTCATTTCTATATTTTAATATAGGGTTTGGTGTTATTGCAAAGTATGATGAATGGCATTGTTTTGCGACAGAATAAAAAAAGGGAATACGAACCACATCCGGTTCGTATTCCGCTCTCTTCTATTCATCTTTTACCATGCATAAGAATTTGGTGCTGCACCGTAACCAGGGAAAATCTCATCCAAACGGTCAAGTGTTGCCTGATCTAATTCAATTTCGACCGCACGCAAGGATTTTTCAAATTGATCCAGAGTTCGTGGGCCGATAATTGGTGCATCTAATGCTGGATTATGCAGTACCCAGGCAAGGGCTACATCTGCTTCATGCTCTCCCAAATCCTTACAAAGATCAGAGAACGCTTCCAATTGTGAACGATGTTTTTCCACTCGTTCTGTTAGAGCAGCTGACCGTGAGCCTTGAGCTGGATTTAATGCGTTGCCACCAAGCAGTCCTCCATCTAATGGACTCCAGGCAATCACACCAATGCCCTGGTCCTTTGCTGCAGGCAGTACTTCCAATTCCGGAAGACGACATAGTAAGCTGTATTTATGCTGTTCAGAGACAATGCCTAAGAAATGACGTTCCTTGGCAGCTGCCTGGGCCTTAATCAGATCCCACCCTGCAAAGTTACTGGAACCAACGTAATCAATCGTGCCTTTCTGAACTTCCGCCTGAAAGACTTCCCACAGTTCTTCCCATGAGACATTGCGATCAATATGGTGCATTTGGTACAACTCAATGTGATCAGTCTGCAAGCGCTTAAGTGATCCTTCTAAATGACGACGGACCTTATAAGCAGAAAGAAATCTCCCCTCATTTGGACCATCGTTTTCATCGCCCATATGATTATATACTTTCGTAGCAAGCACCACTTTTTCCCTGCGATTGCCACCTTGCGCAAACCATCTGCCAATAATCTCTTCTGTCCAGCCATGATGACCTTTTCCGCCATATACATTTGCCGTGTCAAAGAAGTTTATCCCAGCATCAAGGGCAGCATCCATTATTTTGTGTGCTTCCTTTTCCTCTGTTGCCGGACCAAAATTCATCGTTCCTAAACATAGTTTACTAACTTTCATGCCTGTTCGACCTAAATTGGTGTACTTCATTGTTTCCCCTCCTGTGTATTTGGCTTTTCACTTAGAGTATAGGGGAATTGTATAATTTAGGCAATGAATGTGTCTTGTTTGAGAAACATTATCTTTACGAATTGAATGTCTGATAGTAATTCGCCATTGATTGGCAAGCTCTCTATAACATTTGTTTGTGTTGATCCACTAAAAAAGATGCCACCTATACATAAATCAGGCAACACCTTTTTCATTTAAATAAATGAAGGTAACGGATCCTTAAAGGACATAATATCTAGTTCTTCCTCATTTACCAAACATTCATCCAATGATTGAACCATCACATCCTTATCCATATTACTTCCTATAAATACGAGCTCTGTCATTCTATCTCCTGCTTGATCATCCCATTCTTCAAACAAAGCAGGATCTTGTACTTTTAATTCATCTAGTTCTTCTTGCGAATAGCTGGCCAGCCATCTGCCTGCTCCCTCTAAAGTCAACATTGATCCTGCCTGAGACAAGAGTCCTGCAACCTCATTTCTTGTCACTAGCCAAAAGAAACCTTTTGCACGGATAACTTCTGTTGGCCAGTTTTCTAACCATTGATGAAATCTCTCTGGATGGAATGGCTTTCTGCTTCTGTAAACAAATGAACCAATTCCATATTCTTCTGTTTCAGGTACATGCTCCTGATTCAATTCCTTGATCCAGCCAGCACCCTGACTTGCCTTTTCATAATTGAATTGATTGGTATGGAGAACTTGCAATGGATCAATTTCTCCAAAGCTTGTTGCAATAATATTTGCTTCCGGATTTAGTTTATGAAGTACATTCGTTAATTTAGCAACTTCCTTATCTGACAGCATATCTATTTTATTTAACACGATCACATTAGCAAACTCAATTTGATCAATTAATAAATCAACAATACCTCTTTCATCATCATCCGAAACATGTAATTGCCTGTCTATTAATAGATCTTCTGATTGATAATCCTCCCAGAATTGCTGACCATTGACCATTGTTACCATGGTGTCAATCTGGAAAAAGGCGTTTAAATCTATTCCTAATGCTTCGTCATGATAAGCAAAGCTCTGCGCAACAGGGATTGGTTCAGACACACCACTTGATTCAATCAGCACGTAGTCAATGTCCAATTGAGCCAATTTCTCTAATTCCACTACTAAGTCCTCTCGCAGGGTACAGCAGATACACCCATTTGTCATTTCTACCAAATTTTCTTTCGTTCTCACAAGGCCTCCTTCTTTTACAAGCTTTGCGTCAACATTAATTTCACTCATATCGTTAACAATAATTGCTATTTTCAAACCTAGCTGATTTTCAAGGAGATGATGAAGTAAAGTTGTTTTTCCAGCTCCAAGAAAACCACTTAAAACCGTTACAGGTATTTTTTTACTCATTCCTTTTCTTCCTCTCTGTCTAAGTACACCCGACTAGGTGTAGCTCCATCCTGAAACAAATACTTGCCGCTATATCCCTCTGTCTCCTGATCAACTTGTGCGATGACTAATTGACACACTCGCATACCGACTTTAAGTTGAACGGGTATACGATTTGCATTAAATAACTCTAAAGTGATCTGACCGGAGAAGCCCGGATCGATCCAGCCTGCATTTTGAATAAAAACGCCTAATCTACCGATAGAACTTCTCCCTTCAACAAAGGCTGTTAAAATGTCAGGCAAACGAATTTGCTCTGCTGTTGTTCCTAACATAAACGTTTTCGGCGGAATCGTAATAACCTCACCAGCTGTCACTTGCATTTCATGATAATTTGCTGGACTGTTAACCGATAAAATAGGGGTAGATAAGTCATCCACTACTAAAAAATGCTCGCCTAGACATAGATCAATAGACGCTGGCTGTATATTTGATTCCTTATACGGAGTAATGGTAATTCGTTCTTCATATATGGATTGTTTAATCGTATGTCCTGATAAGATCACTCGTTCTCACTCCTGTTATGAAATTCGCCAATGGAATGGGTTTCTGAATTGTGACCAGTCTTCCTCCATCTCTGACTCCGTTAATAGACAACGATCTAGTTCACTGGTTATCTCCTCAACATCCAAGTCCATTCCGATGAATACAAGCTTTGTATGACGATCTCCAAATTCAGGATCCCATAAGTCCCTTACTTCTTTATTCGTTCTTAATAGCTCATTACGCTGCTCTTTCGGAAGAGAATCCACCCAATAAGCTAGTGGTTCAACATTTACGGAAGGGCCAGCTTGTGATAACAATAATGCGATATCATGATGTGTCACACACCACATCACACCTTTCACCCGAACGATCTCTTTGGGTAAATCTTGATACCAACTTACTAATCGATCCGTGTGAAAAGGCAGCCTTGACCTATAGACGAACGAACTTATTCCATATTCCTCTGTTTCCGGCGTATGATTTTCCACTCCTGCATTAAGTTCCTTCAACCAGCCTGCTGATGCACTGGCTTTTTCAAAATTAAACAAACGGGTATTTAGTATTTCCTTCGGATCGATTTTACTATGTTGTGTGCGGACAATTTCCGCTTCAGGCTGTAGCTTTCGGATAACTTTCTCTAACTTTTGTAAATCTTCCTCTTTTACCAAATCTGTCTTATTCAAGACTAGAACATTACAGAATTCAATTTGGTCAAGTAACAAATCTGCAATATTACGCGTATCCCCTTCACCTACCGCCTGTTGTCTCTCCAGCAAGCTGTCTCCTGAACCAAAATCATGCCAGAATCGATTTGCATCAACAACTGTAACCATCGTATCCAAACGACAATATTTCGTTAAATCAATTTCCATTTCTTCATCAATATAAGAGAAGGTTTGTGCAACAGGAACAGGCTCACTTATTCCAGAAGACTCAATCAGAATGTAATCAATATCTCCTTTTTTCACGAGGCTTTCCACTTCTACTAATAAATCCTCTCGCAATGTACAGCAAATACAACCGTTAGACATTTCTACTAACTTTTCTTCTGTACGGGAGAATCCACCCTGTGATTGGACCAGCTCACTATCAATATTGACTTCACTCATGTCATTGACAATTACCGCTACCTTCAAGCCTTCACGATTATGTAAGACATGATTCAATAATGTTGTTTTACCAGCACCTAAATAACCACTTAATACAGTTACTGGAATCTTCTTCATTTGTTTCTCCTCCTATTCAACTTATAAAATATAATCCTGCGGCAAGAAATGATGCACTAACAACACTTGTCAACATTTGTTTCCATCCGATTGATACAGCATCCTTCCAGCTAAGCTCTTTGCTGATAGTAAATAATGTAACAAGGCAAGCAGATAAGGTCGATGCCAAGTAAACAAGAATAAATAGTTGACTGGAAGACATATTCATTAATAAACTGCCCTGTCCCTCATTTAAGACAAGTAAGCCATCCTTTCTAATAAAAGAAAAAATCAAACCAGGTGCTGCATCTGCTGGTAATGAAAATAGATATAATAAAGGCATCGCAATCCAGCTAAAAATCGATAATATGCCGATAGTATCTAGTACTGAAGCAACCAGACATATTAACAAGAAAATTGGCATAGCCTGCAATAAAAATTGCTTAATCACACCTGAAAACTTCCACCAGAATGCACGCCAATTGATTTCCTGCAAATGTGGCAAAGGGGCAATTCTTTTTAGTTCTTCTGTTGCTGTTCTATTCCAAATCCTTGTATGAATAGCACCAACTACTAATAATACGAGCAAATAAGGTAAAAATAAAAAAGGGACATGTGCAGCATTGAAAATTGATAAGTTAGCACCAATTTGATAACTGCAAGCTGAACCAAAGGAAATCATCGATACACAAGACAGCCGGGTGCAACTGCTACAACTTCTGCTTTGCATGACGGCGACAACATTACAGCCAAAACCTGTGATAACAGGAAGCAAATCTCTTCCTGTTAACCCTATCTTTCGAAGCCACGGATCTAAGGCATTTGTTAAATGTTCTTGTATACCAATCTCCTCTGTAAGAGTAGTAGTGATACTGATGAACAGGACAACAGGAAATGCCCAAAGAAATGAATACCAACCTAAGGTAATGACACCGTAATCACCTACTAACACATTAGCTAAAAAGGCAGGAACCTGCTCCACCATAGTGGTTATCGGTATCAGCAAGTATTGTTCTGTCACCGGTTCTAGCCAGCTGACAAATAAATAAGCTGCCAATACTGGCAAGGCAAACATCGTCAGAATAATTAAACAAGCTAGCATTGGACCTACTATTTTCAAACGAAAAATTGGTATTACTTTATTAACAGGATGAGGCGACGAAGGCAGAAAATGAAGGATACTCGCAGTCACCGCCCATGCTCTGGCATTCTGAATACAAGTAATTACTTTTTCTTGTTCCGCAAAATCCATCTTTCTGGCATTAATCCAGACTACCGGTACCTGCAAGAGTTCTTGCACTCTGTTTTGTTCAGCTCTAGCAGGTAAGTACTTATCCCGGTGAGTTGCAACAATCGCTACTTTTTTACCTTTCAATTTCAATTCCTTCTCCAGCTGGATCAGTTCTTCTGCCAGCTCCGTTGCTTTTACAACTATAAGTAAGGTTTGTTCCCCTTCTATATGATCTAAAGTAAGTTGGGTATTTTGGCTGTCCATATCAAATTGAATGCCTGGTAAGTCTGTTAATCGCATAACACTGTTTAATTTACATGATGCTGTTAAGGCAGCTATTGTTGATCCTCTTACATTACTAGCCAACGCTCGGTTTTCCCCAGTCATATGGCGAAATAAGCCGGATTTCCCAACTGACTCACACCCTACTAACATGACTTCTACCGGATTAGCATAGGGAGGCGTAACGCTTTCTAGCATTGACACCTCTCCCCACACATAGAGAGATCATTAAGATAAAAGTTTTCTCGTTTATACTCCTCTAATATCGATAAATCTAAATCTAACCGGTGACCGATTGTTTCTGCTATAACAGCAAAGCGTTGACGAAATTTGTATATATAACAGAAGATATGATCATTGTGGCGAAGCTCTGGTCCTGCTAGAAATAAGCCAGGTGTCGCTACAGATTCGTCTCTTTCATTAACTAGAACTTCGCCGTGCTTTCCACGCTTCACTAAATTTTCTATCATTGATGTGCTGCCTGAAAAGCCAGTAGCTAATATCGGTTTCTCCTTTGTAAAGAAAACTTTCCCACTACTCGTATACACGTCATATCCTGACGATACTTTTTCGATACGTGTCACTGCTGTATTGCCTACAACCCTTAATAAGTCTGAATCCAATAAGGGGCGGACACGACCATATGTATAGGTTGACAGGGCAGTACTAGGATCACTACTATCGATCTCCCAAGTATTCGTTCTTGCTATTAATGTAGATCTCTTACCTGATCGCCCTAGATGAAATGCTGCATCCATACCACTTTCATATCCTCCGATGATAACAAAATCATCACCTTCCACGTCCTCCCAGGATGGAATCAAGCTATTGTGCACACCAACTTCTGCACCCGGAAAAGGCTGCAAGTCCGGATATTGATATTGCCCTGCTGCCCAGATAACATATTGACTTTGATAGATTCCTTCTGTCGTATCTATGGAAAAGATGCCTGCACTCTTATGAATTTGATTTACTTGAACACCTTCTTTAATAGGAAGTGTAAAATGATCTGCTAACACATTAAGGTATTCTGCATAAGCTTCACCAGTGGGATGTTCCATATCTATTGTGTATGCTGGTGACGTTTTTGGAACAATGGCATTTAAATCTGTCTGACCAAAACCTTGCGCAGGAAAGGAAGGAGTTATAAATCTCATTTCCTCTGGCCAAAGCTGAAACGATGCTCCTACTTCTTCTTTCTCTATAATTAAGTAGGAAGTGCAATTCATTTGTTGTAATAAAGCGCCGACACCAATTCCGGAAGGACCTGCTCCAACCACAATGACGTCATATATTTGATTCATCCATACCACCCCAAATAATAATCATTACGATTTAAAACGCAAAAAAATTAAGCAAGACAATATTGAAAACCTCTCTCCAGTTCCTCAAAATCGAGATGCTTTCCAATAAAAACGATCTCACTTTGTCTTAACTCATCATTCACCCATTTAAAGCTTTCAGTTCCTGCAAATAGCATATGTACACCTTGGAAAACCACTCTGTTCTCCAGTTGCTTAATATAGAGCACACCCTTATAACGATATAAATGTTCTCCTTTAAACTGGACTAAATAAGCGAACCATTTATTCACTTTTTCTAAATCAAGCGGACGGTCGTCTCGAAAAACACAAGATGTGACTTGATCATTATGATGATGGTGATGTGTTTGAGTTAATAGATTTGGATCCATTGTTAATATATATTCTAATTCAAAGGATTTTTTCCCTATTAGATCTCCACTGTCTACATTCGCATATGTCGTATATATCCGTTCTGCTTGTGGATTCATGTTAATCAGCTGTTGTTCCAATTCACTTTTTTCAGCTTCTGTGATCAAATCCATTTTGTTTACTATTAGAACATCTGCAAAGGCGATTTGTTGCCCTGGCTCTTCTTCTTTTACATGATGCCAAATATGCTTGGCATCAACCATCGTAATCACACTGTCCAATTCAAATGATGCTGCTGTCTGTTCATCCATTAGAAAGGTTTGAATAACAGGAGCTGGATTAGCCATACCGGTAGTCTCAATAATAATGTGGTCCATTTCTGTTTCCTGTTTCATCATATTAGTTAATATGTTGATTAAATCTGCTCGCACATTACAACATATACAACCACTGTTTATCTCGAGAATTTCTTCCTTTGTTGACACCACCAAGTGACTATCAATCGACGTATCACCAAATTCATTGATAATGACAGCAACATTCTGTTCTGGCATATCTTGCAACAAATTATTTAACAATGACGTTTTCCCAGCCCCTAAGAAACCAGTTAAAATAGTTACTGGAATAGGGATTTCTTGTGACAAGACTTTTCCTCCTTATAAAGTAGGCTATGATCAGAAGGGTTATTAACTTTCACTGATCAGTAATGAATCTTAACTTTTTGTGTCTGTATACCCCCACTTAGCTTCTTTCTATTACTTAAGAATTGGAATGGGGGTCTTACAGACGTTTAACACTGTGATAAACATTCATGGTTTTGTTACCAACTTGCTTTTTTCACACCAGGCACTTGACCCTTATGCGCATATTCCCTAAAAGCAATACGGGACATGTTGAATTTGCGCATATAGCCACGTGGTCTACCTGTCACTTCACAACGGTTTTTCAACCTTGTCGGTGAAGAATCCCGAGGTAATTTACTTAGTGCTTCATAATCACCTTTTGCTTTTAGCTCTCTTCTTAATTCTGCATATTGCAAAACCATTTGCTGCCGTTTTTTCTCTTTAGCTATTTTGGATTTTTTAGCCATTTCTAATTACTCCTTTCGCTATTCACAATTTCGTTTCAAGGTTTCTAATATGTTAAATCGTAATAATTACGAATAAAAATCATTATAAACGAAATTACTCGTAATGTAAATAGTAATGGTTACGATTTACAAAAAACAATAAAGCTTTTCTATTATTTGTTGCTTTACTCGTCTTGTTATAAATTATATGCGATGCGCTCCGCTGCCTTTCTTGCCCCAGCAATATTCCTAGAAACAGGTCCAATTTCTAATTCTGCAAGAGCTCCGGCAACATAGAGCCCCCGTTTCCATTTAAGAGAAGAGGAAACAATAGGAAAACCACAAGAAGAACAAGGTAGATCCCATTGCTTTATCGTCTTTTTCAGCCACTCTTCCCCTGGTAATCTCGACTCTGCACCAGTAGCAAGGATTAAGGAATGACCTGATATGGATTTATCATTTGTTACGAACAATTCCACCGTATCGTCTATCGTTTTGGCACCATGTATTTCTTCTGTGATAATCGTCAGTTTACCATTCCTTACTTGTTTTCTTAACTTCACATGCAGCTCACTTGTTATGGAACCTCGGTGTCTTGCCTCTTGAATAACCTTTCTTCGTTCACTGTAGCAATTCATTTTCTGATAGTTTCTTAAATTTTTTGGGCCCAGCCAGCCTGGATCACTATCAAAATCTTTGATTCGAAACGGATGACGCTTCACTAAAGTAACAGAATGTATGGTATTTTTGTCGGAAAGTGTGTATGCCAGGTGAGCTGCCGTCATCCCCCCTCCTACTATAACAATATCTCCTTCATGTGGAAGAGGTGTTTCCATATCGAATACATGACTAATAGTTGCTGCCTTTTTGTATGGACAAGCCCATTCTGGATAATGTGCTTGATGATTTACACCCATTGCCAGTACAACACATTCTCCTCTGACAACTTGATTGTTGGAAGTCTTTACCTCCCAACAGCCATTTGACCACGTAAGTTCCTTCACTGTCCCTTGTCGCCAACAACGTTGAATCCCTACTTTATTCATTTCATCCATACTGTGCTGATTAAACATATCTAAACGTGGCCTTGCGTACCTTCCTTTGAAAGGTCTGGCGTAGTCCTGATGACGTGAATATTTTTTTAGACTAAATGGGTCAGCTCCCAGATGATGAACAGAGGGAGATCTTAAATAAGGCATACCGGTTTTGGCTGTTAACGTTTGCCACATATACATGGGTTCCGGATAGGTATCGATGACCAGCATTTCCTTTTTGTTTACGCCATTTTCAAGTAAACGGGTGGCCACACAACATCCTTGCACTCCTCCCCCTATAATGATCCACTTATACATATAAGAATGACTCCTTCTTCTGATGATCCTCTTACTTTAATAGCAAGGTAGGTTAATACCAAACAACCTTTTTCTGTTTCAATCATACTCATCCACTGGACTACTGCATCATTACATTAGGAATTGGGAATATTAAAATAAAATAGTTTATGTCTTTTATTATTTCTTCTGCTTGAATGAACAAAAAATGTACAGTCAAGCCATTGGATGTTCGCATACATGATTTCTAGTTTACGACTAATTTCTTCCTCCATTACTGTCATTTTTTTAATAAGTTCCGATAAAGTCATACCAAAATCACACGCTATTTTCTCATGTGGTGATTCTGTTTTCACTTGATACATCAGCTCTTCTGTCGAATGTACCTGTGCTGCTAAATCATCCTCCATTTCAATCACACGATTGTATAAGAATCGCTCTTGTTCTGAGTAATCGTTTAAGATTTTACGTAATAACAAGTTAACTGTATTACTATTCATATCCGTATCCTTTCTGGAATTACTTCTATTCTATCAGTTCATTAACAAAACGTAATCATTACGATTTATATTGTATACTTTATCTTGAAACATGTAAAGAATCAAGTTTGCTACATTAATTCACAGTTCTACTTTACATAATCTCTATTTTAATAATCCAAAATTCATCTTGAGCATGATGCTTGTACTTACACCCCGCCTCTTTTTATGCAGTAAAAAAACCGGGCATATATAAATATTGCTATAGCTGTGATTTCTATTATAAAATACGGGTAATAACTTATAATCTACTAAAGAGGTGACGACTTATCGCAAACATACTGATGATAAACGTGCCGGCTGAAGGACATGTCAATCCTAGTTTAGGCATAACAAAAGCTTTTGCAGACCGTGGTGACAACGTCTACTATATCTCTACGGAAGATTACAAGGATCGCTTAGAGGGTGTAGGAGCAAATGTTGTCCTGCATGATAATTATCTAAAAGGAGCAGAGATCGATCCTGGTAGTTCAGATGGACTTCATTCTTTTTTAAACATATTCTTGAAAACCTCTTTTGATATTTTATCTGTAACCAGAGAGTTAGATAAGGATATTTCCTTTGATTTTGTTTACTACGATTCCTTTGGTCCGGGAGAATTAGTGAGAGACTATTTACATATACCTGGCTTCTCGTCTTCAGCATCCTTTCTAATTCCAGAGGATTATAAGAAGAAACTGCCGCTCCATCCTGAAGCTGCGGGATCTCTTCACTTTAATGAAGAAGGGAAAGTCCTGTTAGACAGGGTTAAGCAAGAATTTGGTGTGGCACCTAAAAACATGCTTCAGTTCATGCAAAATCAAGGAGAGAAAACAATGGTATATACGAGCGAGTATTTCCAACCTCGTCTGGAGGAGTTTGGTGAGGGGCATCATTTTATTGGCCCCAGCTTTCCTCAACGAAAAGGTACAATTGATTTTCCCTTTGATCAGATTGAAAATGAGCAAGTTCTTTATATTTCCATGGGAACTGTTCTGGACCATGTCGAAGCTTTCTTTAATATGTGTATCGATGCTTTTTCCGATTTTCCAGGGAAAGTTGTGATTGCAGCAGGATCCAGTGTTGATTTCGAGAAACTAAAGGATGCTCCAGAAAACTTCATTATTCAAAAATATGTCCCTCAGTTAGATATTCTGCAGCATACGAATGTATTCCTGACCCACGGGGGCATGAACAGTGTGAATGAAGCCATCTATTATGAGGTCCCAATGGTCGTGATCCCGCGCGATAAGGACCAGCCGATGGTAGCCGCTCGCCTATCAGAACTTGAAGCGGGTTATGCGATCTTTCCAGATGAGTTAACGGAAGAAGCACTGAAAAATGCAGTCAATCAGATTGTGGAAAACGATGATTATTATCAGGGGATCGAAAAAATTAAGAGCAGTTTTCAGTCTTGTGGAGGACCGGCAGAAGCGTTAGAGATTATTGATGATTATCTGGATGGGAAAAAGTGAATGCAGAAGGAACCTGAACAGGTTCCTTCTCTCCATTGTTTAACAACTATCTAATCTCTAGAATCAATCTCTTTTAAATACTTAATTAGAGACTCAAACTTATACGTTTTTTGCACTAGACCATTTTCATCAAAAATAATAAAAGCGGGTTCTTCTTTTAAATCTAATTCAGGATAGGTAGTTTCTGATGATTCAAGAGAACTTTGGTATATAATTGAGTAATTACTAATATTTATCCCTTCGTTGCTTAGTTCTTCTGGATTAATTTCATAGCCGACTGAATAAATGGAATACTCACTATTCTCACTTGGCATTAAATTAGTGTAATGACGAGCGAATTCATCTTTTTCACTGCATCCAAATAAGAAACAGCAGCCTAAAACCAAAAATAAAATTCTTTTAACTCTAATCACTTCCTTTCTTATTATTAGGAGAATTAGTATCTCTAGGTTTGTTCTGCACATTTTCTATAATTATAACAAATGGGGAGCAATAGTCCTTTTTTTATTGGATCCTTACTCACTGGAGCACTTCATTATCGCAGTCTCTCAAGCGTATAATCTTCAACTAGTTCTATATTCTTTTTGTTCTTGATATAGTTCTTTATTTGCTGTTTGATATTTGGTATCAGTAAAACGGAATCTAATTCTTCTAAAGGGATCCATTTCACCGCCGATTGATGAAGATCTGGATGTTGGGGTAATCGCGGTACGGAGTTATTTTTTAATGTACATTCAAAAATGAGGTGTAACCCATGTTTTTCATTGACATTATAATCGCCAGACTGTTTATGCGGGGCAAGTTCATAAATTATTGCTAACGGTCCAACGTCGACCTGTGCTGTCGTTTCTTCTAATACCTCTCTTGCAACACCCTCTAATATCGTTTCTCCCGGTTCTAAGCCTCCGCCAGGTAAATTATAATGTATGCCGTTATCATCATATTCTACTAAAAGGATAGAATTATTTTCGATTATTAGACCTGTACATCGTATTCTTACATGCGACATGTGTTCACCTCGTTTATCTGCTGTCAGATTTTCTTTGTTTCTATCAAGCGTTTAAGAACAAATTCTTTCAAATTTTTAATCCTTTCTTGATATATAACCATTTTTCAAATTGTTCTTTTGATGTAATATTATCATTCAGTACGGCATCATAAATTTCTACGCTAAAAAAAGATTTGCGATATAAAGAATGGCTATGTAGTTGATTCTTGATGTTTAAAATTGATTGTCTCTTATTATTATCAACTTTAGCCTTTAG
This sequence comes from Gracilibacillus salinarum, assembly GCF_022919575.1. Classification (NCBI taxonomy): domain Bacteria; kingdom Bacillati; phylum Bacillota; class Bacilli; order Caryophanales; family Bacillaceae; genus Gracilibacillus; species Gracilibacillus salinarum. The sequence continues at coordinate 3,975,462 of NZ_CP095071.1, read as the reverse complement.
TTCTGCTATTTTACTTTGTCTTTGCTGGACCTCTTCTGGAGGAATCAACCATATATCGATTTTCCATTGCTGGTCAAAAATTTTTGTATAAATCCCCAATACAATCCATTAGGTAACCCCGGTGTATTACCCATTAATTCATTTCTAAAGATCATTTTTGCGGGATTCATCATATCTGTAATTTCTTTACCTAATTCAAAAAATGTCGTAACGTTAATTGATTCAGATTCAAGGTAAATATCTAAGTCTCGCCAAGTCATTAATTGCAAAAAATAACTTCCACTTATTTGTGGATTACCGAACTTTCGTAACAAATCATAGAATCCGTTTTCATAAAGAATGTCATATGCTTCATTTGATATTTCTTTATTTAATACCTCTAATTCCAAGCTCAAACCTATCCCTCCCGTATTTCCTTTTCTCAACTAATTATAATGAAATAACAGTTAGAGAGTTTTCACTTCTAAGAGATTGTTAAAGAATGAAGCAAATGCTTAATAATCAATAGAATACTTTTTGTCCCTTATGATCCGTATATGTCACATATCCATCATGATCAATGCGAATTTCGGTTCCCATTTTTAAATTTCAGGAAAAAACTGATTATAGAAACTTGCTCAACTTCCTTGATCGAACTTATTGAATATTTTTTTCTCATGTATATCTTAACATAAATATCCATTTATATTTGTTATTGTTTTACATACCTTTTAAAAAAGAAGATGAAGAAACTACACTTAGGATTTCCAATGATAGGGCTAAAGCTTGTACCAAAAAAATTTAGTGTAGAGCCTTCTTCCTTCTTTATCCATCCTATTAAAAAGTATCTAATTGATCTAGATTATTTTCTTTAATACCGTCAGGTTCACTACGAATAATGTCTCGACCATACTTATGAAATACATCGACATGTTTAAGTTTCCCAGCTTTTGCTTCATCTATTGCGGTTACGTAGTCTAACTCTCTACCGCTATTCGTTTTAACTGCAATAATATCGCCGTCATCATTTTTTCGAACAGCAACAATTTGTTCTTTTCCAAGCTCTCCTAATGCTGGCACTTCCTGCTGAGCCTGTTCCTCCCCTTGCTGTTTATAATCTTGATATATTTTCTCGAATTCTTGATTGTCCATATTCCATACCTCCTAAATATACATGTAGTTTATAACGAAGGGACATTTTTATGTGTAATCTCTCCCCCAACATATGGAGAGCACATAATCGATTTAATTTATCGCAAAATAGTGGTACAGGTTGACGTATATAGTAATCCGCATTACTCTGAATAAAGATGTACGAATTGAAGCATTAAGAGGAGCATTAAATATGAATAAAACACAATCATTAAATGAAGTATTGCCTGAACTGAAACCGTTTCTTCAAACCACATGGGATAAATCCGGATTTGAAAAACTAACAGCCATTCAACTACATACGGCCCGTTTTATAATCAATGGAAAAGATATCATTGCTGAGTCACCAACAGGCAGCGGTAAAACGCTAGCTTATCTTTTACCGCTTTTGCAACAAATCGATCCAACTCAAAAAAATACCCAAGTTGTTATCTTAGCATCATCCCATGAACTAGTGATGCAAATAAATCAAGAAGTTCAGGAGTGGTCAAGAGATAGTGGAATTGGAAGTGCTACACTGATTGGTGGAGCAAACGTAAAACGACAAATTGAAAAGTTGAAAAAGAAACCGCAAATTGTAATTGGAACACCAGGAAGAATGAACGAACTAATTAACCAGAAAAAACTAAAGATGCATCAAGTAAAAACGATTGTACTGGATGAAGCAGATCAACTGTTAGTACCTGAACATATATCTACTATCGAAAAAATTGTAAAAAGTACCATGAGTGACCGGCAAGTACTCGTCTTTTCGGCAACTCTACCTAAAATCGTACAATCAAAGGCAGAAGAACTAATGAACAATCCTGAAGTAATTCGAGTAGGCAAAGAAGATGATGATCGACCAAATGTAGAGTACATGTATCTTGTTAGTGAAGCGAGAGATAAGATTGAATCGTTACGAAAGCTCGTACGAAATCATGAAATGAAAGCACTTGTCTTCGTCAAAGACATTACAACGCTTTCGGTACTGGCAGAAAAACTAATATTTATGGGAATCCATGCAGGAGTTTTACATAGTGACTCCAAAAAACAAGAACGCGCTAAAGCAATTAAAGAATTTCGCGAAGGAACATCTGAACTACTACTAGCTTCAGATGTTGCTGCAAGAGGTTTAGATATTCCTGATTTAACCCATGTTATTCATATGGACTTGCCTAAGGAGACGGCACAATTTGTTCATCGCTCCGGAAGAACTGGGCGGTTAGGATCTGACTCAGGAACCGTTGTAGCCATTGTCACGGAGAGTGAGGAGCGACAACTGCAGAAGTTTAGTCGCCAATTAAATTTAACTGTTTCAAAGAAAATCTTATTCAAAGGAAAATTAGTTGATTCAAAATAAAGTGAGACTTTGATCAGTGGGGGTTTTTGGACCCCACTGATCATTTAGTGAAACTTATCAGGGTGTTAAGGTCTGTTTACTCCCACTTAGCTTCTTTGTAACACTCGAAGTGGGAGTTTTACAGACGGTTAGCACCGTGATTAAGGTACTTTAATTTCCTTCGATGAATTTTAACAATCTGTTGTGTAGCCATCTACAATCACTAATTACTAGCAGTTGATTTTTAAGATGTTAAGCTAAGGATATTCAATTTTTGAAAATACCTGTATACTTTGTTTATTTTTTTCTGATGTTTACCCTTTGAGTTTTCCATATTCCCAAACTCAAAAAACTTTACCTTTTTAATGCCTACGTATTGAAACAATGCTTTACGCATTAAAACTTTATGAGCATTATTTAACCAAAACAATGGATAAAAGGTTGGACCTTTCATTACAGAAATACATACGACTGATTTACCCTTCAACAAACCAACTGGTAACAACTTACCGTTATCTTTGTAGGCAAATCCTGCTGCAAACATTTTATCAATATACCCCATTAACATAGCAGGAGGCCTTCCCCACCATATAGGATAAATAAAAATAATCTTTTCAGCCCACGATAGTTGATCCCGATATTTTTCTAATTCTGGAGCTTTATACATATCTCTTCTCTTCTTTTTCTCTCCAAATTCAAGAACCGGATTGAATTTTTCTTCATATAAATCTAAAACTTGAACATTTTGTATAACATGATTTTCATCACAACCTCGAAGTACCCCTTGTAAAAATGCATAGCTCAAGCTTTGATGATTTGGATGGGTGAAAACTATTAAAACGTTCACTATTAAACACCTTATTAGTTATCATTTGATAACTAAATATTAACACCAACTCGATTTAGTTGTCAATTGATAATTGTTTTTTGATAATATATTTGATACTTTGTAAATGAGGTGATTTATATGGACAAGGCTAAGCTTTTCCATCAGTTTGTTCGATTTACTACATCTGTACATCAAATGACAAACGATATGACAAAAGAAATCAAAATTGAAAACATTACTACCGTTCAATACAAAATATTAGAATTTATTACAGTTAGCCAACCAGTAACTCTTAGTGAAATAAGTGAATGCTTGCATTTATCTTTACCTAATTCTAGCCGTGAATTAAAGAAACTAATTGAAAACCAACTATGCGAAAAAATTATTGATTCGAATGATCGTCGTAAATATGACATTCGTCTCACCGAAAATGGAACAGAGCTAATGAATAAAGTATTTCAAGAGCTTGAATCAAAATTTCAAGATCGAATTAACAATTTAACAGAGCCTGAACTGAAAGAAATTGAAGAGGCAATCCAAATTTTACAAACTAAATTTTTGCATAGGTGAAATGGAAAGGACCAATTGGAAAGACTTTATGTTAACTTTAAAATGTTATAACTTATCTTTCCATAAGAAAGACCTCTAGCCTGCGCTTTTTAGTGTAAAAGTAAGACGCCAGGGGTTAAAAAGTCCCTCGAACCATTAGTCCGAGGGATCATAAAATATACTTTTATAAAGCTCATAATACTAGGCTATTTTTGTACCGTTAAAATAAACAAAACTTTTTTCTTCCCCCTCCAATCCCCATTCCACCGTCGGAGTTAAAATAAAGTTTTCCTACCGAACCCCTATTTTGAAGGATTTTTGATTCAAAAACACTCCATTTTTCCCCTCTTTTTCACCTGTTTTTTCACCTTTTTTTCTTTTTTAAAATAAAGTTCTCCGATAATGTTGCATGAAGGAAACACGAGAGAACCATGACAAGACAAGGGATGAGCATGAAAAAGACCCGGAAATCGGAAATGTTTATTTTCACGAAATCGGGGTCTGAATCGGAAATGTTTATTTTGGCTCGGAAGTTTATATTTTAATTAGACATAGTAGATAGAAGAGTTATAGAAATAAAGAAAAGTAGGAACCAGATGTTTAGCCCACCTGCAGAGGATGATTGCTTACCTGTCTCAATACAAAAACTATCCTACTTTGACTCAAACAACTCACTATATTTTCTAACTTCAGGCAATCTATGTTCTTTTGTAAAAGTTTTCCAAGATTCTAATTCTTCGTTGTAAGTTACCTTTCCGTTAGCATATATTTTGCCAGAAAGATTTGCTAACTCGGATAATAGTTCATTTTTTTGATCTGTTATTGAACTGTTATCATAATAGTTATGCTCAAAATCATCTAATATCAAGTTTAAAGATTTTATCAAACTTAAATACTCAGCATTATTAAAGAAATCTGGGATATTTTTTATGATATTGCTTATTGATTTAGTTGTTTCTAACAATGTAACTTCCTTTCGATAGATAAAAAGGTTTAGTAGGGTTGTCTTTACTTCTGATAGGTCTGCTATTATTTCACCCATACTTTCCAAAATTACTAAATCATAACATGCAACAACTGATGAGTTAAATATCTCTAAATTGTTACTCATTAATCCATCGTATATTTTATCTATACTATTTTGCTTCACTACCCCAACCCTTACTAAAGTAGGTATCAAAAATAAAGCCATATGATACTTATTCTTACATAATTTAGTATAAATACCTTCAAGTTTTTCTTTATCACCAGCAGTTAAACAGTCGACAGGAATATTTGGTAAGAAAGAGTTTTTTAGAAATATAATCATGATTAATAAATCATCACTTTCTCCAAATAAACTATCAGTTTTTTCCTTTAACAACCATTCTTCCTGATTGTCCCACCATTCAAAAAAATTCTCCAACCAACTAATATACGTCCGATTTGTTAAGGTTAAAAAGCGATTCTCTTTGTAAATAAAATCCGGGAAAATATTTCTTAAATCCCTTAAAAGGGTATCTAAACCACTACCAATTGAAGTTATCCCAGTTTTACTGTCATGGGATTTTGGTATTGATTCTTGAATACGTAAATGACTGTATTTTTCCTGCAGTTCAATATCATCAGTTATTAATACTAGATAAGAATCTAATAAACCATTGCAGTAATTAGATTCTTCTTTTCTAATAATATCAGCTACATTTGTTCTAAACATAGCTATAAATTCATCGGGAAAATTGTCAGTTGCTAAAAGGTTAGCTAACCTCCTCAGAGAAGCATCTCGAATATTACTTTTTTCTCCCTTTAAGATTTTTAGTAATCTATTCACCTCGGCAATGTCAACATCTATTTCTATATTATCTGAAAAGTCAAATTCAAATGAAGGATCATAAAAGCTAAAATCATTTAATATTATCTCAGAGAGACTTCCTTGAGGATCACCAATAATAGGGAGTTTGTAAACTTCACTTATAAAAATCCCTTTCTCATCATTATTTTTATCAAATAATATTCTTCTAAAAAGATGTTCGAATACTTTTTTATTACTTCTACGATTTTCTTCCTGATAACCTCTATTTCCATATAATTCTATTACTGTTTTATCGACTTTCACCTTTTCTTCTTTTTGCAAAGCAAAGTATATACGTGACAATACTTCTAACAGTAAATTGGTATTTTGATTACTAAGTATTCCAACCATAACTATTTCAGCAAATAGCGACAAGCTGGTTCCATCTGTTTTATAAATAACATCCCTAGAGAAATAGTGATCGATTTCTTTAACATCCCCTATTCGTAGGTACATTATCCATGAGTAAAAAGGATATAATTTTCCCGCATTTTTTAACGCAATATTAATAGCATTCTTTGCAAACTTTTGACCAGTAGATCCTAGACCAAACTCTTCATATAACATTATCATGCTGTATGAATCAACCAGTTCCAAATCTAAGGTACTATTAAATCTACTTGTCTGGGATATTCGATTCGGATCAAATCCCTTTTTCTCGAATATTCCCGACTTTTCTTCATATGGTTTTATTCTACTAAACATAAAGTCTAATTCTTTTAATGGATTACTAAGTTTTGACTCCAATATTAATAGTCTTTCTTTACTATTTTGCATAGTATTTCTTTTTAATTGAATCAGATTTGATAGTATAACTCCCTCTAAGGACAGCAAACGATAGTTATTATTTTTTATTGCTATTATTTTTCTAACAGTAGTTAAATTATTTTCTAATATTTTTATAGATTTTTCCTTTTCTCCAATCCTTGAAAAAATGACCGCCTTTTTAACCATCCATTCAAAATCCTTATTTGTTAATGACCATTTATCAAGCAAACTCCTGGCTTCATTATATTCAAATTTTGCGATTTTCATCAAAATTTGTTCGAAGATAAACTGATTCGTAATATCCTCGTTCAAATCACTTTTTTCTAGTATCTCAAGATATTTATTAAAATCATTTTCATTATAATCAAGTCTAGCTTCTTTGAGTAATCTAACAATAATACCCTTTATACCGGCAGGATAATCCGTTGCGGTACTCTCATCAATTAATTCCCTCATCGTTTTATGAAGACCATAATCAATAGGAATTTGAAAAGTATCATACACCCAAACTATTTCATTTACTGCCGATATCCGTTTAGATATCTCATTTTCACTATTTGCCGCCAACTCCTCCAATTCATTACAGGCTAATTGTAATATCTCAATATTTCTTTTTTTGATTATGTCGGGCATAACTAGCCATCCAGGGTAATTTTCCCTATTATAAATAAAGGTATTTAATACGTTATCAATTTTTTTTAAATTACTTCCAAAATAACTTTTATATGGCCACTCCCTTTCATCCTTCTTCTCCTGATAGGCTAAATATTGAAAGACATCATTAAACATTTGCTCATACACATTGCCCTTGTTCTCTTCTTTATATACTTCTTTAAAATCAATAAGAGTTATTCCTCTTTCTTTTAGTAAACTTTCCCTTTTGTGCTCATCATAGGCCAACATATAAATTTTTGGCATGTGTTCTCCTAAATTCTTATTGACCCATTTTGTCCAGCTTTCAAAATTGGGATCATCTCCAGAGAAACCTAATAATACAAAGGTTGTTTCCATAATTGACTGTTGAACCATATTAACTAATGGAGCAAACTTTCTACTATATGATTCAAAATCACTTCTAGTAAAAATAAATGGTCTATTCGAAGGAAAACTCCCATGTAATTTCACTATTCTAGGGGAAGCTGAATTAGGAATATCTCTCACATCATAAATAACTTGATAATTTCTTTCAATGATGTGTGGTAATGTTCTTTCTAACAACGTGTCATAGTTAGTCGTATAAATATCGGACCAAGGGAGCTTTAATAAACTCCTGTGAATTTCACCTGGCTCATAATTTTGATCAGGAACAGTTTGTTTAATTATAGTATCTAAACTTTCACGTCCATATTCACTAGCGTAACTTTCACTAATATCTAACACGTTTTCACTATCCGGTAATTCGTCAGGATTTAGGCCTTCCAGAATTTTATTTTTAACACCTAACCAAGTTGACATACTTTCAAGTGAGGCATCAAGTTTATTTGCATTTAAGCTAAATCCAGACCCGATCATTACTGAAACCCTACTTTTGCCATCTTCCGCCCACAGTCTATCTCGTATTTTTTGTAGATGGTGGTACTTTGGTAGCTTCTCTTTAAATAAATTTATAGTATCTTCCATTTACAACCCTCCAAAAAATCAATACATGTAATTATCTTAAAACAGTATTTATTTAAGATATAGTGTTCAATAACTTATAAAATTGGACTTATGACTGCCTTTGCAAAATCTGTTCAAATAAACTAACACTCTTCCCTAAAAGCTCATCCTCTTTTTCTACAAGGGGATCAATCCAGTCAGCCTTATCTCTTGCCCATTTTAACCATCTTATAAGTCTAACTTTTTGCTCTTCATCTTTAACCTTATGTATTTTTAATTCCAAGTCATCCGCAAACTCTCTAATCTTTTTTGCTTTATCCCAGTCAGAGACCGCTTGGGTAAGTTCCTTAACTTCCTCTAACTCATCTTTTCTTAGTTGCTCTAACCTTCTCTCTCTTTTCTGTTCTTCCCATTCCCTTTCTTGTACCAATTCTTCTAATTTATATTCTGCATATAGTCTGTTTCCAACAACAAATATTTGGTAAATGATATCTCCAATTTGTTCTTCTAAAGGTTTATCCTTCAAGTCCTGAAATGCCATTTCTTGTCTACTTCTGTTAGTATAGCTGAGCCAATTATCTGCAACCAATGTTAGTATAAGTTTGTTATCTTTTTCTTTTAATTCAAAATAAAAGATTGTATACATAACTGCGAAATATGAAGTATCTTTCCCTTCTTTAATTTCTGCCCTCGTATAACCCTCCATTTCGTCAAGTGCCTTTATAATTGTGTCTAGTATTCTATAAGCTCTATTTATCGAGGAACTAGATACATTTATAGATAAAGTAGCTTCATTATCTCTAAATCCTTTTGGTGGAATAACTTTGTTATAGGATTTGCTTAGTTCTCTGTCCCTCTTTTTCCTATAGTTGATCTCCTCCTTGTGATCAGAAATTAATGAATGAGGATTTCTAAGCTGATTACTAACTTTTAAATTAGAACATTTATCTTTAATAAATTTCTTGGATTCATCTCTTAATAAATGTAGCTCTTCCTTAGAAGATACTACATCTTCACCTATATTTTCTAAATCAGTTCTGTACTTTATCACATAGTTTCTTACATGTTTTCTCAAGGCTTTAGTAACTCCGGGCAACTTGGTTTTAGAAACTTCCTCTCCATTGTTTACCTTTGTCCAATATCCTCTAGTAGGTATTGGAATTATTAGCCTTTTTAGATGCTTTCTTAGTGTAGTATCAGATATACAGTAGTTTTCTGCCACAACTGATATAGGTTGGCTCCACACTTCGTCATAAAGCTGTTCTCTTTCATCTTGTGTTACATTCTTAAAATCAAATTTCAAACTCTTATACCTCCTTCAATCTATATCTGTTGCTTGCCAATTTTAGCAAAGTAGTCAGTAATTTTATCTCTACTCACAGTTTATCTCTTATAAACAATAAAGCATACAAAAAAGTAGGATCCTCTTTTGAGTTCCTACTACTTTTAGAATCAATTATTCTTTTATATTTTCCAACACAGCATGTAATGCAAAAGAATCCTCTATAAGGTGTTTAATTTCCCTTACATTATCACATTCTACATAACTACTGGATAGACGTTGTATAATGCTTTCACTCAATCTATTTTCATAAACTTCTATTAAACTTTCATATATTTGTTCTCCAATTTTTTGTTTCGCTTCGTCATTTAGATCATTAAAATGTACAATTTTATCAAATCTATTATAGATTGCACTCCCTAAATGCTCTTCAATCTCATTCAGATCATTGTAGTTAGAAGTACAAATTATTATTGACTTTTCTAACCTTAGGGAATAATTTTGATCTTCGTAAACTCCTTCATCAAACAATTGGTAAAAGGCACTATGAAATGAAGAATGTGCTTTATCAAATTCATCTAATAAAAGTACATTTGATTCTCTATCTAACAGATCTTTTGCGAAACTTTTTTCGTAATGGGCACCTCCAAATAAGTACGTAGAGAATTGATTATTTTGAAACATAGAAAACTGCTTTCTAAAAAGTGGTTCTCCAACTACTTCCGCAATAAACTTAGCAGTTTCTGTTTTACCTAAACCTGAGTTCCCATACAATAACAAAACTACTGGCCTTATTCTATCATCTAATGTCAACGGAAAAAGTGCCTGTAACAACTCAAACTTCACACTACTTTGACCAATTATCTTTAAATCATATTTAGAATTAATTATTTTTAAATGGTCAAGAGTAATTAAACAATAATCTTGGTAGACAATTTCTGTATTAGGATGCAACCTTATGATTTGGTCACTAATTTGCAAAGGGGGATTGTGTAAATAAATATTTTTAGAGTCAAATTTGCTTAAAAAGTTATTAAAGTTAATAATAACGTGTTCTCGTACGCCTGCATATTCATCAGAGCTTGCTACAAAATTTTCAACAAAAACACGTTCATCATTATTATCATTTTCATTCTGACCTTGAATGTGAATAACGTAACTTTTACTATCCTTATCTATTTCATAGACTAAATCTGTCAAAGTCCTATGGTCAGTGGGAATTATTTTATAAAATTCATTTTTCGAACCATAGTATATCACTATATTACTCACCCATAACACCTGCCAATACTATATCATAAACGTCTAGTAATTTATCATGAGAAGTCTGGTCACTACCTGTGACTACCTGAATGGCACTAGGTTTTTTCTTATCATCTTCAAATTCAAATTCTTTCTCCATAGATAATTGCTCTTTTGTACATGTTCCAACTCTTACACCGAAGTAGGATAAACTCATTTTCGATAGATCTGCTAAACTGTAATTATTTTTAAAGGCATTGATATTGAACCTTAATACATGCTTAGGTTCTGTTTCTCCATTTAAAAGCATTTGATAGTAACCTCTTTCTCCTAATACAGCATTATTTAATTGTTCAAGATCAATAGGTATCTCCTCTTTAGGAACAACGTTCAGATAGGAGCTATACATCTTATACATCGTTACAGAATTCTCTGGAGCATGAACACCGGCATCATGAAATTGATATACATTCTTATCCATACTAGCAATATTGATATAGTCTGTTAGAAGTGTATTTGTTAAGGTACTTTCAATTAAACTTCTGGTTCTAGCATCATAACTTGCATTTGTATGACCAGACAACGATGCCTTTATTGCAGAAAACCAATTAACTCCTCCTTTAGCTTGTGCATCAATTTCAGCCAATAATTTAGCAAGTTTTTCTTTATTTTCTGTTGTACTCCAATCAATTTGCCCACCATTTTGAATAGTAATATAATCCGTTGCAGACATTTCATCGAAATACACTATCTTTATTATCTTTTTTTGATCAGAAGATTCATTTCTTGTCATAACGCTCCCTCCAATTCGCTTAATACTAACCTAATTATACCACCAGTTTCAGTTATAACTTTAAAGGCGATTTTTAATTTCCAAAATCAATTTCCTTGCTTCTTTATTTCTCCCACCGAAGCCAGCATAAAGTTGAATTTTATATGGAGTTAACGTTTCGCCTTTTTGAATCATTTCCTTTATTGCCCATCTAATTTTACGAATGCGGAATTCAACTATATCTTCCTTAACTTCTTGTAAATACTGATTAGTTCTTGCTAATTTCGGGTTTCTTAACCATTGCCCTATACCTAGCTCTTTTCTGACACTTTCTGTAGTTATTCGAATTGGTTTCCCTTGTTTTTTTAATAACTTTTCTACGGCTCCTGTAGCAAGCCTCAAACATTCTTCATCTCTCTTTTCCCAATCAATCGTGCTAACTTTTTCTTTCCCCAATTGAGCCTTTGGTGTTACATTGTCATACCAATCCCAATCATATTTACAAATCCATGTATGTAGCCCTTTCCCCTTATCTTTTAACTGACTTCTATTTGCACCCGGATTTTCTGCAATTAAACGTAACCAGTTTTCCCTTCTCTGGTGAATGCTAAAATTCGGATTATGTTTGACTGAACCGGACTTCTTTCCTATAACCCTTTTTTCTTGAAAAAGATTTTCTGCACTAACACCCAAAAATTGCAAGAACAATAAATGTCTCAAGGGACTCCTATTTTTTTGATTATTTCGTATAAACAATCGAAGCCAATTAGTCGGACTATCTGGATCAATACCGCTCTGCATCATTTCCAAATACTGTGTAGGATAGTAATGTAGAAATCTTTCTTGAACATCTTTCATATACAGATTTCCATTCCTTGAAGCTAGCCCTTTTTCTCTTAACCTATCAATGTAATAATTAATTATATAGTTTAACTCTTTTCTCTGAAGATTCTTATTCAATAAGGACTCCGCAGTATGGATATGTTGGAGATTTAATTGTTTAATAGTATCTGAGTAATCATCTGCTACTATCTTTTCATTACAAACCTCTTCATCTGCACATATAAATTCAAGACCGCTTCCAGTACTTAAAACTGGACTCTCTTTTAAAAGGATATGGTGTTTTGAACAGTAATAGGCACCTATTATCTGATGATTGATACGCCAATAACTCTCACCCAATGTATCTATATCTTCCTTAAAACAAACCGGACAATACTTTAAATAACTCGGTTTTCGTACTTTACTTCCACCAAATCCTATTAGCTTTTCAATGTTTTTTTTAGATCCATTTGATCCTTTTCCAATTGTATCGTAGATAAGGTCTGTTTTCTCCTGTGAAAGAAATGATGTATAAAACGGAAATAGAGTATGTTTCTCGATAATCTCCTTAGATGTTACTTTTGAAGTTTGTGGCAAACATTTAACAAATGAATCAATGTATTGGGGAAAATAAGAAGAAGATACTAAAACGTAACTTCCGAATAAATCTTCTATTAAAGCTCTCACACTTATCATTCCGCACTTCCTCTGATATCGTGCAATCACAGAATAAAAAAGTTCGTTTTCGTACAATTCTGGTAGAAAATTAATCATACATCTTTCACATCAATCCATGTTGTGGCTTCCTCAATATAATTATTTTCTAGTAGCAATTGATATGGTGATTTATCTTCTTTAGCTCCCAGCTGAAGCAAATTGCGTAAATCATCTTCCGAGTATTCTTTACACTTGGTTTTCTGCTTAGGTTTCTCTACCTTCTCAGGTGGTTCGACATTATATTCCTTCTTCTTTCTTACTGGTTCTTCCTTTCTCACTGCTATATTTTGCTTTATTCTCGACTCTTCTAATTCAATCTTTCTTATATCTTCATACTTTGCAATTTTATGTGGATTCCCTGAACGAATTGCATTTAACATTGGTTGAAGTAACCTAAACTTTTCATTTGCAACTTTCTTTATTAGACCGATGGAAAGCTCTTCTTTTCCACTTTCTATAGCAAGCTGTTGCGAGTACACAAATAACTTTATCACTAAATCAGATATACCCTGAGTAAGCTCATATATTGTTTTACCGAATTCTTCATTATAAGGTACGAAATTTTGTGTCCATTGATATTTCCATATCGACTCTAACAAAAGGTTAAATTCATTGCCATATTGCATATTGTTATAGATGATTTCAGCGTTGCCTGTTAAACGCCTTGTCATACGCAATTCCTTCCCGAATAAATCGTACGCACCCGGGGTTCCTATTAAGCAAAGATTAATTCCCGTATTTATTAAGTAGACAAAGAAGTTCATAATTTGTTCCGCACCACGTTTTTTTATATTCTGTGTTTCATCAATAACAAGTAGACCCAGCCCTATATTGTGTGCTACCTGACTGATTAAAGGTAACATGCTATCTACAGACATATTTCTTGAAACGTATTTCTTATAATTATTTGTTCCTAGCAATTCATCCACTTTCATGAAAAATTGTAAGCACAATGCTTTTAAACTTGAATTACTTGGTGCTTCTAGCTTCAACCATACAAGTTGGATTTGATTAAAATGGGCACCTTTGTATTCGTTGTGAATGATTACTTGTGGAATATCGCTTAGAACTCTATTAATTGTTGTTGTCTTACCCATGCCAGAAAAACCGATAAATGTCCCGCAAGAAGAAGTGGTTCTGAAATTTTGTCTACTATTTATTTCATATGAACGATTAATAATTTCTTTTCCAGAGTCATTAATATACTTTTTATAGTTCTTATCAAAAGGGTTCCTAGCCAAATAACCTTGCAGAATCAATGTATGAATCATATTCCACACATCTATGTGCACCGGAAGAGGAGTATATAGCTGAAACAATCGGTTTATCATGTGTATTCGATAAATACTTTCAGCATGTTTTTCTTCATCATTATAGATTGGTTTAACCATGAGCTTTCTAATGATTGCTGCTTTATCCAATAATGGTGGTAGTGCTTGAATCAACGGGTTTTGATTAAACTCTTCCAACGGGAATTCCTTATACTCTGCCTGAATAGCCTCCATTCCATTTGGTAGAAATATAGAGTTACTCAATATCATCATCCCAATCTAGCTCTTGTATAGCTCTAAACAAATCAAGTTCATCCTCTGTATGTCCCTGTTTTTCAACTGATTCCATCAATGTTTCCCCTGCCTCCACCTTCTGTATATTCAATTCCCGTTTAAGTTCCCTTTTTTCTCGTTGATTCTCCCTTATTCCCCTTAGTCGTTGAGCCCTACTTAATGAATCATCTTTTTGTGCTGCCGTCTTCTTCTTTCCTTGTCCAACAATCGTTTGAATATCGTCATATAACTTCATCTTCTCCTGCAATTCTTGTTCCTTGCTTCTGTTATCTATTGATTGTTCATGCTTTATTATCTGATTTATTTCATCTATTCCTTTATTTTCATACTTAGTCAAATGCTCAAGTAGATGCAACTTGTGAAACTCCCCATCCTCATTAATTGTATACACATAGGAAAGATCCCTCGGATCATACCAAATCTTTATTTTTTTGCTACCGTTAATTCTTGCTGACTGAAACCAATTATTTTTCAATGAGTAATCCGAAGCGTACAACATCTTCTTAAATCTAACCCCACGTGAAGTAATGGTTCCTATATCAGTTGGAAGTAGGTGCATCTTTACTGTTTGTTCAGGTAATACTCGTAATTGCCCTTTCATATTGTTCACTCCGTAGTCCCATATCTTAACGGGTATTTTTTCAACTTCTTCACTAATCATCATTTCATCCAATACATATTCACTCAAGACATGATGATTGTTATGGAATAGCACACATTTGATAACAATTCGTGTGAATTCGTCTATTGTTAGATTAGCTTTAAGTCTATAATCTTCGTCTCCCCTCTCTATTGTGTTCTTCCCATTCTTTACAACCCCATCAGCAAATGGTTTGACCTTTATGTTTAATTGTGCAAATGCCTGTTCAATAATCCCTTTGTAGTCAGCTCTGTACGGAGGGGTGTTCTGTATCGAAATACCTAATCCTCCAATAGCATCTTCAATCTGTTTACCGTTTAGTTCACCCCTGTCAGCAAAAATCCTTTGCGGCACACAAGCCACATCCCACTCATCTTTATCCAGTGTGATACCAAACTGTTTACAAAAATCACTCTTGGGTAACATGCTATTTGCAAGAGCAACCATAGTGCCTGTGTACGAATTAAATGACTCAAAAGTGACATTAACCCCAACTATCATTCTGGAAAATACATCAATTACGCATATTAAAGTTGGTCTGCCAACAATCAAGTTACGATCTACGGATGAAACCAGATAAATATCAAACTGTGTAGAGTCTATTTGCCAAAGTGTTCCTGGACCTAATCCAGCATCTTGTGTTGAATTTCCAATGATAGCACGATGATTTTGGAAATAGTTCCTTGCTCCTTTTCTATTAATCAATTCCTTTTTTGGATTATTTAACTTCTTAAACCAATAAAAGAATTGAGGGTAAGTAGGAATACTTGAAGGCTCCTTAATCACGGGTACTTCATTACCATTTATATCAACCTTTGTTTCTGTAAAAAAATCCTTTAATATTAATTCATAAGTCACTTTTAACGAGTTCTGCCTTCCATTGTAGTAATAACGATTTAATCCTGTTTTGAAATATCTCTTTACTTTGTCATCAATATTTATCCCTTGTCTACTTCCTATTTTTCTAGGTCTGCCCCTCTTTTTATCACCCTCTTTTCTGTCCTTACCTTTAGAGCCGCATAAATTAAATGCAGGGAGCAATCCATTTCTTATCTTTCCACCTTTCCAATAACGTACAAGATAACTTTTTACAGTTGAATAATTGATTTTATATTCTGATACTGCTAGTTTAATGGCTTTTTCACGATACTTGCTTTGAAATATCAAAACCTCTCTATCTACTTGTTGAAGTACAAAATTCACTATATCACATGCTTGATTTCTTCTTTCCTTTTCTGCATTGCTTAATTCTTCTTCAACAACATAACGTGTGTATGGGTCATTTTCTAAAATCGTTATTTCTTCGTTATTATAATCAGAAATTAATTCATCTTCTCTAATGAGAAATGGCCATCTAACTTTATTCATATCAATTGCATATATAATAGAAGAAAGTCGTTCACAAAATACAATCCGTATTGTTCTTCCATCATGATACTGTAATAAAAAATTCTCCTTCAGTTCCAAAAAAATCAACCACCTTAAAGCAGTAAATTATTAACTTTTGACTCTAAATCTATCCTTTTTGTGAGATCAATAGCTAACTCTTTCTTTGCTATCAAATAGCGAAAGAGAAACAGGCCCGATCCTTTCTGTAATCCTTCCTTTTTGTCAAATATCTTCAGCAGCTCTTTTAAGGGAAGTTCATCATTTTCCAAGATAAATCTCATCATCGCTACAGAACGTTCATCTTTATCCAACTCCCCCTCACTACCCACCAGTAGCGTCTCTCTTATCCATTCAATATTTTTTGCTAACTGTCTAGGAAGCTGTTTCTCAGTAATTACCTTCCAATCAATTCCTTTATGCTGCCAATACCTTCTTTCAATTTCTAGCTTTTCAAATGTTATTTTCCTTTTAAGTTCTGTTGTATTTTTTACTGTTCTTGCTATATCCTTTTCTTCTCCGTTAGCGTCTTTTACAGTCAATAGGAAATTTGTGGTCAACAAATAAGGCTCTTTAGTCTCCTTATCCAAGAACTTATCAAACCGTAAATCCTCTTTATCATCAATTACCTCATCAACATCTAACAGCGGAAAAGATTCTCTAATATCAATAACACTAGAATTAAATTCGAATAATAGAAAAGCCCTATATTGATTGTCAGAATGAAGATGATGTACACGATTTGTTTTTAGCCCATAGATTCTCGAAACCCTACCTTTGGAACTGTAATTGTACGTGTAGTTCCAAGGTAGATAATCTTTTCCAATCCCCTGACCTCTTCCTTCCTTTAGATACTTGCCTAATTTTTCTTTAGTCCAATTGTTCGTCCCCATTGAACTCCTCCTTAATTTTTCCGAAACTAAAAATGACTATTGGCAATCAAGTTCGTTTTTTTTGAACTGATTATCAATAGTCAAATACTTTATTTCCTATTAGATTAAGTTTGCACACTTTTATAAATTCACCTCTAAGTATAAGTTGTCAAGATCTTCTTGTAATATACCAAGATATCTTTTGGTTTCTGCTACAGAACTATGATTTAGAGCTATACATATATAATCGAGCGATATACCTTTTTGAAATGCCCAGTAGCCCCAAGTTTTTCTCATTCCATGTGTCGAAAATCTTTCATTAATACCCACCATGTCACAGGCGGTATTTAGCATGGATGCTGCATATTGTCTTGAAATCGGTTGATTTATTCCCTTTCTACTTGTAAAAAGGTAATCATTCTGATTTTTATTAATATACTCTTTCATGTATTCATTTATAGCTTTTGTAAGGTTCTTTGTTATAGGGAACCTTTTGTATTTTCCAGTTTTCTTTTCTTTTATTTCTATAAATTCATTAGCTTTTTTCCCATTCCAAACATGTTTTACCTTTAGTGTTAAAATATCACTTATTCTTAAAGCTGATGATATCCCTACCATAAAGAGTAAATAATCCCTTTTATTTTTCCCACGTAAATATCCTTTTACAGCTTCAAGCTGTTTCAAGTCCCTTATTGGCTGAACTACCTTCAATGTTTCACCTCCTATACAACCTTACAAAAACATTCTATCCGGTGAATGAAGAAACCTCAAGAGCCTAGAGGCAATAAATCTTGTATAATAAAATACTAAGGGGGTATCTAAATGCTAGATATTTATGAAGAGGCATCTAAAGAATTTAAACAAATTCTTCATCACTTGCTAGATATAGTAGTTGATCATTTTATAGAAATAGGAAGTAACCTTAGTTATGAGGAAATTTACGCTACAGTATTCCCATTACACAAACAAGAAGATAAAGAATATGCCCTAGACTTTCTAAAAAAACTTCATAGAGAAGTTATAGATGGGTTTACACATGAATTTACTCCAATGAAAGAATATGTTTTATTTAATATTTTATTTTTTGTTTATGATAGTTCAGAAGATGGGTTCATGTTGGAAGATGAAATTACTAAATTCCTAAATAAAATTAATAAAGATGCACTTTTAGAAGATGAATTAAGGGTCTTACAAAGTATTAATACTCCAAATGATCTTATAGGATTATGTTTTGATGATTTAGATTTTCTTGATGTGCCCGATATTTTTGAAACATATAAGACACACCCAGATGTGGTTACTAAATTTTTGCATATCGACTTAGATTACTACACTGAATTAATGCCAGATGATATTCTATTAAAATACAATGAAATAAAAGGGCATATCCAAACTACTACAATAGATTCAGTGACTAATGAAGAATCATTTTTTCGTCTTATTATTGAATTGGTAGAAAACTTTAACCACATTATTGTACATAAAAAAGGGCATGCTCTTATAAACAATAAATTAGGGGAGTATTCAGAGAAGGAAGTTCAAGTTCTATTTGATATTTTTATTGCAACATATTTAAAAGATACAGACATAGTTGTTTCACGTGAAGTAGACACTGGTAGAGGTACTGTTGATTTTTATTTTTCTCATGGAAAAAAATCACAGGCGTTGATTGAAATTAAATTAGGAAGTCATAATCGGTTTGAACATGGAATTAAACACCAATTACCTACGTACCTATTAACCGAAAATATCAAGTTTGGTTATTTCATTCTTATTTGTTATTCTGAAGAATCGTACAATAATTCTGAATTCCTATATGAAGAGGCTGAAAAGTTAAGTTCTAAATACCAAAAGAAAATCCGTTTTAAAAGAATTAATGCTAGTGGTAATTTAAAGAGTGCTTCAAAAATTACAAATGATAATGAAATGGGCTTTACAGATTAACTTAATTTCCATATCACTAGATACAAATTATGAATATTACAGTATGGTTTAATACAGTGAATGTAGAATATTCAAAAGGCATACATTTAAAATCTAAAATAGGAATGCTGATTTAACGGCATTCCTTTGTTTACACAGCTGGTTTTTGTAAAGTAAATGAGTCTATAATCATTTATATTATAAATTCATCCTTTTATCCAGATATTCAAATCTATATTTGCATTCATAACAATATTGAAGTGTGTAACTGCTAGTGCTATTCCAACACTTGTTAAAGCGTAACGGTTAAAATACCCATGATTCCATTTGAAGAAGACTGATTCACTCAATGTATCAATAACAAATTGATTTCTTACTGGTGGGTCTAAAACATCTAACGTATTTCCTTCGACTTTTTCGTTTAATTCTTCCGAATAAGATTTCCTTATAAAATATTCAAGATTTTGGGAGGAGTCTGTAGTAATATCATTCGATGCAGCCCCGACGTAAACCAAATGCTCAAAATAATTTCGTTCTTGTATAAATTGTACTAAATCATCAGTTATAATGGTGTCAAGAGATTCTATCAACACTCTGACTTTTGACATTTTGCAATTTTTCACCAAAAATATTGCTGTTAACAAATTTAGTTGGTTTATAGTTAACTTAGGTATTATCTCTATCGCTTCATTTAATACTATCTTTTTTAAAGAGTCTTCTTTTACTCTAAATCTATCTTTTAAAAGATTGGTTAGAATTTCTAAGGTATCGGGGCCACCATTTCGAGCATATATACTTTGAGCTTTTATAAGCGTATATTGAACATCTGGAACTTTAATTTTTTCTATTTGTTCTGGCAATTCCTTCTCTAAATTCCGCAATAATTCATCAATCAATTTTTCTGCTCTTTCTAATGCAACACTTTTTGCTTCCTCACTTAATTCGTAGAAGTTTTGTTTATAAACGTCTAAAGCTATCTGTCTTGCATCGGAATAACTTATCCCAATTTGTTGATTAACCAGAACCTGTCTTCCCTGTATGTTTGTTGAATTGTCCCCACTATTTATTTCATTTTTCTTGTCCATCATTTTTACCACCAAGTGTTATATTAACATCCTTTCCACTTTGAATGTTTGTTGAATTATTACCTGAATTAATCATTTGCTCTTTTCCCTTATGATTTTTTGTAAAGAGACCTATAATGCCCAAAATAGCAGACACACCAATACCGCTAAAAATCCAATTTATATTCTCTTGTATCCATTCCATTTTAGTACCCTCTCTGTAATTATTAATTATTTACTGTGAGTACAACTTTTTCAATCTATATCCCAATAACGATTTGATAAGCTATTAAATGCCATACTCCTATCCCCTTTAGACTTATTACAATGTTCACATGTAAGTTGGAAATTAATAGGATCATTATTACCACGATTTTCTAACGGAATAATATGGTCATAATTTTCAGTATTATCTAAGTTGAGTATCTTTGTTAAATCAGCACCGCAAATCTGACATCTCCCTTTATCTCTCATAAATACTCCTCGCTTTAACCATTGAGGAATATATTTGCATCTTTTTATAACTCCGTCTTTCTTTAAGTATTCTGGAATATCTTCTGCCTTTAAATTTAAAATTAACTCCCTTAACTGAGAATTAAACTCGAATAAGAAAAGTTTATTTGAATACAACACGGTAAATATATCATCTATAATTACTGGGCTCAACTCGTCCATAAAAAAGTCAAATAATTCTCTTGCATAATCCTCAGCTTCTTCAAATTCTTCAGGATTCAGTTCATCATCTGTCTTACCGACATTATCAAACTTACCTAAAATTGTATAATCAATATTATAGAAGTCCAAGAGACCAGTTAATGTATTTATTACCTCCATTGGAAAGTGTTTATCCAACATGTAGTCATAATTAGTAAAATAAATATATTCTATGTACTCATGTAGTATAGTTTTTTTACGTGGTTTGGCACAGATTGATAAAAAATCAACATCTGCATAAAAAATCCAGTTTTCAATTGTTAAGTCATTTAATCCATACAATTCTGCTATTACATGGGAAGCCATATTTATTGCTTCATTCCCATGCCATTTAATTTTTGTGCTTCTCTTATCCAAAAGATTCATATCCTTTCCAACAATTCTGTTGTTTGAAATCCTAGTGAAAATATTATTTCTCCTATTTCCTTTTTATCTATGTAGTAATCCACCATTATCGTTAAGGCTATACCCATAAAACATACAACTAAATATATTAATTCCTTATTTTTCCTTTGCCCATAATTATACCATAAGGTCTAATAAGCCATGGGTACATCCCAGATAAGAAAAACTAATATTTTGAAACACATTCTATTAATTATCCTAGAAGCTATGATTCTGGAACAGATTAATTTACAGTAGGGTTAGTATAATTTTAAACTAGAAATCAAAATGTTATAATTAATCATAATAGAAATTAAATTACTAATTGAATTGGGGAGAATTCTATGGCGACAAGTCAAACAAAACCATATCGCATAACGGCTGAGGGTATTCCTCTTAAACACGAACAAAGTGAAAAAATATATAAGACCTTCTTTGCAGTATCTGACTATTATAAAAAGCACCCTAATCCTGGAGCATGCCATCTAATCTCCAGCATTTTTCACATCTTACTTAATGAACAAAAAGTTGAAAATGATTTATGTATCGGAGAGGTAAAAACTGGATTTCAATATTTTGATCATTCTTGGATAGAAATTGATGGTAAGGTTTTCGATATTGCCATCCAACTGACATTAGATGGAACTAGGAATGCCCCAATCTATGCAGGGTATGATTTACAAACCGAAGTAAAGTCTGATAGGACTTACGGATCCCTATCACCAACTGGTTTTGATAGAGATGCAAATCAAGTCTTGAGAACTCCTTTTGTAAAATACATGGATCGGTACCCCCATTTTAAAGAAGGGGCATGGAAGATTGTTAAAGTTGTTGGTAGAGAACTCCGATTGAAATTGGATATAGCTGAACTTCGACAGAGATACAAAAATACAGAACGCACTTTGAAAACGTCTCCCTCTTAAATGCAGTGCTGTCTTTAAGTAAAGTATAGGGCTACCTATTGCAGTCTTTTTCAATTTGGTAGAAGATTTTCATTTAATGGCTTGTATAATTACTTATATAATCAATCAATCTGAGTTCTTGCCTGTTTTGCCAGTCACAAATAAAACCATCTA
Source organism: Gracilibacillus salinarum (assembly GCF_022919575.1). NCBI lineage: Bacteria > Bacillati > Bacillota > Bacilli > Caryophanales > Bacillaceae > Gracilibacillus > Gracilibacillus salinarum. The sequence goes on along the minus strand of NZ_CP095071.1, from coordinate 3,952,975 downwards.
GCCCAAGGACTCCGTCAAAATCATCACATAAATTAATGAGAGTTTCAAAATGATCTCCATAAAAACTTATAAGACCCCTTAAAGAATTTCTATCTTGAATGATAAAAAGTTTATGTGCTTTTTCAGGATAAGAAATAGGCATATTAATTTTTTGCCCACTCAAGGTAACGAAGTTGTTTTCTCCACCGTTTACAATCCAGTGTCGAATGGGATTAAAACACTCCTTTAAAACAAAATCTTGGCCTTTCACAAAGGCCAAGTAATTGAATATGATTTTCGCACAGACCCTATAAAAAGTCTCATCAAATTCAATTGTTTGAAAAACTTTTACCTGCTCTGTTCCCTTGCGTGCAGTTTGATTTTCTAATGTATTTTCAAGAGAATTCATTATAAAATTTTTAATTTGTGGTTCATGCTGTTTATGGTTTAAAGCGAGGTACCATTTCCCATCATGAACTCCAAGAATAAATTCGTCTTGGGTTAATCGTTCATCTTGATACAATGTATGCTTACCATTATATTTTCCCAATTTTTTAAGAAACCCTGAGACCTGTTTAACTTCATCACCTAATGACGTGTCTGAAAGAAAATGATAGTTTCCTTTTATATTAACTTTGATTTGAGAAATAAGATAAGGTTTTCCTAAACTGATGTAACCAAATTTAATCTCATTCGGATTTGACTCACCGTCTATTAAACTAACTTTTGATTTTGTTGCATTCTTAGGATTTAAGTTACCCCTCTTACCCGGGCCATAAAATTGTCGTGGAAGTGCAATAAGAGAATTTCTCATAAATGAAAGTTCCATCGCTGAAAAAGCATTGTTACATTCATGACTTACATATTCCATAGGTAGTTTTTGTATTCCCCCTATACCAGCAGGAAAAATATGTTCCTCAGATGAAAACGATACTTCTGGAACTTTTTTCTTTAAATAGATACAATACTTCATTCCATCCACTCCTTTTCCTTTTTAATAGATAAAACATTCAATGGATTAATTCCTCAATTTTCCTAGCCCTGGAAAGTTATCATTTACTTCAAGATCAATGCTCCAGACTCTTAATACTTCATTTTTCCTCCTCTTTGGGCGGTTGGTTGAATTCATATGTTCCTAACCCACTTAATTGTACCTAATACATAAGAAATTTTGTAATAGACGGATTTAATAATTTAGAAAATAACTCTAAGTTATGTGGAAAAAAGAGGATATTCATAAACACATGAATGCTGGCCCCCTTAATTTCTTTTTTAAATAAGCAACCCAAAACTATATACATAACTTTTTAAGCCCCTATTGGCTATCATTTCAATGGTATTTAACGTTCCCCATCTTTGGGGAACGTTAAATTGCTTAGTTAAGCTAATCTCTCTTGCAAAGGATAAACAGTATTATTTTATACTTATTATTTCAGAAGATTAACTTGCTCTCTCACTACTAATGTTGCTCATGTTCGCAGAAAGCACATTCCGTATAGAAATCCTCAACTCACTAATTTCTTTTAAGGACTCTTTTGAAGTAATGCCTTTACTCACCGATGTTTCCAACGAACTTTCAAGCCCTCTTAATGCCTTCAAAGAATCATTAAAGAAACGAAATTTCTTTTTAATATATAATTGATGTGCTTCGGCAATATTAGCAACACATGAAGTTGCTTGCTTTCTCATTTTTCTTACAAGGTCTTTTTCCTTCCAAAATTCTCTTCTTCTTGTAACTTCATATATCATCTCTACCAACAGCAAAGCATTATCATATGCTCCAAAGTTTTTCACATTAGGTGTGTATGGGCTTGGCAGATCTAATCCTTTTCCCTCTTTTTCTTTAATATTGGATAAGTTTTTTGTAAGAATACCTATCACATGATTAACCATGTTATCCAATTCCTCGAATTGGTTTTGGGTGATATACTTTTGGCCCAATGAGACCTGGAGCCATGCAGAAGTTTCTTTTGCAGATCCTACCGCTATGCTGTACTGGTTAAACTTCTCTCGAATATAGATTTGCTCACCTATTTGTATTCTTTTTTTAATTGACTCTGCACTTCTCTCAATTTGATTAACAATATGATAAAACTCGAATGAAGGAAAGTTCTTACATAGTTCAATGATTCGTTCTTCTAATTCCTTCGCTTTCTGATAGCCATTAAATTGTTGTACATCTCTTACTTCAAGGGTATGCTGCTTGTTTTGTAGAGGAATAATGTGTTTGGAGGATTTTGAGGGAGTACTTGCATACTCATCATTTGAAGAGAGGATTGGGGTGAGGTCATGAAGGTTATCGTAAATTTGAACAGCTCTATACTTATCCAAATAATAATTAATTACAATTCTCTCAGATTCGGTGGTATCTTTTAGATCTTTGAGAACCCAAATTAATCCTTTCTCTGCTAGGTTCTTTAGTTTTCCACCAATGTCCATGATGCTATAGTTAGATAATTCTTTTTCATTTCGATACCAGTTTTGTATTTCTTCTACTTTTTTATTCAATTTTCTTTCACTCCTTTTTCTTTATAAAGTATTGATTCTTTTCTTCTTTATACTTCTATTGTACTATCTCGCTTTTTTAATAAATAGTTTATTAGGTTCAACCATGTTCTAGCATTATTTATGAAACTTATGAAATTATCACACTTACTAGAACCCTACTATTATGAATTTTTCTTATTTTTATGACTAAAGTGCATAGTATGAACTGTTAAATCTATTAAATAAAAGGAAGTGGTTTTACATGAAAGAACAGCTCTTGATTGCCGTAGACTGTGGCAAAGGAAATACCAAGGCTCTATCAAAATATAAAGGTAGAACTTACACAACAACTTTTCCAACGAGAATGCAACAAGTTAAAAGATTCGGAGTAGAAATTCAACCGAACTCCTATCTAGTCGAGTACAACGGAGATGAATTTCTTCTGGGAGAAATGGTCTCTGAGAGTTACTCTGATTACAACTTAACCAAAAACTCACTCATCCATAAAGTAGCCATTTACACAGCTATTACCAAACTTCTCCTAAAGGCAAATGCTCCTAGTAATGTGGATATTCGCTTAGCTGTCAATGTACCAATCACCACTTACAAGGATTCCATTCAAAAAAGGAACTTTAAATCTATGATTGAAAATGAGAATCGAACAATCCACTTAATCGTAAATGGTAAAGCATTCTCATTTGACTTATCGGATGTTACCATCGCATTTGAAGGTATGGGTGAAGTATACGCCAAACCTGAAAAATACAGAAAAGGATATACAACAGTGATAGATGTAGGAGGCTTAAACTGCACATTTTGCCAGTTCAAAGGCGTGCAGCCCATGGTTAACACGATGATCTCATCAGATTTAGGTGTCAAAATCCTTCTCGGCAAAATCGGAAAAGCTATCAATGAATTCTATGGCCTTTCTGTTTCCTCTGATGACTTGGAACACGTATTGAGAAGTGGATACTTTGCGAGTAAAGGAGAAATCTTTGAAGATAGTAAGGTATTTATTGAAGAACTAAAGTTTGATCACCTGCAACAAATCGTTCAATTTGCAAAGAGTCGTGGATATACTTTCAATATGTCAGACATCCATTTTGTGGGAGGTGGGTCCATTACTCTAAGAAGATACATTAAGCAGCTATTTCCCCATGCAGTCATTATCGACAATCCCCTCTACAGCAATTGCCTCTCTTTCCTCAAAATTCTCGAGGTCAAATATGCCTAATGCCAGATATACCATCAGCATCCTCTCTAAAGACTCTGAATTAATCCATTACATTGAGAACAAAAGAAAGTCAGTTGGATTAAGTGCCTACATTCGGGAATTGATTCGAAAAGACATGAAAAATCAAGATATTTCAGATTTTGAGCAAATATATGAATATGTAGCAAAAAGAATTATGGAAAATGGGTTTATCTCAGCAGAATCAGGTGCTCAAAAAGTGAATGAGTTTATTGATCAGCAAGATAAGGATATTATCACGGACCTCTTCTAATTCTTCACACAAACATAAAGGACCCCAAACACAGGGTCCTTTATGTTTGTGGTTCATCACTGTATTAACCTATACGTCTTCCATATTTTCTTCTGCTAATCTATCATCTTCAAAAGGCATCTTCTAACGATTTATCCGATAAGATGTTAGTCATTGCTATCGAAGCCTTCCCGCCCTGGGATTAATGAGCTTCATCTATTACTATTCCATACTTACCAGCAGAAAATTCTCCTAGTTTTTCGATAATAAATGGGAACTTCTGTAACGTATTGATAATCACTCTAGTTCCTCCAGCAATAGCATTAGCTAATTGGGCAGAATCTTTATCTATTTTCTCTACCATTCCCGCTTTGTGTTCTAATTGATAAACAGCATCTTTTAGCTGCTTATCTAATACTCTTCTGTCCGTAATAAGAATAACGCTGGTAAACATTGCGTTATCTTCATCATCATGGAGTATAGCAAGAGTGGGGGGAGTCCTTAACTGCCCTTATCCAAGAGGCTTTTCAAACCCTTCAAGACGTTCATCAATTAACCGTAAATAAAAAAGAACAAAAAAAGAGAACGGAGTGATTTCGATTCTTTTTCTATTTGTGTTGTTTTTGTTTTAAGGCAAGAGCTTTGTCACGACGTTTTTAAATTTCATGATAGTGGTCTCATTATTTTTTTCTAGTTGTAATCGCTCCATCGCTTCATCCAGGATGGCAATTTCATTATCGTAGTCTTTTAGCTTTCGATAGGCCATTGCGTATGAATTGTATAACGCTGGAGCCTCATAGCCGTTATAACGGGCTTTATCGAATAGCTCAATCGCTTGTTCCAAGTTACCCTCTTTTCTCTTTTTATCTCCTTCGTCCCAATATGGCTTCCCTTCATCGAATCCCTTCGACCAATCATGTAAGTTCCGTATATCTTTCAATGGAACTCGATTATGTATGGGGTTAATCGCTATTTCTTCCGTTGAATCAAGCTCTACTTCACCTAACTTCTCTTTTAACAGCTTCCATACATCTATCAAATGATACGTTGGTATGTTTCGTCCGAGTTTCTCCAATGCTTCTTTTTGATCTAACTCATAATTTGTAAGATAGTCATCTCCAATATATATCCAAGCGGTAACAGATTTCGCATATTTACTTTTCAATATTTTATTTCCATTTGCTTCTAATAAGGTTTTTGTTTCACTATGGTGCTTCTCCAAATTCCCTCCATAAATAACTTTGATTTCATCTCGTATATTTCGATTGATGAATACAACTGCCTTTAAATTGTTGTACTCCACTCTATCAAATGCTCTAGGCTTTACGTCAAAGTAATGCTCATCAATCTCACTTGGATACAGATAAGGAGCTGTTTCAAATTGCAACTTCGGTGTACTGGGACTCCGATCATATCCATTCCCTCTTTTCGTCATCAAGGGAATGATTCGATTGGTTAACCTATCATTAGTTTCATTGAGGATTCGTGTCATTTCTTGAGATTCTAACTCTATCGCCTCAACCTCGGTTAATCCCTTTCTTATAAAACGTACATCCGTATCATACATTTTTCGTATTTTTTCCGCTTCATGTGATCGTTCATGGTACTCTTTATACCGGTTGCCACGACCTTTCCCCACATAAAAAATCTCTCCTGTATCTTTAATGAACCATTCGTACACATAGAAGTCGGTTGCGGTACTACCAGTTGAGACACCCACTGGTGATGAAGAAAAGGAGATATTTATACCTTTATCCTGATTCGTGCTTGTGCCGGTTATCGTCTTGATTGGCTTTCGTAATTCGTTTGTCTCTTCATTATGATTCTGTATGTCACGGTGTTTTTCTGTTTTCTTTTTTCCAAATAGCCTACTAAATAAGCCCATTAGAACACCTTCCCCTTTTTCAGATTCATAGTTCCTATTTCCTATTCTACCAATAAACAATAGAACCGTGCTACAAAACCTAATCTTTTTAATCCCTACACCAATCGCATAGCATAAAGAACTTTTAGAAAATAAGGTGACTGAACAATGAATCATTTAAGTTGGCATGAGTATTTCATGGCGAATGCTCTACTCGCTTCTAAACGCAGCAAAGTGTATATGGTAACTTAAAAGTGAGCCACTATAGCAATTGAAAACTGAGCCACTTTGATAGAAAATAACCCTAATGACATATTAGGGGGAAGCATCAGGAGTGATTATGTTGAGCGAGAAACAGACCATCATACAATTATATTTGGAGGGAATGAGTGAGAGAAAGATTGCTAAGGAAACAAAGAAGGCAAGGAATACTGTCAGTAAGTATATAAAAGAATTTGAGAAAAGTAGGAAGAATGATGTTCGTAATCTACCGATTACAGAAGATATTGTAAAGCCCCCTGCTTATAAAAAGAGAACGGGTAAAAAGAGAGTATTAACAGAGGAAATTAAAAATATTCTTAGAGGCTACATAAAGGATAATGAGTGGAAAAGAAATCACTATATGAATAAACAGCAAATGAAAATAATAGATATGCACGAGAGCCTAATAGATGCTGGGTATCCCATTAGTTATACAACTGTTAGGAACTTTGTTAATGAGGAAGCAGCAAAAACAAAGGAAGTTTTCATCAGACGGTATTGTGAACCAGGATATGAAGTTGAATTTGACTGGGGGGAAGTAAAGCTAGAGATAGATGGGAAGATTAGAAGTTTTTCACTTGCAGTGTTTACGTTAGCACATAGTAATTATCGATTTGCGAGGCTATATCAATCTGAGTCACAAGTTTGCGTGTTAGATGTTCATACGAAATTTATCGATCATGTTGGTTTTATACCTTCGGTATTTACCTATGACAATATGCGAACCGTTGTGAAATCATTTATTGGAACAGAGAGGGCCATTACGGATAGCATGATTCATCTATCTAACTATTATCAATTTAAAATTCGTCTCTGTGAACCAAGAAAAGGTAACCAGAAGGGACACGTGGAGCGAAGTGTAGAGTTTATAAGGCGAAAAGCCTTTTCATCGAAATACTCTTTTACGAGTTTAAGAGAGGCTGAAGACCATCTTTCTAGATCATTACAAAGAATAAATGGGCGACATCATCATGAACATAAAGAAAAGCACGTGATTTTAATGGAAAAGGAAAAGTCTGTATCAAAACTCGCAGTGATTACCCCATTTGACGTTGCTGATCTGGTTGAATGTCGAGTGGATAAGTATAGTACAGTAGTTATTAAACAAAATCATTATTCTGTTCCAGAAGGACATGTAGGAAAATACCTTAAAGCAAAGGTAGGAGCAGAGGAAATCAAATTATTTGTAGAAGGAGAGCTAGTGGCAGAACATCCACGAAATTGGGGGTTACATCAATGGGAGATGAATATCTACCATTATTTAAAAACATTTCAAAAGAAAAAAGGTGCCATCACTCAAAGTCAAAGCTTTAAGCAGGCACCAACACAAATAAAAAATATATACAACCATCATTATATCGGAAAAGAAAAAGAATTCATAGAGTTACTCCTCTATATTAAAGAAAATAACAACTTAGACAGGGTCTTAAAGGCGGTGGAAGAATTAAATTCTATACGAACAGGATATGTAAATACGGAAAGAATTTTATTCATTTGTGAACAATCTACTCCTGAAGGAGTCCAAGTATATAACCCTGATGAAACGATGTATCAATCAGAAAACAATATGAGAGCCTATGCCAATATGTTTAAGCAAATAGATGAAGGAGTAACTAAATATGGATAAAAAGCAGCAAATTGTAGAGATATGTAAAGAATTACGTTTACCAAGCATTCGGAAAATGGTACAGGAGGAAACAGATTTTCAAAATCCAAAACAAGCCTATGAAGTTTTATTGCAAGTTCTTTTACAGGAGAAAAGTGATCGGTTAGTACGCGCAAAGCAAAACAGAATCCGTGCAGCTAATTTCCCGCAGAAAAAGCTATTAGAAGAATTAATCGTAGAGGCATTGCCAAGTCAAGCAAAACAAAAATTACCGTTTCTAAAAACTTTGGATTTTATTACGGAAGGACAAAATGTCATTCTTACAGGATCACCAGGTACAGGTAAGTCACATATTGCCATAGGATTAGGTATGGAAGCATGCTTAGCTGGATATAGAGTGTTTTTTGCGACGGTACCCTCGTTAATTAACCAGCTTAAGGAACATCGTTCGGAGAGAACACTGCGATCATTTGAATTGAAATTTGAAAAATATGATTTGGTTGTTCTCGATGAATTAGGTTATATCTCATTTGACAAAGAAGGTGCAGAATTATTATTTTCTCACCTATCGTTAAGAGCAGGAAGGAAATCAACCATTATTACAAGCAACCTGTCATTTCTAAAATGGCAGGAGATTTTCCACGATCCAGTACTTACTGCCGCATTAACAGACCGTTTAACACACAAATCACATGTGTTAAACATGAATGGGCCTTCTTTCAGAATGAAAGAAACGGAGGATTGGCTAAAAACAAGTGCTGAGGAAGTGGCTCAAATTTAAATTGCGATTTGGCTCACTTTTCACTTGCGAAATACAGCAAAGATCCAAACACATAAGTTGGTGCTTGTATTGTAAATCCAAAGAAACCGAATTGCTGGTGTTGGCTATAACGGAATGCCAGAAGGATTAGACCAGGCTTTCCCATGGGAACGTGATGGTGAATGGTTAGACACCAAATACCCTTATGTTGTTCATGCGGAATTGAATACCATATCGAATAGCACGGAGGACATTAATGGATGTTCTATCTATGTGACGTTGTTCCCTTGCTGTGAATGTGCGAAAGCTCTTGTTCAATCAGGTGTGAAGAAAGTCTAATATCTATCAGATAAATACGATGGTACAGACGGGCAATACCGCTTCTAAACGACTATTAGATGCTTGTGGTGTTTCCTATGAACAACTAGAACTAGATAACCCTATTGTGTTAGGTGAATACCTATTTCTTTTATGATAGTAATAGGGCAGTGTAATTCCCTAATTATGTTACCGTCTCAGCGATGTGGTCTTGATGCCCACATAAGTTCCCCCATATAAGAAGATAAAAATGTCCACTTTATAAGATGAACCGAATGATAATAGGCACCCAAAACAACGGGAAATCACCATCTTAAACAAAAATAAAAAACGAATGCCTATTGAAGAAAGCCCTCATTTTTCAACCCTTTAATTCGTCTTTGCAATGTCTTAGGCTGTATCCCTAATAGTTTGCATATCTCTTTTTTCTTATATCCTTCTGCTAAAAGTTTCTTTATTTCTTTCTTTTCCGCTTCGATTAATTCCCTTTTGCTTATGTTTGGATTTCCAAACTTCTCTTCTCTATATCGTCTGGATTTCTTTACCTTGTCTCTCCGCTTTTTCTCCGTAATGCTTATAATTGTTTCCAAGTTCATGTTTTCTTCTATTTCAGGGGTAATACAGAGTCGTTCAAGAATAGTCTCGTTTTTATAAGAATACTGTTTTCTAACTACATTCCTTGTATCTTGTTCAATGAGATTTGGTCTTAGGGGGAATTTGAAGTGGTCGTTAAGTTCAAGCATCAAGTCTCTAGCCTCCTCCAGTGAATATCCAGCTAAAAGAGCATGTGATCGAACCATGAAGCATAAGAATCTTCTGCCATCCAATTGGCCATTGTAATAATCAACAATCCGGAAGAAGTCTCTTAATCTTGTTGTATTGAGGGTTAAAGTATTTTGAAGATAAATGACCTTGCCTTTTTTCTTTGGTTTGGATTTCCATTCCGAATACCAATCTGGTAGTGGATCTAGCCACTTTTCCTTAATTATTTCTATTTCGTACTCATGACCAAATAGCTCTATTTGGACAATGCTACCATCTTTACTATTGATACTACTAGCAATTCTGCCATGAGAAGTAATTGGTTGGAATTCCGCCCCATATTTGGATAGTCGTTCGGCAAATACCTTGGAAATCCTTCTTGCAATGTTTTTCGATGCTTTTGAACTCTGATTCACGTATAGGTCATTTAACTTGTATAGCAACCTTAACTGATGCCCACATTCGATAGCTGATGGATAAGGAATTGTGTTCCCAACCTCGGTTTCAAGAATAGACTGCCATACTTGCATGGGTGTCTTTGTCTTGTATTTTGGTATTTTTCTGTAATCTACATCTACTTGTATCAATGGGATTGAAAACACATTTTCATCTGTCGCACCTATCATTGTTTTATAAGTGGACAGGGAGTACATCAAATCTACATTTCGACAGAAAATATGGGAATGCAAGATTGAGGAGAGTTTAATCTTATCTTTGAGGGAGTTTATTGGGTAGAAATAGTTTTCCCCAGTCTCCTTGTTCAATAAATGAACAAATACATTGGCATCAGTATTGTAAGCAAAAGAAAAGAAATTTGCTAACTCAGACATATTAGCCTTCTGGGGTCCTATTATTTCAGTAGAATTCCTGTATTTCTTTACTTCTCTTTTAGCAATTTTCAAACCCAATTGTTGATAGGCATAATCCCGTTGTTCCCAAAAATCATATCTCATTAGATTTAGATCAACTTCTTTTTTGGGAAGTCTTTTCATAGTTTGCAATAAGTCATCTAAGTTTCTTGGTTTGTAAACACAATATACTATTTTGGTAACTGGATCAAATGTAGGAACCATATTAGGATATTTAAGCAACTTTTCTTTATTATCTTTATAATATTCGGCAATAGCCAGTTCCGATTCTGAATCTTTATTTGAAAATAACTGCTCTGTTAAACTCATAAAAAAACTACCTACCTTTTAATTGAATTTCCTTATCATAGACAATTGCAGGTAGATAAATAAAGAAGGTAATGTTTGATGTTGTTCGAGTAAAACAGTATTTTCATCATAACAATATACGTCATCACTTGTACTGTTAATAAAATATTGAACAATTATTAAATTAGTTATAAACCACTTCTCCCATCTCCAGTTACTTGCAAAAGACTTTTCCGATAGTTGGATAAGATGAGAAAATTATTTATAAAAATCACAAAACGACCGCAAAGTTAGGAAAATAGATACTATCCCCAAGCAGCTATACTCCATATACACCAAACCTTGCCCCGAACTGTCATTTCGGTAAAAAACTGCATATATATAAAAAAATAATCCCAACTACAAGGAAAGCTACTGTTATCCAACCTAATGGTATCAATCCACGTCCCTCCTTTTTTATAAATACTTTACTCACATAAGTCCTCAACAATATGATTGATTGGTAAATAAACAAAAAATTTAACTTTAACAATCCTTCCATTATAGGGGGATTGCTTTTTTAAGAATGGGTGCCCTATTCTCTTCTCAGCTTTATTTTCTAACCATAGCTAGAGTTGTAAATAAGTTTTCTTTTAACCTATTACAAGAAGGCTGTTGCCTCCCTAATCAGATATGTTATTTCCTATTCATGGAGGCAGTTTTTAAGTTGAATTGAAACCTTATTTACGACATCACTTGTATAGGGTTATGATTCGGTCATCCTGATTTTCATAACCTAAATCGTACGGTATATTTTGAATACTTCTACGTTTAAAAGTACATAAATGTAAAATCATCTTAAATCTTAATTTTAATCTTGCATTCCATTTTGACTAATGGTAAAACTGGTGACAACACTTTCGCTACATTTTGCAACTTTTCGTAAACTTTGGATTGCTCCTTCGCCTTAAAGTTTTTTTCTTTTTGACTTAGTTTTTCTGAAGGCAAAATACTACCTGATCTCTATACTAAATTGCTCGATTTTTAATTCCCCAAACTGAGTTTCATTTTCGGCATTCATCGAAACAAACGTATTAAATACAAGACAATAGAAATAGTAGGCTAATATCTCTGTATCGAGTCATTACCTTGGCATTTCTTAATTTAGCTTGACATATAAAAAGACTACTAGCTAATCTAGTAGTCTGCCCTTTAGAAGACATTAATCAAGTATCTTTCTCAATGTCTCTTTATTTTCAATCACTGTTTTTAAATACTGTTCTGCCTCTTCTTGCATACCAAAACCGTTCAGCAAGATGTTTAATTTTGTGGTTAGCTCACATCCTCGATAACCACGCATCAGTCTATATATATAACTTGGCGAAAGATTTGTCTTATCGGACAGTTCTTGCAAGGTATACCCACGTTTCTGCTTTAACAACTCCACCAATTCTCCAAATCGTTCATCAATCATTTCTAAAATATTGGCCTTTTCCTGATTACTCATCTATTTTCCTCCTAATAGTAACTGTTTATTATTACAGTCCCTTTGTTTTGTTTAGCAATATATTCTAAGCAACTGTTTAATAAACTATTACTACCTTCATAAGATATGTAAATTGAATTTATTGGATAAGGTATAGTTAAGCAATTATAAATAAACAATAAGAATAACAATTTTTAAATTCCGATTATTGTTCCTGCAGCATTGTGCGAACCTTTATAAAACGGATTATATTTTTCTCATCTTTACTCCCCTGTATGAAATTTATTGTATATATTTACTACTTTTAAACTATTAAATTATTGTATTACTTATAAGATGTAATCAAATGGATAGGGTTCTAGGGTGATCCTTACTCAACCGAAGACTGGTATCCTTACTAATTCCTATAGAAATGTTCTATATCAAGGAGGTTGATGTTTAAAGACTAATAACTATTTTATTTATATACATGTATAGGGTTATGATTCGGTCATCCTGATTTGCTGTATCTTGCATCAATCTTTTTCTTTGTTAATTCCTTACTATTTTTAAATATCTGCTATTAAATTGCTATAATAGAGAAAATAGTACATTATATAAGTAGGTAAAATATACCTAAAATAACACGGTAGAGGTGTAGCTTAATGATTGCTGAACAAGAAGTTCAATTAATGAAAGCAGCTTACGGAATATTATATGAAGTAGAAAATTGCTTGCGAACCTACATCAAATATAATATGGAAGATTGCTACGACATTCATTGGTTTTATTATGCTCCACGAATTGTTTTAAAACGTCCGCCATCAAAGTCATTTGAAAATCTTCTATTTAGCGACTACGAAACATACTTTCGAAATTATCCCAAAGCCTTTAAAAACTTACCATCAAAATTTTACACTCAACTTCGCCAGATTTATCCATTGAGAAACAAAATTTCCCATCATCATCTATTATCTCTATCTGAATTTGAATTGCTTGAACGGAACTCTACATTTTTGATTAACTTTATGGAGAATAACCTTAATAAGTCATTGATTACTTCTTATATGTAAAAAGCCAGGGGCAGAAACAAAAAATGAGTGGGTCACTTTTTTGCACTTAATACTATGGGCTATAAATGAGAGGACTTATACTGTGACGTGACATATAGTTAATTAATCACCCCCCTATAACTATTTCAGTACATGGAGAGTGTTTTATGTTATTGATGACAAACCTTACCTTTATTTCATTACTTGTATAGGGTTATGATTCGGTTATCCTGATTTGTGATATTCAAATTTTATTATTAAATGTTTAAACGAGTATAAAAGATAAAATTACAAGGGCTAATATAGCTTCCTAAGAATCCAGTGCGATATTCGATATTTTGTTTTGACTAATGGCAAAACTGGTGATAACACTTCCGCTATATTTTGCAGTTTTTCATTAAACTTTGGATTGATTCACCGTTATAAATTGCATTTTCTCCTATTTTATAATCCCACGTTTTGACTAATGACAAAACCGGGACAATTCCTTCCGCTACATCTTGCAACTTTTTATAAACTTTGGATTAGTCCATCGTTATAAACTGCAACTTTTTTGCCAGAAGTCAATAAAAGTATTATTAATTTGTGGATTGTCTATAAAATATTTGTCGAAAGTCAAAACTGGGGCAATTCCATCGTTATAAACTGCAACTTTTCATAAACTTTGGATTGATCCTCCGTTATAAACCGCAACTTCGGTCGGGATTTTCAATTGTAACTTTGACTTAATAAGTTACCCAGGCCACTTTTTGTTATAGAACATTTGAAATCTTTCATAGCGGCATGCTATATTAGGAATAAGAAAACCCCGTGCTAGTATCACGGAGTAATCATATATAGCTTGCTCGAAGTGAGAGGCCGCTCACTTAAATAATTAAAAGAGAAATCACCCTTCAGCTTTTGGACGAGCGTTTCGGGGTGGTTTTTTCTTTTAATTTCTTACTTTTTTTCTTTCTTAATCACCTCCCATATCACTCTTACTCCCTATCTCTCCTACATTTTCTAATTAATTTGAATAATCCAAACGGTCCGTATTCCATCCGGTTTAATTCCCTTACAATTCTTTCGTTTTTCTCTCGGAGTTTCCTCGAGCGATTACTTTCCGATATTTTTGGGATTCTGACGTTTGCTCTTTTATATTTCTTTTTCGTACTATCAATTTTCATACTACTGCAATCGTTACGTTGATGACTTTTTCGAATAAAATTTAACCACTTTTCCTCTTCCTTTTTCGCAACATCAGGTGAGTGTTTATTAAATTGTAAATTCATACTGGAATGAATCTGTTGAACTTGATCTAAGGAGTAACCCAGTTGCTTGCAAGCCAAGAGCAAAAACCCTAATGCTTGCTCTTCATCCATCCTTCTTTTAGTGAGTTCTTGGTCTGTCATATCGCATCACCTTCCTTTTATCTTTTACATAGTAATTTTCAAATCTATTAAGTATTGTCTTAACTAAGTCCTCATTCTTCTTTATCACAGAATAGGTTTCCTATTGTAATCCATCGTATCGTACAGGTATAAAACGGGTGCCCTTCAAATTCCTTCTGTTAAATCTTAAGTTACAAGGAAATGCTTTTTACTACGATTACAATTAGCTTATCTACTTTAATAAATGTATAGGGTTATGGTTCGGTCATCCTGTTTTTAATTACATATTTGTCAACTTCTCAACTTGTTCTAATTAGATTCATCACTAAGCACCGGTTGACACATAAAATTAGAATTAATTCCTTTTTATAATCTATTATGATATATAGATGCTCTTCACCCCTTCTATCAGTTATAGTTCCAACCTTCAACAGTTGTATTTAGAGTCTAAATCTTGGATGGTTTTACTTTTCATGCTAGTCATTGCTTAAATAAATACCACTACCAGACTATTTTTTAAGGAACACTCAACACTTTTACAACTTTCTAAATGTGTTGATACCCTGTAAGCTAGATCCCTACTAAATCACGGTTTTTTGATGGAAAAGTATCAACACCCATATCTGAAAATAGCTATCTAGTTTTAGAGAAGTGTTGACCATTAATGTTAAAATACTCATGAAATGTAAATTCTTCACTTTTACACACCCTCAAAAAGTTTATATACTAGGATTATAAGATAAATAATCATACTATTCTTATGTAGTTCATGAATTCGTTTAATAATGTTCTGAGTTACAATCAGGAGGATGTAGAATGACTATCAGCCAAGAATTGAAAAGAGACCTATGCAAAAGTTATAGTAACAGTAAAGAGTTAAATCAAAAATTCTTAATGAATTTAGAGAGTTATCAACAAAATGATAAGGAAAAAGAGTATCAGCAGTTACAAGGAAGTTTTGACAAGTTATTGAAACGACCATAACATCCTACTTACTTATTATTGTGAAGCTAATCGGTTTAAATTAAATTAAAGATTAAAGATCCAGACAGGCAAAATAGGCAGTTCAATCATTTTCCTCTTCTGAAAAGGGAATGATTTCCCCATTAGGGTATTCTTTTACCCACTGTCCATTCTTAATATAAACTTCGTATCTTCCTTTCGCCTCAGCTTGGGCTCTAGCCATCTCACCTGTAAGTTTTATCCACTTATCTAAATGAGCGTATTTTCGACCCGGATTATTTACTTTTTCTGTTTTAAACGGTTTTTGAGAATCCTTATTATTATCTGTCACACCGTATATCCTCCTCTTTGTTTTAATGCTATAGAATAACCTCAGACACTGACTGATATCACTCTGTAAAGTTCACTTAGTTAAATCTTCTTCCAACGTATATATTCATTCCTGATGGTGTCTTACATTCACTATTGACTATATTTAATGGAACAATAAGAAACTCGTACCCATTAATGGATACGAGTTCTAAAAAATCTATTCTGCTCTTTGACTGAAAGCTATTTTTATCCATTAATACCACCCTTACTTGCCCATTTTATATGACGTCTTGATTATGTATTAATCAAGGTGTCTACGGATCAATACATGCAGTTTTGATAGCATGAAAATAATATTAAGGTCAACTATCTATAAAGACCTAAGTTCTCCAGGGAATCTCGCTCTAACAATCACATCTTCAGCAGTCCTATAAGAAAATATCATTTCGCCATTTGTCCCTTCCCAAATGTCATCGACTAGAATTGCATATTTATTAACATCCTTTATAATAATCACTTGACCCTTTTCTAATTCTTTATTTGTTTCAATTATTATACCGTTTGACCAATCCAATCGATAACGATAAACATTTTCAAAGTCAGCAAATGTCTTATGTAGTCCATGGTAGAGCAACAAAGAAATCACCCCCTTTCAATTTATTCACCCCCTAGAAAGTCAAAATAACGTATTGCAGCGTTATTTAGGGAATGTGTATCTTCATTTCATTATCTCGAATTATAGCCTTTTACACGTTTAAAACAGCGTGGGGAAATCCTCATAATTCTTTCGTATTTCCAAAGTTCTAGGAGACTACTCACCTACCATACCGTCTCCATCACGATCATCCATATATTGGTATAGCCAATGATCACTCGTTATTGGCATACTGAAGCCTGCTGCTTTTGCTTCTGCGATAGTCACCTGTCCATTACCGTTTGTATCAACACTAGAAAGATCCCCTTCATTTTTAGAAGAACTTGCTGATACGGACTCGGAGTCCTTATTTCCGGTCAATCCAAGTGATTCGTTTACTTCGTCAGGGTTGCCATTATCAAACTCATCTACAATCTTATTCCCTTTCAAAGTGTAAGTGTACTTATAATGAGAAGGAATCTGCGTTTCCGTATCCGGATAAGTAATAGTTGCTTCAAAATTGGTTGCCCCACCAGCTTTTCGGATTGAGTCCTCCATGTATGCTTGGTCCCCGTGTCGGTTAAGCGTACTATCTTGTGGAGTAATATTATAAGCATTCGAGACCCCACCAGTATAGGATAGTCTTTTAGGGGATAAAACCTTTTAGCTGTTGATACACCTCGATTTGGGCGATGAACAAAACTTAATGATGAACAAAACTTAATATTCCTACACTTTTCGGACTGTAAAAGGGGTCCCGTCAGAAAAATGAGGATTTACAACGATCAGAAATATACAAGATTTTATACCTGTTTTATAGTGAATTGCAGCCTCTTATAAAAGGTATCTGTTAATCATGGCCCTAAATTTTTAGGTGAAGGTAAATAACAAAGTCCCGAAATATACAGTTTAATGAATAAAACAATGTATATTTTGGCTCTTATAGATATTGGAGTTATTGAACAAAAGCCACCCATACATATTAACTATACCAAAAAGGGGTTAAGAATGTTTATATTGGTCTTTTGATTTTGGTTATATTTTTGGTTATACCTTTTAAGTAGTTTTTGAAGTTTTTAGAGAAGTCCACTCATCGTAACCAAAAACGGTCGTTTGTAGTTATCTTGTTATAAAAAAATGGATATTTATGTTAAGATAGATAAGAGATTGTGAAAAGGTGTACTTAAAGTAACGAGGTTTATTGAAGAAGTCACGGGAATATTTGAACGAAATTAACCCCATTTTTTAAAATGGGGTATTACTTATTAACATAGCATTTCTTTTTAAAAATGTGGCGAGTTTTCTTGTTTAATTTTTGAGTCAATAGCTGGTTGAAGGATGTTACAAATGGTTGTCACACCTTGTTCTAATTGTTGCTCATTCATATAAGAGAAACTTATTCGTAAATGATGATTTTCTTGCTCTGTGGGGTAACAGGCTGACCCAGGTAAAAAAGTGATTTGCTCTTTCTTTGCTTCTAATAAGAGGTGATCCGTATTAATCCAGGAAGGAAGAGTAATCCATACGTTTAATCCTCCCTTTGGTATAAACCAAGTTACTCCTTCAGGGGCATGTTGTGACAAGATCTCCAAAACTAGATCACGTCGTATCCTTAGAGCTGTTCTTAGCTTTTTAAGATGATCAATCATTCTCTTTGAAGTAATAAATGGAGTGATGGCTTTTTGTGTTAGTAAAGGACTGCCTAAGTCTGCGTTAGCCTTGGCAGCTAATAGGCGTTTAAATATAGAACCTGAAGCAGCTAATATTCCAATTCTACAACCTGGAGCTAATACTTTGCTTAAACCTTTCAAGTAAATGACATGACCCTCTTTGTCCAGACTTTTCATTGGTGCTGGAGGCTTTCTTTCAAAATAGATTTCACTACATGGATCATCCTCAATTACTAAACACTGCGTACTTTTAGCAATCTCAAGAATTTGTCTGCGGCGTTTTATGGGCATTATAGCACCTGTTGGATTGTGAAACGTAGGGACCGTATAGATGATTTTTGGTTTATATTTATCACATAAATTCTGAAGTAAATCGACTCTCATCCCATCGCTGTCAACAGGAACGGTAAGAATGGTCGCACCTCTCCCTCGAAATACATCAATAGCTCCTGGGTAAGTAGGAGCTTCCATGACTACTACATCACCAGGTCCAACAAAGGTACGAGCAATGAGGTCAATTCCTTGTTGTGAACCACTTGTTACTAAAATATTATCAGGAGAAATTGGCAGGTCCATCTTTTGTAAATACTCAACCATTGCCTGCCTAAGCGCTTTATCTCCTTGGATCACGCCGTACTGTGAGAGAACTTTTTGGTTTTCAGAAAGCATCCTGTGAATTTCTTGCTCTAAGTATCGATTAGGTAGCAGTCCAGGATCTATCATAGAAGATGAAAGGTGAATTCGTTCAGGGACTTGATGAAAACGAGCAAATTGAGACCTTGGTAAATAATCTTGAACGGAAAGTTGCCAATCGTATGAACTGGTTCGTTCTTTTCTTTCTGTTTCTTCCATTTTTCTCTTTCTTATAAACGTTCCTTTCCCTTGTACAGACGTGATAAATCCCTCTTGTTCTAGCTTTTGATAGGCCTTTACTACAGTAACTAAACTTACCCCAAGCTGTTTTGAGAGTTCGCGTACAGAAGGTAATTGTAATTCTTCTTCTAAGAGATCGGAACGAATATGATCGCGAATAGAATGGTATATTTGCTTCGTTAATGAAATGTCAGCATTACGTTGAATCTCAATGTGCATGACCAAATCTCCTTTAAGTGTTATACATGGGTGTTGAGTGTTATACACAAACAGATATAAACTACCAATAGATTATTAAACACATTATAACACTGGAGGAAATGAAATGAAATATTTTGTAGTTGATGCCTTTGCAGAAAAAGTTTTTGAAGGGAACCCTGCGGGTGTATGTATCATGAATGATTGGATTTCAGATGAACTCATGCAGAAAATAGCCATTGAAAATAACCTGTCGGAAACAGCATTTGCAGTAAAAGAGAGCTCACATTATGGACTGAGATGGTTTACACCTGGAGGAGAAATTAACCTTTGTGGGCACGCGACGTTAGCAACAGCATTTATCATTCTTAATTATTATGAGATGCAATTAGATAGCGTTAAGTTCAGCACAATTAGTGGAGAGTTGACCATAAACAAGCAAGATGATTTATATGAACTGGATTTCCCTTCTGTTCCTTCAGAACAGATTTCTGTTACTGGGCAAATGATCAGCGCTTTGGGAATCATACCAAAGGAAACATTTTTGAATAGAGATCTAGTTTTCGTATTAGAGTCCGAAGAAGAAGTCAGAAACGTAAGCCCTGACTTTGCAAAATTAGAAACATTGCCAGAAGGCTTGGGTGTTTGCGTTACGGCGCAAGGAAGCGAATTCGATTTTGTTTCCAGAGCGTTTTTTCCTAAGTTAAAAGTAAACGAAGACCCCGTAACAGGTTCCTTACATTGTAGCTTAATTCCGTTTTGGGCAAATATACTAGAAAAAAAAGAAATGGTGGCTAGACAATTATCAAGTAGAGGAGGAACGCTTTACTGTAAACATGAGGATACTCGAGTAAAGATGGCTGGAAGAGCAGTTCTATATTCAGTAGCCGAATTAAATATTGAGACTTAATAACGAAAACATTAACCACTGGATTTGTAACTCTACAATATATTTGGTTTTAATAAATGAGGGGTGAAGGCTTGAAACGTGTTCATTATAGCTGGGTTATTTTATTTATTGCATTTTTTTCTATTGTAACTGCAGGTATTATACGTTCCTCATCTGGAGTCTTCATCGTTCCTTTTGAAGATGAATTTGGATGGGATCGGTCAACGATTTCATTTGCTTTTGCAATTAGTCTTCTTCTATACGGTATATCAGGTCCATTTATGGCTGCTTTAATAGAGGTAGTTGGTCTAAAGAAAATGATGATAATAGCAATGTTAACATTATTGATGGGTATCCTGCTTACCTTTTTTATGGTGAAGCCCTGGCAGTTAGTTTTGATTTGGGGAATCATTATCGGCTTGGGTTCTGGTTTGTTCTTAACTGTGCTAAGCCCTTATATTGCAAATCAATGGTTTGTAAAAAGAAGGGGACTTGCGCTAGGTATATTAACAGCGAGTACAGCTACAGGTCAATTAATTCTCTTACCATTGTTAGCGGTGATTGTAGAAACCCATTCCTGGAAATGGGCGATGGGCCTCATTCTTTGTCTTAGTTTCATTATGCTAGTTTTTATCTTATTATTTATAAAAAATTCACCTCTGGAAGTGGGACTTCTTCCATATGGACAAGAAATGCCTTCAACTGTATATCAGGTAGAACAAAAGAAAAACCCTATAATGATTGCCTTTCAAACTTTTATCGAAGCTGTAAAAGTAAAGGAATTTTGGTTACTAGCAGGAAGCTTCTTTATCTGTGGTCTTTCCACTAGTGGACTGATTGGTACACATTTTATTTCTTACTGTATTGGCTTTGGTTTTACTGCTGTAACGGCAGCTTCCATGCTCTCATTAATGGGTGTGTTTGATTTAGTTGGAACAACTCTTTCTGGTTGGTTGTCTGATCGGTTCGATAATCGTTGGCTGTTGTTTTGGTATTACAGTTTAAGAGGGGCTTCACTTATGTTTCTCCCATTTGCGCTTTCTGATGGGTCCTATATTTTTCTAATAATATTCTCTGTGTTTTATGGGTTAGATTGGATTGCTACTGTACCACCAACTATTAACATTTCAAGACAGATCTTTGGAATGGAGAAAAGTGTTATCGTGTACGGTTGGCTCTTTGCATCCCATCAATTAGGTTCAGCTGTAGCAGCAGGTGGCGCAGGGCTCATATATAAGATATTCAATTCATATTCATGGGCATTTGCTTTAGCAGGAATGTTTTGTGTACTAGCAAGTCTATTTGTGATAGTAATAAAAAAACAACGCGTTAAAGTTGAGATTCAATCCCATGTAGCTAATTAAGAATGGAAGGAATTTGCTTGTATGTCACATTATTATATGTTTATTTTTGTATCCCTTATTATCATTATGACTCCAGGGCCTGACTTTATTTTGATTACTAAAAATGCACTTACAATTAATAGACATGCAGGTCGTATGACTTCATATGGAGTTGTGACAGGACATATTATTTATGCAACAGCTTCTATCCTTGGCTTCACGGCCATTATTGCAAAATCTATAGTGCTTTTTGAAGGAATCAAATATACTGGAGGTATCTACCTTCTTTATCTAGGAATTAAGGCAATCCTGTCTAGTATAAAGAATAAGGAAAAAGAAAACACAGAAATTAAATTAGAGGCTGAATTGCAAGTTGCTCAAAAAAACACTTCTTATTTCCAAGGATTAGCAAGTACACTTCTAAATCCTAAAGCCATTATGTTTTATATTTCTTTTCTTCCACAGTTTATTGATTTACAAGGAAATATAATTCTGCAATCAGTGATACTCGCAGGGCTTTTTATAATAACTGTTTTATTGTGGTTTACTTTATATCTTTATATTCTTACTTACATTAGTTCGTGGTTTAAAAAACCTTCTGTAGAAAGAATCTTTGACCGAGTTTCTGGTATTGCATTAATTTATTTAGGAATAAAGTTAGCTCTTGGAAAAAATTAATTTTAGATTATTGTATCAATCTTAGTTATAAGTAAGGATGATATTGGTACTTTGCACTAACTGCGGAGATAAATCTAAAATGAAGAATATGTGAATTTTTTCACTTAAATTATAGGGTGGCTTTAGTTTAACAAGCCAATTAAAAAGTCGGTTCCTTAGCGTTGGATATTACCATCAGTTTGCCCCTGCCAAACCATTTTTTACTCCATTGGTTTTCACAAAATGCACCACTTAATATCAAGGAATACACCACTTAATTCAATAAGACAGGCATCAATCATTATAACAGAATGGTTGATGCCTGTTTCAGAATGGAAGATTATCTATTTTTGCTCGTTTGATTTGATTTTCATTTATAGTTGAATGTATTCCACGTATCTGCCTATCTCATTTTTACACCTGGATATGTCCATTCCATTTTTAAAAATCAATCAAGATAGACAGTTTCTTGTGGATTATATAAATGTTTAAAAGCCAGTTGAATTTGTGATTCTGTATTTCTAGCCTTCGATAATAACGGGAGTTCATTTTCAGCAAAAAACTCAACTGCACTTGTTTCGATTCCTTCTTTTGATTGACCACCGATGATTTCACATTGGATAAATATTTTATAAACGTGATATGGGGAAGAAGGATGTGGATGACATTTCTTATCAAGTACACCTATCAATTTTATTGCTTTAACATCAAATCCTGATTCTTCCTTTACTTCATTTACCGCAACTTCACTTGGAGTTAATCCTATATCACCCCAACCGCCAGGTAATGACCAAGCCCCGTCAGCATTTTCCCTAACCATTAAAATCTTATTATCCTTAAATACAACAGACCTGATATCAACTTTTGGAGTAGAATAACCTGTTTCATTAGCAAATAGATCTTTTATTACTGTCTTGTCTATATCTGTTTGTTGTGACAACATTTCAACGCTAATATTTCTTATCAATTCAAATCTTTCCAAGTCATATACATCTTTCGAATAAGTTAACCCTGCCTGTGCAATGGACTGCAATTGTTTTGCCCAGTCGAGCCATTTAGGTTCCATATAGTATAGCTCCTTCCCCAGTAATTAATAAGAATTCATACCTGTATTATACCTGAAATATCTTTAGGGCCTTTTAATATGTAAACTGCTGATTCAAAACCTTCAATCGTTTTAGAACCCTATAAGGCAAGGAAAAATGTCACTCTGCACTATCTGCGCATTGCATATTATATATCGAATCACCTATGTATATTGTCTCGTCTTTATCTGCACTCAATTCTTTTAAACAAAAACAATAATGGATTAGGATACGGTATGTGATTTTTAGTATCACTAGTTCAATAAAAAAGAGATGTTATTCATTTCACCTACCTCCCTTCAATCCATGACGTTCACGCATTGAAATATCCCCATCAAGCGTGATTTTATAGGAGTTGTGAACGATTCGGTCAAGAATTGCGTCAGCGAGTTGTTGATGCCCGATTCTTGAATGCCAACCTTCAGGTGCGAATTGAGAACAAAATATTGTTGAAAGCCTCTGATGTCGATTTTCGATGATTTCTAGTAAAATGGTGCTTTGATCTTCGGACAAATTAACAAGAAGCCATTCATCAATAATAAGCAAATCGACTTTCTTATATTTGTTGAGTATTTTCCGAAGACTTCCGTCTGCCATAGTCTTCGCTACTACAAGTTCATCAATCAATTCCGGCAATCGAATGTATTTCACATGAAAGAAATTTCGGCAAGCTGCGATTCCTAACGCATTAGAGATATATGATTTACCGGATCCCGTAGCCCCCATAAGAATGACATTGCGGCCCTCTTTGATGTAATTACAGGTGAAAAGCTCTAAAATCAGGTGTTTATCAATTTTCCGATCTTCATGAAATTCGATTTCTTCGACACAGGCTTGAGGTTCAATAAATTTGGCTTGACGAATCAAGCGTTGAAGGCGATTTGATTGTCTGCGTGAGTATTCGTTATCGACTAACAGCTGAAACCGTTGATCAAAAGACATATCATCAAAATCTTTGGAACCTTGCAGATCATACGATTCGATCATTCCTTTCAGATTCATTTCTGTCAGCTTTTGTCGAGTATCTTTATTCATCATTTAAACCACCTCCATAATAACCAGCACCACGAGTAAAACCGTAGTCGGGTTCGGTTTTGTTTTGTTTCAGAGGATTATCGACTTTTCCTGTTTGTGCTTTATTCCTAGCTAGAATCGTATTAACCAATTGCCCCGTCGGTGAACTGGCTACCTCTACAGCCGTTTGACAAGCACCTTCCAGTTCAATCTCTGAGTATTTCTTGAGTGCTTTTTTTAGTACTTGAACTGAACGTAATGCTTGTTTTTCTGAGGTGGTTTCAAATATCTTCTTAACCAGTTTTTCTGTGAAAATGCCAATAGTGGTCGCCCATTCTATGGCTTTGTCAGGCGTTTGCTCATAATATTTCCTATGAGAATCAGGCATGTGTGATACATCAGTGGAGTATTGTCCAATCTGACCTTTTAAACGCCTGTGGGAAGCTATTCTCAAGTCTTAAAAATAGATTTCAACTAGTTCATTAGTCAGTTTAATATCAACGTTGTCTTGGACATATTCAAAAGGCGTTGAATAGTAGTTTTTATCTATCTGAACATGATAGTTTCTTTGCACTTTTGCGACACGCCACTCAGATAGTAGAAAAGGACGGAGTGGAGGTGGGATTAGTCTTGGTTGTTCATCTTGAACAAATACCAGATACCTACTACCTGTACGTTTTTGAAACGGTGCGTGGTTCATTTCTTCCATCAACTTATGAATTTGTTTGTTTAAATCTTTGACCGAAAAACATTGATAATTGCGCAGTGCACCAATGATGTACCGAGACACATAACCTGCTGTTCCTTCTGCTGCCGGCTTATCCTTTGGCCGTTTAACCCTTGCAGGTACGATAACTGTTTGGTAGTGATCCGCCAGTTGTTGGTAAGCAGCATTTAAAATCGGTTCATAACGATCAGCTTTTGTTACCCCTGTTTTGAGATTATCTGGAACAATAGATTCTGGAACTCCTTTGAAATACTTAAAGGCATGAATATGGGCAGAAAGCCAATTATTCACTTTCATATCCATAAAGGCTTCAACGTAAAAATATTGGCTGTATGGGAATGTTGCGACAAAGAGATAAGCTTTTTCTTCAATACCAGTTTCTGAGTCTATGACTGGTAAAGTAGATCCAATCCAATCGATTTCTACTAACTCTCCAGGTTTCCTTTTTATAGGCATTGTCAGATTATACTTGCTGGCATACGAACGGTATCCTCGACAAAAACTGGTATAAGAGTATGGAAATTTCTTTGAAGATTTTGCTTTTTCCTTGTATTCACGATGTAATAACTGAAGTGTGACGTTTTTCTTCATTAGTTCTTTATGGACATACTCCCAATTCACGGGATAATAGCCACGTTCAAAGGTTTGCCTCTCTGGATAAAGTAACTCAAATAGCCACAGATTATCCATCTCATCAGTTGTTTCGGTTAATCCTTTTTCATTCGCTCGTTGAATCACATCTCTAATGGTGTGGCGAGAGTGAGAGGTCGTAGAGCTAATAGTCCTTTGAGATACGTTATCAAAATATAATTGCAGTATTTTCTTGTAATTGATCATATCAAGTATCCTCCTCAGCCCCTATTTGGAAGAAAACAAACAGATGTGGAAATTTACAATAAATCAAGAATACTGCTAGGTTGCTGTAATTGAATATCCAAATTTTCAAACTCAGGTTTATCAAGCGCACCCCATCTTGCTAAGCCGAATGAAACTCCACATGACAGAGCACTTTGCATATCGTAAATCGAATCTCCGACATAGATTGAAGTATCTTTATTTACTGCTAATATATCAATCGCTTTTTGAATGGGTTCAGGATTAGGCTTGTGTAGTTCAGTATCAGATGCGGTAATAACGACATCAAAATAATGTTTCAACTCAAAATGATCAAATTCATTTTGCATTTCTTCGTTTGTTTTAGAAGTGATGATTCCAAGCTTCTTATTCATTTTTCTTAGTTTTTCAAGAGTTACTTGAACTTCGGGAAAGACAGTGGCATAGCTGGAGAATTGCAGGACATTTTTCCCCCATGCTGATAATAATGGCTCAATGTCAGAATCGTTCTTTACAAACTGCTTTATAGCTTCTTTCCCAGGAATACCAAGAATAAAATGTAGACTTTCAATAGGTACAGTGAGTTTTTTTTCTTCTAACAGAGTTTTTTGCAATGACTTGGTCATTACATACTCGGTATCAATTAATGTGCCATCTACATCGAATAAAACTGTTTCAAACATTATGCATTCTCCTTTAGATAGACAATCTTAGATGAATCAATTATTGTCGTTAGATTGTCTGGTAATAGTTTGTTAGTGACAAAATAATCTATATCCCCGAAATCATATATCTTAAAATTATGTTGGACGTTTACTTTGGTATTATCAAAAATAAGGACGACCTTTTTAGATTGATCTAATATTTTTGCTTTAATATCGATGTCCTCATCATACGCATAGTAGATTCCTTTTTCCGTGATTCCAGCACAACTTAGAAATGAAATGTCAAATTCGAATTTTTCCATTTCCAATAACGGTTTTGCTCCAGCCACACATCGTTTCTCACGATCTAAAGCTCCCCTAATAAACGTGTCTTACTTTTTGAGTTTCTAAGTAATTGATCCGCAATATCCAGTGAGTTAGTGACTGAAAGAAGTTGCTCACTATGCGGTAAAAAATGTGGGACAAATTCGACTGTAGTCGAGACATCAAGGTATATTATTCGCTCATCTTTGATAATACCTGCCGCTTTTTTTGCAAGAGATTTCTTTATAGCTATTAGGTCCGAATTTCGTTCTAAATAACTATCAAGTTTATTAAAAGAATTGGGTAAACTAATTCCGCCATAGTTTCGCTCGACCAAATTACTATCCGATAACTTGATAATATCTCTTCGAACTGTGTCCCTTGATGCTCCGGTCAAAGACATAATATCTTTCAGACTAAGTGACTTCGCTTTGTTAAGTGATTTTAAAATCATATTTAATCGTTCATGCTGAATCAAAATTACACCTCCTATAAGCTATTTTAAGTGTATATATACATTAACTTAAAATGGCTTATTTGTAAATGATAATAAAAAAGATCAATCCCACACTATAGAAAAATAGGGTACAGGATTGATCCGAGTTCATAGTTTGGTGCATTATGTGATATTCAGTGGAGCATTTAATGATATTAAGTGGTGCAAAGTATAACACTCATGGGGCAATCGCTTAGGAATATTCAAGCGTACAGGAATTCGACTTTTTTTAGGTTTCAATTTTCTTAGCGTATAATATCTGCGTTTTGTCGGCAGGACCCCTTCTTTAGTTCAATAACTTCAATTTTGTTTTCCGTTAATAGACCGAACTAACAAAATTCCCGATAATGCTGTAAGAAGAATTTGAGTTTCCGCTATCAGTATTTTGGACATCATTGATTTCAATATTTGAACTTTGAAAAATTGGCTCACTATCACTCTTAGTACCACAAGCCGAAAAAGTGATTAACAATATACTATATACAAAAAAAAGAATAATACTTTTTTTCATCTTCGACCTCCTAACTTTTAATACTGCTTCATTTAATACAATAATCGAATCTACTTAATTAAACACTCCGGCTTCTTTACTTTAATAAGCAATAGGTGCTGAAAAATCGACAAATCCTTGTTCAGCTAAAGCACCAGTTAGCACAACAAGGAAGTAATAAACTGGAGATTGACCACCATGACATAACACTATAAAATAAAAACATACTAAATTGGAGGTTTTTGTTTGTTAAACTTATGTTTAGAGCTGGGTGTGTAACACTTTCTTAATGACTTCGTGCATAAAGAAAGTGCTATTTATAGGAT
The DNA here is from genome assembly GCF_022919575.1 of Gracilibacillus salinarum. Taxonomy (NCBI): domain Bacteria; kingdom Bacillati; phylum Bacillota; class Bacilli; order Caryophanales; family Bacillaceae; genus Gracilibacillus; species Gracilibacillus salinarum. Next base: position 3,924,952 of record NZ_CP095071.1, on the reverse strand, counting down.
GAAAAATAAAGTATATAAAAAGAACAGGAGACTATAAATGGATATCATAATTCGACCAGAACTCAATATACAATATAATTCAACTGAAGAAATTATTAAAAAAGCCTTTTTGAATGAAGAATATAGCGATAAGAGAGAACATCTACTTGTAAATAGGATTAGAAAATCATATGCATTCATTCCTGAACTTTCATTAGTCGCATTAAATCAAGGAAAAAATATTATAGGTCATATTCTTCTATCTAAAATAAAAATTGTAGATGGTGATAACGCAGTCGATTCTTTGGCACTTGCTCCAGTTTCTGTTACTCCTGAGTATCAGAAAAAAGGAATTGGAAGTCAGTTAATTCACGCTGCGTTAAAAAACGCAAAAGACCTTGGATATCGTTCAGTAATTGTTTTAGGACATAAAGATTATTATCCTAAGTTTGGTTTTAAACCAGCTAGTTTATGGAATATTAAAGCCCCATTTGAGGTGCCTGATGAGGTGTTTATGGCTCTAGAATTAACACATAATTCTCTTGAAAAAGTGCAAGGTGTCGTTCATTATTCAAAAGCATTTTTAGAGTAAAACTTTTGAATGATTAGATTTTAATAAAAAAGAGGTTGTCCGAAAATTGTTTTATAATATTTTCTATGGACTGCCTCTTTTTTATATGGATACATCACTTAAAACATTTACATTTCTTCTTCAACTCCTCTGCCCGTTATTGCAACAAACATTACTTCGTTAATGTGCATAATTATTAATATATGTACATTTTTCGTGAGTATTGAAAATGAAATCACAAGTGGTGGTTGCACTATTCTTAATACCATCATATACATTCTTCCATGAAAAAGGGAAGTCCTTAACTGGAAAAAAGTGTTTCATTTTATCAAGCAAAAACTGTGTCATCGTTTCAAGCGGTCGCAAGACTTTTGCTTATTTGAATAAATCTTCAAATTCATCTTCAATTTCTTTAAATTTCTTTTCCGCATCTATGACATTATCCTTTAACTGAAAGTTTTTACGACTAAGAAGAGAAGTGCTATGCAATGTCATCGATTCATATTTTTCTTGATAGAATGCAGATTGCTTTTTCAGGGCGTCGATTTCTTTTTTTAGAGAGGCTATTTCTTTATCCTTAGTATTTAGCATATTTTCTAATTCAGTTGTCTTTAGCACCTGTTCAAAAGTAGTTTGATATGCATCAAGGACTTGTTGAACCCTTGTGATTAGTAGGTTTTTATTGTGATAATTAGAATTTACTAAATTCTCAGCCGAAGGAATTTTTACATTCTCTTTCATTAAACCCACGATTGCCATAGGGGTTTGATTAAGCTTTTCAATGTCTTCTCGAATCTGTTTATTATTTCTCCATACGTACCGAGGAAACTTCGTTTCGCGCCCTAAATCTGCGAGAGTGATTAATTTTCCACTATATTTGTTTGCATATTCGAATAAAGTAGCTCTTAGTTCCTCATATGTATATTTCTGCGGTCTGCCACCCTTAATGTTTTCAGTTGTCATCTTGTACCTCCCTTTTTTTTGCTAGATGTGCCTCTAACATTGCTTTTCTATTTAATAAAATTGCGAGATTTGCGCTGTTTCGTTCAAGTTCTTTAGAGTTTTTTTCGTTATTCGCGAACTCTGACTCATTTTTCCTATAAGCTGATTGATAATACTTTTTGATGAAATTTAATTTAATTTGTATTTCATCTTGAATTTTTGTGATTTTGTTTACCATTTCGGCTTGTTCTTGAGTGGTCAAATTAGATAAATCTATATGAATCTTATTACAAAAGATACAATCATCTTCAAAACATTCATACGGAAATTTTTTTGATTGGCAGTAACCATAATCTATTTTCTTTTCTTTAGAGTAGTCAGAATGCCAATAAGAGAGTATCTGCTTTTGACGAAATGTAAAATGCTCAAATCCTGAAGTATTTAGGTTTGTCATACGTTGTTGGATATCCTTAGCTAGTAAGCTAGAATAAGACCGTTGAAAATCATCGATATGAGATGCATATGAGGATTGGGTTTCAATCTTATTATGACCTGCCATTTGAGCGATTGTTAATTCGCTGAATCCTTGCATCATCATTGAACAAATTGCGAAATGGCGTGTATCCATTAGATTAAAACGAGTAATGGTTTTGTGTCGGTTTTCTAAATCTAATTCGTCTCTTGAATTCACAACGTTAATACCAATTCCGTCTTGTATCACTTCGTCGAAAAATGAATCCAATAGCCTTGTCATTAAAGTGGTTGTTCGGTGGTTGGTATGATTTATTGTTTCCCCTCTATTTATGAAGCTGCTACGATTAGGCATTTTTAAATGTTCATAATGGTGAGAGAGATGAAATAGATATTCTTCGTTCTCGCTATTAGTTATCTTTCTATAATCTTCGATAATTTCGAACACTTCTTTGTTTATCTGAATTTCGTGTGGTATGGCAACTTGATGCTTTCCTTTAGCTTTTAGAGGGGATTGCTTTCTTTTCCCTTTTGTTAGGTAATATTTTTCTTCTTTCGAATCGTATCGTATATCGTTATTTTTTATTGTAACGAGTTCAATTGGACGAATAGGGATGATTGTTGATAATTTCCACCAAATAAAGACTGGATAGTATTTTGAACGCATATAATTTGTTGCTTTATTCATGAAATCGTTAATTAAAAAATCGAAACAAACGAATTCTTCATAAGTAGGTATTGCTCTGATCACATCCCAATTAATGCCGGGTATGGATTCTAATAAAGGGATATAATCAGACGCGTCGTTTATGGGGTTAAAATACAAGAATCCCAAGTTATAGATTTTGTATTTATCTAAATGAGTTTTTAATGACTCCTTTTCTAGCTTCCATTCCTCAAATTCTATTAATTTTCGTTTGTCATAACCATTTGTTAATCTAATGCTTTTTAAAATGTTGTAAAACCCCTCAAACATGCTATCTGTGGATATATTTCGGTCATATAGTTGTATAATTACGTAGCATTTTAAAGATAAATAAAGCTCTTTATTATATTCTATTTCCGTAAAATCAAGTTTCCTGTAATATTCGCGTCCTATTACTCTCCATTGATGGTCAAAAAATTCGGATGTGGCTTCAATAATCCCATCGTCTTGTAAAAGCTCGAATTTTTCTTGATACTGATTTAACTCATCTTTGTTGTACTTGAGGTACTTTTTTTCTGCAACTGAATCGGAAGTCTCTTCGTAAATAAGTAATCCTTTGTCTAGATTGCCTACTTTAATTTTTTTTACAGCCATCAATTATTCACCTCGTCTATGGTTAAAAATTTTGTGACATTTAATTCTCTGATGTCTGATTGCAACAAGTCCAAATCTATGAAACTGCGAATATAATTCGTATCAAATTGATCATACATTTTTTTGAAATCCATTAGGATATACAAAAGCGATTTAATCATGTATGTATATTTGATGCGTGCTATATGTTCGTCTTGATTTATTCTTTTTAGTCGTTCAATTAAAGAAAATATTTTCACATTCACAATATCTAAAATATAATTGGTATCGATGCGATTTTTGCAACCGAGACATGGCATTTCTAGATTATATTCAACCTCGTTTTTGAACGGACAATTTTCCAAACCTACGAGACATTGTGAATGGTCTAGCAATGAAGGGGAGCGTAATCTGGAAATATCCTTTAGTTTGTCTTTTAACTCTTTTTTTGGAATTTTCATAAGGTCTTTTAATAAAGTAATTGATTGCTCGTGCCTAGTGACGGCATATCCTGATAATTCGTTTATCATTACAGGTGAATATTCTTTGTTGATATTTGTTATGGCTGTTGTCATTTCTTCTAAGTTCATCGGTTCATTTTCATTTATGGCATCTATCATAACTTTTACTTGCCATCCAAAAATCCCTCTATCGAAAGCGTGTCGAGCCATTTCTTCAACATCTACATCAGTATTTCGCGTAACTAGATATACCTGAGTGATAGAGTTAGGCATTGCAATTTTATGAGTGTGAGAACGAGAAAAACCACTAAGCCAATAAGCTAATACGCCTTTACCGTTTTTTACCGCTGTTTCCCAACCGTAAGTCATTAAAGATTTGTTACTCATTTTATTTTTGAACTTTGGCAACTCTTCTCCGAAGAAATCATTGATATTTTTGTAACTTATATTTTTAATTAAAATTTCGTTATTAGTGTTTTCTTTTCTACGGTGTAGTTCACTAAGAATGAAGGCTAGTGCCGTAGGCATTTCAAAGAGAAAAGGGATAACGAATACGGTTTTTTGTTTTTTCTTGCTTGATAAATTTTCTTGCATACTTCTTTCGACTGTTTTTAATATGTGTTGAGCGTCTTCTAATTTCAATATGTGTTCGTTGAACCATTCAAAGTCATCAATGCCCACTATATCAAGTGATATCGGTTTAAATGAAAACATATCTGAGCGTCTCCACGCCAATGAAAAATGCAACAAGCAGAATAGCCATGTACTAGCATATTCTCTGTTTTCAACTGCATTTTCAAAATGCTTGTTCACATCTAAAACATGTAGGGTTAACATTTTCCACTCTTCTTTAGTATACATTTCATCAGCATCTGCATTTAAGGTCTTCTTAAAAACATAATCGCCACTAAAAGCACAATCAACTTTCTCTTTGCAATAGTCAAGAAATTGGGTAACTCTACGAGTTTGATTTCTAGAGAGTGATTGGAAGAGTTGTTTTAATTCCAAATCTGTATATTCCATCAATTCTTTAGTTAGTTGAGATGCTAAAACCTCTAAAACACGCAAATAATGAAGCACCATTTTATTGAATGGCTGTGTGCTGTCCTTCATTTTTTTTCTAGCCCATCTGTTGTATAAATCCACTGTAATGTTTATATTGGCTTTGTTCTTAAAGTAATTAATACTGTCTTCAAAAAAATGATGATAGTTAGTTTCTATAATATTGTTATTATAATTGTGCTTGATTTGTATTGCAGCGTAACTATTTATAAGTTCATCAGCTTTTTCTCTTTTGATGTGAAAATCTTTATTGTTATTTGGAAGAAGAATATAGTCGTCAAAGTTAAAAAATTTCCTTATAGTACCCAAAGATGTGTTCATCTCCAATGCTAATTGCTCAATCGGAATTAATCCACGTCGCTTGTACTCATCTAAGTAAGCAAGATGCGTTCTAACGCCCTTAGCGTTCGTTGTAAACGATGTTATGTGTTTCTTCTCCCATAACATCTGCATCACTTCTAAAGGTGTATTTAAATACCTAGAAGCTTCTTCAACATCGACTAATCCCTTTTTGTATTCCTCCCAATCTTCAATTTTAATACGGTAGCTTTGAGCCTCTTTGTATACTAGTTTCGATAAAAGTGGATCGTTAAATATAAAATTAACTACAATATGTCTATCTGTTGAAAAATTTAATTCTTCTTTGATTAATTTGACTAGACCAACTGCGCTTGTTTTTCTGTTTATATATTTTTCAACTTCTTTTTTTGAAAAGTATAGAATTTGTTCAAAAAGCAGGACATCCTCGAATACTCCTGTCTCTTGTAAAATTTTTAGTGTTTTGTCTGATACCTTTAGCATTGTTTTAACTTCGGTTCTTTTATAATAATCGTTTGAAAGTTTAGCTTGCAAGGATAGTTGCTGCTCAACATAGCTCGTATGAATCAAATATTTGCTGCTTCCTGAAGAAAGTGCCTCTTTCAAAAAAGAATCGGGGATTAACCCTGTTCGTGCATATCTTCGTAATGTTGAAGCGTTTCTATTTATTAATTTAGATATTTCTTCTGGTGTATACCATTCTGTCACCTTCAAACATCCTTTCTTTAATGATTCCGACTGTTTAATTCTAATCCAGAAATAAAGTCTTCCTTTACTTCTAATAAATCCATATACATATCATTGTAGTTGCCTTTTAGAAGTCTAAGCATTTTATCTGCATTGTTTAGATACGTTATACTGCTCATGGGGTTGTCATCTCCTCTTGCTGTCATAACTTGAAGTACATTGGTGGCATCTGCTGCAATCAAATTCGAGAAGATTCCACGTCCAATGTGAGTAGACCACTTAGCGCTACTTAATTCCAATCCGTATGTTCTAAGTAAAGGGTCTTTAGCCTCTAACAATAAAGTTAAGAAACTATTTTTCAATTTTCTAAACTCCCGTTGATAAGTGAATTTCTCCATCGCTCTTCCATCTCTGTTGGAGAAGAGGGCATTGCTACCATCGGTAGCTTTATATTTTTCAATATGCGTCTTATATAGAAGTTGTAATAACTCGCCATTAAAAGGGAAAATACCTTGTCTTCTTGGTTTTTTTACGGTTCCTTTTCCCTTAATATCCTTTAGTTCGGGTCTGAAATTACGATTTTTTAATATTACTTGAAATCCATATAATCCGAATTCCCCTGATGGAGTAATACCAGTCCTTGAGATATTTACAACCTCGCCAGCACGTAAACCCCCGAAACACTGAAACGCCACACCAAGAGCTATTCTAGGTGTATATGTATATGCGGTTTGTATGAAGGGGATAATTAACTCGCGAGGAAGGTCATGGATAAGAAATATTTCTTCATCATTATTTGGATAGTTCACATTGATAAAAGGGCTTTCTGGCTCCCTGTTGACCCTTAAATCTTCATACGTGTATTCTTTGAAGTCGAAATCATTTATCGTTATATGATTTAAAATATTTTTTTTGGCTAGGAAGTAGTATAAACGAGTAAGATTCCCTTCACATCTTTTGACTGTTTCTTTTTTCACTGGAGCGTTATTTCGTCCTGTTAATCCATAAACGTTCAAATAATCCTCTCCATGTTCAAAAAGAAGGTCTTTTATGCTCGATAACATATACTTTGCGTGATTTTCTATAAACACAAAATTTAGGAAGTTCACAATAGAGTTAGCAACTTGTTCTTGTGTTTTAATACTAGGGATACCACCTTTTTTTAATGACAGATGAATAAATTCCGAAATAGGATGGACAACGCTTACTGCATATTCATTTTTCTTCTGCTCCAACATAATCATCAACTTATCGATAGTATGATTTTTACCGTTAGGTAAAATTTCTGTTGTTGATATTCTTTTACAGTAGTACCTATAAACCCCCAATCTTTTGTTTATTCCCAGAACATTACTATGGTTTTGACTGTTTGATACTTTATTCATTTATTATCCCACCTGTAATATATTTGCTCTCTTATCATTAAAGCTGTTCTCTTTATTTCGTATTGTTCTAAGTTGTTTAAAAACTTCATACAGCTATGCCTTCTAAAATATGATCTGCTACAAAGTCTAAATCTTCCTAAAAACAACTAAATACTATTAACATTATATATTATAGTTTTGTTCACCGTCTCCTATTTTTGAACAAAAAAATAACCCTCATAATCATTGATATGAAAGGTTTTTAAATAATATGTAGTAAAGATTTATAGTTTTGTTCAAAAAGTATCCTATACCCCCCAAGAGAATCAGCAATGACATGTCCTTCATCTAAAATGTCACTTTCTACTCCAGGGACCTTTGCCTCATCAGAATAGTATCTGCCAGATGATAATACAGGTTCGTTTTGGTCATCTTGTATAATGATTTCGTCAGCAATGACACGTACCAGTTGCCCGTATTCATTCGTAAATGCCCAATATTCACGTTCTCCATAACCAATGTCAACAACGACGCTAGGTTCACGATTTCCTGATAAATCACCGCCGTCAACTTCTAGGATATCGTATCCCGGGAATGCTTCTTCTTTCGCTCCGGTTGATTTTTCCTCAACTTCTGGTTCCTCTGTTTCTGGTTCATCCACAGCCTCCGCAGTAGCTTCTTCCTCTTCACTTTTGGTATCTGTATTCTCTGTGGTTGTTGCTACTTGTGGATCTTTTTCTTCATTGGTAGTGGATACATTTTCTACGTTGGCACAACCAACCATAAATATGATTGTTATAAGTAATACTAAATAGTTCAATTTCTTTTCCATCTTAGGACTCCCCAATATATTTTATATTAATTTGGAATTTCTGTGCCTTTTTGTACAGTTTATTTGTTTCTTATTATACAGGAAATAAAATGCGTTGTGAGTACTATCGAACCATTCTTCCATTTATTTGAACAAGAAAAATAGCATTACTCCTGCTCAAGTAATGCACCAGTTTGTATAAAATCATTTGTCAATGGTCCATAAAAAAGGACCATCCAATCATTTCTTATAATCCTTTATCATAGTTTCGATCCAGAGTAGGCACGATAATAGAGGAAAAGATTAGACTGTAAGAGATACTTGAACACCAGCAGGCTGAAGGTGGATGAGAAGAGAAGAAAATAAACTAATAGAGATTGAAAACCGTTGGATTTATAGAATTAGGAAAACTATTAAAACTAACTGAAGTTGTTAGTAATAAAGGGATTGAGGAAGTACAGAACATTGTAGCAATTGTAGGACGATATTGGACAGAGAAAAAAGCGGAGAAAGAGGAAATCCAACGGATTATATCATGTTTTAGACCTCTCTGTTGAGCCTTTTTTATTAATAAACGATAACTTATGGATATCTCCCAGCTACACAATAAACCTAAATATAACAATTATAGGATAGCATTTTATTTCATACTTTCAGCTTAATTCCTATTAAATTTTCCAGAACCAGAAAGTGATTATACCCATGGTTGAGCCATTTCTCATTCATGCAGTATTTCTACAATGAACAATTCTTGGTGCATAATTGAGTTAAATATAACAATTATAGGACGAAATAGAGACTAAAACACAGAGGAAATGTCGCAATTGTAGGATGGTATTACAGTTAGGAAACATACTGAATGGTATATACCTGTAACTCCCTCCTTCCCAACCCAAATCCCCCCCATCACTTCTCCCCCAAGGCCCCACCTCCTCTCCTCTCCCTCGAGGCAATGGAACTTAGTTCTTCCCCAAATCACTCGATTTCCCCCTCTTTTTCTCCTTCTGGGTTGTATAGAATATTCGGACATCGTAACTAAGTTCTTCCCAGAACAGAATGAAGAATTAAGAGAAAAGACTGGAAAAAGTGATGAAATGCTATTGGAAAATGATTGAGAAAGACATGGAAGTTGACTTAAAATCCTTCGGATTGATGTAGTTGGGTTAACAACTGGAAAGGTATTGGACACATCCCAAAGCCACTATTGGCAAGGGACTGAAGGGATATTGGACATAAAGAAAAGGACTGGATCGTTATTGATCCAGCCTGAATTTGTATTGATTTTGTATTGGTAAAAACCGATTGAATAATGATTGAAAAATTACCTGAGTACATAGTGTTTCTCCCGTTCTTTTCTCCGTTCTCTTCCGACTCGGAAACCAACTAAGTTCCATCAGGGAAGAACAAAGTTACGTGGGAACCGAGGGAGTTACAGGGAGATAAATGGAGATTGGGAATACGCATGATCCCTTTTTGAACAAGGGACTGGATAGATATTGAACATAACCAAAAGACTGGACCCGTATTGGTTCCAGCCCGAATTTTTATTCCCTTTACTACCAATGTATATATTCCTCATCATTTAACTCGAAAGATTTAAGGAAAATTTCAAGTATTTGTTGTGCAGTTTGATCTCCGCCACAGTGTTCAGGTGAAATACTTACAGTTATTAAATCCCAACACCCTTCATCATCATACTGCTTAAATCGCTCCAACTGCTTTTTTATGAACTCGTCACTATAACGAAAGGGATTGCTATTATAATTATTCTCAATAGATTGATAGGCATGTAAGTTAAAAAAATCCAGGTCTAAATCCAAAATAAAACTTTGATTTTCTGGACTAAAGAATTCCATCCGATGCTCATGTTCAAACTGATTTAGAGTATAAGAGTGAAAAACTTCACCTGGAGATCTAACATAGTCTCCTATCATATACACATCTTTAATAGTGCCCGTCCCTTGGCTCGCTCTTATAAATTCAAAAATATCAAGTTTTTCCCCAATATTGAGAGCACCTTGTTCCGTTTTCAACTCTGTTATTTCCTCAGTAGGCTCAAAATAATCATCGTGAAAATCAACATGTAATAATCTTGCTTTTGGTTTTATTTTTTTATTAAGTCTACTTATTTCCCAAGCTGAAAAAGCCCAATTATGATCACGCATTATGTAGATATTTCGTTTAGGGTACGCTATTTTCCAAGTGCCATCCATATCCTTAACTTTCTTCATCCTTATCCCTCCTCAAAAAACAGAATATCACTATTGTCTTATTTCGTCCTACTTCTCATCATTTCCTTCTTCTACTATATCTCCCTGTTACTTAGTTGGAATTTTTCCAAATTCCCCTAAATCCCTTATCCCCCATGGCTTCCACCCTCTTTTCTCGACTATTTCTTCCCTCCATTATGTTATTAAGTTCTTCCCCAAAACCCCCATTTTCGCCCTCTTTTTCACATTCTGGGTCGTATCGAATATTCGGACAATGTTAAAAAGTTGGTACCAGAATGGAGGAGAAGAATCGGGAGAAAAGAAAGGAAATATAGCAATTGTAGGACATAATAGACAGAAGAAAATGAGGAGGAAAGATGACTAAAATCTTACGGATTTATGTGGTGGGGATAACAACCGAAAAGGGATTTGACGACCAGTGAATACAGTAACGCAAAGGATTATTTGGACTTTTTCCCGATTTTGGGAAAAATAAAGAGGGACGAAATCCTACTGGATCCGTCCCGATAAAATATTGATTTTTATTGAAAAAACTGATTAAAAAACGGTTGAGTACATAACGGTCTGCCTGCTCTTTTCCTTCCGCTTCGGATACCAACTATTTAGCAGTAGATACCGACTTTTTAGCGTGGGGAAGTGGAAAGTAACAGGGAGATAGATGGAGATAGACACACTATCGCCATCCGTCTACCGCAACACTCTTTGCCAAGTTCCCTTGTACATCACCACATATTAAGGAAGACTAGACAGTTTACTTATTTTATTTACATATGGGACAATAAGGTCTTGCTAATAAATGATCACTACGTTTTTCCCACTCATATGAGCATTCGTTACATTTAGCTGTTACTTTTTCCTTGCTTGATATGTAATTAAAAACAGTAATTTTATTATTTGACCTCTCCTTAATTTTCTCTTTATACTTTTCTGCTCTAGTATTAATTGTTCTATCTTTTTGTTTTATTCCTTTCTTAGGTGTAGATTTAGATTTCCGTCTCTTTCCTATTCTAGGTAGTTTTCTTGTTAATAACTTGTTAACAAACGGATTGTCGCTCAACCCCTCATTCACAAGACATTTTTCTAGGCAAGGATATGATTCAGAAACTTCAACTTCAAATCTTGTATCTTCATCAACCGATTGCTGAATTTTATTTAATATGAAAGATAATTTAGCTAATTCCTTATCCCTAATTGTGTAATCATTTATCCCATGCTTAAATTCGGCTAGTATAGAAATAAATGAGTTATCACGTTCATTATTTATTAAACTAGAAATTTTAAACCTTTCTGGTCTGAATGCAAAAGCATTATAAAACTCTTGTTCATAGTATTTAATTCCGGATTGAATATTTCTTGTTGTTTCGTTTTCAATAAAGTACTGACTTCCGGATTTATTCCCTTTATTGTCTATATAACAGTAATCTATCCTTATAATATCAGGATCCTTTCTAATGTAACCCCTACTTAAAGCGTTATTCGATATGTAAATATTGACATGACAGGTGTTAAATAAGTTATCATCCTTGTTTATTTCCATTTTAAGATTTTGAATATTATCACCTAGAGCAAAAGGCTCAAATTGGCAAGAAGGAAATATCATTTCATATCTCTTACTTCTATTTTTAACTTCCTCATCCAGAATTTTATCAGCTATCTCTTGATAAGGTTTGTTCATGTCATTATTAATTTCATATTTATTCTGCACTTCATCTATATGCTCTTGAAAAGTTCGATATAAATCTACATCACACTTCCTAGATTTTAGGTAATCTTGGAATTGCTCTTTATAATCCGAGTTCTCTTCATGAATGACACTGTTAATAAAGTTCTCCTTAGCTTTCTCACTATATAGTTTCTGTTTCCTAAACACCTTATTTATATCCCTTTTAAAAGCATCTAACGCTCTACCAAATTCAACTCTAGCAACTACATAATTCCCATATAGTTTATCTTTCTTATCAATCAATGGTCTTATCTCATCATAATCAGGTTTATATTGTTTATACAGTTCATAAAGTTCTGAATTCACTTTTTCAAACTTTAATAAAGTATCCTTGCTCCATTGTTTTTTTCTTTGCGACAAATAATCAAGACTTTTGGGGGTAGGCATTGAATGTTCAAAATTAAATTTTGTAAACCCATAATCATAATAAGTCTGAATCCCTTGAGTGTCTTCAATGATTAAATCTAAATAATTTCTTATTTCCTCTTCATTCATTTGTGTATTAGAGAATTGAAATGGAAAGCTCTTTAATAAAGAATTAAATTGATTAAAACCGAAAAAAGAAGGCATAAACTCCCGAAAATATTCCTGCTCTTTATCTTCTAATTTTCCTTCGTTTATCTCATCTAAAATAACCATATGAAAGTCCTGTAAAATACAATTATTTTCTAGCATATACTTGAATATCTTACAGGATTTAAAATTGCCTTCGTAGAATGAGGAACCTTTAGAAAAGAAATATTTTTTATACTCATCATACGAAAGTCTATTCAAAGCAAGCAATTCTGAATAATGTCGTTTATACCTTTTTTGAACATCTTTTGATTGCCCAATATAGATAGGAACAACTTTATCATTCTTAAAATCATCTATGTAAATCATGTATATACCAGATACATTGTATTGGGTCTGTGGTGTAACTTCTCTATGCGAATTATCTTCTATATTTTTTTCAACTTGATCCTTCAACTGATTTATATCCCTTACTTCATATATCATCTAGCTCCCCCTAGGCTTAATTAACTCTTATTCCAATATATGAAACAAATGAAACACACCCTAACTATATAGTATAACATTACGTATCTCTCTGTATCAGTTCTTCCTCTTATCTCCATTTCCCATATAACGGATTAAATATTATAAACCTAACTTAATTTCTTTTCTCTAATATGTACCGTTAAAATAAACAAAACTTTTTTCTTCCCCCTCCAATCCCCATTCCACCGTCGGAGTTAAAATAAAGTTTTCCTACCGAACCCCTATTTTGAAGGATTTTTGATTCAAAAACACTCCATTTTTCCCCTCTTTTTCACCTGTTTTTTCACCTTTTTTTCTTTTTTAAAATAAAGTTCTCCGATAATGTTGCATGAAGGAAACACGAGAGAACCATGACAAGACAAGGGATGAGCATGAAAAAGACCCGGAAATCGGAAATGTTTATTTTCACGAAATCGGGGTCTGAATCGGAAATGTTTATTTTGGCTCGGAAGTTTATATTTTAATTAGACAATTTTAACTCTATCGACGCGACACACTCCACATGCACCGTCTGTGGAAACATATCCACTGGCTGCATTCCTGTTACCTTATATCCGTTCTGTACTAAATAGCTCATATCCCGCACCTGTGTCACCGGATTGCAGGACACATAAACGATACGTTTCGGCTTAAGCTTAACAACACTAGACAAGAATGCTTCATCACTTCCGCTTCGTGGTGGATCCATAATTACTACATCTGCTTTCTCTCCACGTGCTGCCATCTCCATCATGAATTCCCCGGAATCGCCTTGATAGAATCGGGCATTTTTCACGCCGTTGCGCTTTGAATTGCGAATTGCGTCTCGAACAGCATCCTTATTCAATTCTACCCCAATGACTTTGCCAGCCTTTTGACTAGAAATCAGTCCAATTGTACCGATCCCACAGTATGCATCAATGACGGTTTCACTTCCAGTCAACTGGGCCATTTCAATGGCTTTCGCATATAACTTTTCCGTCTGGACCGGATTAATCTGATAGAAGGATTTCGCGGAAATATCAAACTTCAATCCACAAAGGGTGTCTGTTATCGTCCCTTTACCGAACAATACTTTTTCCTGATCACCTAGAACCATGCTCGTATTCCGATTATTAACGTTCATGAGGATGGTCGTAATCTCTGGGTGAGCCTTCCTGAGAGCTTTCACAAAATTATTCTTGCCTTTAAAAATAGGTGAAGCTACAACCAGCACCACCATAATCTCACCACTGACCTTGCCGACCTTCACCAGTACGTGACGCAGGAAACCTCGTCCAGTGTCTTCATTATATGGTTGCATTTTAAAGGACTTCATCATGTCCTTAATCGTTTGCCAGATCTCATCCGCTTTCGGATCATGAATAAGACACCGATCCATCGAGATAAGCTTATGACTATTCTGAGCATATAGCCCACCAATAATCTGCCTTTCCTTATTCAGACCAAATGTTGTATGGCTCTTGTTCCGGTAATCATACGGATGGTCCATCGTTAAAATGGGTTCCGGTTTACCGAATGGTTTCATCAATTTATCTATTGTTTCTTGCTTGAAATCTTCCTGAGCCTGCTCGTGCATATGCTGCAGCTGACATCCGCCACACTCATAAAAATAGGTGCACATTGGCTCGACTCGGTCTTGAGACAAGGTGATTATCCGCTTCAATTCCGTATGAACATTCCGCCCACTAGTGGACAACGTAATCTCAGCCGTTTCACCTGGCAATAGATGCTCTACCTCCAGCTGTTTTCCTTTCCACTGAACGATGCCTTTCCCTTCATTGGTCAGGCCTGTGCAGGTCACTTCTGCGGTTAAAGATTTCTTATTACCTCGACGCTTATTTGTTGTCGAGGGCTTACCTTGGAATTTGTCGCCCTTTTGATTAGTCAGTGCGGAGCGCTTTTTTCCATTTGTTTTTTTCGACTGATTGCGTGTTTTTCCCGGTTTATGTCCATTCTTTTTGCTTTTATTCATAGGCACTTCCTATCTATTTTGCTTTGGTTTCCCATTATATACTATCCAAAGACAGTAGTAAAACTAACTAATACAAAAAGACTGGCACCGGAGGAAGAGGCCAGGCTCCCTAAACACTAATTTGTCCTCTGTCTGAGAACAGTTCACTATTCTTATGTATATGTAAATTTAGCTATCAGCATAATAACTCTCACACAATATAGTTTATCCTATCATGAAAAGCATTTTTATAAGTTAATCACGTTTTCTTGAATTTAAGAATATATGATATACTTAAAATACGGTTATCTCAAATAAATAAGGAGGTTATGATAATGTCCTCTTATGAAAAGTACAGAGAATCGATTGATTATTCGTATCAGCACGTTTATCGAATGTATATCCATTCTAAAAGTATTATTGAGAAGTATAAATCGATGGAATCCGTTGATGACATTACAGCTGAAGTATATCGTGATTCCATAATTAAAAAATATGAGTTATTAGAAGATTTATTATGGAAGATTTTATCTAAAATCTTTAAAGCTAAAGGCTTAATGATTCATAACCCACGCGATTGTTATAAACAAGCATTTAAAGAAGGCTGGATAGATAATATAGAAGTATGGAATAACATATTACAATCAAGAAATTCTACTGCGCATATCTATAATGAAGCAGATTATGAAAAGATAAAACAATCGATCATAAATGAATATATGGATGAAATTGAAAAATTATTATTCAAACTAAATGAAAGCGTGATACCAGATGTACGGAATTCAAAATAAAACATATACATCTTTAATACGCTATTTCTTCAATGAAAATGATATTAAAAGAGTTATTCTTTTCGGTTCGAGAGCAAAAGCAACATATACTTATAATTCGGATATCGACTTGTACATCAGTTACTATGGTGATAAACCATATATAATAATGGATCAAATTCATGACTTAGCAGGTATTTATTCCGTTGATATTGTATTTGAAGAAAATGCAAATTCTGTTTTAAAGGATCAAATTCTGCGAGATGGAATCACAATATATGATCAAAACGAAACAGTGAAACGCTCGAAAGGTTCTTCTATCTCCATATAATTTGAATTAATCACTCATTAAAATATGCACTTTTGATGCTAGACTTATAATTGCACACTCCGAATTGGGACTCCTTTTTGGCAACATGCAGCATTACTGGCAGGTTTTAAGCAGAATAAGCACTTAAGCAGTGGCATACGTTATACAACGCTCCGCAAATTCCAGTACATCTCCTGAAATTGGGTATAAACCTGTTTGATCTGCAGGGAGTTTTCTAACTTACCAGAATTTCTCGATTAACTCTTCATCTCCTTGAAAAATGTCATTGGATAAATCTATTAACATTGTAGCAATTTGAATCCCTTCATCTGATTCGGCCTGTTCAATACACCATTCTATTTGTCTTATCAATGAGATGTATTGCTGTGTTGTATCATCATTATCACTGAGGGTTGGAATGCTTTCTTGTAAGATCGCTAATTCACAATCCTAGAAATAGTCCATCCATTTTTTGAGTTTTTTGTAAATTTTGAACAAGCTCGGAAACACGTTCCCAAGTTAAAGATACTTCCAAAGTAAGAAGGAGTTGATGCTTATAATGATGATTATAATAACTGTAAGGCAGCAGTACTACCATTTTGCTGTCCAAAATATTATATGAGGGGGCAAATTTTGAGTAGCACAGAGTTAGGAGTACTTGTCACTGGAATGTTGTCCTTAATTTTTGGTTTTTATAGCTTGATAAAAGTAATTTTATTTTTAAACAATGCTAAAGTGGCAAAAGGAACTATTAAGGATATAAAATGGGAGCCGCCACGAAGAGGTTATTTTCCAGTAATAACGTACTTAGATGAATATGATCAAATAAAAACCTTTGAGTCTCATATTGGTTTTGATAAATATAAATATAAGATTGGACAATCGGTAGAAATAAGATACAATAACCAAAAATCTGTTATCAATAGTTTTTTGCTTGTTTGGTTCGAGGTTATACTGTTTATAGGTTTAGGGCTTATGTTTTCAGTTTCTGTCTTAGTTCAACATTATTTTGATATTCCCAATATAAGTATGTAGCTACTTTAATTAAAAGTAATCAGTTTCACTCTATTCTAATTAGATACCTATTTATTAATAATTGTGACCGTTTGCCTGAAAGTAGAAATAGAATTCGTAGAAGTGCTTATGACTATAAGTTCTGAAAAAAAGGATATTAATTTCACAGAAGATAATTTTCAACTGACTACTGATTTTGGAGAAGAATTCAACTAACCTTATGGATTAATGAGTAATGATTTGAACATTGATTTCGTATGTACTGGTTCCAATACTGTCTCCAGTGATTATTAAGTGACTGTTGCTTACATATTGGAACAATCTGAATCATTAGTGTAAAGACTCCAAATGATCAAAATGGTAATTCGATAGTTGGAGACAAAAATTTTGATATACCTGTTTCCGATTAGAGATTACATATGAGAGAGAGGTATTTATGGATTTAATTGAAGTACTGAATTTAATAATCATCGCGGTAATTGTTTTAGCGATATTCACTACATTTTTGCTTGTTTTTGCATTGAAATTTGCCAAGTCCTCAAACAAACAAAAAAATGAATTAATCGCAATGCGAAAAGAAAGCCTGAAAATACAAAAAGAGATTTTAAACGAAATTAAGGAGCTGAGAAGAAATTTAGGTTCCAAATATTAGGATTACACCATTGGGCGCGTTAGTTCAATAACTCTAATAGCTAAGAGGAGCCAACTTATACATTATTCTCTTCATGTCAATGTTATATGTTGGCCCTTTGTTTTTTATCTTTGCATAGGAAATTTAGAATATAATTAACATATGTAAGTAGTACAGCAATGATAAAGGCTACTGTTAATGCTTATTATTATCTCCTCTCCCTAATCCGGGAGAAAAATTTTGAAAAACAATTATTTGATCTCTGTTTTATTATCATCTTCGCCATTATTTTTTTTTATTTCCTTCAAAATTTCTTGCTGTAATTGGAGCATTTCTCTTCTATGAGATTTTGCCTCTTCAAGGGCTTTAGCATTCTGTGATTCTTGCACCCTTGCTCTTACTAATATCACCAAAAGAATAACAGCAGCAACTATATAGAATATGATATCCATTATGGAATCCCCTCCTTATTCAGTAGGTAATCTTGATTTTATAAATATATGCTTCCCTGGCATCATTGATCATTGTTTCAAAATTAGGATCGTCTTCACTGAATATACCATCATATTTTAAATAGTCTCCTTTAGATTCTATTTTGGTCGCAAGAATAATATCCTTATTGAACTCTATGTCTGTTCTCGTCTTTACTTTGTCATACAGTGTTAGATTATTCGTAGGACTTGATACTTTACTATGTACGGCTGCTTTATTACCGCCATTATCTTCGCCAAAAAGCGTAGATTTATAAACATAGCCGATCTTTTCTGTTCGTTCATAAACTGGTGTTTCTTGTAGAATAAATACAAAATTTTCATTTCTCGCGATGGAGGACATTTGATAATCTACTTGATTTTCCTGTTTCTCTCCATTATGATAATATTCGATCCACAGATCAATTTTAAATTCTTCAATATTAGGCAGGTACAGCTGATAGGCTAAAGTAGTTTCGCTACCTAACGCATTATAAATCCTGCGTTCACGCTCGGTCATCTCCATTGGCTCCAAGTACGTTTGCTGGTTCGTACTATTTTTTTCATCATTATTCTTTTCAACTAATTGAATATCTGTAATACTTAAAATATACACTATTATCAGAATAGGTATCAAAACCCATAGAAGTTTATTTAATATAGATATTATTTTCTTTTCTCTGTGTTTATCCAAATACATTCCTCCTTAACACAACACAAATACCAAAACGAAATCATCCTATCTCATTTTAATGAAATAGTATCTTTTGGATTATATACAAGTTACTAATATTCCCAGAACTGATGATTTAAGCGCAAAAAAGTAAAAAAGTCTGACTTATAATTGGCTATACACAAGGTAAAAGAATTTATAAAATAACTCTTTTCAATATCCTAACTTGATTTTAGTTTTACTTTGTTTGTATTCTGTCTAACTAGTTTCTTAAAAACCAGCTTATCATCATTTGAAGCAAAGTATCTTTTTGGCAACAGAATAGCTTTACTACTTGATATGTACAAACAAAACATTTCTTTATGTTCATAACCCTTCACAATATCATTCCAATTAATAAATACGTTAGACCTTCCCACTTGTTGATTAATACCGTTATTATTAATTGTATACATAGTTTCTTTAGTCGAGATATGATCATTGTAAAACTCTTTATAAACCCGTCTTTTAAGAGTTTTAGATAATAGTATAGTAAATATAGCTGCAACTATCAGAGAAATTAATAACACAACTGGAAGCATTAAGTTATCAGTTGTAAGCAAATTATAGCTTAATGCTAAGAAAAACGAAAATATAAAAAAACCAACTAGGATTTTTTTTGATGGTAAACATTATGTTTTTTAAACTCTTCATAAGTGATGGTACCAGTGATAGATACTTCATCTGTTTGATTATTTGCGATAGTAATCCCCCCTAATACTTAGATAAGTGTTTTGATGTATATTATCTCCTTATTCAACAAGATTAAAATTAGACTAACCTTTTTCAGTATAAATTAATTTGTAAATATTTCAATGTTAATCTATTTATTGTTATATCTTATATTTTTTAGCAATTCTTTTAAAACATCTTTATCGCTTACTTTATCAAGACCTAAATCGTAAGAAGTCATCAAAAGCATCCCGACAAAAATTAAGCATGCGTAGAGTTCTCTTTTTTTATTTTTAAAAAACCTATTTCCAACTTTAAATGAATAACATATAGAAAGTTAATCTTTTGGAGGTACTCATATGTATCAAACAGGTAAAGTACGTTTAGCTGTAAGTTGGGTTACATTGTTTCTTATGGGAACAGATTTGTTTGTGGTTTCTCCATTATTACCATTTATTTCTTAAGAATATGAGGTTACTTCTGCGATTTCAGGTTGGATGGTAACGGTTTTTGCAATTACATATGCTGTTTTTGCTCCCTTTTTTGGATGGCTTTCCGATAAAAAAGGAAGGGGCTTTCTTATAACCTGTGGTTTACTACTTTTTGTTGTTTCTAATGTATTAACGGGTCTTGCGCCTTCGTTCTTTTGGTTAATCATCAGTCGGGTTATGGCTGGCTTATCTGTGGCCTCTATTACGCCTTTAATTTATGCAATCATTGGAGATATAGCACCTCCTAATCGACGTGGAGTATGGCTTTCTATCGTCGTTTCAGGGCATTTAATGGCTCTTTGGGCAGGAGCACCTCTTGGAACATTGTTAGAGCAATTTGTTGGTTGGCGTTCAGTATTTTTTGTAATGGCTGCTATTGGAGCAATTTTAGCCGTTGTCAATTTCCAAACATGGAGAACAATACCCAAGAAGCATACAAACAGAAATCTCATACAAGGGAACATATTAAGAATACTGGGTTCTGTAAGTGTAACTACCATTTGGGCAATTTCTATGTATGCTCTCTATGTATATCTAGGTGCTGCTCTTTACTCTGAAAACAAATTTTCTTCTTCTGAAATCGCACTGGCTGTTACTTTTTATGGAGTAGGTGCTGTTTTAGGGAGTCTTACAAGTGGGCAATTAACAAATAAATTAGGAGAAAGTATTATTTCAAAGGTAGCACTCCTTATGCTAACTATTAATCTAGTTGCTATAGGGATATTATTTTCGTCAGGCGATTGGGTTTACTTTTTCCTATTCATGTGGGCATTGGTTGGATATGCAGGATTCACATCATACCAGGCTCAACTTGCATCCGAATATCCAGATGAGCGAGGAATTGTTATGGCATGGAATAATACAGCCCTTTATATTGGGATAACTCTAGGTTCCATGATTGGGGGATATGTCATCACCAACTGGGGATATTCTACGCTCCCGTTTGCTTGTGCAGGCTTAGCAGCCATTAGTTTACTTCTAAGCACCCAAAAGGTAAAAGAAATTAAGAAGGAATTTGTTTAATGATAGAACGTTATAAGAAGGGGAGGTGGGCAAAATGAATGTTTTTCTTGATTAATTGTCAGAAAAGCATGTTCGAATTGAACCAGTGAACTCATTTGAATGAATCTAGGAAATATTACTTAAACCCTTCAGCTATTTGTTTCCTCTCCTCACTCCA
This sequence comes from Gracilibacillus salinarum, assembly GCF_022919575.1. NCBI lineage: Bacteria > Bacillati > Bacillota > Bacilli > Caryophanales > Bacillaceae > Gracilibacillus > Gracilibacillus salinarum. Next base: position 3,903,829 of record NZ_CP095071.1, on the reverse strand, counting down.
TTCCGGCACTTCATAAAATTTAATATGCAAATTTCGAAAACTATCAAGCTGTAAAATTAAATCAAGCCATGAAAGAATAATGGAATTAATTCCATACCAATGATTACCGCAACATGTATATGTACTATCTCTGTCATCTTTTTGTACCAGCCATCGCCAAGAAGTTTACCACTTGGTGTTATACATCTACCACTAGAATCACATCTACTTTCGTCCGATGATCAACACGACTCGCTTTAAAATATTATTTTAGCTCCTCTTATTCGGGCATCCTATTGTCATTTTATTCAAAAAACGGGACAAATTTGCGACCGAAGAAACAAAAAAAGCTTAGCCACAAGGGCTAAACTATTATAAATGATACCGGTGGTCGGGGTCGAACCGACACTCCGTGAGGAACACGATTTTGAGTCGTGCGCGTCTGCCAATTCCGCCACACCGGCATAATATGATGGAGGCGGCAACCGGATTTGAACCGGTGATAAAGGTTTTGCAGACCTCTGCCTTACCACTTGGCTATGCCGCCTCGATATTATATAGTATATGAAAATAAAACTAGAATATGTTAAATACAAATGGAGCGGAAGACGGGATTCGAACCCGCGACCCCCACCTTGGCAAGGTGGTGTTCTACCACTGAACTACTTCCGCATAAAATGGCTGGGCTAGCTGGATTCGAACCAGCGCATGACGGTACCAAAAACCGTTGCCTTACCGCTTGGCTATAGCCCAATAAAATATGTAATGGGGCGACCAGTGGGGATCGAACCCACGCGTGCCGGAACCACAATCCGGTGCGTTAACCACTTCGCCATGATCGCCATCATAAGAAAAACAGGGGTAGTAGGAATCGAACCCACACTGGAGGTTTTGGAGACCTCTGTTCTACCGTTAAACTATACCCCTACAATAAATAATATAACTATAAAATTAAATGGTGGAGGGAGTAGGACTCGAACCTACGAACCCGATGGGAGCGGATTTACAGTCCGCCGCGTTTGGCCAACTTCGCTATCCCTCCATAAAAAATATAAACATAAAAGTGAATTTTTTAAAAGTGGTGGCTCGGGACGGAATCGAACCGCCGACACACGGATTTTCAGTCCGTTGCTCTACCGACTGAGCTACCGAGCCATAATAATGAATGAAAACATGATATGCTGTTTTAAAAGTGGCGGTCCGGACGGGACTCGAACCCGCGACCTCCTGCGTGACAGGCAGGCATTCTAACCAACTGAACTACCGGACCATTTTAGTTGCACCCAAGGGCACTACAATCATTTTCTTTCGAAGAAGTTATTTCAACGTAGTAAGAAAATTTGGTTGCGGGGGCAAGATTTGAACTTGCGACCTTCGGGTTATGAGCCCGACGAGCTACCAGACTGCTCCACCCCGCGATGATATGAAAAATGTTAATTTTTAAATGGTGGAGGATGCAGGGCTCGAACCTGCGACCCCTTGCTTGTAAGGCAAGTGCTCTCCCAGCTGAGCTAATCCTCCATTTAAAAGGATTTATACTTTCCTGAAAGTTAAGTGGTATTTATGGTGACCCGTACGGGATTCGAACCCGTGTTACCGCCGTGAAAGGGCGGTGTCTTAACCACTTGACCAACGGGCCTATATTTAAAGTGGCGGAGAGCGAGGGATTCGAACCCTCGGTACGGCGTTGACCGCACACACGATTTCCAATCGTGCTCCTTCGACCACTCGGACAGCTCTCCATTGGCTCCACAGGTAGGATTCGAACCTACGACCGATCGGTTAACAGCCGATTGCTCTACCACTGAGCTACTGTGGAATGGAATGAAATTGCTTGGCAACGTCCTACTCTTGCAGGGGCGCGAGCCCCAACTACCATGGGCGCTGAAGAGCTTAACTACTGTGTTCGGCATGGGAACAGGTGTGACCTCTTCGCTATCGCTACCAAGCCTGTACTGTTTTTAGTGACAAGGAATATTATACTATGTATTTTGAAAAAATCAAGTATAAATTCAAAAATACTTTCAAAACTAGATAAGAATTTTTGACATCAACAACACCGTTGAAACATGTTATATAGATAAGTCCTCGATCTATTAGTATTCGTCAGCTTCACATGTCACCATGCTTCCACCTCGAACCTATCAACCTCATCGTCTCTGAGGGATCTTACTCACTTATGTGATGGGAAGTCTCATCTTGAGGGGGGCTTCATGCTTAGATGCTTTCAGCACTTATCCCTTCCACACGTAGCTACCCAGCGATGCTCTTGGCAGAACAACTGGTGCACCAGCGGTGTGTCCATCCCGGTCCTCTCGTACTAAGGACAGCTCCTCTCAAACTTCCAACGCCCACGACGGATAGGGACCGAACTGTCTCACGACGTTCTGAACCCAGCTCGCGTACCGCTTTAATGGGCGAACAGCCCAACCCTTGGGACCGACTACAGCCCCAGGATGCGATGAGCCGACATCGAGGTGCCAAACCTCCCCGTCGATGTGGACTCTTGGGGGAGATAAGCCTGTTATCCCCGGGGTAGCTTTTATCCGTTGAGCGACGGCCCTTCCATTCGGTACCGCCGGATCACTAAGCCCGACTTTCGTCCCTGCTCGACTTGTAGGTCTCGCAGTCAAGCTCCCTTCTGCCTTTGCACTCTACGAATGATTTCCAACCATTCTGAGGGAACCTTTGGGCGCCTCCGTTACATTTTAGGAGGCGACCGCCCCAGTCAAACTGCCCACCTGACACTGTCTCCGAACCGGATCACGGTTCTGGGTTAGAAGGTCAATACAGCCAGGGTGGTATCCCACCGGCGCCTCCACGTAAGCTAGCGCTCACGTTTCTCAGGCTCCCACCTATCCTGTACAAGCTGTACCAACATTCAATATCAGGCTACAGTAAAGCTCCACGGGGTCTTTCCGTCCTGTCGCGGGTAATGCGCATCTTCACGCATAGTATAATTTCACCGGGTCTCTCGTTGAGACAGTGCCCAAGTCGTTGCACCTTTCGTGCGGGTCGGAACTTACCCGACAAGGAATTTCGCTACCTTAGGACCGTTATAGTTACGGCCGCCGTTTACTGGGGCTTCGGTTCAACGCTTCGCTAATGCTAACGCATCCCCTTAACCTTCCAGCACCGGGCAGGTGTCAGCCCCTATACTTCGCCTTACGGCTTCGCAGAGACCTGTGTTTTTGCTAAACAGTCGCTTGGGCCTTTTCACTGCGGCTTCTCGCAAAAGAAGCACCCCTTCTCCCGAAGTTACGGGGTCATTTTGCCGAGTTCCTTAACGAGAGTTCTCCCGATCACCTTAGGATTCTCTCCTCGCCTACCTGTGTCGGTTTGCGGTACGGGCACCCTTTTCCTTGCTAGAGGCTTTTCTTGGCAGCGTGAAATCCGGAACTTCGGTACTATATTTCCCTCCTGATCACAGCTTGTGATTGCCAGACGGATTTGCCTATCTGACTCACTTACTGCTTCAACGCACACATCCAATGGTGCGCATTCCTTATCCTTCTGCGTCCCCCCATCACTCAAAACGGAATTGGGTGGTACAGGAATATCAACCTGTTGTCCATCGCCTACGCCTTTCGGCCTCGGCTTAGGCCCCGACTAACCCTGAGCGGACGAGCCTTCCTCAGGAAACCTTAGGCATTCGGTGAAGAAGATTCTCACTTCTTTTTCGCTACTCATACCGGCATTCTCACTTCTAAGCGCTCCACCAGTCCTCACGGTCTGACTTCACTGCACTTAGAACGCTCTCCTACCATTGATCGTAGATCAATCCGTAGCTTCGGTGATACGTTTAGCCCCGGTATATTTTCGGCGCAGCGTCACTCGACCAGTGAGCTATTACGCACTCTTTAAATGATGGCTGCTTCTAAGCCAACATCCTGGTTGTCTGTGCAACGCCACATCCTTTTCCACTTAACGTATACTTTGGGACCTTAGCTGACGGTCTGGGCTGTTTCCCTTTCGACTATGAACCTTATCACCCATAGTCTGACTCCCAAGGTAATATGATTGGCATTCGGAGTTTGACTGAATTCGGTAACCCGGTAAGGGCCCCTAGTCCAATCAGTGCTCTACCTCCAACATACATGCCTTGAGGCTAGCCCTAAAGCTATTTCGGAGAGAACCAGCTATCTCCGTGTTCGATTGGCATTTCACCCCTACCCACACCTCATCCCCGCACTTTTCAACGTGCGTGGGTTCGGGCCTCCAGTCAGTGTTACCTGACCTTCACCCTGGACATGGGTAGATCACACGGTTTCGGGTCTACGACCACCTACTAAAACGCCCTATTCAGACTCGCTTTCGCTGCGGCTCCGTGTCTTCCACTTAACCTTGCAGGGGATCGTAACTCGCCGGTCCATTCTACAAAAGGTACGCCGTCACCCATAAAAGGGCTCCGACTACTTGTAGGCACACGGTTTCAGGTACTATTTCACTCCCCTCCCGGGGTGCTTTTCACCTTTCCCTCACGGTACTGGTTCACTATCGGTCACTAGGTAGTATTTAGCCTTGGGAGATGGTCCTCCCGGATTCCGACGGAATTTCACGTGTTCCGCCGTACTCAGGATCCACTCCGGAGGAAATACATTTTCGACTACAGGATTGTTACCTTCTGTGATGGGCCTTTCCAGACCACTTCGTCTAATGTATTTCTTTGTAACTCCAAAGGAGTGTCCTACAACCCCAAAAAGCAAGCTTTTTGGTTTGGGCTAATTCCGTTTCGCTCGCCGCTACTCGGGAAATCGCGTTTGCTTTCTCTTCCTCCGGGTACTGAGATGTTTCAGTTCCCCGGGTCTGCCTCATTTATCCTATGGATTCAGATAAATGTTCTACTCCATGACGAGCAGGGGGTTTCCCCATTCGGAAATTCTCGGATCAACGCCTACGTACGGCTCCCCGAGACATATCGGTGTTTGTCCCGTCCTTCATCGGCTCCTAGTGCCAAGGCATCCACCGTGCGCCCTTCTTCACTTAACTATACTTACTTTACTTCAATGAAAAAGTCGTTGGTTATTGTTTGATGTCTTGTCATCAGTTTCGTTTCCACAGCTGACCAGCAGTTGCTTCCACGTCCTGATTATTCTTATCTAGTTTTCAAGGTACAAGTTCAAGAGAGAATTGATCTCTCAAAACTGAACCAAACAACCAAGTATGATTTTGTCACCTTGTAAAAGGTGTTCCTATAATCCTTAGAAAGGAGGTGATCCAGCCGCACCTTCCGATACGGCTACCTTGTTACGACTTCACCCCAATCATTGGCCCCACCTTCGGCGGCTGGCTCCAAAGGTTACCCCACCGACTTCGGGTGTTGCCAACTCTCGTGGTGTGACGGGCGGTGTGTACAAGGCCCGGGAACGTATTCACCGTGGCATGCTGATCCACGATTACTAGCGATTCCGGCTTCATGCAGGCGAGTTGCAGCCTGCAATCCGAACTGAGAATGGTTTTATGGGATTTGCTTGACCTCGCGGTTTCGCTGCCCTCTGTACCATCCATTGTAGCACGTGTGTAGCCCAGGTCATAAGGGGCATGATGATTTGACGTCATCCCCACCTTCCTCCGGTTTGTCACCGGCAGTCACCTTAGAGTGCCCAACTTAATGCTGGCAACTAAGATCAAGGGTTGCGCTCGTTGCGGGACTTAACCCAACATCTCACGACACGAGCTGACGACAACCATGCACCACCTGTCATTCGGTCCCCGAAGGGAACTCCCTATCTCTAGGGACATCCGAAGATGTCAAGACCTGGTAAGGTTCTTCGCGTTGCTTCGAATTAAACCACATGCTCCACCGCTTGTGCGGGCCCCCGTCAATTCTTTTGAGTTTCAGCCTTGCGGCCGTACTCCCCAGGCGGAGTGCTTAATGCGTTAACTGCAGCACTAAGGGGCGGAAACCCCCTAACACCTAGCACTCATCGTTTACGGCGTGGACTACCAGGGTATCTAATCCTGTTCGCTCCCCACGCTTTCGCACCTCAGCGTCAGTTACAGACCAGAGAGTCGCCTTCGCCACTGGTGTTCCTCCACATATCTACGCATTTCACCGCTACACGTGGAATTCCACTCTCCTCTTCTGCACTCAAGTTCCCCAGTTTCCAATGACCGCTTGCGGTTGAGCCGCAAGATTTCACATCAGACTTAAGAAACCGCCTACGCGCGCTTTACGCCCAATAATTCCGGACAACGCTTGCCCCCTACGTATTACCGCGGCTGCTGGCACGTAGTTAGCCGGGGCTTCCTCGATAGGTACCGTCAAGGTGCCGCCCTATTTGAACGGCACTTGTTCTTCCCTAACAACAGAACTTTACGATCCGAAAACCTTCTTCGTTCACGCGGCGTTGCTCCGTCAGACTTTCGTCCATTGCGGAAGATTCCCTACTGCTGCCTCCCGTAGGAGTCTGGGCCGTGTCTCAGTCCCAGTGTGGCCGATCACCCTCTCAGGTCGGCTACGCATCGTTGCCTTGGTGAGCCGTTACCTCACCAACTAGCTAATGCGCCGCGGGCCCATCTGTAAGTGATAGCCAAAGGCCATCTTTCAACATTCCTTCATGCGAAGCAATGTATTATCCGGTATTAGCCCCGGTTTCCCGGGGTTATCCCAGTCTTACAGGCAGGTTGCCCACGTGTTACTCACCCGTCCGCCGCTCGTTCCACTAACGTCCTCCCGAAGGATTCAGTTAGCTTCCCGCGCTCGACTTGCATGTATTAGGCACGCCGCCAGCGTTCGTCCTGAGCCAAGATCAAACTCTCAATAAAGTTGACTTGCGCTCGCTTCTATAAGCTAGCTTGTTTATTAATTCATACTGGTTGTTTTGTTCAGTTTTCAAAGATCAAAATGTTTCGTTTTGATTCGCTGTTTTTTGAGACAGCTTTTATATTCTATCATCTCTCAAATTCGATGTCAACAACTTTTTAAAATGTTTTTTCCGAAGCTGTTTGAGATGAAATTGTTTTGCTGTTTTTGCGACAGCTTTTATATCATACCAACTATTGAAGTTGATGTCAATAACTTTTTTAAGTTAATTTCCGAAGTTGTTGATGATAAAATTGCTCTGTCGTTTTCAGCGACGTCTAATAATATACCATGGGGTTCCCATAGGTGTCAATAACTTTTTTTAATTTCTTTTAAACTCTATTATCTCCATTACATCCGACGCCAACAAAAGCAGTATATGCTGCCCATTTAAATGTGTGCATCACTTTCCCAGATTCCTATATATTCTTATAGTAGAATTGCAAACACACGGAGTGCTGTAATGTTTCTTATTCATTCCTATCATACAAAAAAAGCAAAAGCATAAGGCTTTTACCCTTGAGATACTCGATATTTACGATGTCGAATGGTTTTACTCTTTGTCTCTTCCAGAACAACTTCAATGACATTCTTTCCAACTAAATATTCAATCGCACTTACCAGATCATACGTATACGGTTCTACATTGGGATGTGTCTTAAGCTCTCCAAATCCCCACGGCGTATCCTTCGTCTGCATGACTTCGAGTAAATGCTCTGCACATTGTTCTGTGCGTTTGTTCAAGGCAAAGTCTATGGCAATCATCATTAATTCTACACGTTTCTGTGTTTCTTCTGTACTTCTCACTAATTCTTCATATAGCTTATATATTTCGGGATCAATTCGTTTCACCTGATGCCATACCATCACTTCAGGATGATAACCTTTCTCCAATATAGCAATTCGCCCTAAGTAATGTAACGACCTTAACAATCTGCTATATGCATCAAGAAAATTACCCGATTCATACAAATTACGTGCTTCACTATAGCTTCTTGTCAGTTTCGAAAATTCGATAGCTAATCGTAACTTCCTTTGTTCATGAGGAAATACACGCAATGTTTCTTTTAAATTAGCTACATACTCATTGCGGTCAAAAATAACCTTTCCGTCAATCACCCATTCCACCGCTCTTCGATAGGAACTAGTTTCAATCCATTCCTCTAATAGATCCCTGTCAATGACATGAAGTGCTGCTGATTGCTCCTTGAACTCATAATGCTTTACGATCCATTGTTCTTCTAAATCCTGTACCACCACTAACAATATCGAATCAAAATTATCAGTCTCCGGACTAATCGTTTTCTTTTTCTCCATGATCAGAATGCCCAGAGTATTACGGTTACTTGCCCTTTCCTGATAAATCGGGCGTAACATATCTTCCATTGAGTCTCCCCCTTTACTCATACATAATATATTTCGATAAAAAATGCCGAATCCCTTCAAATTCAAGAAATTTTTATAAATTCATATCTTATTACCCTTTTTTGTGAAGGATAAACATCTATTATTCAATATTCGTTAACCGGTTGCAAGCATTTTCTTATTAATTATGCTATACTACAATCGACATAATATATTTGGGGGAAGGCTAATGGCTGAAATCACCTATAAAAATAAAATAAATAGAATTCGAACCTTCGCATTGTCTCTTGTGTTCATTGGTTTCATTATTATGTACGTTGGACTATTGTTTAAAGATATTCAGTGGCTGATGCTTGTGTTCATGATTCTCGGGACGTTATCCGTCGTCTTCAGTTCGGTCGTATATTTCTGGATCGGTCTTCTTTCTACAAGGGCTGTCCAGATTATTTGTCCAAGCTGTGAGAAACCGACGAAAATGCTCGGACGTGTCGATGCCTGTATGCATTGCAGACAACCACTAACAATGGACAAGGATCTTGAAGGTAAAGAATTCGATGAAAGCTACAATAAGAAGAAACGCCGCTAACCTATTCAGCGGCGTTTCTTTATATTTTTATATAACAAACCCCTGTAATACGGATTATATAATGCATTTCTCAATCTAGATATTTCACAATCGGTACAAAACTGAGCATTACATGATCTGCATTATTATAAGGACGCCATTTTCTTTTATTTAATCCTCAATAACAGTCATTGTATATTTTCTTATCCTCAGCTCTTATCGCACAAAAAAACACACGGCAGCTTAGACCGTGTGTTTGAACATTAAACGATTTGTTTCTTTTCTTTTTTGCATTCCTGGCAAACACCGTATACTTCCATTCGGTGATGGCTTACATCAAACCCTGTGATTTGCTCTGCTAATGACTCTACCTCATCAAGACTTGGGTAGTGGAAGTCCACAATCTTGCCGCAGCTCTCACAAATGATGTGATAATGCTTGGATGTATTAACGTCAAAACGACTAGAAGAATCACCATATGGCAATTCACGTACTAACCCGATTTCACGGAAAACACGTAAATTGTTATATACAGTTGCCACACTCATATTCGGAAACTTTCCTTCTAACGCTTTATAAATATCATCAGCAGTAGGGTGAGTCTCAGCATTCAGTAAGAATTCCAACACCGCATGACGCTGTGGTGTAATACGAACGCCTGATGATTTCAGTTTTTCTACTGCTTCTTGTAGCATATGTTCAGACACCGCCATGCACCTCACTTTCCTACATAATTAGTAAAAGTTATTTGTGCCAAAAATTAGCACTAATTTAAAACAGTACCAGTATTAACACAATTATCACTTTATAATTCTTATAATTAGTGTACTCCTTAAGTACATGTTCTGTCAATATAAGTATACGTGCTCACAGCAAAATTATGCTAGACATCCGCTTTTAACGGCTTTTCTTCAACACCCATGAAATTATTGACAGAGCGCGCCACGACAAAGAGATAATCCGATAGCCGATTCAAATACGTAATAGCTAACGAATCGGTTAACTCCTCCTGCAGACCAACTGCCAGCCTCTCCGCTCGTCTTGCAACCGTTCGTGCGTGATGCAAAGAGCTTGCCGCCTGATGCCCCGAGGGTAAAATAAAGTTACGTAATTCTGGCAGCTCTTCCTGCCAGCTGTCGATTTGTTCTTCTAATTGTGTAATATGGCGTGCTTGCAGTTGCCAGGTTACCTCTTTATCCTTGGTTGTTGCTAATTCTGAACCAACATGGAATAAAATCGTCTGAACATGATCCAGTTCATGCAGCATTCTTTGCCTATTTTTAAAATCGATTGCTTCAATTAAGCTAATCGCCTGGCCAATGACAGCATTGACTTCATCACACGTGCCATACGCTTCGACTCGCAGATGATTTTTCGGCACCCGCTTGCCATAGATCAGGGAGGTTTGCCCTTTGTCACCGGACCTGGTATAAATTCGCATCGTCCCTACCACCTTTTTGTCGTGTAAAAAAGTGTAAGCACTGCACATGCTTACACTTTCTAAGTTATTTTATAATTCTTCGCGAATATAATTTAACGCTTTTTCGACATGTCCTTTTACTTGTACATTACGGAACTCTTGTCGAAGGACACCTTCTTTATCAATGATGAAAGTCGAACGAACAATTCCCATATATTCATTGCCGAATTTCTTCTTCAATTGCCATACGCCAAATTGTTCAGCAACTTCCTTGTCCTCATCGACTAGCAATTCAAACGGTAATTCATGTTTATCAATGAATTTCTTGTGACTTTCTTCTGAATCCGGGCTAATACCAAGAATAACTGCGTCTAAGTCTTGGAAGCTTTCATAATTATCGCGGAAATCACAAGCTTCTGTCGTACATCCTGGTGTATCGTCTTTTGGATAGAAATAAAGTACAACATGTTTGCCTTTGTAATCGGATAGGTTTACTTTTTCACCTTTATTATTTGTTAGTGCAAAATTCTCTACTGCTTGTCCTACTTCAACTGTCATGTAGACACCTCCACAATCATTTCTTACTGCTAGCGTATCTGAAAATAGCATAACACTCAACTAATACACATCTCTTTTATCATTTCCTTGCCATATTTTCAGAAAAAATGCCGGAGGTAAGATGTAACCGATCAGCGATTCGATCAGTGCTAGTAACCTTCCCCATCCAATCGGTGTAATATCGCCATAACCGACTGTCATTAATGTGACCCCACTGAAATAGAACGAATGTGCCAATGTTTCGAGTGGTGGTAATTGATCCAGCCTGCCATCATCCAATAACAACACTCCTTGAAACGATAGGACAAAATATAAACACGCGAATGAAGTCAGTACCGTAAAATAAACAGCAAGCAACGTATAAAACATTTCATAGGAAAAATAACTGCGTTGATGGGCTTTTCCAAATATAAACGCATATAAGCTGCCAATTAATAAAACCACGATCAGCAATATCGATACGAAACCGATCATCTTAATCCCCCTCCTATTTTATTTTTCCCTTTTTTTAGTATACGATGGAAAAATAGGAGTGATGACGAATGCGGCGAATTTATATAGTGGAAGATGATCGGAAAATTTGTGATATTCTCGCTGATTTTTTACATAAATACGATTATGATGTTGCAACTGTTAAAGACTTTGATCGAATTGATCAGGAATTTAAAGGTGAAGATCCGCATCTTGTCTTATTAGATATTAACCTGCCACGGTTCGATGGTTTTTACTGGTGCAGAAAAATACGGGCACTGAGTAACTGTCCGATCATTTTTATCTCTGCTCGTGACAGCGGCATGGATCAGGTTATGGCAATCGAAAATGGCGCCGATGATTACATTACGAAGCCTTTCCAGCTCGAAGTAGTATTGGCCAAGATCAAAAGTTTGATGCGCCGTGTCTATGGTGAATACCGCAATCAGAAAGAAAATCCGATTATGGACATCAGCGGTCTGCAGCTTGATACGTCTTCCTTTGTCCTTACTTTTCGATCCCGGCACATCCAACTAACAAAAAAGGAATTTCTGCTGGCTCAAGCGTTACTCACGAACATCGAAAAAGTACTCTCCCGTGAATATTTGTTGGAGCGCCTATGGGATGACCAGGACTTTGTTGATGATAATACACTTAGTGTCAATATCACGAGATTGCGGAAGAAGCTGGCGGATATCGGTATTGAAGCTGCCTTAATCACGATCCGCGGTGCTGGTTATAAACTAGTGAACGTGTGGGAGACCTTGCAATGATCGCCTATATAAAAGATCAGATCGGTGCTGTTATCTTTTTTTACAGTCAGATTGGGATTGTCATGGTGATTGCGGAACTCGGCAGCTCCTTATCTGGAGGAGAAATCGGTGCGAGCACGTACGGTTATATGCTGTTGATCGTGACATTTTTCCAAATCGTCTATCATTTGTACCGTTACTTTAGGTTTCGGGACATATATCGTTATGCGGCCAGTGATGCGTCAGAAACCGCTTGGCTTCCGGATACGCCAGATCAGCTGACCACTCAATTAAAGGAGCATTACGAGAAGCAATATGATTACTACAAGCAAGAGCTTGAAAGATTCCATCATGAGAAAAAACAGGAAACACTGTTTATGCAGCAATGGATTCATCAAATGAAGACGCCTTTATCAGTGATGCGGTTAACGATCGACAAGGAAGAGACCCATTTGCCACCTGCCTTGAAGCAGAATCTTGATGAAGAATTAGACAGGATCAAGCACGGCCTCCAACTCGCTTTGTACCAATCACGACTCCAGCAGTTTGAACGTGATTTTCATGTTGAAAAAATCGTGTTAGCTGAGCTGGTGCGGAGTATCATTCAGGAATACAAGTCAAGCTTCATCCGGCATCGTGTCTATCCAAAGATTGATATGGACCCGTCACTTACTGTCTATTCGGACCAGAAGTGGCTCGGCTTTGTCCTCGAGCAGGTCACAAGTAATGCGATTAAATATTCGCAGCATAGCAATGACACCATTCTTTTTCGAACGCGTATAGAGAATGATCAGATTGTGTTAGCCGTTCAGGATCATGGTATCGGGATTGCCAAGCAGGATCTCACTCGTGTTTTTGATCCTTTTTTCACCGGAGAAAATGGCAGACATGTCCGCGAATCGACCGGGATGGGATTATATTTAGCGAAACAGATTTGTGACGCGCTGGATCATAAGCTGCTGGTTCAATCAGTGATCCAGGAATGGACGACTATCTCTGTCGTGTTTAATGAGGGGCGGTAGTAGTTTTTAATAAGGAGTTGAATGGGGATGGCGGGCTATTGGACAGTTGATGCTTCATGACTTGAGCTTTTGGACGATTGGGCTCTTCTATCGAACAGTTCACGATCCAAAGCATGAACTTTTGTCCAATTGAAGCATTCTCTCATCCCCCATCCTCTTTCCTAAAAGAAATCTTACAAAAATGTAAGATTTCTTTTTTATATTGAAAGAATAATCAATAGGTCCTTCACCACAGAATCGATATAATGAAGCTACATCAAATAAAGAAAGGATGCGTACGATGAGTTTATTAGAGGCTAGTAATATATCAAAAATATACGGCAGTAAACGCGGAGTCGAGCATAAGGCAATTGATAACCTCTCGCTTGCGATTGAAAAAGGAGAATTTGTCGGCGTGATGGGCCCTTCGGGAAGCGGAAAGACGACACTGCTTAATATGCTGTCCACGATTGACCGGTTATCTGCCGGGACACTGACGATCAACGGGGAAGAAATCAACCGTTTAAATAAATCGAAGCTTGCAAAATTCAGACGCAGAGAAATGGGATTTATTTTTCAGGATTTTAATTTACTCGATACATTAACAATAGAAGAAAATATTATGCTTCCCCTTACACTGGATGGCTGGAAAGTGAAAGAGATGGAAAAGAAGCTTGCAGAAGTAGCCAAGCAATTGGGGATTGATTCGATTTTGCGTAATCGCAGTTTTGAAGTATCCGGCGGGCAAATGCAGCGGGCGGCGATTGCACGGGCGATTATTCATGAGCCAGCGATTATTTTTGCCGATGAACCTACTGGGAATCTTGATTCGAAATCATCAAAGCAAGTGATGAACGCCTTGTCCCAATTGCATCAGCATAAAGAAGCGACGACTTTGATGGTAACGCATGATCCATATGCGGCAAGTTTTTGCCAGCGTATTCTGTTTATCAAGGATGGACGCATCTATAACGAACTGGTCAAAGGAGAAAGCAGGCAAGCCTTTTTCCAGGAAATCTTAAATGTGCAGTCGATGCTAGGAGGAGATACAGATGACCTTCAGAAAATTCGCGTTTAATAATGTCAAACGGAACTTCCGCCAATATCTCAGCTACTTCTTCAGCTGTATGTTCTCGGTGGCAGTCTTTTTCGTTTATGCCGTCATTATGTTCCATCCGGAAATGGAAGGACATTCATTTCGGCAAACGGTACAGCGCGGCATCACTGCAGTGGAAATCATTATTTTTGCCTTTTCATTCTTGTTCGTTCTCTATTCGACAGGGGCATTTATTAAATCGCGAAAGCATGAGTATGCGATTTTAATGACATTGGGCATCGGCAAAGGGCAGCTCAACCGCTTATTAATATTAGAAAATACGATTATCGGTCTGGTTTCTATCATTTCCGGGCTTCTCGTCGGGACGCTTTTTGCTAATATTTTCATTATGGGATTTTCTAACTTGCTTGATTTAGAGGAATCACTTGGGTTTGTGATCTCATGGAAGGCTCTTGCACTTACGGTTGCTGGATATTTTGTCATGTTCGAGATCAATACGATCCTCGTCGTTTGGACATTGAGATTAAATTCGATTGTCAGTCTTTTCAAAGGAGCACGTGGTCCGAAAAAAACACCGAAATTCTCTTGGATTTTATCAGTTATTGGTCTGGCATTGGTCCTCGTCGCTTATTATTTAGCAGCTACAGCCAACTTGATCACGATCTTCAAACGAATGCTTATCATTCTTGCACTGATCGTTCCTGGAACATATCTCTTGTATACTCAGTTCTCGGTATTATTGATTCACCTACTGAAGAAAAACAAAGCATTATATCTGAAAAAAACAAATCTGTTAACGATATCGGATCTCGGTTATAAATTAAAGGATCATGCCCGTCTCTTATTTTTTGTAACGATTTTAAGCGCAGTAGCATTCACTGCAAGCGGCGTGATCTATGGGATCTACCAAAGTGCAGAGACAGAAGCATCGGCTTATTTACCACAGGACGCTTCCTTCCTTAGTAAAGGGGAAGAGAATATCGCAAAGATGGATCAAGAGGTAGCCAAGGTAACAGATGGACTGAAGCAAGAGGATATTTCTTTTCAGAAGCTGATCGTCGATCGGACCCAGGCACAAACGATGATTGACGGAGAACAGATCTGGGTTGACTTACTTTCTTATTCCGATTACCGCGCATTAGCCGAGCTGCAAGGGGAAGCTGTCGCAGAACTTGGGAAGGATGAGTCCTTGTTGTTACAGTATCATTACATGGCGGCGTATGCACCATTTAAGCAAGATCAACTCACCCTCGAATCGGAAGGGAACAAGGTAACGTTACAGGCAAAAGCAGCAACTAATTCGATTCTCAATCCAAACTTTCAAACGACTTATACGGTTGTTGTACCGGACGATACGTTTAGCGATTTCGCAACTGTTGCAGAGCCAAATGAACAATACCGTTATGTGGCGTTATTTATCGACAATTGGACAAGTAACGCCGAGACAATAAAGGAAAAACTTACGCTCGCAAATTCTGACATCACAATCGCACATGCTACTGCTGATCAATACTTGATGTTCAGAAACTCGTTCTCCTATGCCCTGTTTTTCGGATTGTTTATCAGTGTCTTATTCTTTTTGGCAGCAGGTTCGATCCTTTACTTTAAGCTGTATCAGGATCTTGACAAGGATATCCAGCGTTATCAATCCTTATATCGAATTGGCTTAACCGTCAAAGAAATGAAACAATCGGCAACTCGCCAAGTAGGCTATCTATTTTTTACACCGTTCGTATTCGCTGTTGTCCATGCGGGCTTTGCATTTTGGGCATTGCAAAATATGCTCGATTCATCGATTCTTCTGCCGAGCGTTTTGTTAATCTCCTGCTATCTGTTGATATACGTCATTTACTTTTTCTTTGTCAGGGGCTTATATATTAACAAAATTAAACAAGTGATGTAAGCTGTTTTCCTCTCCAAGTGAGAAAATGCTATAATAGAGAGTGCATTTTCTTACTTGGAGGTTTTTTCATGAAAATTACTCAATCAGAAGCTTTACATAAAGAAGCACAACAGCATATTGTCGGTGGTGTCAATTCACCATCTCGTGCGTATAAAGGCGTTGGTGGTGGTACACCGGTCTATATGGAGCGAGGTGAAGGCGCGTATTTTTGGGATGTTGATGGCAATAAGTATATCGATTTTCTTGGCGCATATGGACCGATCATTACTGGCCATGCCCATCCGCATATTACCGAGGCGATTAAAAAAGCAGCGGAGAACGGCGTACTTTACGGTACACCAACAAAGCTGGAAAATATTTTTGCCCAAAAATTAAAAGCAACCATTCCTTCTATGGAAAAAGTTCGTTTTGTTAATTCCGGTACAGAGGCGGTCATGACTACCGTTCGTGTGGCACGTGCTTATACCAATCGCGAAAAAGTGATCAAATTCGCCGGCTGTTATCACGGTCATTTTGACACAGTATTGGTACAGGCGGGTTCTGGTCCAGCCACTTTAGGAAACCCTGATTCTGCTGGTGTGACAAAAGCAACCGCCCAGGAAGTAATTACCGTTCCATTCAATGATATCGAGGCATTTCAAGCAGCACTTGATACTTGGGGCGATGAAGTAGCTGCCGTCCTAGTTGAACCGATCGTCGGTAACTTCGGTATCGTCGAACCTGTTGAAGGATTCTTGCAACAGGTCAATAATCTCACTCACGACGCTGGTGCACTCGTTATTTATGATGAAGTAATTACCGCTTTTCGCTTCACATACGGCTCTGCCCAAAAAATCGTCGGTGTCGAACCAGACATGACAGCACTTGGCAAAATTATCGGAGGCGGTCTGCCGATCGGAGCATATGGCGGCAAGCAGGAAATCATGGAAACCGTAGCCCCGCTCGGCCCAGCCTACCAAGCCGGCACGATGGCAGGTAATCCAGCTTCCATGTCCGCCGGAATTGCGTGTCTTGAGGTTTTAGAAGAAGCTGGTCTCTATGATCGATTAGACCAGTTAGGCGCAATGTTGGAAAAAGGAATGCTCGACGCTGCCGAAAAGCACGGCATCGATATTACTGTGAATCGATTAAAAGGAGCATTAACACTCTATTTCGGTTCAGAAACGATTACGAATTACGCGCAAGCAGAAGCATCCGACGGAGAAAAATTCGGACAGTTCTTCAAATTGATGCTGCAACAAGGTATTAACCTAGCACCATCCAAATATGAAGCATGGTTCCTGACTATTGCTCATACTGAAGATGATATTAAAGAGACCATCGCTTGTATTGATAAAGCTTTTGCTGAAATGGCTTCTTAAAGATGAAAAGGTTCCGATCATGATGATCGGAACCTTTTTTTGTTGATAGGATATGTGTAACTTAGGGGTTGAGTGAGCAATTCATGCGGAAGGAGTGCCTGCAAATTGGCAAACGTCTGAAGTTTCTGCATCTTCAAGCGTTTGCTCTTATTTAACTGTGCTAACGCCTGAACTTCTCCTATCTTCAGGCGTTTGCTCTTCTTTTAACTACGCTAACACTTGAACTTCTCTTATCTTCAGGCGTTTATTCTTCTTTTAACTGCGCTAACGCTTGAACTTCTCCTATCTTCAGGCGTTTGCTCTTCTTCTAACTACGCTAACGCTTGAACTTCTCCTATCTTCAAGCGTTTGCTCTTCTTTTAACTGTGCTAACGCCTGAACTTCTCCTATCTTCAGGCGTTTGCTCTTCTTTTAACTACGCTAACGCTTGAACTTCTCCTATCTTCAGGCGTTTGCCCTTCTTTTAACTACGCTAACACTTGAACTTCTCCTATCTTCAGGCGTTTGCTCTTCTTTTAACTACGCTAACGCTTGAACTTCTCCTATCTTCAGGCGTTTGCTCTTCTTCTAACTACGCTAACGCTTGAACTTCTTCAATCTTCATGCGAATGTTCTTTCCAAAGCTAAGCTAACACATGAACCTTATTTCGCTTCTTCTTTTTCTGGTTTAATCGCAAAGAAACAAATCAGAATGGCGATGGCGCTTAATCCTGCCAGTAAATAGTACATCCAATCGATTTTGTTTTCGATGAAGATTGCGATAATTGGTGGACCTGCTGCCACACCGAGAAATCGCATACTGCTATAAAGCGATGTTACGGTTCCTCGAATATCTTTTTCAATACCTTCCGTTATCAAAGCATCGAGTGTTGGCAATGAAATACCAATTCCAATTCCTGCAACAGAAAGCAGAACAGTTAGAAAAAGCAACGAGCCATCTGTTTGAATGAAGATCAGCGGAATTCCACCGACTGCATTTCCAATTAATATCGCCCACTTCATCATTACTTTATTCTCCCCTATTTTCTTCCCTGCTGCATACGATGCAATACATAAAAATAATAACGGGATCGCCAGGACCAAGCCTTTGATTACGCCCTCCAAATCAAATTGCTTCTCTAACAAGGACGAAAAATGAAATAAAAAGCCAAACAAAATAAACATATTAATACAACCAATTAAAAAAGTGCTCACAAGCCATTTTCCATTATCATGAAATACTTGTTTAATGAGCTGCAAAAATTTTTTAAAAGTCTGCTTCTTCTTTTGCTTCTGATCTTTTGGCGCTTTAACGAAGAATAGCACTAACACAACGGCGATACCTGAAAAAATCGGGATGAATAAAAATGGCAGGAACCAAATAAACATAGCTAATAGCGCACCGATAATAGGGCTTAATACTTTTCCGAATGTGTTAGAGGTTTCGATTAAACCCAAACCAGCGCTGACGTCTGATTCGTCATCAAACATATCACCGACAGTTGGGATAACCACCGGAAAGGCACCGGAAGCACCGATACCTTGTAGAAATCTGCCTATTAAAATCATGATAAACGGGTTATCCAATTTCCAGGCTGCGAAAGCAGAGATCAAACCACCTATCCCAGTAATGATCAAGCTTGGTACAATTACTTTTTTTCTCCCGATTTTATCGGACAAGTATCCTGCAATTGGGATGAGAAGGATAGCTACAATTGAATATACCGTAATAATTAAACTGGATTGAAAAGCACTGATACCGATTTCCTTCTCGATTATTGGAAGAATCGGGATCAACATAGAATTTCCTAATGTCATGACTAATGGTATGGACGCAAGAGCCATCAGATCTAATTTTTTATCTTTCACGTTTTTCCCTTCCATTCAGCGGATATATATTACTATATTTATTGTTCACGGATGATTCTTTTTTCATGCTTGGTTTTTTTTGTTAGTTCACTACCACATGTATTAGACAAACTGCTATACTTGAATTATTGACATTATGTTGTAAGGATGATTTATTATGAAGTTAGGCGCAAGAATGTTAAAAACTGGATTCGCCATTACAGTAGCACTATATATTGCCCAAATGTTTGGACTGGCAGCAGCTACTTACGCAGGAATTGCGGCAGCTTTTGCCGTACAGCCAAATATTCATCGTTCCTTTCAAACGATGTTGGAACAGATTTATGCTAATTTATTTGGGGTAAGTTTCGGGGCGCTCGTCGTATTTGGCTTTGGAAATGATCCGATTGTGATTGGTTTAACAATTATTATCGTTATCGGGCTCTGCATGTATTTCCACTTAACGGAAAACACGATCACATTAGCAATATTAGCTGTTCTGGCGGTTATGGAAACAACCGAAATGATGCTGATTACATTTGCCGGATTTCGTTTCTCCGCTCTTTTGATTGGGATTTTGTCCGCATCTTTAATTAATATGCTGTTTTTACCACCTAAATATGAACTTCGATTATTTAAATCAATTGATCGAGTTACTTCGGACATCTTACAGTGGCTTCGTATTTCTACCCGTCACTTATCAGATGATCCTGCACTAAGAACGGAGATTGACCGAATTCAGGCAGAAGTCAGAATTATCGATAATACCTACCTGTTGTTTAGTGAGGAACGTATTTATCGAAAAAAATTACGCTTACCGAAAATGCGAAAGCTGATTATCTTTCGTCAAATGATTAATACATCCAAACGTTCGTTGGCCACACTGGAAGCTTTCCATCAGTATGATGATAAAGTAGAAAACATTCCAAAAGAGTTTCAAAATGTACTGGTCGACGAATTAGATAAAATCATTTATTCCCACGAACGGCTGCTGCTAAGTGCGATGGGAAAAATTAAAAAAGATCCAACTCGTTCTATAGAAGATATCACCGATCCAGATATCTCTCACCTTGTCCAGACATTAATCGATGTCTATGAAAAAGACGACAAGGATCGTCTGGCCTTATTGCCATTGGCAGCAAGACTAATGGAATATCACAAAGAAACGTTACACCTGCAACGCATTCTAAATAGTTACCAAAAGTTTCACGATGATCTTGATTTCAATTTCAAAAAGAAACGAAAAAACAGAAGGATCATTCCTACTTTGTTCTAGTTTCTAAAAAAACCGCTGTTCTTTTAAACAGCGGTTTTTTTCATCATACATCCAATTCCTGTACCTGATAAAGTTTGTAATAATGACCTTGTTGTTGTATTAATTGTTGATGGGTCCCTTGTTCGATAATTTCACCGTTTTCGATCAGTACGATTCTGTCTGCATGAGTAATAGTCGACAGGCGGTGTGCAACGATAAAGGTTGTTCTGTCCGACGCTAGCTTTTCCAATGCTTCCTGGATCAAGTGTTCACTTTCTAAATCAAGTGCTGAAGTTGCCTCATCCAAGATTAGTAATGGAGGATTTTTTAAGAAAACACGTGCAATCGCGATTCTCTGTTTTTGACCGCCAGACAGTTTCACCCCTCGTTCTCCTACAAGGGTTTTGTAACCATCTGATAAATCAGATATGAACCCATGTGCATTTGCCGCCATCGCAGCTGCTACTACTTCTTCATCGGTTGCTTCTGGATTCCCCATACGGATGTTCATTTCAATCGATTCACTGAATAAGATATTATCTTGCAGTACCATGCCGATGTTATCCCGTAAGGATCTAGCCTGAACATCCCTAATATCCTGACCATCCACTAAAATCCGTCCACCTGTGACATCATAAAAACGCGGGATCAAACTGATGATGGTCGACTTTCCACCACCACTCATGCCGACTAAAGCGATGGTCTCGCCCTGATTAACCTGAAGCGAAATATCATTCAAGACTAAATCTCCGTCCTCCTCGTAGCGGAAGGACACACGATCAAATTCAACAGTACCATCCACTGTCTCCAATTTCGTTGCATTTGGTTTATCTTTAATATCATATTTTTCATCGATTAATTCAAATACACGATCCATTGACGCTATTGATTGAACTAATACAGTCGACGAACTGATCAATCTGCGCAGCGGACTGTACACACGGTCCATATAACCAACAAAGGCAGCAATCGTACCTACCGTTAGATTGGCTGTAATAGCGAAGTACCCTGCAAAACCTATAACTAGTAATGGTGCGACGTCCGTTATTGTGTTCATAACGGCAAATGTTTTGGCATTCCATGACGTATGATCAATTGCACGCTGCAAGAAGTTCTGATTTTTTTTCTCGAATTCCTTTTCTTCATAATCTTCTAATGCAAAGCTCCGCGTCACTGGAATTCCTTGAACACGTTCATGTAAATGGCCCTGCACCTGAGCTAGAGCCTGCGACCTGTTTCTGGTCAAGTCTCGTAATTTCCCATAAAAAATCTTTACTGAAATTGCGTACAGCGGGAATAAAGCGATCGATACGATGGTTAACCAGACATCCATAAATAACATAATGATGATAGCAATAACAATTGTAATTAAATCCAGCCAAATATTCATAAGACCTGTCATGACAAAGTTTTTAGTCTGTTCGACATCATTTATTACCCTGGAAATAATTTCGCCAGTTTTCGAGCGTGAATAGAATTGTAAACTCAGCCGCTGAATGTGATCAAACAGCTTTTCGCGAATATCATACAAAATTTTATTTCCTGTCCATTGTGCCAAATACTGTCGATAATACTCAATTGGTGGTCTCAAGGCAATAAAGAGGACACCGGCTATTCCCATCAGCCAGAATAATTGTGCCAGCTTTTCATCTGACGTCATATTCTCAGCTCCGACAATATCATCAATTACATACTTAACAATTAAAGGCATTAAAAGAGGGATTCCAAATTTCACAATCCCTATCAGTATCGTTATTAATATCTTCCATTTATACGGAAAGACATATTGCATATATCTTTTTATACTATCCAATGATGCAAACCCCCAATTCCATGAATTACTACGAACGATATGTTAAGTAGAATTCATACCATTGATCGACAAATTCTGGTGAGAATGGTCCTTTTCGTTGTCGGATCCAATTCATTAAATTGTCGACGTTGTTCCATAATATTTTGTCCAAAACTTCTGGATAATTCATTTGTTCTTTGTGAATTTCATACTCATCTTCATCTAATAAGGTATAAGTCATATCTGGAAACACTTTGACATCTAGATCATAATCAATATATTTGATTGCTCCGTCTTCAAAGACAAATGGAGAGCTTATATTGCAATAATAGTGGATGCCGTCGTCACGTAACATACCGATGACATTGAACCAATACTTAGCATGAAAGAAACATATGGCTGGTTCCCTGGTTATCCATGTTCGACCATCACTTTCGGTCACCAGCGTTTTATCATTAGCTCCTATTACCCGATTACTCGTCCCTTTTAATACAGTAGTGGTATCCCAGACACGATGGAGCTGACCGTTATGCTTATAGCTTTGAATTTGTATATTTTTTCCTGGTTCAAGGCCATCCATTCGTATCTTCCTTTCTTTTTATTTCATGGTACTAATCATTATAACGATAATTATAGGCAATTGAAAATAATACAATCGATAATCACAAGTCACCGTTCGTCTTTACTCAATTATGATCCTAGGCGGGGGATCTTAAACCCGTTGGCGAAAAACCAGGTATTCTCTGCGTTATGCTCTCTTGACCGCTTTTACTACTGGCAACTACCTGTAATATGGATTATGTAATGCTAAGGGTGTATTACATAATGGTTATTTTGATATATTTTATCTGCTTAGCAAAGCTCCGGAAATATGTTCCGCGTTCTGTGGGCACGGCTTCACTTCTATACTTTCTTGACTAAAAAAACCTGATTCCCGCATCGGGAATCAGGTTTTCATTATTGCTATTGTTATTTCTTTTTGTTTTGAGACTTTTGGTTTTGTTTGCGTACTTCTTGTGCATTTGTTTCGCTTGCAAACTCAGTACCATATTGTCCTTGACCTTGTGCTGCCTGTTGATTTTGACGCTGTACTTCTTGTGCATTTGTTTTGCTTGGATTGTTTTGTTTGTTTTGTTTAGCCATCAATATCACCTCCACGACTATTAAGTTACCCAGCATCAATTTTTTTATCCAAAAAAATTACTACTTTTCGGTGGGAGGTTAATT
The DNA here is from genome assembly GCF_022919575.1 of Gracilibacillus salinarum. Classification (NCBI taxonomy): domain Bacteria; kingdom Bacillati; phylum Bacillota; class Bacilli; order Caryophanales; family Bacillaceae; genus Gracilibacillus; species Gracilibacillus salinarum. Next base: position 3,880,491 of record NZ_CP095071.1, on the reverse strand, counting down.
TTATGAAGTTTTCTTAACGAAAAGCATATATCAAGGCAATTGTTTATAAATATTTTGATGAGAAACCGGTAGTGGATATGGCGCCATTTCTTCTTCTGTAACCAGAACCATATTATCATCGGCTGCTTGCAAGTTACCTTTTACTCGCATATAGCGCACTTCTAAAAACCAAGTTAAATGGGAGAAAACATGCTTCACCGTCTCTAATTTCTTGACATCAGACACTTTTACATCAAATTTCTCTTCCACATAAGCAGCTATGTGATTCTCTCCGATCTCATCAGGTTTCACCATTGGAAATTGCCAAAGCTGTGCCAATAATCCTTGATCAGGTCGCTGCTCCAGGATAAATTTTCCGGTATCATCCTCCACTACTAGCGCAAAATAAGTATGGAAAGATTGCTTTGTTTTTTTCTTCTTTATAGGTAAAGACTGTTCCACACCGTCACGGAAAGCAATACAATGCTCTTGGACCGGACACAGTAAACAACTTGGATTCTTCGGTGTACAAATGAGCGCACCTAATTCCATTAGTCCTTGATTAAAAGCAGATGGATTCTCACTTGAAATCAACTCTCTAACCGCTGCTTCAAATGTTTTTCTTGTTTTTGGTTTGGCAATGTCTTCTTCAATTAGTAAAATTCTCGACAGTACGCGCATGACATTACCATCAACGGCAGGTTCTGGAACTCCATATGCTATACTTAAAATAGCACCTTTCGTATAAGGTCCTACGCCTTTCAAATCACCTAACTGCTTCGGATCGTCAGGTACCTTAGCATCATAATGTTCGACCACTTCCTTAACAGCCGTTTGCAAATTACGAGCACGCGAATAATAGCCTAATCCTTCCCAGGCTTTTAAGACTTCTTGCTCATTTGCATCTGCTAATGCCGTTAACGTTGGAAAATGATCGATAAAATTTTTAAAATAGGGAATAACGGTATCAACTTTCGTTTGTTGTAACATGATTTCAGAAACCCATACTCGATAAGGATCTCGATTTTCTCTCCATGGTAACGATCGCTGTTCTTTCTCAAACCATGTGATTAGATCCTCCCGAAATTGGGGTATATTTATAGTAGATGTATAATTCAAACATTCCTCATCCTTCATAATACAGTATTGATTAAGACTAGAAAGGGGCAGCTACAGATGGATACTGGCACACACATTGCAATGGGAATTGCATTAGGCGGTTTCGCAACTCTGGATCCGGCCGTACAACAAGATCCAACATTATTTACCGCTATCATGGTGGGAACCATCATCGGTTCTCATGCACCAGATTTCGATACCGTGCTGAAATTACGGAATAATGCTGCATATATTCGTAACCATCGGGGCATCACGCATTCTATTCCTGCTGTTTGCTTCTGGGGGATTGCCATTGCATCGATTATTTATTTATTCGTTCCTGACGTTCATTTTCTTCATTTATGGCTTTGGACATTCTTAGCTGTCATTCTCCATGTCTTCGTAGATGTCTTTAATGCGTACGGGACGCAAGCATATCGGCCATTTACAAAAAGGTGGGTGGCATACGGCTTTATCAGTACGTTTGACCCTTATATTTTCGGCCTGCATGTGATCGGAATTGTGGCATGGCTGTTGAGTGCAAATCCAGGTTATACGTGGCCAATGATTTATATCATTATAGTATTGTATTACATTAAACGGTATATCGACAAGCGCGAGATCGTCAAAATGATACACGAACATTATGATCATGTTGGTCAAATCGCTACTTCTCCAACTACGAAACAAAATATTTGGCGAATTTGTTTTACAACTGACCAGCATTTTTTTGTGGGACATATCAAAGAAGGTCATATTGAAATTGACGATAAATTTTACCAGATTCCAATTCCGGATGATCCATTAATGAATCTTGCGTTAAAGGATAAAAATGTTTCAGCCTTCCTATCCTTTTCACCAATATACCGTTGGGAAATAAATATGTATGATGATTTTAATGAAGTACGGTTTGTTGATCTTCGCTATCGTTCAGACGGACACTATCCATTCGTCGCCGTTGTTCAGATTGATGAGAATATGAAGATCATGAATTCTTATACAGGCTGGGTATTTTCCGAGGAAAAACTGCAAAACAAATTGAATCTTGGTGATATGGTCTAAAATATATTGGCTCTGCCCTTGATGGCAGAGCCATATTTTAATGCTTTGTATTATTCTCTCCATATATCATTTCCTGATATTTTGGATAGCGTGACATAAAATCATCTAAGCGATCACCATATTGCTGAATCCAGTGTCTGACGATTTTCTGCGTCACTTCTACTCCTTCGTATTCCCGTCCTGCTCTCGCTCTGGTTGTTTCGAAATCCTCCCACAATAGCTCTACCCAGCTGCGTGCTTCTAATATGGATAATGTTGGATTCACATCATTTAATTCAGCTGCAAGTCTTTTTATTTCTTCCTGCATCTAATTCCTCCTAATTTTCACTGCTTATCTCCTAGAATGGATAACGGGACAGCTTCCTCTGTTTCAAATCTCTGACCAAGCAGATTAATGCGATGTCCCCAGGCAAATACGCCATTTATATACGTGATTTCAAAAGTTTGTCCAGGATCGCCTGCTAATTCATAGCGCTCCCCTTTTCTAAAATCAGCCGGATTCACCAGGTAGGCAGCTGCCATTTGCATTTTTCGCTGGAGAATCTCATATTCACTGACATTCCCCCACTGCTCTGCCTTCTGTAATTGTTCTTTTAATTGTGCCACTTCAGCTCGTAATTCTTCAACTGTATATGTGCTATATCTACGTTCCATTATTACACCACCATCTGTAATGATGCTTTTATTTTATCATTACTTGGCAAAATGTAAAAAGATCGTAAACTGATTTTATTTCATTGTTGTTCCACTTCATTAACTAGTATAATAAAGTGAGACTTCAATCAATGGGGTTTTTGTGATTAGAAGCAATCTTATAAAAAGGATGGTTCTGTTTGATAAAATTATTTGCAACTGATCTTGATGGAACATTATTAAAACATGGTAATCGTATCGAAACGGAAGATATATCAGCAATCGAGCTTTTGAAAGAAAGTAACATTGACTTCGCCATTGCTACCGGACGAATGGACCGTGATATTCTTAAAGTTTGTGAAGAAATCACTACTGATGCGCATCGTATCAGTCAAAACGGTGCCTTTGTCGATACGAAGAGCAACGAAAAAATACTAGCCAATACATTTGATATTGAAACTAGCAGTGCCCTGCATCACGCGATCAGTCAATTCCCTAATCCATTTTGTATTACAACTGTCGATGAGGCATACATCTCTATTAAAACGCCCGAGATCGAGGCAATGGAACAAATTCTTTACTTTCCTCTCGTCGAAGGTGTTGATTTTGCTAATGAATACCAGGAAAATTTCTTACCAAGTAAATATATGCTTTTAGGTGATCAAAAAGATATCGTAGCATTTCAAGCGGATATTCATGAGAAGTTTCATGCAGTCTGTGAGAGTTATTTATCTGATCCGCGCTGTGTAGATATAGTACCGAAAGGTGTTAGTAAAGCAGTGGGATTACTTGCATTAGCAGATTATCTGGCGATTAAACCTGATGAAATTGCAGTAATTGGAGATTCTTTTAATGATATTCCGATGTTTGAGATGACACCGAACAGCTTTGCGATGAGTACCGCTCCTGAAGCAGTACGAAATAAAGCAGCACATGTTGTCGAAGATGTTCATGAAGCAATTGCATATGTCCAGCAAAACGTGAGCACTAAATAATTAGTGCTCTTCTGCATATTCATCTAAAAAGCGGTCAATTAAATCCGCCGGGAATCCTTTTCGGAAGAGAGCTGCTTTTACCTTAAGCTTCCATCCCTGACCGGATTCTTTCTTTTGAAATTTTGTCACCAACTTTTCACCTTGAAATACAATAGCATTGTATTCCTCTTCTTCATCACGAGTTGAATTGATCTGGCCGATCACCTCGGAAATTACATCAAAACCGAAGCCTTTCTGGATAGCTGTTTGTTTGGCGCTGTCCAGCTGTTGCTGATATGATTTTTTGCTTGATGCGGACAATTTCTTATTTATTAATTTCTCTACTTTGCTAAATTGCTTATCAAACGTATAAAGGGATAATGCTTGTGTTGTTAGATCAGCACTTACACCTTTGTCTGCCAATTCTTTCTTCACCAGGAGAGGACCTTTCGTCGAGGTTTCCATACGTGTCCTGACCAATGCTTCAGCAAAAACAAGATCATCAATTAGTCCTTCCCGTTTCAAACGGGTTGTTACCTCGCCGATGTATTGTTCATCAACTTCTTTCCGAATCAGATAATCAATAATTTCTTGCTCAGATCGCATTCTGTAACTTAAATACCTGACAGAAAGGGTATATGCCTTATAGGAAGAATCTTTTTCCTGGATTTGCGTAATCATATCAGGTGTTAACATCTGTCCTTTATGTAGATGGAACGTAATCAGCAAATCCTCATTTACACTAAATCCATAATATTCTTTCTCATGTTCTTTAAGAAAAATATTATATCGGTCCTTCGCTTTCTTTTGCGTTGTGATTTTAGCTATTTCGGGCAATATGATCACCTCTTTATGCCATTCTATCACACAAACATTTGTTCTACAAATTATAACAGGGGGTTAGCATTTATGAATATCGCTATAGCAGGTGGATCAGGTTATGTAGGAAAAAATCTGACAAGTGCTTTGACGAATAATGGAGATAATGTTTATATATTAACAAGAAATCCTGATCAACATCACAATCAGAAAAAGGTAACTTATGTAGGCTGGCTGAATGAGGAATATCAACCTGAAAAGCAGCTCCCTGCTATTGATGTCATCGTCAATCTTGCAGGAGATTCCTTGTTCGGATACTGGACCAAAACAAAAAAAGATAAAATCTTTCAAAGCAGAATTAATGCGACGTATGCGTTAATCGATTTAATCAAGAAGATGAATACAAAGCCAGAAGTACTTATTAATGCTTCAGCAGTCGGCTATTTCGGCACATCACAAGAGCAAACCTTTACTGAATTCTCTGAAGAAAAAGGGCACGATTTCTTGGCTGAAGTTACCCAAGCTTGGGAGCAAACTGCAATTGAGGCACGATCATATGGTGTACGAACAGTGATCGCAAGACTTGGCGTCATTCTCGGTAAAGAGGGTGCCCTGCCATTAATGGCCATGCCCTTCCGCTTATTTATCGGAGGAAAAATCGGCTCCGGAAGGCAATGGGTTTCCTGGATTCATATTGATGATGTCGTTGGTTTAATTCGCTTCGCAATGGACAATAAGAAAGTAAATAAATCATTCCATTTAACAGCACCGCAGCCTGTCCAGAATAAGCAATTAGCTCGAACACTCGCCAGCGTGTTAAGTCGGCCAAATTGGTTTCCGACACCAAAGTTTTTATTGCAAACTGTTTTAGGAGATATGAGCATTCTCGTAGTCGATGGGCAGAAGGTAATTCCAGAGAAGGCGTTGGATTTTGGCTATGACTTTCATTACCCAACCATCGAGACAGCTTTGAAAGAAATCTATGAATAACAGCGTTTTATCGGCATTTTCATCCATTTATGACGTTTTCATTAATTAATAATGAAGTTTTCTTAATATTCCTTCATTTTACTCAATATTTTTTCGTATTATTTTGCATTTACCTATTTACAATTACTAGCTTTATTGTGTAATATAAGGAGAGAAATGAGCAAGTATTTTTGTTGCGACGTTTATATAGGGAAGGCAAATGGTGCGCCACCAGTTAGAACTGGTTCTAGTGGGTTCGATTCCCACCCCGAATTTTTGTTTAAATTTTGATAAAAATTCGAGGGTGGTAAAGACACTATCATGCGCTACAATTCTGTCTTCTTTGTCCACCCTCCAAGGTAATGAAGGAGGGGTTTTTTATGCTCAAAAAACGAGATGTTCAGGACGCACCAGTTCTATACGAATTAATGTCACATCCTGAAGTATTTCCATATGTTCGACACAAAGCATATTCCAGTGATGAATTTTACTTTTTAACGAAACAAACCATAGAGGCTGAAGAAAACGGTGATTTAATTTCACGTACGATTATGGATGAATATTATAATCCAATCGGGACCATTAATTTATTTGATATCGAAAATAATGCAGGATTTCTGGCTACATGGATCGGTCAGCCCTATTTCGGCAAAGGCTATAACAAATTAGCTAAAGATGCATTCTTTAATGAACTGTTTTGCCATCATCCGATCGATGCTATTTTCATTAAGATCCGCCGTACCAATACGCGTTCGTTAAAAGCGATCTTAAAGATTCCATATGTCATGCATGGAAATGAAGTATATGATGAGGTTTTTGCAAAAATAAACAGTGATCAGGAAGAACCTGTTTATGACTTATATGTCATTAGAAAAGAAACATACTTCTCCCATTTAGAATCTGCCAAAGAAAACGAAGAAGCCATATGAACAGTTATCCACAAACCTGTGCACAATGTGCATAAGGCTTGTGGATCTTGTTTTGATAAGGGCAGTTATACAGATGGTTTCCGTGAGATAAAATGTGGATACTGTGTATAAGTCTGATTTTATTTATGTTTTACAGTTTTGTTGTGTGGATAAACCTGTGTATACTCTACAAAGGGGTTGCGCACTACTTCCGGTTAGGCGTATGATAAATAGCGGAGGATGTAACATGAAGTATATTCGAATTGTATTACAAATAAGTGTGTTATTTATTTTTTCTTATATAGGTGAATGGATCCAGGAGGAGTTCTCACTCTTTGTCCCGGGTAGCATCATCGGCATGCTGCTCTTTTTTGTTCTGCTTACAACTAAACTAATTAAAGTAGCTTGGATCGAAGACGGCATCGACTTCATCATGAAAGATATGCCGATCTTTTTTGTTCCTGTAACCGTTGGTGTTGTCGAACATCTGCACTTCTTTGCTGGAAAAGGTAGTCTGCTGATTCCGCTCATAATGCTTAGCACTTTTTTAGTGGTTTCGATCAGCAGTCTCTTCACCTCGTTACTTTTAAAGAAAGAAGCTGATACCAATGAATAATATGGTAACTGGTGCTTGCTTTTTCCTGGCAACGATACTTGTATTCGCGATCACCAAACTGGTATATAAGAAAATTCCAAGTCCGTTTACATTGCCAATCTTTTTGACATCCGTATTTTTTGTCCTTTTATTAGTAACTACAGACTTTTCATACTCCGATTATTGGAATGGCGGCAAATGGATTGACCAGTTTCTTGGACCTGTCGTAGTTGCCTTGGCTTTACCGCTGTATCGACAGCTTGAGCTAATTAAACGATATGCCCGAACGATTCTGACTGGTGTGTTTGCTGGATCAGTGGTAGGTGTGTTAACCGGGATAATCGGTGTCAAACTGCTCGGATTTGAAAATATCATTATTTACACAGTGGCGGCTAAATCTGTCACCACACCTGTTGCACTGAGTATTACAGAAACTGCTCATGGCAATTTAGCTTTGGCAGCTGTTTTCGTCATGATTGCCGGTATCAGTGGTGCGATGTTCGGTCCTTTGATTTTGAAGATTTGCCGAGTTACCCACCCGGTAGCAAGAGGAATAGGTATCGGTACAGCTTCTCATGCGATTGGTACCTCGAAAGCATTGGAATTAGGAGAGCTTGAGGGATCTGTCAGTGCATTGTCCATGACGATTAGTGCTGTTTTCGTTTCCTTTCTAGTACCATTGTTTTTAGTTTTCGTATAGTGTTGCCTCTTTTTGCCCAAGCTTAACTATTGACAAAGCACGTTTCAAGCGTTAGTTTATAACATGATTCTCTGTAAATCTGTTGTAACAAAAGACTGATTTAGATGGAAGGTGATAGTATGGGAATCGTTGTCGTAGAAATTTGTGATAGTAATTTAATGAATACATTTGATATAGAAACATTGATCGAATCCGAATATCCTGAGGTAGCCGTCTTGATCAGCGACTGCTTGAGCTTCTGTGGTTTGTGCCGGCTCAAACCATATACACTGGTAAATAACCGCAGAATCCATGGTAAAACCCCAGAGGAAACGTTGGATAAGATCCGCGTAGCAATTGAAGAAGAGCTTGCTGTTTTTGAATAATACCACTTAAGGCTGGGACAGTATATCCCAGCTTTTTTATGATCTTATTCGATTACAGTACTGTCTTTTGGATGCTCTTTTGTTCGAATGTGGCATGCTTTCGTTCATAACTTTGCTTCAGATTCTTGCTTTTGGTCGAATGTGATCCTCTTTCGTTCATTACTCTGTTTCAGATTCTTGTTTTTGATCGAATGGGGTCCCTGATCATCCACTTTTACACGAAGTAACTTGTCCCTGGTAGCTACAATAGAAATGCGCTTAGGATAATAACACCCAAGCGCCATTGTTTTACAAGCTTAAAAAATCTGCATACGGATATCCGAGCGCATTTGCTACTGCCTCGTGAACAACCTTTCCCTTATAAGTATTAATGCCCCGAGCAAAATTCGGATCACTTTGCATTGTTTTTTCAAATCCTTGATTAGCGAGACGCAACACATAAGGAGCGGTCATATTCGTCAGTGAGTAGGTCGCCGTCCGTGATACTGCACCTGGAATATTCGCAACCGCGTAATGAAGGATGCCATGCTTTACATACACAGGGTCCTGATGAGTGGTGACGCGATCAACAGTTTCGATCGATCCGCCTTGATCGACTGCTACATCAACGACAACAGAGCCTGGTTCCATCGATTGAATCATTTCCTCTGTTACAAGCTTTGGAGCTTTTGCACCTGGAATCAACACGGCCCCTACTACTAAATCAGCTTTTTTCACTTTTTCCATTAGGTTATATTTATTCGATGCAAGTGTGCGAATTTTCCCTTGAAATAAATCCTCTAATTCTCGTAATCGCTGAATATTAATATCTAATATCGTCACATTAGCACCTAAGCCGATTGCCATCTTTGCTGCATTAGTTCCAACAATGCCACCACCAACAATAACAACATTGGCAGGCGATACTCCTGGTACACCACTTGCTAAAACCCCTTTACCGCCATGTGTTTTTTCGAGAAAATGAACACCAGATTGGATCGACATCCGCCCCGCAATTTCACTCATAGGTGTAAGCAACGGCAAGTCACCATATTTACCCTGTACTGTTTCATATGCGATTCCGGTTGTTTCTGCCTGAATTAATGCATCTGCTACTTCTTTTTCGGCAGCTAAGTGCATATACGTAAAAAGAAGTTGATCTTTTCGAAACAAAGAAAATTCAGATGGCTGCGGTTCTTTCACTTTGACCACTAACTCCTGCGCCCAGGCTTCATCAGGAGAAGGAACAATAATGGCACCAGCATCTTTATAGACTTGATCACTTATTCCACTACCGTTCCCTGCTCCACTCTCCACCTTAACTTTATGACCTGCTTGCGTCAGCATCATCACGCCTGCAGGAGTCATTGCGACACGATTTTCATTACTTTTAATTTCCTTCGGTACACCAATTTTCATTCATCCACCTACTTTCTCTATGCTAGTATGTTATGTTTCTATCTTGTTATTCGTTTTCCCATTTTTTCACTGTCTTAATACAAAATCATCTTATTTCAGCGATTTAATTATTTAATGCACATTATTTAATATATATGTTGCATTAATTAATTAAATAATGTATATTATATATAAGAAATGAATGATCACCAAAAGGAGGACATTAAGTATGAACTCTACAAAAAAAGGATTGGCAATGGGGATTGTGATTTGTTCAAATTGCGGAAGTTCGATTGATGCATTACCAACACAGAAGGTGACGACTTATTATTCTTACTGTAATCATCCAGAATGTCAAAAAAGGAAAAATGGATAAAAACAGGAAACAGATTAATTTGGCTAAGCATACTTTTACTTCATGCTTAGCCTTCTTATTTACTATAAAAACTTGACATTTTGTTTAATTTCTATTACCTTGAAATAAACAACTAAATAATTAGTTATTTAATTGAACAGGAGACGATTTAATGAAACCTTCACATACTACTCAATTGGAACTAAAAGTACACCAACAATTAAGAGATTGTAGCGAAATATTTCTTGCATTGGCTGACCCCATTAGACAGGACATTATCATGCTCCTAACGAAACACGAGAAACTAAACGTCGGTCAAATACTAGAACATTCATCGATGTCACGCTCTGCCATCTCTCATCATCTAAAGATATTACGTCAAGCTAATTTAGTGAACGCAAATAAAAAAGGCACAGAAATTTTCTATTCTCTTCATATCGAAGATGCTGTACCACTGCTTAAAGCTTTTTTAAATACCACCGAGAAAATAATGGCGTGCAAAACTCCTAAATGAGGAAACTTGCTAATTTTACATTATATATATCCATATAATTAAATGTTTAGTTGTTTGGTTGAGATATTTTAAATAATGGAGGAGATTGGAATGAATACCGTTCTCATAACAGGTGGTTCAAGCGGAATTGGTTACGAATTTGCCAAATTATTTGCAAAGAAGCAATATCGAATAATTCTAGCATCACGAAATGGAGAAAAGTTGCAAGAAACAGCTAATTATTTACAGCAAACCTATCAGGTTGATACTCTATTTGTAACTGTTGACTTAGCAAAAAGTAATGGCCCTGATATGTTATACAACCATCTAAAGGAACGTTCAATTGAAATTGATGTTTTGATCAATAATGCCGGACGAGGCTCATTTGGGATGCTTCATGAACAATCTATTCAAAGCGAGATTGACATGATACATTTAAATGTTCATAGTGTTTCCCATCTCATGATGCTTTTCCTCAAAGATATGGTTAACAAAGATAGCGGACGCATTCTTAATATTGGCTCAACAACTTCATTTTATCCTTGCCCACTAAGCGCAAATTACTCTGCATCTAAAGCATTCGTGCTATATTTAACAGAGGCTGTTGCAACTGAATTAGAAGGTAGTAATGTTAGTGTTACAGCTTTATGCCCCGGTGCTACAACTACAGATTTCTTTAAAAATGCTAAGATGGAGAAACAAAAAGTGTCTAAAAAAGAGGAAACGATGGATCCACAGAAGGTAGCAGCAATTGGATATAAAGCTATGATGAAGCGAAAAAAATATGTCATTCCTGGTTTTCAAAATTGGTTATTATCACACTCCCCCAGACTTTTCCCCAGGAGTACAGTTACAAGTATTACTCGACGGGTGCTGGAAAAGAAAAAATAATATTATTCTGTTAACTCAAAAAAGAGGCTAATTAACAACTTTAGCCTCTTTCTTTTACTATATGGAGCATAGCGGGCTCGAACCGCTGACCCTCGCGCTGCCAGCACGATGCTCTCCCAGCTGAGCTAATGCCCCGATATTCACTACCTCTATTATTAGAAAAATGAAGCAATTCGTCAAGCTTTTTTTTACTCGGCGATTTCTTTTCTTTGCAGTATCAAGTTTGATAAAACGATTAACAGAACAGCGAGTAATAGCGTAACACTTGCTCCTCCCCACAACGACTCTGGTACTGTTCCTTCTGACAAAAAGGTACTAATGTGCTGACTGATGCTGTTCGGGAACCATGGTAATTGATGCGAGAAAATTTGATTAAATCCTGACATCAGCATGATTGTAGCGACTGTTAATGTTAATACCAATCCAGAATTAGTAACCACTGTATTATAAAAAATCGTTAGTGATACAACAAAGATCAGCCAAATAAAATAAAAGAAAAAGAGTCCGACAAATTCAGTAACAGCAAGATCACCAAATAATAAATAGACGTAATACCAGCTTATAAGCATTCCTAATAGAAATGAGGTGAATACCAATAATAGTTTAGCGGCCCATTTTGCCGTTATATACGTCAGATAGCGCACCGGTTTAACTAAGACTAATTGAGCTACGCCGCTTTTTCGTTCCCCTGCAATGACTGCCATCGATATTGCGACTACGACTAATACACCCAGACTGCTGAGTTCTGCTAAACTTAGCATGATGGCTTCTCCTGCTTGCAAATCTGGTGCAGGGATAATTGTTCCCTCTGGTAATCCACCTACCGAATCCAGGATAACCGGCATATAATACGTAGTTAGTGGATCCATCACACATAACATCATAAAGACAAGAGGTACCCAAATCCATTTATAATTGCGCCAGTCTTCGATTACTTCTTTTTGAAAAATCGTGATCCATTGCATTACTGCTTCACCACTTTCATAAATAGATCTTCTAATGTGGTTTTACTAAAAGCGAGCTTTTCGATTGGCCAATTTTCTGCCACTACATATGATAGTATTTCTTTGCGGGCATGTTCGACATTGCTGACAGTTAGATGAATTTCACCCTTCTGTTCCTGAATCTGCTCCACTACCGCTAATTGCTTTAGCTTCTCTGCATATGCAGCATGATTACCTTGAAACGCCAACTCTAATTTCGTGCTTTGATGTTCTGCACGTAACGAAGCAATCGAACCCGACAAGACAATCTCACCATCGTGCATCATCAACACATCATCACATATTTCTTCAGCATCTCCTAGAATATGTGTGGAGAACAAAATGGTAGTTTGCTCTTTCAATTCTTCCATCAACGTCAAAATTTCCCGACGTCCGATTGGGTCAAGAGACGATACCGGCTCATCGAGCATCAGCATTTGCGGCTTGTGAATCATCGCTTGGGCAATGCCAAGCCGCTGCTTCATTCCGCCCGAGTATTTACCAATACGATGATTCGCTGATTCTTCCATCCCTACTTTTTCAAGCAGTTGCAGAGCTCTTTGTTCTGCTTCTTTCTTCGTTAAGTTCGCTAAACGACCAACATATACTAAAAACTCTTTCCCTGACATCCATGGATGAAAGACAGGATATTGCGGAAGGTAGCCAATATAGCTGCGAATATCATACTGTTCCGAACCAGGAAAACGAATCGAGCCAGCAGTTGGTTTCAACAGCCCTGAGAGCACCTTAAGTGTCGTTGTTTTTCCCGCACCATTTGGACCGAGTAATGCGACACATTTTCCTGTATCAAGTTGAAAATCAATCCCTTTCACAACTTGCTTGCCTTTAAAGGATTTCTTGAGTTGCTGCACTTCCATCACAGCCATTTAATATTGTCTCCTTCCAATAATGAAATAAAGTACTGGCCCAATGAATCCAATCAATATAATAATAACCGCCCACATAGCTTTCGGACCATTGGTATGATCTGCTTTTACTAACGAAATAATGGCAATAATCATTAACAGAAATTGAATCACAGCTAATGGTGCGATAACAGGTAAAAAATCCATGCTGATCACCTCCTTCTATAGATACGTTCGAGCATACATTTGGTTTCAGAAAAAAAGCACACCTGTTAAGGCATGCTTATCCTCGTTCAATTGGAAACGTACAGCAGCGAAAGGAACCTCCGGATTTAATAATTTCAGAAAAATCCACTTCGATTACAACGAATCCTTTATCTGTCAGGTTTTGATTGACCTGCTTGTTTACCGGCAGAGAAATTACCTTATACTCTCCAATTGAGAATACATTGGTCCCTAATGAAAATTGTTCTTCCTCCGAAACCTCAATTAAATCGTAATGCTGACGTAACTTCGACAGATCCTCCTTACTGAATGCTTGCGGATAGATTAGGCCAGTTGTTTCGCTGACAAGATTGAAACAGCAATCAAGATGAAGAATATCTTCTCGAATTGGTAATGGGATTACTTGTCTGTCTGGCAAACGTTTTTGCAATTCTGCAATCGCACTTTCTTCGGTTCGTTTACTTACTCCAACCCAGACAAGATCCCCCGCTACGACAACATCGCCACCTTCAATCGATCCACCCATCGCAGTGCTGTACGGGATCTGATGCTCGTCTAATACTCGTTGCAGCGTGTTAACCTCCGCCTTGCGAATATCACGGCTCATTTCTGCTGTATATAAAGTATCTCCAATGGTAAATCCAATATCTCTAGTAAAAACCTGTTCGTTGAGATTTGGATCTGCAGGCAACTCTAGCACGTTTACCTGATGCTTTCTTAATGTATCGATAAAATGCTGATGCTGCTTCAACGCAATCGGAATGTCAATGTTCTCGTCCTCATAAAATTTCTGTGTCTCATTTATAATCTTTTTAATTTCCATGTATTGAGGTGGGCAGACAATGACCTGTTTTAAGCGGTCATATTCGTTGAGCTGTTTAATCATGGATAAAGCCCCCCTTATAATATTTTTTACGGACAACCGTTTTGTTTAGTATACCATACCACATAAGAAATCATGTGAGCAGAAAGTCTGTTACTATATCTGACAACTCTATTTGATGCATTGAAAATACATGTTATTCTCTTATTAACTTAAATCAAACAAGAGGAGGGTATTCCATTGAATCGTAAACGGATGCAGAATCCGAATATCTTTACTTGTGTTGTCTTGACTTTCAAATTGATGTTCAGATAATTATTTGATTTGCCAAAACAAAATGAAGGAGGATCATTCAATGAAAAACCCAAAAAGAAAAAACCCAAACCTTTTCACTTGCATCATTTTAACATTTCGTCTCATGTTTTAGTAATGAAATGGACAAATCTTTCATATGATAAAACAATATTCCAAACAAGTACGAATGGTTCGTTAAAAAACTGCCATTCGTGCTTATTTATTTGTCTGTTAAATTTTTATGGCCACTTTCACTATTTTTATGGCCACTTCAGCATTATATGGAAAAAGCACTAGCTGATCAGCTAGTGCTTTTTCGTACAACGATATCTTCGTTCTCATATACAATCTCTACTTTTGTAACATCCTCTTCTTCTAATACAACATCAGTAATGCCATCCTCGACTTTGTCCTGGATCACGCGGCGAAGCGGACGTGCACCGAATCGTGGATCGTATCCTTTGTCAGCCAGGAATTTCTTGGCATCTTCGCTGACGGTAACCTCAAGCTCGGCTTCTTCTAATTGTTCGGTAAGTTCTTTGATCATCAAGTCTACAATCTTCAGTAAGTTATCCTGCGTCAATTCGTTGAACGGAATGATCGCATCAAAACGGTTCAAGAATTCTGGTTTGAAGTATGAACCTAAGTTTTCCAATGTGGAGACTGCTTCATTATTATCACTGTTAAAGCCAACAGTAATATTCTTCGTGCCTGTTCCAGCATTACTTGTCATAATAATCACGGCATCTTTAAAGCTGACGGTTCTGCCATGACTGTCAGTTAATTGACCGTCTTCCATGATTTGCAGGAACATGTGCTGTACATCCGGGTGAGCTTTTTCGATTTCATCTAATAAAATCAAGCTGTACGGATTACGGCGAACTTTTTCTGTTAATTGTCCTGCTTCTTCATGACCGACATAGCCTGGTGGTGAACCAATGATTTTGGAAACCGTGTGTTTCTCCATGTACTCACTCATGTCAAGACGAATCATCGCCTCTTTCGTACCAAACAATTCTTCAGCAAGTGCTTTTGTCAACTCTGTTTTACCAACACCTGTAGGTCCTACGAAAAGGAAAGAACCAATTGGACGATGTTTAGATTTTAAGCCAGCACGACTACGGCGAACAGCTTTGGCTACTTTCTCAACCGCTACTTCTTGTCCAATTACTTTTTCACCTAAGTTAGTTGCTAAGTGCTTCATCTTGGACTGTTCGTCGGATTGAATTTTTCGAACAGGAATACCCGTTTTCTCTTCAATGATTAATTGAATTTCTTCTACTGTTACTTCCGCTTTTGGAGCCTCTTTTGTCTCTGTTAATTTTTTCTCAAGCTTAATTTCCTGGTGGCGCAGGTTGGCAGCACGCTCATAATCTTCTCTTTCAGCTGCTTCTGTTTTTTCTTTGGCAATTTCGTCTAAACGTTTTTGAATTGCCTCATCATCTGATTCGCTTACATCCAGATTCAGTCTGGCACCTGCTTCATCAATTAAATCAATTGCCTTATCTGGAAGGAATCGATCTTGAATATACCGTTTCGATAAGTTAACCGCTGCTCGAAGTACTTCATCAGAATAGCTTACTTTATGAAACTTCTCATAGCGATCTCTTAAGCCCTGCAAGATTTGTTCCGCTTCAGCTAAGGTTGGTTCTTTCACCATGATTGGCTGGAAACGTCGTTCTAATGCAGCGTCTTTTTCAATCTGACGATACTCTTTCAACGTGGTTGCACCAATTAATTGTAGTTCACCACGTGCAAGTGCGGGTTTCAGAATGTTTCCGGCATCCATTTGAGAGCCTTCTGCTGTTCCGGCGCCAACGAGGAGGTGAACCTCATCTACGAAAAGAATAACATTTTGACGCTCTTGCAATTCGGAGACTAATTGTTTCATACGTTCTTCGAATTGACCACGAACTCCGGTATTTGCAACCAGTGATGCTACATCTAATATATAAATTTCTTTATCTAGCAATTTAGAAGGAACATTTCCTTCGGTTGCTTTCAACGCCAGTCCTTCTGCTATAGCTGTTTTACCGACACCTGGTTCCCCAATCAACACGGGATTGTTCTTATTGCGGCGGTTCAATGTTTCAATGACGCGTTTCACTTCCCTATCACGGCCGATGACCGGATCAATCAAGCCAGCTCTAGCTGCGTCTGTTAAGTTTTTACCTAACTGATCTAGTAAGCCGTTACCTTTCCCACCCTGTTTCTTATGGGTGTGGGTCTGTGCTTGACCTGAACCATTTGCTGCTCCGTTAAAGATGTCGCTGAAATCTTGTCCACCGAACATTCCTGAAGGTTGATTCATTTGGTTTTTTATATCGTTAAAGCATGTTTCGCATACATGTAGAGATTCTGTTTGATTATTAAATCGAAGGTTCACATTAATCGTTGCTTCGCGAGTTCCACAATGTTGACATTTCATTTGTCATTCCTCCTTCAATTAGTGAAAAGATCAAATTTGACTTTGACTATATTTGACCTTTCTTATCTCCTATTATAATCTGACCTTCTTTGACTTTCAAGATCTTTGCTCAAAAATATTTATAAGTGATGATACGGGTATCACACATTTCAACATCTCCATTTAATCTTACAATTCCACTTTATATAATCCGCAAACCATACTTTTAAATAATCCTATCTTTTTAACAACAGGAAAAACCCCGGATTCGCTTATCCAAAGCAAATCCGGGGTTTCATTTATCACGGCGATAACCGTCCGTAATACCCCCACATCAAGAATCGAGAGCGATAAATTAAGAAGCTAAGTGGGGAGAATA
Source organism: Gracilibacillus salinarum (assembly GCF_022919575.1). Classification (NCBI taxonomy): domain Bacteria; kingdom Bacillati; phylum Bacillota; class Bacilli; order Caryophanales; family Bacillaceae; genus Gracilibacillus; species Gracilibacillus salinarum. The sequence goes on along the minus strand of NZ_CP095071.1, from coordinate 3,863,296 downwards.
ACTTCCTGATACGTTTCGCTAGCAATCAGTGGGAGTCAAAACCCCTACTGATTGAAGTCACACTTTTTATCTATTCCGTTCTCTATTATTACATCGCGACACTAAAAGGAATAAAAATCAACAACAATGCTAAAGCCAGCGACCACATTAATTCTTTTAGCACAGATATCCCCCTAGTAAACTTTTAATCTAGCATACCACACAACCCGCCATTTTCCCGGTATTCGCAAGAAACATTACATAAAATTTACAAAGCGATCAACTTTCCGTCCGTAAGTATTTGTGCTACACTATAAGTAACCAGGGAAAAAGGAGTTGTTTCGAATATGACAACTATCCAGCTTATGCATCACAAAAAAACAACACCCGCTACTGTTGCAAATATGTGGGTCTATCGCCAGGCAAAACTCATAGAAGTTCAACTGACAAACAAGCAAACATACTTCTTATTTTTCTATAAAGACCGCTACATTAACGCAAAAAAAACGACCGAGATACGTCTGACATCCTTTCTAAAACAAGCACTCAAAAACGGCCACTCATTCGATAATAATCACCCACTTACGAAAGCATTACTTTCCAAAGACGAAGTATATCGACTTACTTCTAACAATCACATGTTTCAAAAGCTTAATGACAAATATAATGAAACAGAAATGCTCTATATTCTTGCGATGTTTGATAATTTTATCGATGAGAAAAAAATTCAGGCACAATGCAAAAAAGCCTTTTATAACCATCGACGTAATGGTTCACTCATGAAAGCTTACCGGTTACTTGTCAATTATGTTCTTATCCGCCCGAATGATACGTTTGCCAAGGATATGCTCCATCACTTTGACTTTCAGAAATACAGCGACATGTATCGCAACATTGACAGACTGACAGAAAAGTGGTCTGATCCCCTCTACTTGGAATCCATGTTTTTTGACCAAAATTACCCTAAATCCATCATAAATTCGCTATTACGACAATACGATATAGATAATCGTCAATTTGATCAGTTGTACTTATATTTTGTTGCTCGTTCCGCCTTAACATCCATCACATCAGTGGCAACGTTAACGGAGAGATTGCTTAACAAGTCTGATCAGATTCTATTCTGGGAGAAAATGCTTGATCACTACCAAAAACCGGATGACATCATCTCAAAACTGATGGAACTCGGTGGATATTCCTCGATTTTACGTTTTTACCTAAAAGAACAGAATCAACCTGATCGGACACTTTTCGAAACAGCTATGCAAAAAGTGTCTTCCGAGGAGCTCGCCCCCCTTTACCAACAAGTACTTGCAAAAATTCTGGCGGTGTATCAGGACGATGCCGTTCAATTAGAAAAGGTATTACAGCATACGATCAAAAAGTTGCTACCTGTTCTCTCACTTACTGAAATATTGCATTACTTGGATACGACAGAGCTTCCGATAATTAAGAAGCTGAAAAAAATGGAACAATTATCGGATAATCCAGACCAGCAATTTGCCTTAGGTGAAATCTATTTTGACTTGGAGCAATATGATAAAGCTATCGCCTGTTTTGAATGGGAGATGGAATTATCACCAAACGATCCGGCACCTATTCAATATCTCTACAAGAGTTATGCAGCAAAAGGCGACAAAGAACAAGCGAATACGTACAAACAATTGATGGTTAATATTCCATCTTAAGGCTCTTCAATACTTCGCCATAAGGTCATCGCAGCATAAGAGCGGTACGGTTCCCAGAATTGATTCCATTCCTCTAATTGCTGTGCTGACGGTTTCTTATCAAGTCCGAAGTATTGTTTGAGTGCGTTCTGAATGCCGATGTCACTTGATGGAAAGTGGTCCTGTCTTCCCAGCGAGAACATCAGCCAGTTTTGGGCAGTCCATGCACCAATACCGCGAATTTTCACTAATTCCTTCATGACTTCTTGATCTGTCTTGTCATAAAAGGAATAAAGATCTAATTCGCCATCAACTATTTTCTGAGCAGTATCAATCACATATTCTGCCTTACGACGGCTAAATTGCATGTCTTGCAGCTCTTGATAAGGAATCTTTGCCACTTGATTTGGTGCAGGATAAAACCACACATCATCGACTTTTTCGCCATAAGTGGTGACGAATCGCAATGTCAGAACTTGCGCGAAGGACATGTTTAATTGCTGATGGATGATTGTTTTTACTAGATTGCTAAAAGGATCAAACTCTCTGATTAAAGGTGTCGCCGGATATTGATCAAACAAATCAGCCAGATCTGTTTCTGCAAAGAATTGACCAATTTTATTTAAATCCTGATCCCAAGCAAAAATTGCAGCAATCCTGGCAATCAGTTCATCTTTTCTCTGTACAAGCTGTCCTTCGGTAAGAAAGGACGGGGCTTGTGTGGTGCCAGTTGCTGTTACCGTCACCACATGTTTTTCTTCTTCGATCCGAATCGGCACAAATACGCGACGATTTTCCATATCAACATAATTAAGATTATCCATGTCCATCCGGAACAAGAGATAATCAAAATCATAAGGCATCGTTAATGCTATTTCTTCTTGCCACATATATAGTATCCTCTCAATTTTTAATATTCAGATTCATCATTCTATTATGGTATAATGTAGCAAAATCTACAACCAATACAGGGTGATAAAATGAAGAAACAATACTATGCCATTATTGATATCGGATCAAATACGATGCGACTTGTCATTTATTTAAGGGAAAAAGGCGGTAAGTTAAAAGAAGTGGAAAATGTAAAAGCCGTTGCCAGACTTAGGACTTTCTTAAATGATGACAATACACTGACACAATCCGGAATTGACCGTTTGGTATCGACATTACAGAGCTTTCAAGATGTGTTAGCAACCTATCATCTGCAGGAAGTTGTCTGTGTTGCAACCGCGACAATCAGACAGGCTGACAATAAAGAAGAAATCGTCCAGCAGGCGGAAGCCAAAACCGGGATGACACTTCGTATTCTAACTGAAAAAGAAGAAGCCTATTATGGCTATTTGGCAGTGGTGAATTCTACCTCAGTTACTACTGGTATTACAGTTGATATCGGTGGTGGCAGTACAGAGGTGACATATTTTGAAGATCGCGAATTAATCGAAGCGCACAGTTTCCCGTTCGGTGCGTTGACATTGAAAGAGTTCTTCTCAAAACCGATACCGACAGAAGCTGAATTAAAAGAATTGCGACATTATTTAGCAGAGCAATTCTCTACACTTCCCTGGCTGTGTAATAAAGAAGTTCCATTAGTAGCCATCGGTGGGAGCGCGCGGAATTTAGTACAGATTGATCAAAACTTGAAGGAGTATCCGTTAGCTGGGCAACACCAGTATAAAATGTATGATACAGATATTAAGCAAGTAAGTAATTATTTAACTACCTTAAAGCCGGATAAACTCTCCAAGGTCGAGGGGCTGTCAAAAGACCGTGCCGATATTATTATACCTGCTATTGAAGTCTTCCACAGCTTGTATCAAATTATCCAGGCTGATTGCTTTATTTTAAGCAGAAAAGGACTAAGAGACGGTGTGTTCTTTGAGCAGCTGTCAAAGGAGATTGGTTCTGTTCTCTTTCCGAATGTGTTAGAGGACAGCATTCAGGAATTGATTACCGACTACAATCTGGACACTAAGCAAATTGTCCACGTGCAATATTTAACTCGTAAACTCTTCCAATATTTGAAGGAAAACAGTCTGATTCATTTGGACAAACAGGATTGGAAACTGCTAAAAAGAGCTAGCTATTTATGTAACTTAGGTGAATATATTGATGCGGAAGCCAGTGCCCAACATACCTTCTATCTACTTGCAAATCGAACGATTGACGGATTGATGCATAAGGATCGGTTACGTATTGCATTAATTGCATCTTACAAAAATAAAACCATTTTCAAACAATTTATCAGGCCTTATAAATCCTGGTTCTTAAAAGAAGAACGCAAGAAACTGAAGCATCTGGGATCCATTCTTAAGTTCTGTTACTGCCTGGATGCTACAAGACGTCAAGTGGTGAAAGAGATAACATTTGACCACCACAAAGAAGCGTTAGTGATTGAGCTTCACTGCAATGGTGATGCTGCTCCGGAAGAATATCAATCCGAGAAACAAAAAAAACATCTGGAAAAAGCAATCAAAAAAGAAGTCATTCTACGTTTTCTCACTTCGTAAATCTAAGTTAACAGAAAATTTACATTATCGTAACAAAACTCGAATGACTTTGCGTTATGATAAATAAGAAGATTGTCGAAAAAGGATGATGTCTGATGTCAACTGTCAAACAAGAAAAAAACCTAGAATTACCTGCTTACTATAATAACCGGGAGATCAGTTGGCTTTCCTTTAATAAACGTGTACTAGAGGAAGCAGATGATGAAACCAATCCGCTATTGGAACGTTTGCGTTTTTTGTCAATATTCTCTTCAAATTTAGACGAGTTTTTTATGGTAAGAGTTGCTGGATTGAAAGACCAGGTCAAGGCTGGTTTCAATCGCCCTGATAACAAATCAGGTCATACCCCTAAGCAGCAATTATCGAAAATATCCAGTTTTAATCATGAACTGGTAGAGCAGCAATATGATTTATACAAAGATTTATTACCTCTCTTAATTAAAGAAGACATTAAAATAGTAAACATGAGTGATCTAACATCAAAGGAAATCAATGAGCTTGAGGAATATTTTGATGAGCAGATTTTTCCTGTGCTTACTCCTATGGCGATTGATGCTTACCGCGCGTTTCCTATGCTGCTAAATAAGTCACTAAATCTGGCCGTGCAGCTAGAGGACATTTATGAAATCGAGCATGAGCACCCAAAAACTGCGATTGTGCAAGTTCCTGCTTTATTGGATCGTTTCATTCAAATAGGCAGTCCACATCATTATATTTTGCTGGAAGATTTGATCCGCTACTTTATTAATAAATTCTTCAAAGGATATCATGTAATTTCTTCCACAACATTCCGGATTACACGAAATGCCGATATGACAATCCACGAAGAAGGGGCACGCGACCTTCTGAAGGAGATTGAAAAGGAACTAAAAAAAAGAAAATGGGGTGCAGCGGTACGGCTTGAAGTGGATGCCAGAGAGAACAACCCTGATATGGTCGAGTTTTTGCTTCATGTTCTAGAAATCCATAAGAAAGATCTTTATATCATTAACGGTCCACTCGACCTCACATTTTTGAATGATTTTTATGGCCATGTACGCAAAGAATATGAGCATCTAATTTATGAAACATTAATTCCACAGCCTGCCCAGGATATTCATGAAGATGAAAATGTCTTCGAGGCAGTTCGCAAACGTGATTTATTTCTTCATCACCCGTACGAATCCTTTGAGCCAGTTGTTGATTTAGTACGTGATGCAGCTAATGATCCAGAGGTTTTAGCGATTAAACAAACACTCTATCGCGTTAGCGGTGGCTCGCCAATTATCGAGGGGTTAAAAAGAGCCGCGGAAAATGGTAAGCAAGTAACCGTACTAGTTGAATTAAAAGCAAGATTTGATGAGGAAAACAACGTACAATGGGCAAAAGAATTAGAAAAAGCAGGCTGTCATGTTATTTATGGCATGATTTCATTAAAAACGCACAGTAAGATTACCTTAGTTGTCCGCAAGACGCATGGAAAGATCGAACGGATTGTCCATTTGGGTACAGGTAATTACAACGATCAAACAGCGAAATTCTATACAGATATGTCTTATTTAACGTCTAAGCGTAAATTCGGTATCGATGCAACGAATTTCTTTAATTATCTAAGTGGATATACTGAAAAGCCTGGTTATCATCATCTATCAATGGCACCTTTTGATATTAGAAATGATATTATCGGCTACATTGACAGAGAAATCGATTTCCATAAACGCTATGGCAATGGAAGGATAATTGCGAAGATGAATTCGCTAACAGATAAACCAGTAATTAAGAAAATGTATGAAGCTTCTCAAGCAGGCGTAAAGATTGATTTAATCGTCCGAGGTATTTGCTGCCTGCGCCCTGGCATTGCTGGTGTCAGTGATAATATCAATGTCAAAAGCATTGTCGGACGCTTCCTCGAGCATAGTCGCATCTATTATTTTCACTACAATGGCGAAGAAAAACTATTGCTTTCGTCAGCTGACTTGATGACACGCAATATGGTCAAGCGAGTGGAATTAATGTTTCCTATATTTGAAGGCCGTATTAAGGAACGAATCAACAATATTTTGGAGTTAATGTTAAAGGATTCCGCCAAAGCAAGAGTCCAGACACAAGATGGAAGCTACTATCATATCAGACATCAAACCACGGAATCATTATTTAACAGTCAACTGAATTTATTTGATCTGGCTTATAATGTACTCGAAGATGAGGAATAAAGGGAAACTTCAATCAGTGGGGTTTTTGTGCCCCGCTGATTGCTAACGAAACGTATCAGGAAGTTATTCCCCCACTTTGCTTTTTTCTATTCCTCGTCATCTTTCTCTACGATATGTTGTAATAAACTTAATTTATTTTGCCAGAACTGTTCAAAATAGGATAGCCATTGACTGACTTCTTCCAAAGGCTCTGCATGTATACGATATACTTTTTCTCTTCCTCTTTTTTCTCCACTGATAAGTTGTGCTTCACTTAAGACTTGCAGATGTTTCACTACAGCTGTACGACTTACGGGAAAATGTGTCGTCATTTCGGAAATAGTCCGTTCTTTATCTGCTAACAATCGGAGCACTTCTCTTCTGGTTGGATCAGCTATCGCCTGAAATACTTCCTGAGTTGCTGCAGTCATCTATTGTTCCACAACTTCTTTCAGTTTGTGCTGCACAATGTTTACCCAGCCATTATTCATGCGCTCCCGAATCACACTGCTTTTCTCTTGAGGTTTGGTGAGAAGTTCATCCTCTTGTTTCCAGCCACCGTGTATCAAGGTAAATTCTGTTTTATCCCCAACTTCTTTCAGATGAAAGGATATGATCCAGCCATCAACATCCCACGAAAAAAAGAGCTTATACGGCTCGTCCACTTCGAATACTTTACAGGGAGATGGTCCAAATGGAGATTGAATGTGGAATGGATGTCCTTCAACCGGTTCAAAATCATTTGGCATGAACCATTGTTCCAGACCTTGTGCAGAGGCTACTTTCTTCCACACTTTTTCAATATCAGCATCAAGCAAAACGGTTTGTTGAATATCTTCTACTTTTTTCAATAATAACGCTCCTTCGTTTTTAAATATAACCAAAAGGTGTTACTTTATAATATAACACCTTTTGGTTATACGTCAATCTTTTATCTTTAACGGTTTTAAAAATTCAATGTATAGTCTCCGCATATTTCATACACTGAAGTGAGAAACTCGGAAAAATACGTATTCTTTAGCTGTATCTACCGTCTTATCTGACACGTTTAAATGGTGGCTCCGCAAGTGTTTGTGTGGAACTATGGCCGGTTTGCCTTGGTAATGGTGATCAAGTCCGCCACTTTCTCATGCATGGTCGATACCTGGGTTTTCTGCAAATTATACGCAGTCAGTCCAATTGTGCGTTATAACATTTTCCGGTACGCTTCTGTCGATATCTTCTTGCTCTCGTACTTTCCGTTATTGTAGACAGGTCCAATAAAGTAATACACATCTTTTAGGTAATATTTCGCTTTGTAATCTTTGACCACTTTTATGCTCAGCTGGTTCAACCTTTATCGAACCACGTTTTTTCTTGATTAAATAAATGCATACCGTGTCGCTATTTTGAACGCAAAAAAATAGCCCCCTGTTCTACGCAAATGGGTAAGGGTTATTAATATGATTACTGCTGTGACTGCGCTTATACTCTTTCTTGAACGACAAAAAAGGCTCGAAGTTACCTTCGAACCTTTTTTGTTTAATTATTTAATATTCGTAGTTTCCGCTTTCTGAAACGTTATCGACGTTGTACCATTTTTCACCGACATCAGAATATCTCGTGTTGGTCATGGTGACTTCACTTGAACTTGAGTCTGTTCGGAAAATGGCTTCGTCCATATTTGTGATCACACTTCCGTCGATGATGATGCTTGTTTTGAACGTTGTACCACCATTTTGACGAATCATTTTACCAGCATTATCTGCAGTGAAGTTCAAGATCTCGAACGTGGATGGTGCATTGACTTGGAACATCTTATCATCACCATTTTGTGCCGAACCACCTCTAATTGTAACGTGACCATCATCTTTAATCGTCAACGCATCTTCGCCAATGTCTTCCCAAACAACGTTCTGTACCAATGCATCTCCATAAGTATGAACACCGTCTGCTGCGGGATCACCGATTACAACATTTTTCAGTGTAGCACCGTCTTCTAATCGGAACACTGGATCCTGGCTTTCTGATTGGCTGCCATCCCCTAGTGTATCAGGGTTTGCTACGTATCGTTTTCCACCGCCATCAAATGTATCGCCAGCTTCTACCACAATTGTCTCATCGACTGTAATCGTGTCACTAGGTGATACTTCCACAATTCGCCATTGTTGGCTTGTTCCGCCCCAGTCATCCCACTGAACAATATTGCCACCATTTGCAGTGGACCAGTCATATACTTCTAACGCTTTACCACTGTTACGGTTAATAATTTTCACATAACCATTTCCTACATCTTGAATACTCCATTGCTGACTCGCAGCATTCCAATCATACCATTGCGCTATATTTGCACCGTCTGCTGTCGACCAGTCATACACTTCCATTGCCTTAACACTGTTTGCATTTAACAATTTATTGTAGCCTTCTCCAACATCTACAATTCGCCATTGCTGATTTAAACCACCAAGGTCGTCATATTGCACGATGTTACCTCCATCTGCAGTCGACCATTCATATACCTCTAATGCTTTACCACTATATCTGTTAATAATTTTATAACTTTTACTTGCATCAAACGAGGCAGCTTGAGCTGTATCAACATAGAATACGCTCACTAGTAAAAACGAAAACGCTAACATTAATAGCAATCTTAATTTAGTCACTAAAACCATCCTTTAATTAAGTTTATTGTAAAGCATTCTAATTAATTGAATGTTAGTAATTATCGGCCGATTAATCACACTATCATTATAAACATTAACGTTAATTTATTTCAATCGTTCTTGCCAAAGTAAACAATTCATGCAGATTTTTCACAAACTTTTTAACGAACAAAATCGTTTATGACATTGATATATAGTCAATCTTAGCTTTTTTGTTTTTTTACATTTATCACCAATAATATTCCTGATCTCATACTAAACGTGTTGAACAGTTAATTCATTAGAAAAACTCGGTTCTCGCCTCGTCTATTAGCGAGTGCCGAAGTTTTTCTTATACTTGGTACATACTAATTTTCACTACGTCGAACTTCTTCATTGCTAAAATTTTATACTTTCCTACCGTATAAGAAAAACCGGCCATAACCCGCCCGGTCCTAATTGACTTAATCAATAAACAACTTCCTATAATATGGATTATGTTAACAAAGGCTGTATTGCCAAATGGTCATTTTGATATAGATTATCTGCTTAGCAAAGCTCCGGAAATATGCTCCGCGTCCTGTGGGCACGGCTTCAGCTAACTTGGTAAAGAAAATTCTTTTCTTTACCAAGTGGATCTTCAGCTCGCGCTGATTCCACGGGAGTCTCCGCATATTTCCTACGCTTATGGGAAGTACTACAACGATTGGAACAGCTAGAAGCAGTGGTGCTTAGCAATGTATTTCATCAATTATGGTGTAAATCTTGCAGATAGTGCTTCAAATCCTAGCTGTCGCATAAATTGTAGAGCTATACATCAGCGTAGGCCAACCACGGAGACTCCCGCGGGATTGTGCAGGTGCTGGAGATCCACAACGTCTGCACCTGTGTCTACTAGTAACGCTTCGAAGTAGGCTTCCTCGGTGCAAGGCAGCAGAGAAGTATTTCGGGTAGTAGCCTAGCTTCAGCCGTGCCCCGCAGGACGCGGAGTGGTTGGACGGAGCGGTATCATACCACACATAATTTTTCAAAATGACCACTAAGCTGCTAGTTTACATAATCCATATTATAGGAACTAAAATTCACGTTCAATGTGATTACTGTTGTGACTGTACTTAGATACTTTCTTTACTCATAAGAAAAAACGCGGCTCCACCCAAACCTATAATTTACAACTACCCATAATACGGATTACGTTAACCATTGTCTAGCCGAGTATTAATGTGCTGAGATACCTTCTACCAACCACCCCGCGTCCTGTGGGGCACGGCTGAAGCTAGTCCACTTTTTTAAAATTAAAATAAAGGCTCTCGTATCAAGACGAGAGCCTTTTGTTTAGGACTGTTTGGTAAAGCCCATAATTTCTTTAGGCAATAGTTGTTTGAGCATAAGATCATCTAGACTTTTGAATGTGTAGCCTTGCTTGCGCAGATCATCAATAAGATGTTCTAATGCATCGGCGTTATCTTTTGAGACGGTATGCATTAACACAATCGCACCTGGATGAATCTGATCCATTACTTGATCATAAGCATGTTGCCATCCCTTTTCAGATCCCTGATTCCAATCTACAAAGGCCACAGACCAGAATACGTGTGTGTAACCTAGCTCATTTGCCCAAGTTAATGACGTTTCATTAAATGTTCCTTTCGGTGGACGAATGTATTGTACTACCGCATTTTTATCAACATTCTTAATCTTGTCGGTTAAATCAGTCACATCTTTTGTAAAAGCTTCTTTCGATATCGAAGTAAAGTCACGGTGACCATCAGAGTGATTGCCAATGATGTGTCCATCGTCCAACATTCGTTGAACAAGCTGTGGCTTATCTTCAACATAATGTCCTGTCAAAAAGAAGGTCGCAGGTACACCTTTTTTCTCCAATACGTCTAATATTTGCTCGGTGTAACCTGCTTCATAGCCATTATCAAAAGTAAGGTACACATGCTTATCACCTGAAGGATCTAAATAGAAGCTATTATGCTTCTCCAATATTTCTTTGTATTTCCCTACTTCCGGAGGCTGATTATCGGTACCTTTTTTGTATCCCCAACCATAACTTGTTGCACCAACCTCCATTGGGATGACGCATATCAGTAACAAACATATAATAAAAAGTTTTTTCATTTCATCACCTTTTTTATTTTTAGTTTGTATGAAAAAAGGTGAGTTATCCTGTCATTTTATAAAATAATACTGGCAATCCAGCCAAATAAAAACAACGGAATGTTGAAATGTAAAAAGGTTGGGACACATGTATCCCAAATGTGATGGTGCTTGCCATCTGCACTTAAACCCGATGTCGGTCCTAACGTACTGTCACTCGCCGGACTTCCCGCATCACCTAGTGCACCTGCTGTACCAATTAATACCGCAATGGCCATTGGCGAGAATCCAGCTGCTACACAAATCGGCACATAAAGAGTCGCAATAATGGGAATGGTACCGAATGAGGAGCCAATTCCTAATGTGATAAGGAGACCGACTAATAATAAAATAAAAGCAATAAGTGCCTGATTATTATCTAACAACTCCGATGAAGAAGAAACGAGCGCATCCACAGCCCCTGTATTCGTCAAAATATCTCCGTATCCTGATGCTACCAGCATAACAAACGCAATGGTTCCCATCATGCCAACACCTTGCTGGACAAAAGCATCCCCTTCTTTTAATGGAACAGCAAAGAATAATACCATCAATATGATACCTGTTAAAGCACCAATAACAAGGCTCTCTGTCAGGATCTGAACAATCAATGCTGCTAAAATAGCTACAATGGTTAAACCATGTTTTAATTGAAACTTGCTCTCTTCAGTCATCTCATTTTGATAACTGCTATCTACTTTTACTGCTCGTTCAGGTTCGCGATCTTTTCGATACGTGATAAATACCGCCACCAGCAACCCGAAAAGCATTCCTAACCCGGGTAATGCCAAGGATTGGGCAATTTCATACACTGTAATATCCACGCCATTATTTTGCATTCCACTTTGAATCGTCTGATGAAAAATAAATCCAAATCCGATCGGAATCGTCACATACGGTGCTTTCAGGCCAAATGTTAAGGCCGTTGCGACCGCTCGACGATCTAGTTTCATTTGATCAAACAATTTTAACAAAGGAGGAATCAAAATCGGTATAAAGGCAATGTGCACTGGAATAGCATTTTGTGACAAACATGCAATACCGGCTATTACCAATACCAGCAACGTTTTCTTTCCTGTCAAAACCTTAATTAATCCTCTAACAAGTAACGATGTAATCCCCGTATAACTGATCATTGCGGCAAAGACCCCTAATAAAATATAGCTCAATGCGGTGTCTGCCTGACCACCCATACCCTCAATCAAAATATCGATCGTATCTCGTATACTCATGCCAGCCATAAGACCTGCTACAATTCCTGCTATGATAATAGCAAAAATCACATGCACTCGTAACAAACTTAAGGCAAGCATGACAATAACAGATACGACTACTATCCACTCCATACTAAATCCCACTTCCCTTTATTCATCCTAGTTCTTTTTCAATTTTCTCAATCATTAGGATTAACTGATCGACATCCTCTACTGATGTTTTCTCAGGATCTAAATGATCTAATCTTTCAAGAAATAGCTCTAATTGTGAGCGAAGTTCGTTAATTTTCTCTTGGCTTGTCATTCTTATGCTCCTTTCCATAGTCCAATATCAATCCTAATGGAATTAGCTTCTCCTGTCTAGCAATTTTCTACGCACTTAAAGATTAACATTAAAATGATCTCAGAATGAGTTAATTGCAATATTATCCAGTTAATTTTACAATTATTATGCTTAATTCTTTTAAAGGGAGAGTGTAGAGATGCATAATCAAAAACAATCTCATCAAAAGAAAGATGAAAAAGCATTGGTAATTGGCGCTGGAATTGCAGGTTTACTCACTGCCCGCGTTCTTTCCGATTATTATCAAGATGTAATAGTTATTGAAAAAGATGAATTAACCGAAAAACCATCTAACCGTAAAGGTACCCCTCAAGATTTTCACCCTCATCGCGTATTACCGCGTGGTGACATCATTATGAACCGATTCTTTCCTGACTATATGGAAGATTTATTTGATTTAGGAGCACATAATGCTAAAAATGATAAGGTGATTAATTATTCACCATTTGGTACGCTCGAAATAACAATCAATCAACGGAGTGTAGCCAGCAGCCGTCCACTACTGGAATTTGGAATCCGGCAGCGCGTTCAAGAGCTTGAAAATGTAAAATTTCTGTCACGACAGTCAGTTAGAGGACTTGTCACATCAGATGATAATAAGGAAGTAACAGGAGTTCAGGTGAAAGAACGAAATGGAAACAAAGAAGAAGGGACTATACCTGCTAATCTGGTAGTAGACACGAGTGGCCGTTATTCCAAACTCAACAAATGGTTGACAGATATGGGATATAATGTGCCTGAACAAGAACGATTGCAGGTTCGATTCGGATACAGTACCAGATATTATCAAGTACCTGCACATATCTCTGAGAAATTAAGTGGTATTTCTAGAGGGGTACCTGAAGAGAATGTTGGATCAGTAGGCCTTTTTTATATCGAGAATAATATGGCTCAAACGATATTATTTAATGCCGGTGGTTCCAATCTCCCCTCAACAAACACTGAGGATTTTGATAAGCAGCTCAATGAATGGGCAAGTCCCATGATTAATGATCTCATTAAAGAGCTAAAACCTATCGAGGCTCCACGAGGCTATAGAGCAGCTGAATCTGTCAGACAGCATTACGAACAAATGGAAAGCTGGCCATCAGGCTTATTGGTCCTAGGAGATGCATTCTGTAACTTTGATCCTATTTATGGACAAGGTATGACCGTAGCAGCTATCGAAGCTGAAATGTTAGCTATTTGCTTGGAAGAAAAGGATTCTTCTAAGGTTGGTTTCGAACATCATGTACTTCAACGTATGCAACAGGCTATTGAACCAGCCTGGTGGTTAAGCTCAATCGAGGATTTGCGTTGGAGAGGGGTCGAACATGTGGGAAATGTTCCACTAAAAGGTGTAACCTTCGCACAAAAATATTTTAATTTATATCTTAGGCATGCCATGAAGCAAGCGAAGGAAGAAAACGACCTTTCCATGTTTCACCAATACATGAAAATGAATGGATTAATCGATTCCCCTAGTGAAATTATCAATCCGGAAATGCTGAACACGTTAATCACTGGTGACGGTTCACCTGAGGAAGAAGCGGTATTAGCAGAACTAGGAGAATTGGATATGAACAAGATGCAAAAGCGTCTGAATGAACTAATGCCTTCCTTTTCGTTGGCATTTGATGAAAAAGTTCCTGATTTATTCTCTACTTGATCGGAACTCAAATTATATTTTCTTTACTAAGAATAACCGGGCATAAACCGCTGGTCCTAATTGACTTAATTAATAAACAACTTCCTATACTATGGATTATGTCAACAAAGGCAGTATTGCAAAATGGTCATTTTGAGATAATTTATCTGCTTAGCAAAGCTCCGGAAATAGGCTCCGCGTCCTGTGGGCACGGCTTCAGCTAGGCTACTACTTAAAAAGCTTCTTTGCTGCCTTGTGCCGAGGAAGCTCACTTCGAAGCAATACTGGCAGACACAGGCACAGATAAATGGATCTTCAGCTCGCGCTGATTCCACGGGAGTCTCCGCCTATTTCCTACGCTTTAGGGAAGTGCTACAACGTATGGAACAGCTAAAAGCATTGGTTCCAGGCATTTTTCAATAACTATTATATATGCATACGATCAATATGCTAGCTCTACCAAAAATTGTAGAATCCTAATTCTAGCGTAGGCCAACCACGGAGACTCCCGCGGGACAGGTAGGCGCTGAAGATCCACTTTGTGAGCGATCTTTCTTCACAAAGTTAGCTTCAGCCGTGCCCGGCAGGACGCGGAGTGGTTGGCCAGAGCAGTATTAAGCACATTAAATATCTCAATATGGATGCTTGGCTAGTGGCTAGTAATGCTTTGTTAACATAATCTATATTATAGGAACTCCAATCATGTTCAATATGATTACTGCTGTGACCAGACTTATATACTTTCTTTACTGATGATAAAAAAAGCATGCACCTTCACCGGATGCATGCTCTTTTTTATTTGGTCGTATACATAAATGTCAGGTGGTTTGCGACGGGGATATAGGCTCCTACTTCTTGCTTGGTCACATTTTTAACAACCAGCTGTTTCTTAGAGCCTTTTAATTCCAAGTAAACCTCACCTACTGTTACATGTCCCGTATCTTTCACTGCTGGAATACTGGCTTTTAAAACACCTGTTTTGCCAGCGGATACTTGATAGGTTTTACTTAGCTTGGTTTCTTTTCCGATCACGGCTTCAAATGTAAGTGGTAGTTCATGCTGATCTCTTGCTTCGTGAAGGATCATTTGTTTAATCTGCTCCGCATTGTCTACCTTGGCAGTTAGTGCCCCTTTAATATGCTTATCTTCAATTTGATAATAGTAAACATCCTCTGTCTTCTCGCCACCGACATTATTTAATTCATTGGTATTCACCGTCTGAAAATCCCAATTAATTTGTGATGATTCAGACTGATAGGATAGTGGCCAATGTCCGAGGTAAATATTCGCTCGGTATCCAATTGAGAACGGTGTTGGATCAATAGTCGATTCATTAAGTAATTTAATCAGCATCGGATTATCCAAATCGATATTAGCTTCCTTCATTAATTCCTTCACTAGTCCACTAGGTTCAATTGTGGCCTCTTCTTCTGTCATTTGCTGATTGGTATTTTCTTTTTCGATCGAAATCAGATCATCAGGTGCTTTTTCCTCAGAATCCGCTATGATCGGAATGGTTAACATCATTAAGCATAAAACAATAGAAAGTCCGAGTTTCTCCATTATTTTCGCTCCTTTTTTCCCTTAGTGTTCGATCAAGAGCGAAAAATATACGTACGATCTGCTAAATGCTTAAATTAACCACTTCAAGCGTTTCTTTGATATCTACACTGTCTTCAATCGTTCTTACCATTGAACAGTTTTTACGGGCAACCTGCAAGCTTTTTTCTAACAGATCATGCTTGAGATTCCTTCCCTTCACCACAAAGTGAAGTTGAATCGCTGTAATCTTGTTGGCTTCTTCCGATGAACGTTCAACGTCTGCTGTGATTTGCAAATCATCAATTTCAATTCGTTTCTTCTGTAAGACTTTTCGGAATACAGAAGCACTGCATCCAGCTACCGAAGCAATCATCAATTGAAAAGGACGAAATCCTAATTCTTCATTCCCTGAAATTTCTAGCTCACCAAACGGTAATTGCGTTCTTACGCCACCTTCCGTTAAATAAAATTCCATACGTGTTTCCTCCTTCGGTCATTTGCCTTTACCTTTTATAATCTTTAAAAACAAAGAATTTAATCATAAAAAAGCTAGCAAAGGATGATAATCCCATGGCCATTGCTTTAGAAAGGTTATATCGCCACCAGTTCGGTATGTCAACGAATCCTAATAAATCATTGGCTCCAATGAAAACGAGATTGCTTATTCCCAAGCTGATCAACGCCTGAATAATGAAAGCGATTCTTTGATATTTATTCCCTTCGGAGGATTGTTTAAACGTTATACTCGCATTCCAAATATAACTATTTAAAATCGCCAATGTATACGAAATACTATTATAGGCGATGAGCCACGTGGAATTTTCGGTTGGAAAAAGTATCAATAACAAATTTAGCGCACCAATATCCACCAGTGCATTGGTCACACCTATAACACTGAATTGCGCAAATTGTAATCGTCCGCTTTTTCTTTTTCTGTTTGGCATAAACATTCCTTCTTACTTTTCATGGTTAGCTTGCATGGAGATTGCCTGCTGATATATGTCTAACGCTTGTTTTGATTGTTCATCCCAGCCCATTTCATGAATATCCTGCCAGGCTGATTCAGCAAGTCGTTGACGCAGACTCTCATCTTCAAGACGGAGAACTGTTTCTGTGAAGCTTTCCACGCTATGCTGGTCATACAAAAGTCCATGCGTTTCATGCTGGATTTGTTCACGTGTCGGCCCACTGTCTGCAGCAACAATTGGTAAACCTGATGCCATTGCCTCTGACAAAACTAAACCTAACGTTTCCGTTGTAGATGGGAACACAAAGACATCTGCTGACGCATAAGCAGTCGCTAAATCATTTCCGTGCATTAATCCGGTAAAGATCGTGTTCGTTCCTTCGAAATACTTTTCCAATGGTGCGCGATGCGGACCATCACCAACTATGGCCAGCACAAATTTATCGGAACTTTCGAGGACGTTACGAATTTTTTCTATTTCCTTCTCAGGTGCAAGTCTTCCTACATACAACAATATCGTTTTTGACTTTTGGTTATTGGTCAGACGATTGCGCATGGCTTCATCTTCATGGTCCGGATGAAAAAGTTTCGTATCAACGCCACGTTTCCACACGTGTACGTTTCGAAAGTTTTGCTGATCGAGTTCTTCCTTTACCACATTGGAAGTACATAAATTGATTGTTGCTTGATTATGTAATTTGCGGAAATACCACCAGAGCAGCCCTTTAAATATCGACAAATGATAATAGTCTGCATATCTCGGTACTTGAGTATGGTAGGATGCGACTAACGGATATTGGAGATTTTTCGCATAATAAACACCGGATGCTCCAACCAATGCCGGATTGACGACATGAACGACATCCGGGTCAACATCAGCTATCAATTGCTTGATCCTACGGTTAGGTAAAGCAAAAGCTTTCGAGCGGTAAAAAAATAATTTACTCGCTCGTATGCCAATCACTTTCGCTCCTTCGAATTCTGACACCCCTAAATCAGGTGCAATGATGGTCACCTTATGACCTTGATTCATAAAATAGCGAATACTATTGGTTAGCCTGGTGACAACTCCGTCTGTTGAAGGCAGAAATGTTTCTGTGATGATAAGTATGTGCATTGCTAGATCATCCTTATTCATTTACTTTCATTATTTCCATTTTACAGTTGGTAAAATATTTTTATGAATGACACGGTCTTTATACGCAATAACCGTGTTCAGTATTTCTCTAATTACATTATCATCAAGAAGGTGTGGTTCTAACCCTAAATCGATTAATTTTGTATTGACTGCTTCCAAGAAATGCTCTTCCAATTCAACTCGTGGATTTTCCAAATGAGCTATTTGTGCCTCAATACCTTCCTCTTTCGCTACTTTTTGTACCATTTCTGCTAAATCACCGACAGAGAATTGTTCTGTATACTGGTTAAAGACACGGAATTCACCTTTATCTGCAGGATTTTCTGCTGCAATTTCGATGCATCTTACAGTATCTTTAATATTAAGGAAACCTCTTGTTTGGCCACCTTTTCCATATACAGTTAAATCTTGACCTACTGTTGCCTGGATAATAAATCGATTTAATGCTGTTCCAAATACACCATCATAATCAAGACGGTTATTCAATACAGGATCAAGCTTTGTTTCCTCTGTATCCAATCCATAAACAATCCCTTGGTTAAGATCAGTCGCACGAATGCCCCAGATCTTACAAGCGAACATAATATTATGGCTGTCATGAACTTTTGACAGATGATAGAAAGAACCTGGCTGCTTAGGAAATGGCAGGGTATCTTTTCTGCCTTTATGTTCAATTTCTATGTATCCTTCTTCAATTGCAATGTTTGGTGTACCGTATTCACCCATTGTTCCTAACTTAATTAAGTGACAATCTGGCACAAGCTCTCTAATACCGAATAAAACATTTAAATTTCCAGTAACGTTATTTTCTTGGGTGTAAACCGCATGTTCACGGTCAATCATAGAGTATGGTGCGGAGCGTTGTTCAGCAAAATGCACAAATGCATCTGGTTGTTCTCTCTTGAGGACTTCTTTAAGAAAATCATAGTGTACAAGATCTCCTTCATAGACCTTGATCTTGTTCCCTGTAAGTTCTTCCCACTTTGCAACGCGTTCTTCTAAAGATGCAATAGGTGTAAGTGAATTGGAGTGTAATTCATTGTCAATTTTTCTTCTTGCGTAGTTATCGATAATTGATACATCATGTCCTTGTTTAGATAAATATAGAGCAGTCGGCCATCCGCAGAAGCCATCTCCCCCTGCTACAATAATATTCATTCTACTCCCACCTTCTTCTATTTTATTTGAGTATTTGACTCAATTATAACTATATTATCATGCTTCGAATTTAAACAATAGAATTTTTGTGTTATTTACATGATTTTTATAAAAACATAACATTTCTCTATCATTCTTTGTCATTATACTATAAGCGGCATTTATTTTTAAACCGAGACAAATTATCCAGGCATTAGCAGTTTCAAATAATCAAAGTATGGAGCACTCTGTGGTAGCGTTTATTACTATTATGAAATACTTTTACTGACCATTATATCGAAATGGTTTACTTTACAAATCCATATTATAAGAATCCATACTTAATCTTTTATAAACAAAACTCGCCCACCCTAACTAAATAATATACAACTACCTGTAATATGGATGATGTTAAATGGGATATAGCGTATATCTTGAAAATGATTCATGCGTTGGGGACACCTTCTACAGACACTTGTTTTCTTTCTTTGTAAACACTGCAAATCCTATTGCGTTGCTTTCCATTTTTGGTTCCTTTCTCTTTAAACGATTCAAATCTCCGGCGAACTCTTTCCACTTTTGTCCCCTTTCTCGTTAAACGATACAAATCTTTGGCGTCGCTTTCCACTTTTGTTCCCTTTCTCGCTAAACTATACAAATCTTTTGCGACCTCTTTCCACTTTTGTTCCCTTTCTCGTTAAACGATACAAATCTCTGACGACCGCTTTCCACTTTTGTTCCCTTTCTCGCTAAACGATACAAATCTCTGACGACCGCTCTCTACTTTTGTTCCCTTTCTCACTAAACGTTACAAATCTTTGGTGTCGCTTTCTGCTTTTGGCTCCTTTTCTGATCTCGCTTACGAGAGCGATTATATTCTATATTCATTCTATAATCAAAACACTAATAATATACAACTATCTTAGATAGGGATGATAGAAACTATAAGCTAAGCATTAATCTTAAAAGAATAAATGTGTTAGAAGACCGCTTTGGCCAACCATTTCCTGCGAAGCATATTTCCAGAGCTTTGCTATGTAAATGGTATTTTTCAAAATTACCACTAGTCCTCCTTACATCATTGGTACGTTCGAAATTTTCAATACGCCGCAATTCTTCATTGGAAAATTTCTTTACTCTCTTTCTGGTAACAAAAGCCTCGAGGTGCTTGTCCCGAGGCTTTTGTTATTTCATATAACGGCTGAATCTTTTCTCTAGCTGCTCTTGCATAAAGGAAATTAGAATACATAACGGCCAATAAATTAATGCAACTACCGTGTACATGGTAAACGAGTCAAAAGATCGTCCCGTGGCAATTTGTGCTTTTTGGAACAGCTCCGGCACTGTAATAACTGCTGCGAGTGAAGTCGCTTTTACCAAGTCTAAAAACACGTTAGTAAGCGGTGGCATGGCAATTCTCGCTGCTTGAGGCAGAATAATTTTCATCAGTGTCTGACGATAACCAAGGCCTAAAGCCTTTGCCGCTTCCCATTGCCCCTTTGGTACACTGTTTAAGGAAGCACGGATTACTTCCGCAATATACGCTGCACTGTTTAAACCAAACCCTAGTATCGCCGCCACAAAGGCAGATAAAGTAAGACCTAAAACTGGCAGACCAAAATATAGTAAGAACAGAAAGACTAGTAATGGCGTTCCGCGCATAAAGGAAATATAAATTCTTGCTGGATAACGTAATAACTTTGAATCCGAGTTCCTTGCCAATGAAATAAAAAGTCCTAGTACTAGACCCATTACCATACTGACCATTGATACCGCAACGGTCATTGGTAACCCGCTTAAGATAAGCGGCAGATTTTCGATTGCTAACTCCACATCAAAGAATTGCTCCATTTCTACAAGTCAAGCCCCTCTATTTCCTGGATATCTCCTTCAGGTTTTTTCGAAGCATCTTCTTGATAGAATTCAATCGCTAATTCTGATAATGTTCCGTCTTCTCTCATTTCAGTTAACGTTTCATTGATTTTTTGCTGCAACGTTTCCGCTTCTTTATCCATTGCAACAGCTTGTTCAGTCGGATGGAATTTTAAATCCGGATGCAAATGAATATCGAAATCCGGAAATGCTGCCACACCGAATTTAGATAAATAATAGTCATTTACAATTACATCCGTGTTGCCATTATCTACATCTCGTAAATAAGCTTCATTCGGCGCATTCCCATATGTCACAACTTCTGCTCCGAAGTGCTCAGCAATTTGGCTGAATACGGTAGTAGCACCACCACCTGCTTTCTTCCCTTCTAAATCTTCCAAACTCTCAATCCCTGAATTATCCCCTTTACGAACTACCATTGTCGTATATGAATATTTATAAGGATCAGAGAACGCAAACTTCTCTTTACGATTGTCTGTCACCTCTATATCATTAACGGCTACATCTACTCTACCGCTTTCAATAGCAGCGAGCATACTATCGATTCCCATTATCTCAAACTGAACCTCTACCCCTAATCGTTTACCTACTTCTTTCATCACTTCCACATCATAACCAGTTAGTTCATCATTATCGTCATATGTAGATGAAGCAATTAATGTTCCGGAAGTAGCTGCAACGATAACACCTTCATCCTGAATATTTTCCCATTTCTCCGATTTCAACTCGCCTGTTGAGTTTTCTTCCGACTCATTTCCACATGCTGTTACGACAAACAAAATGAATACAAAACTTGCAAGTAATAATATTTTTTTCACGAAAATCGGCACCCCTTATTTGTTATATTATTTTATTCTATTAAAAGATAACAGTTTGACGCTTTTATTTCAATGATTTTTATAACTGTTTCAAAATTTAATAAAAAACTGTTATATAATTTACGGTTGTTGACTTTATTTAAAATCATGATATTATTAAATTAGTTATTTATTTATAATAATTATAATTTAATAATATTGATAATTATTATCAGATGCATTAAAGAAAGAGGGATTAATACAAATGAATGACGTAATGAAAGCAATTAGAAATAAATACTCTATACATTTCTTAACAACTAGTGATCTTCACAATCTGTGGTTACAGCTATGGAAACATCGTGAATTAATAGCCGCGTTATGTAGCGGTGCACTTATTTTATCTGCTTGGCTATCAGATTCGTTCTTTAAAGAAGGAACAACCTCTATCTTGCTCATCCTGGCATTCTTAATTGGCGGTTATGCAAAAGCCAAGGAAGGATTAACCGAAACAATTCAGGATAAATCACTAAATGTGGAATTGCTTATGATCATAGCAGCGGTCGGCGCAGCATCTATTGGTTATTGGACAGAGGGCGCCATACTTATTTTTATTTTTGCCTTGTCAGGTGCTTTAGAAACATATACCG
Organism: Gracilibacillus salinarum; assembly: GCF_022919575.1. Lineage (NCBI taxonomy): Bacteria > Bacillati > Bacillota > Bacilli > Caryophanales > Bacillaceae > Gracilibacillus > Gracilibacillus salinarum. Next base: position 3,840,898 of record NZ_CP095071.1, on the reverse strand, counting down.
AAAACAAAAATACGAAAGAGTTGGAATCACTCATGCAATTACAGCCTGAGACGGCCTTCCTGTTATCTGGACAAGAAATTGCGGTTGCAGATTTACAAATTGGCGATCAGATCGTAATCCGCGCCGGAGAACGAATCCCTGCAGACGGAATGATTTACCGGGGTGAAACCGAAATTGATGAAAGTGCGATAACTGGCGAATCCGTACCTGTCATGAAGTCAGTTGATGATCACGTGTATGCTGGTACTGTCAATGTCAATGGTACTCTCTATGTAGAAATTGACACTTTACCGAACGAAACACTTTTCCAACGAATTATCAAACTCGTACAGAACGCACAAAGCGAGAAATCACCTTCACAGCTTTTTATCGAACGATTTGAAAGTACGTACGTAAAAGTAGTATTGCTGGTCGTCGCAATCATGATGGTATTGCCCCACTTTGTCTTCGGATGGTCATGGACAGATACAGTTTATCGCGCTATGATTCTACTCGTCGTCGCTTCACCATGTGCACTCGTAGCATCCATTATGCCTGCTACACTCGCAGCAATCTCAACGGGTGCAAGAAATGGCGTCTTATTTAAGGGCGGTGTTTATGCAGAAGAATTGGCATCGATTGATACCGTTGCTTTCGACAAAACAGGAACACTAACAGAAGGAAAACCATTTGTTACCGATTGGTATGTGGCAGACCACCATAACAAGCAGAACGTTGCAGCTTCCATCTTTGCAATCGAAAAGGAGTCTACCCACCCATTAGCAAGTGCTATGACAGCTTGGGCTAAATCCATTAAAAATGATGATGCTGCGCCAGAGATTGACCGGGTCGAACATCAGAATGGTAAAGGACTTATTGCCAACATAGGTGCTGATCGATGGATAATCGGAAATACAAAATTAGTGAAAGAAACCGATGTTAACAGGTTCATGAACAGGCTTGACATAAACAACAAACAAGGTCACACAACCATTTATATACAAAAAAATGATGAAATAATTGCAGTCTTTTTCCTAAAAGATACGTTACGTAAAGAATCTGTTGAGGCAATCGCTGCATTAAATAAATTAGGAATTCAAACAGTGATGCTAACAGGAGATAATGAGGAAACGGCGAAAGTAATTGCACAAGAGGCGAATATTCAGTCGTTCCACGCCAATTGTCTTCCTGAGGATAAAGTAGCTCAGCTAAAAGCTTTATCGGAAACGAAACAGAATGTAGCAATGATTGGCGATGGCATTAACGACGCGCCCGCTTTAGCAACAGCGAACCTCGGCATCGCGATGGGAGCAGGCAGTGACATCGCACTAGAAACATCTGATATCGTACTCGTTAAGAATAATCTTACTAAAATAGTGGACGCAATCCAGTTATCGAAAAAAATGAACAGGATCATTAAACAAAATATCGTATTTTCAATCGGTATCATTCTGGCATTAATCGCATCCAACTTCCTGCAAGTAATCGACATGCCCTTCGGCGTCATCGGTCATGAAGGCAGTACAATACTTGTTATATTGAACGGATTGCGGTTGTTGGCTAGGTAATGAATGGATTATGTAAAGTGGAACTGTATCGCCAGTTTAGCTATTTTGGAATATAGTATGTGCATAGCAATGCTCCGGAAATAGGCTCCGCGTCCTGTGGGCACGGCTGAAGCTAGGGTACTACTCGAGCTTCAGCCGTGCCCCGCAGGACGGAAGTGGTTGTCCGGAGCGGTATTCATAGCACATGAATCATTTCAAAATAAACACTAAGCAGTTAACACAATCCATATTATAAGAACTCAACTTCATGTTCAATATGCTTACTGTTACAACTGTACTTATCTGCTTTCTTATACTTGGTACATTCTAAATTTTAATACGTCGTGCCTCTTCATTGCTAAAGTTTTATACTTTGCTATCGTATGACAAAAGGACGAGCTTCACGCTCGTCCTTTTGTCATTTTTTCTACTTGTGCATTAATTTCTCCACCGGTAATAATGATAATAGCCGACAGATAAAACCAGATCATTAAACTGATGACGCCTCCCAAACTGCCGTATGTCGCTGAGTAGTTCCCCATTGATGATACATAATAGGAAAAAGCTAACGAGGCGAGTTGCCAGAACACCGTTGCAAATAATGTCCCAGGAATAATATCTTTAAAATAAACCCGCTTACTTGGTGCCAAGCGGTAAAGCATCATCAGCACAATAAAGAAGATTGCTGATGAAATCACCCATCGCAACGTATTCCAGGCCGAAAGAAAACCATCCGAAAGCCCAAAAAAAGAAAAGAGATAGACTCCAATCATTTTTCCGAAAATCGGAAGCAAGAAAGCAACAATAATGATCAACAGCATCGCAATTGTTAATACGATCGAAATCATTCTCGTCACCACAAAGGAACGCTCTTCATCAATGTTATAAGCTCTATTAAAAGATCGGATCAGTGCATTTATTCCATTTGAAGCAGACCAAAGCGTCCCGATAATCCCGACAGACAACAATCCTCCATTACGACTGTTCATAATCTGTGAAATATTCTCGTTTAACATGGTCATGATTTCTTCAGGTGCGTATGTCGCTATAAAATTCATGACATCGATGTCTTGCCACGGTAGATATCCAATCAGTGTAACTAAGAAAATCATAAACGGAAACAAAGAAAGCAAGAAAAAATAGGATAATTGTGCCGCTAAGCCTGGAACATCATCCCCAGTAATCCGCTCGATCAACTGTTTTACAAACACGACCGGCCCCATCCGAGAAAGACTATTATTCATTTTTATCCCGTTGCTCAAGATCAACTTTATCAGCAATTTCTCTAATTTGGTCCAGCATATGTAACGCAGAGGTTAAATTAGCAGAAAATTGCTTTGAATAGTGGGTATATTGTGTATTCAACTGATGCATAGCATCTGCCGGATTTTTTACATAAAAGGATGTTTTATCGCTGCAGCTTTTTATTTTATTTCCAACATAACCTCTTGTATCACGATCCAATAACGATATCAATCCGCCAATGATCGCACCTGCTGCGATTCCTCTTACTAAAGTATTTTTTCCCATAACCTCTCAACCCTTCTTTCGCTTATTTTGCTCGAACATCATGTTCTGCAATGATGTAGTTCAATAATTGGTGACAGCCCTCTTTGACTAATTCATATGTATAGTCAAAATTCTTCGTGAAATATGGATCAGGAACGTTTTGTTCTTTTGGCTGAGCAACAAAGTCCATTAATTTTTTGACTACTACATCAGCATCTGTTGTGATACTGGCGAGATCATCCATGTTCTGCTGATCCATGGCAATGACGTAATCAAATTCGCTAAAGTCATTTGCGCTAATCTGTCGTGCAAGTTGACCTTCATAAGAGATCTTCATCTCATCCAGCTTTGCTCTCGTGCCTTTGTGAGGAGCTTCACCAATATGCCAATCTCCAACTCCTGCCGAATCAATCACGAAGCGATCCTTTAACCCTTTCTCCTCTGCAATATGACGAAAAACAGCCTCCGCCATCGGAGAACGGCAAATATTTCCTAAACAAATAAATAACACTTTAATCATATGATACCACCTCTTCTATCTTTATAATCCTGTTTTTTTATGATATTGACAGTAATTTCGCTTCAATCAACTCCGCCTCTAGCGGTTTACTGTACAGATATCCTTGATAATAATCGCATTTTTCATCTTTAATAAAGGAGAGAATTTGCTCCCCTTCTACACCTTCTGCCACTACTTTCAGACCAAAGGTGTGGCCGAGTTGAATCATCGCTTTAATAATCTCAGCACTGCCAGTCTCAAGAAACAGCTCTTTAATGAACGATTGATCAATCTTCAAATAATTTATCGGGAATTTCTGTAAATAGCCCATCGACGAATAACCGGTTCCAAAATCATCAATAGATAACGATACCCCCATTTTTCGCAATTCATTCATTTTTTGAATACATGCTTCCGTATTCTGCATCACACTATTCTCGGTGATTTCAATTTCAAGATAATCCGGGTCCATGCCTGTTTCTTCGATGATATTCTTTACTCTCGGCAAGAATTCTGGTTGCTGTAATTCCACTGCAGAAATATTAACGGCGATCATTACTGGACTCGTTCCAGCGTTCTTCCATTCTACAAACTGCTGACACGCTTTACGTAATACCCATTCACCAATCTGATCGATCATACCGATTTCTTCAGCGATTGGAATGAAAACGGATGGTGGAATCTTTCCTTTTTTTCCATGTTCCCAGCGAATCAAAGCCTCTACCCCCACAATCGCATCGGTACCGACATCGACTTTAGGTTGATAAGAAAGCGTGAATTCATTGTATTGAAAAGCTTTGCGTATGTCAGAAGCCATTAATAAAAGCTCGTTATATTGCTTACTAAGCTGTTCTGTATATTCATACACTCTGTTGCCACCATTAACTTTGCCGTGGTGCACTGCTACACCTGCACGATCAATGCAAGCTTCAACAGATGCTGTACTATCATCCAGATAACTGACACCGATTGTACATGTCATATAAAAATCCTGTTTCTTCATAATGATCGGCTTTTGAATCTCCGATAAGATATTTGCTGCAAACCTATGTACATTTATCTTCCCACGTTCCACGATCAGAACAAATTCATCCCCATTCAACCGGTATAAGGAACCATACTCTGGTGTCAGATTGCGCAACCGCTCCGACAATTTACAGATCGCCTCATCACCAGCTTCCTGTCCAAACGTATCGTTCACATTCTTCAGCCTATCCAAATCACAACGAAAGACAGCTTTTGCCTTATCCTGATGGTCGATACTCAGGTCTTCAAACAGTTTATAACGATTCGGAAGCTTAGTCAGCTTGTCATGCGTAGCCATATATTCGATGGTTTTCTCGGCGTTTTCATAGGGTGTGATATCCATTACGGTGCCAACCAGTTTAATAACCTGTTGATTGTGAAATACCGGTGAGAGATAAATGCATAAACAAAATTGCTTGAAATGATAACGGAACTTCAGTTCTCTACCATTCATCGCGTTCTTTATTTCAGCAGAAAATGCCGAAAGAATCTCCTTATTCACGTCATTCTGTGACAACCCGAGTTCCACACTTAATCGCCCCGCAACGAATGAGCAGTAGGGCTTGTTTTTGTCGTTATCGATGACAAAAACCATATTCGCATGATGATCAAGTGTATGTCTCCAAACCTCACCATCCACTTGCTTGTAATGATCAATAGTCATATTCTTCACCTGTATGTAGTTGTTTTTTATAATTATACGTGAAAATGAGAAAATATAAAAAGACTTTCCGGTTTTTTATAGAAAAACTTGGCATTTGTTCATATTTAGCGATTGCTGTGGTTTCATATTTGTATTAAAAAAGGCGATTATGAATTTTACTTTTATATCGATTATATGCTGGTGACTGGTTCAATTTTCTTTTGTCCAGTAACAGCTGAAATTGAATTTCTTTTTCGATAATACGATTTTCCAGACGCTCTTTTTCTTCGTCTTCTGTACAGAGCTTGAGTAAATCACGTAAAGAAGCAATTTCTTTATTAAGCTGTACTTCTTCTGGTAGATGGCCGCTGTTTTTCATGATCCGGTAGCTCATACGCAAGTCTTCTGGTACATCTGCAAGTGAGTCCTTTTTTAATGGTTTGCCCTTCCCTGCTATATGATTAAAATTGCCATCACTGATTGCTTTCTTAATCTTGTCCTCTGCAAGACGACTAAACATATCCATCGCAGGTCACCCTATCTTTTCTATTCGTTTTCTAAAACTGTTCTTCACGTTTGGGGCAAGCATTTGTACAGATAAATATCGTTCCATTCTCTCTGTATTTTTTCGATCATGAAACAGACAGTCGAAGATTTCGAAAGGCGTGACTTTATCCTCATCTTCTTCCAATTTCGTTAATATATCATCCGGACTAACGTAGCCTTCTTTTATTACGCGAAAATAATAGCCACTAAACCCTGTTTCCGTTACCAGCTTTGGCATTTCAGGAATTCCGTGTGTTTTGGCGATCTTAAAGCATGGCTGTCGAGGTTGTGAACATTGGATTTCAGCTTGTCCAAGCTGAAAAATGTCCCCAATATACAGATCCTTCTCCGTTAAACCGTCAATCGTAATATTCTCACCGAAGGACGGATAGTCAAATGTACGCTTATAGGTCTCTTTCCAAAAAGCATAGTGCTTTTGCGGATACATAAGCAATGCTTTTTCTGGTCCACCGTGATTTTTTAAATCTGCTTGTCCATCTTGTTCAAATCCAGTCATCGTTAAATAATCACGTTCATGTATTGGTGTTTTTTTAAAGCCTGTTACTAACGACACACCATCAAAAACTTGAGTTTGTGGCTTTCCAACATTCAATGAAACAATTGGATATTCCATCAGAAAATCCCCCTCTTTCTAGCTTATTTCCATTATACAGAATTTGATCGAAAGAATTAACAATTACCCCTTTTCATTTGGTTATGGAGATGTTAGAATGGCGAGTGCAAAATGATTGGTAAGGAGTGTGTAGCAATGCATGTAGGTAGCAAAGGCTGGTACGTAGAACAGCTAAAACAAAAAGGCGTACGCCATATTGAAGGAAGAAAAATCGAAAAATATAAAGCACATGTTCTGGCAAATCTTTTAGAAGAAAAAGAACAATAGATCGCAAGAAGCAGGTCGATAACTTCGGCCTGCTTTTTTTTTTGCACATTAGGAAAGCAAGGAAGTAGCTACTTAAGTTGTACCATGCATAGGAAAAAAGACGGTACTTGCTAAACTGAGGCGAATGCCGAGTTTTTCTTTATCAGTAAAGAAAGTATAGAAGTCTGGTCACAGCAGTAATCATATTGAACATGATTGGAGTTCCTATAATATAGATTATGTTAACAAAGGCTGTATTGCAGAATGATCCTTTTGATATATTTTATCTACTTAGCAAAGCTCCGGAAATAGGCTCCGCGTCCTGTGGGCACGGCTGATTCCACGGGAGTCTCCGCCTATTTCCTACGCTTAAGGAAAGTGCTACAACGGTTGTAACAGCAAAAATCAGTGGTTCTAGACATTTTTCAATAGCTATTATATATGCATACGATCAATATGCTAGCTCTTACAAAAATTGTAGAGTCCCAATTTTAGCGTAGGCCAACCACGGAGACTCCCGCGGGATTATGCAGGCGCTGAAGATCCACAACGTCTGCACCTGCGTCTTCTAGTAACGCTTCGAAGTAGGCTTCCTCGGTGCAAGGCAGCAGAGAAGTGATTCGTGTAGTAGCCTAGCTTCAGCCGTGCCCCGCAGGACGCGGAGTGGTTGGCCGAAGCGGTATCCCAGCACATTAAATAATCTCAATATGGCTGCTTGGCTTACGTTGGCTAGTTGACATAATTCATATTATGGAAAGTTGTTTATTGATTAAGTCAATTAGGACCGGGCGGGTTATGGCCGGTTTTTCTTTATTCTTCCCAAATAGCCCTTTTTAATCAAAATAAAATCTACCAGACATCTACCGTCATAATTCTACACATTAAACAGAATAACTATAAATAAGAAGATTTAACTTATTGGAGGTATAGCACCATGTTTTCAAATACAGAAATTGGAATTGATTTAGGAACTGCGAATATTCTTATATATACAAAAAACAAAGGAATTATTTTAAACGAGCCATCCGTTGTCGCGGTTGATACGAAGACGAACCAGGTAGTTGCTGTCGGTAATGAAGCGAAGAATATGATTGGTAAAACACCACGAAATATTGTACCAATTCGTCCGTTGAAGGATGGCGTTATTGCAGACTTTGATATGACGACTCAAATGTTAAAGGCTTTCTTGAAAAAAGTAAGCAAACGAGCTGGTGTATCCATGCGAAAGCCTAGTGTTGTTGTGTGTACACCTTCTGGCAGTACCGCTGTCGAACGAAGAGCGATTGATAATGCTGTCAAAAGCTTCGGCGCTAAAGAAGTACATTTAATCGAGGAGCCGGTAGCAGCAGCTATTGGAGCTGATCTACCTGTTTCGGAGCCACAGGCAAGCATGATTGTTGATATCGGTGGTGGTACAAGTGAAGTAGGTATTATATCCTTTGGCGGTGTTGTTGCCAGTCGTTCCGTACGTGTCGGTGGTGATCATATGGATGAAGAGATCATTCAATATGTCAAACGTCAATACAATGTCCTGATCGGGGAAAGTTCCGCAGAAAAAATTAAGATTGAAATCGGTAATGCGATCCCTTCTCATACCGAAGAACAAATGGAAGTCAGAGGTCGAGATCTCGTGACAGGTTTACCAAAAGTAATTATGATTTCCTCGAAAGAAGTGCACATGGCGATTAATGAAGTACTGGAATCTTTATTACATGCGATAACTGAAACACTTGAAAGCTGTCCTCCAGAATTAAGTGGTGATATTGTTGATCAGGGAATTACCATTACAGGTGGCGGTGCCTTGCTAAAAGGTATGCAAGGCTGGTTATCTAATGAGGTACACGTACCAGTTCACCTTGCGTCAAATCCATTGGAATCCGTTGCTGTTGGGACAGGCCGTTCATTAAAAATGATTCAAAAACTACAAAAAGCGGCAAAATAAATGATACACTTTGGAAAAACGAGAGGAGTTTTTCCATGCATGCATTTACATTAACGAAAGAAACAAAAGATCAGATGATAGTCGCAATTCAGGACTATTATTTACGTGAAAAGCAAGAAGAAATCGGTAATATAGAAGCTGGTTTTCTTCTTGATTTTTTCATGGAAAAATTAGCGCCTACTTTCTATAACCAAGGAATTCGTGATGCACATCAGTTTGTCAGTGAAAAAGTAGAAGATTTATTCGAATTAGAGAAAATGGACTGATCCGTATATATTAAAAGAGCCAACTCTCATTGTTGTGAAGAGCTGGCTCTTTTATATATATAGTTGTATATTCTTATGTTGACTTTCACGTATTTTCTTATTCGGCGAAGATCCATTCGGACAAGCTGGAAATTGTATACGTTGGCTGCTTCTCAATTGTTTTCAAATCTTCAGGTGTTGTAACTCCGGTATGCACCAATAATGAATCTATGCCCGCATTAATACCGGCAAGGATATCTGTTGCATAATTATCACCGATCATCAAGGTATCTTCTTTTGAAGTGCCTAATACTTCAAGAGCCTGCTCTACAATAATGGATTCCGGCTTCCCGATAAATTTCGGCTCCACGCCTGTTGTTACTGAAAGAACAGAAATTAACGAACCAGCTCCCGGCAGAAAACCGCGCTCTGTGGGTAAAGCGACATCACCATTTGTTGCTACGAATTTAGCGCCAGCACGAATATTTAATGCACCTTTTGCCAATTTTTCATAGCTGATTTCACGATCAAGGCCCATAACAACATAATCTGCCTGCTCATCCACTTGCACTAATCCACAGTCATTCAATGCCATGTGCAAGCCTTCTTCACCAATTGCACAAACCTTGGCATCAGCCTGCTGTTCTTTAATATAACTGGCTGTAGCCATACTGGTAGTAAAAACATGCTCTGTTTCACAAGGTACTCCCATGTCTGTTAATTTATTTGCTACATCACTCGGATGTTTAGTCGAATTATTCGTAAGAAACAAGTAAGGAAGACCTTTGCGATGTAATTCTTTGACAAAATCAATCGCTTCTGTAATCTTCTCTGTTCCTTTATAAACCGTTCCATCTAAATCAATTAAAAATCCTTGATAGTTCTTCATGATATCCCCCTAAATTTTTTGAAAATTCCATGTATTTCATTTGTTATTTTCACAATAAATGATAGTATATATTTATGACTGTACAAATTTTGTACATATTTGTATGTTATCATGTCAAATAATTTTAAAGAAGTATTCCACATGATAAAATAGAAAAGTATTATCTTAAACGGAATTTATTACATGATTATAGCATATCGAAAAACATGTGCGTATATTTCGGAAATAAACAAGTAGAAAGGTAGTTTAGGTTCATGACAACGAATAACCCAAAAGCAGTAATTGTGATTTTTGGCGCAACAGGGGATTTAGCAAACAGAAAGCTTTACCCTTCCATTTACAGACTTTATCGTAACGGAAAGTTATCTGATAACTTCGCAGTAATAGGTGTTGCAAGAAGACCCCTTACTAATGAAGACTTTCGTAATAATGTAAAAGAATCAATCAGTGGTTTCGACGACGCAAACATCGATCCAGATGAATTTGCAAGTCATTTCCATTACAACCCATTTGATATTCAAGACTTAGAGCATTACGAGAAATTAGAACATCTTATTCAAGAGCTCGATGGAAAATATAAAACAGATGGGAATCGATTATTTTACTTCTCCATGGCTCCTAACTTCTTCGGAACATTGGCAGCTAACCTGAAATCAGAAGGACTAACTACTACTGAAGGATGGACTCGCCTCGTTATTGAGAAGCCTTTCGGACATGATTATGAGTCTGCGAAAGAATTGAATGACCAAATTCGCGAAGCATTTACCGAAGATCAAATTTATCGTATTGATCACTATCTTGGTAAGGAAATGGTTCAGAACATTGAAGTAATCCGTTTTGCGAATGCATTATTTGAACCACTTTGGAACAATCAATACATTTCCAACATCCAAATTACATCGAGTGAGATTTTAGGTGTAGAAGAGCGTGGTCGCTATTACGATGGTGCAGGCGCATTGAAAGACATGGTACAGAATCACATGCTTCAAATGCTTGCCCTGATTGCAATGGATCCGCCAATTAAGTTAACACCAGAAGAAATTCGCAGCGAGAAAGTAAAGGCATTACGTGCTTTACGTGTGATTAACGAGGATGAAGTCGATAAATATTTCGTTCGCGGACAATATGATAAAGGCATCGTGAATGGTGAGGAGCTACCTGCTTACCGTGAAGGTAACGGCGTAGACCCTGAATCTAATACAGATACGTTTGTCGCAGCGAAGTTAATGATTGATAACTTCCGCTGGGCAGGTGTGCCGTTCTACATTCGAACTGGTAAACGAATGAAACAGAAATCAACGGAGATTGTGGTAGAATTTAAAGATTTACCTATGAATCTTTATTACGGAAAAGAACACGAAACAAAATCAAATTTATTAGTTATTCACGTACAACCTCACGAAGGAATTACCTTACACGTGAATGCAAAAAAAGGTGACTATAACGCATCATCTACACCGATCACGTTGAGCTATGATAATAACTCAGATGACAAAATGAATACACCAGAAGCATACGAAATTCTATTACATGACTGTATGCGCGGTGATTCAACGAACTTTACCCATTGGGATGAAGTAGCATTAACTTGGAAGTTTGTAGATAACATTGCCAATGCATGGTCTAAATCCAAGGCCGACTTCCCTAATTATGAATCTGGAAGCAACGGACCGAAAGAAGCAGATCAATTACTACTCCAAGACGGCTTAGAATGGTGGGACGTTACACCAGAATAAAGCAAAAAAGCAATCAGTCAACTGCGGTTGATTGATTGCTTTTTTATATGTCGGAACTGATGCCGTTTGTATGTATAGTTGCCTCTGTTTCGTTTATTAGCCCGTCTCTGGAATGATCTTGTGATCGAATGTTTTCCGCTTTCGTTCGTTAGACTCGCTCTGGATTGTTTTTGTGATCAAATGTGACACGCTTTCGGTCATTAGACTCGCTTTACTTCGCTCTTGTGATTGAATTTGGCACGCTTTCAGTCATTAGCTTCGCGTTACTTTGCTCTTGTGATCGAATGTGAAACCTAGAAAAACATAACAGTTAGTATAGTTGATGATAGCGATATCAAAAGTATAATGTTAAAATTTTGATAGCAACTAAATTTTAAATGATATATCCCAAATGATATGTAAATGAGGAGATGAGAAATAATGAAATGTTATGATATATCAATGGAGATCAAGCCAACGATACAGGTATGGGAGGATATTGAAAGTAAAAAACCAAAATTCGATACAAAAACGTTCGGACATGTCACGGATACAACACTTACATTAAATGCACATACCGGTACACATATCGATGCTCCCTTGCATATGATCAATGACGCAGATACCTTTGAATCGATTTCTTTGGAACGGCTGGTACGTGACGTAAAAGTACTTCATTTAGAAACAGCAGAAGATGGTATAACACGCGATGATTTGGAAGCGCATACGATTGAGAAGAATGATTTCCTTTTATTGAAAACCAAGAACTCCGACCATTCATCTGACCATTTTGACTATGCGTTTATTTATTTAACCGAAGATGCGGCGAATTACTTAATTGAGAAAGAGATTGAAGGCGTCGGCATCGACACACTAGGTATCGAACGCAGCCAAGAAGGTAACCCTACTCATCGCAATCTGTTTGGAAATGACATTATTATTATCGAAGGGTTACGGTTAAAGGAAATAGCACCCGGCAATTACTTCATGGTCGCTGCACCATTAAAACTAATTGGAACTGAAGCCGCTCCAGCACGCGTCCTATTATTTGATCAAACATTGTTATAAAGTGAAAGTTCAATCAGTGAGGGTTTTTTTGACCCCCACTGATTGCTAGCGAAACTTATCAGGAAGTTATCGTCCGTGATAAGTCAGGCATAAACCCGCTTTGCATAACCACCCCTAAAAAACTTCTTTTTTTTAACGAGACAAATCATTGACTGCTGCTCCTTAATTTTTGCTCCCTTTTTCGTTAAACGAGAATATCTCCCTTTCTTGACCATTAACCGCATCTCACATACAGCTATAAAGTAATTTGCATTTTTTACCATAATACGTACTATTATCGGTTTACTTTCGGTTAATCCCGTGACGGGACAGACCTTCCCGACGTAGATGCTTCACACACTCTATCAATAGCTTCGTTTCTTTTGTTCTCTAAAAAGTAGACACTTTACTCCAACTTCAATTGATTATAAAAATGAATGAATGCTTCCGACCCACTACCAGCTTCCCATTCTCGATAAACGATACAAATCTCTGGCTACTGCTCCTCCCTTTTGGTTCCTTTCTCGTTAAACGATTTTTTTTTGATCGATTCTCTCTCTTCACCATAAAACCCATCTGACATACAGCCACAAAACAATTTACATATTTTACTATAATTCGTATTATAATCGGTTTACTTCCGTTTATTCCTATGATATGACAGGCCTCTCCAGCGTTGGTGCCTCCACCGGATCTCACATACAGTTATAAAACAATTTGTATTTTTTACCATAATCCGTACTATTATCGGTTTACTTTCGTTTAATCCCATGATATGACAGACCTTGCCGACGTAGATGCCTCACATACTCTATCAATAGCTTCGTTTCTTTTTTTCTTTAAATGTATATGGTAACTTAAAAGTGAGCCACTATAGCAATTGAAAACTGAGCCACTTTGATAGAAAATAACCCTAATGACATATTAGGGGGAAGCATCAGGAGTGATTATGTTGAGCGAGAAACAGACCATCATACAATTATATTTGGAGGGAATGAGTGAGAGAAAGATTGCTAAGGAAACAAAGAAGGCAAGGAATACTGTCAGTAAGTATATAAAAGAATTTGAGAAAAGTAGGAAGAATGATGTTCGTAATCTACCGATTACAGAAGATATTGTAAAGCCCCCTGCTTATAAAAAGAGAACGGGTAAAAAGAGAGTATTAACAGAGGAAATTAAAAATATTCTTAGAGGCTACATAAAGGATAATGAGTGGAAAAGAAATCACTATATGAATAAACAGCAAATGAAAATAATAGATATGCACGAGAGCCTAATAGATGCTGGGTATCCCATTAGTTATACAACTGTTAGGAACTTTGTTAATGAGGAAGCAGCAAAAACAAAGGAAGTTTTCATCAGACGGTATTGTGAACCAGGATATGAAGTTGAATTTGACTGGGGGGAAGTAAAGCTAGAGATAGATGGGAAGATTAGAAGTTTTTCACTTGCAGTGTTTACGTTAGCACATAGTAATTATCGATTTGCGAGGCTATATCAATCTGAGTCACAAGTTTGCGTGTTAGATGTTCATACGAAATTTATCGATCATGTTGGTTTTATACCTTCGGTATTTACCTATGACAATATGCGAACCGTTGTGAAATCATTTATTGGAACAGAGAGGGCCATTACGGATAGCATGATTCATCTATCTAACTATTATCAATTTAAAATTCGTCTCTGTGAACCAAGAAAAGGTAACCAGAAGGGACACGTGGAGCGAAGTGTAGAGTTTATAAGGCGAAAAGCCTTTTCATCGAAATACTCTTTTACGAGTTTAAGAGAGGCTGAAGACCATCTTTCTAGATCATTACAAAGAATAAATGGGCGACATCATCATGAACATAAAGAAAAGCACGTGATTTTAATGGAAAAGGAAAAGTCTGTATCAAAACTCGCAGTGATTACCCCATTTGACGTTGCTGATCTGGTTGAATGTCGAGTGGATAAGTATAGTACAGTAGTTATTAAACAAAATCATTATTCTGTTCCAGAAGGACATGTAGGAAAATACCTTAAAGCAAAGGTAGGAGCAGAGGAAATCAAATTATTTGTAGAAGGAGAGCTAGTGGCAGAACATCCACGAAATTGGGGGTTACATCAATGGGAGATGAATATCTACCATTATTTAAAAACATTTCAAAAGAAAAAAGGTGCCATCACTCAAAGTCAAAGCTTTAAGCAGGCACCAACACAAATAAAAAATATATACAACCATCATTATATCGGAAAAGAAAAAGAATTCATAGAGTTACTCCTCTATATTAAAGAAAATAACAACTTAGACAGGGTCTTAAAGGCGGTGGAAGAATTAAATTCTATACGAACAGGATATGTAAATACGGAAAGAATTTTATTCATTTGTGAACAATCTACTCCTGAAGGAGTCCAAGTATATAACCCTGATGAAACGATGTATCAATCAGAAAACAATATGAGAGCCTATGCCAATATGTTTAAGCAAATAGATGAAGGAGTAACTAAATATGGATAAAAAGCAGCAAATTGTAGAGATATGTAAAGAATTACGTTTACCAAGCATTCGGAAAATGGTACAGGAGGAAACAGATTTTCAAAATCCAAAACAAGCCTATGAAGTTTTATTGCAAGTTCTTTTACAGGAGAAAAGTGATCGGTTAGTACGCGCAAAGCAAAACAGAATCCGTGCAGCTAATTTCCCGCAGAAAAAGCTATTAGAAGAATTAATCGTAGAGGCATTGCCAAGTCAAGCAAAACAAAAATTACCGTTTCTAAAAACTTTGGATTTTATTACGGAAGGACAAAATGTCATTCTTACAGGATCACCAGGTACAGGTAAGTCACATATTGCCATAGGATTAGGTATGGAAGCATGCTTAGCTGGATATAGAGTGTTTTTTGCGACGGTACCCTCGTTAATTAACCAGCTTAAGGAACATCGTTCGGAGAGAACACTGCGATCATTTGAATTGAAATTTGAAAAATATGATTTGGTTGTTCTCGATGAATTAGGTTATATCTCATTTGACAAAGAAGGTGCAGAATTATTATTTTCTCACCTATCGTTAAGAGCAGGAAGGAAATCAACCATTATTACAAGCAACCTGTCATTTCTAAAATGGCAGGAGATTTTCCACGATCCAGTACTTACTGCCGCATTAACAGACCGTTTAACACACAAATCACATGTGTTAAACATGAATGGGCCTTCTTTCAGAATGAAAGAAACGGAGGATTGGCTAAAAACAAGTGCTGAGGAAGTGGCTCAAATTTAAATTGCGATTTGGCTCACTTTTCACTTGCGAAATACATTTAAAAAGTATACACTTTACTCTAAATTCTATTGATTATAAAAATGAACGAATGCTTCTGGCCCACTATCAGCTTCCCATTCTCGATAAACGATACAAATCTCTGGCTACTGCTCCTCCCTTTTGTTTCCTTTCTCGTTAAACGATTCAGGACTTTTTTGATCGATTCTCTCTCTTCACCATAAAACCCACCTGACATACAACCACAATACAATTTACATATTTTACTATAATTCGTATTATAATCGGTTTACTTCCATTTATTCCTATGGTAAGACAAACCTTTCCGAAGTGGATACCTCCATCGCATCTCACCTACAGCTATAAAGTAATTTTCATTTTTTACCATAATCCGTACTATTATCAGTTTACTTTCGTTTATTCCTATGATATGACAGGCCTTTCCAGCGTTGGTGCCTCCACTGCATCTCACATACAGTTATAAAACAATTTACATTTTTTACCATAATACGTACTATTTTCGGTTTACTTCCGTTTATTCCTATGATATGACAAACCTTTTCCAACGTTGGTGCCTCCACCGGATCTCACATACAGCTATAAAAGTAATTTGTATTTTTTACCATAATCCGTACTATTTTCGGTTTACATACGTTTATTCCTATGATATGACAGGCCTTTCCAGCGTTGGTGCCTCCACCGGATCTCACATACAGTTATAAAACAATTTGCATTTTTTTACCATAATACATACTATTATCGGTTTACTTTCGTTTATTCCTATGATATGGCAAACCTTTCCAATGTAGATGGCTCACCACATCTCACCTGCAGCTATAAAATAATTTGTATTTTTTTACCATAATCCGTACTATTATCGGTTTACTTTCGTTTATTCCTATGATATGGCAAACCTTTCCAATGTAGATGGCTCACCACATCTCACCTGCAGCTATAAAATAATTTGTATTTTTTTACCATAATCCGTACTATTATCGGTTTACTTTCGTTTAATCCCATGATATGACAGACCTTGCCGACGTAGATGCCTCACATACTCTATCAATAGCTTCGTTTCTTTTTTTCTTTAAAAAGTAGACACTTTACTCCAATTTCTATTGATTATAAAAATGAACGAATGCTTCCGGCCCACTATCAGCTTCCCATTCTCGATAAACGATACAAATCTCTGGTCACTCTTCCCCCTTTTGGTTCCTTTCTAGTTAAACGATTCAGAACTTTTTTTGATCGAATCTCTCTTCACCATAAAACCCATCTCATATAAAGTCACAAAATAATTTACATATTTTACTATAATTCGTATTATAATCGGTTTACTTTCGTTTAATGCCATGATAAGACAGGCTTTTCTGGCGTAGATACCTCAGACGCATCACGCATACAGTTATAAAATGATTTCCGTTTTTTACCATAATACGTACTATAATCGGTTTACTTTCGTTTAACCATATGATAGTGCAGGCCTTTCTAACGTGGATGCCCCAACTACACCTCGCATGTAACTATAAATGATTTGTATTTCTTACCATAATTTGTACTTTTATCAGTTTACTTTCGTTTAATCCCATGATGAGACATGTCTTTCCGACGTAGATGCCTTACATACTCTATAAATAACTTCGTTTCTTCTTTCTCAAAAAGTAGACACTCTACTCCAATTTCTATTGATTATAAAATGAACGAATACTTCTGGCCCACTACCAGCTTCATATTCTCGATAAACGATACAAATCTCTGGTTACTGCTCCTCCCTTTTGGTTCCTTTCTCGTTAAACGATTTAGGACTTTTTTGATCGATTCTCTCTCTTCACCATAAAACCCATCTGACATACAGCCACAAAACAATTTACATATTTTACTATAATCCGCATTATAATCGGTTTACTTTCGTTTATTCATATGATATGACAAACCTTTCCAACGTAGATGCCTCCATCTCATCTCGCATATAGTTATAAATAATTTGTATTTTTTTACCATAATCCGTACTATTTTCGGTTTATTTCTGTTTATTCCTATGATAAGTCAGGTCTTTCCGGCGTAGATGCCTCCACCACATCTCACATATAGCTATAAAGTAATTTGTATTTTTTACCATAATACGTACTATTATCAGTTTACTTTCGCTTAATCCCATGATAAGGCAGGCCTTGCCGGCGCAGATGCCTCCACCGCATCTCACATACAGCTATATAATCATTTGTATTTTTTTACCATAATACGTACTATTTTCGGTTTACTTTCGTTTATTCCTATGATAAGACAAACCTTGCCAACGTAGATGCCTCCATCTCATCTCACCTACAGCTATAAAACAATTTGCATTTTTTACCATAATCCGTACTATTTTCGGTTTACTTTCGTTTAACCATATGATAGTGCAGGCCTTTCTAACGTGGATGCCTCAACTACACCTCGCATGTAACTATAAATAATTTGTATTTCTTACCATAATTTGTACTTTTATCAGTTTACTTTCGTTTAATCCCATGATGAGACATGCCTTTCCGACGTAGATGCCTTACATACTCTATAAATAACTTCGTTTCTTCTTTCTCAAAAAGTAGACACTCTACTCCAATTTCTATTGATTATAAAAATGAACGAATACTTCTGGCCCACTACCAGCTTCATATTCTCGATAAACGATACAAATCTCTGGTTACTGCTTCCCTCTTTTGGTTCCTTTCTCACTAAACGATACAAATCTCTGGCTACTGCTCCTCACTTTTGGTTCCTTTCTCGCTAAACGATACAAATCTCTGGCTACTGCTCCTCACTTTTGGTTCCTTTCTCGCTAAACGATACAAATCTCTGGCTACTGCTTCCCTCTTTTGGTTCCTTTCTCACTAAACGATACAAACCTCTGGTTACTGCTCCTCACTTTTGGTTCCTTTCTCACTAAACGATACAAATCTCTGGCTACTGCTCCTCACTTTTGGTTCCTTTCTCGCTAAACGATACAAATCCCTGGCACTGCTTTCCTCTTTTGGTTCCTTTCTTCCTAACCGATACAAATCTTGCTCTACTGCTATCCTTTTTCTTACATCGCTAATGAGAGTGGTTCACAAAAAAAAACCTCCTGCATCAAGTGCAGGAGGTTTTTCTCATATTAATCTTCTAACCACTCTGTATGGAACACGCCTTCTTTATCAATTCGCTGATAAGTGTGCGCTCCGAAGTAGTCACGTTGTGCTTGCAACAAGTTCGCTGGAAGTGTTTCTGTGCGATAGCTGTCATAATAAGCTAATGCACTTGCGAAGCCTGGTACTGGAATTCCACGTTCCATTGCAATAGAAAGAACTTTACGTAGTGACGTTTGATAGCTTTCTACGATTTCTTTGAAATATGGATCTAACAATAAGTTTGCTAATGCCGGATCACGGTCATACGCTTCTTTAATTTTTTGTAAGAACTGCGCACGGATGATACAACCACCACGGAAGATCATGGAGATGTCACCATAGCGTAAGTTCCAATCATTTTCTTCAGAAGCGGCACGCATTTGGGCAAAACCTTGTGCATAAGAAACAATTTTACTCATATAAAGAGCTTTACGGATCGCTTCGATTAGCTCATCCTTGTCGCCTTCATATGGCTTGTCCTGAGCAGATGGGCCTTGTAATACTTTGCTTGCTGCTACACGCTCATCTTTCATCGCTGAAATGAAACGTGCAAAAACAGATTCTGTGATAACTGGTAAAGGTACACCTAAGTCTAATGAGCTTTGGCTTGTCCATTTACCTGTACCTTTTTGACCAGCAGTATCAAGGATTACGTCTACCATTGGCTTACCAGTTTCTTTGTCTTTCTTCTTGAAGATGTCTGTTGTAATTTCGATTAGGTAACTATCTAGTTCACCTTTGTTCCATTCACCAAACACTTCATGTAATTCTTCTGCACTTAATCCAAGTACATTCTTCATAATGAAGTATGCTTCACAGATTAACTGCATATCACCATATTCGATACCATTGTGTACCATTTTTACATAGTGACCAGCACCATTTGGTCCAATGTATGTCACACATGGTTCATTGTCCACTTTTGCAGAAATAGCTTCAAAAATTGGCGCCACTTTGTCATACGCTTCTTTTTGACCACCAGGCATGATAGAAGGTCCTTTAAGTGCTCCTTCTTCTCCACCGGATACACCCGTTCCGATAAAGTGGATACCTGATTCATCAAGTTCAGCGTTACGACGGATGGTATCTTTGAAGAATGTGTTACCACCATCGATCAAGATGTCGCCTTCGTCAAGCAATGGTTTCAAAGATGCGATCGTTGCATCTGTCGCAGGACCAGCTTGTACCATTAGCATGATCTTACGAGGCTTTTCTAATGAGTTAACAAATTCTTCGATGGTTTCTGCACCAACAAAGTTTTTGCCAGCTGCTTCGTTATCTAAAAAATCTTTTGTCTTCTGATAAGTTCTGTTAAATACCGCTACGGAATAACCTCTGCTTTCTACGTTCAAAGCAAGGTTTTTACCCATTACGGCAAGACCTATCACACCAAATTGTTGTTTTGACATTCGTTTTTTCGCTCCTTTACTATCACTATGTATGATTCCATCTTATATTCTATCATGAAATCGAATATTACTGTAGTGATCCAAATTAAATACCCATATATAAACTTATTACATACTTACCTGCTCTGCAAGTATTATCAGTGAATTTTCTGAAAATTTATAGGGAGTTTTTTATAAAACCCATTTTTCAATTGCTTTTGCGACGCCGTCCTGGTTATTAGTCGTTGTAATCCAGTCTGCTGCTTGTTTTACTTCGTCTTGTGCATTGCCCATCGCAACACCAGTGCCAGCTTCTTTGATCATCTTAATATCATTCAGGCTGTCTCCCATTGACATGACTTGCGACATATTGATTCCGATTCTCTCACAGACAACTTCAATAGCTGCTGCTTTGTTAACACCGACGGCATTCACCTCAATATTAGTCGGACTGGAATTACTTACCTCAATATCATTCCAGCTGCTAATTGTTTTGACGATTTTTTCTTTCGTTTCTGGATTATCGGTATCAAAACCAAATTTAAGCCATTGATGAACCAATAAATCCTCCGGTACCTCGCCTCTCCAAATATTTTCCGTTGAAGATAGCCAAGCCCATGTCTGATGTTCTTCTTTGATATCTACTAACTTCTTAATAATCTCTGCATCAACAGTCTGACGAGCGATTAACTCTCCTGTCATCGTCCAGATCTCACTGCCGTTTACTGTAATCAGATAATGCACACCTAATTCTTTTGCAATGTCTGCACTCGTTTGGTAATGTCGTCCTGTAGAAATAATCACTTCTACACCTTTTGCCTTAGCTTGTTGAATTGCTTGCTTATTTTGTTCGGACACTTGATGGTTGTTATCAAGAAGTGTGCCATCCATATCCAAAGCAATTAGCTGTATATCTTTTTTCATATGCTTGCTCCTCTCTACCTGAACGTACTCTTTATATTTTAAGCAAATCCATTTGATTTATCAAAAACTTCTCCTTACTATATAATAGAAAAGAAATTAATGAATGAGGTGACAAAATTGCAAAATCGTGCAGTAGTTAGTGTAGTAGGTAAAGACCAGGTAGGTATTATTGCGAAAGTAACCACTATTTTATCAGAAAATAATGTGAATATACATGATATTAGCCAGACCATTTTACAAGATTTCTTTACGATGATTATGTTGATCGACATCAACGATCCAAGTAATCTTGCCACATTGCAGGACAAATTCAAGCCGGTGGAGTCAGAACTAGGATTAAATATTAATATTCAGCTTGAAGATGTGTTTCAGGCAATGCACCGCGTATAGAGGAGGATAACAATGCCGATAGCTTTTACAGAAATTCAAGAGACGATTCGCATGGTCGAGATGGAACACCTCGATATTCGAACAGTTACGATGGGAATCAGTCTGCGTGATTGCGCAGATCATGATTTTGAAATAGTAAAACA
The DNA here is from genome assembly GCF_022919575.1 of Gracilibacillus salinarum. Classification (NCBI taxonomy): domain Bacteria; kingdom Bacillati; phylum Bacillota; class Bacilli; order Caryophanales; family Bacillaceae; genus Gracilibacillus; species Gracilibacillus salinarum. Next base: position 3,819,186 of record NZ_CP095071.1, on the reverse strand, counting down.
AAAAGTATATGACAAAATCACGTCTTATGCGAAAAATCTGCAGTCAACGGCCAATCAGGTTGCTAAGGAGTATGGTGTTCCAATCATTAATAAACGTATTGCGATCTCCCCTGCTGCAGAAATCCTTGGCAATGCCAGTAAAGAACAGGCGATTGAGCTTGCAGAGACTTTGGATAAAGCTGCACAAACTTTAGGTGTTGATTTTATTGGAGGATTCTCTGCATTAGTCCACAAAGGTATTTCCAAAGGAGATCAAGTGTTGTTGGATGCACTGCCGGAAGCACTAAGCAAAACAGAACGAGTGTGTGCTTCGATTTCCGTTGCTACAACTCGAACTGGTATTAATATGGATGCTGTCGCCAAGATGGGGCAAGTCATTCATGAAACAGCTACCTTAACAAAGGATAACAATAGTATCGGCTGTGCTAAGCTCGTTGTTTTTTGTAATCCGGTAGAGGATAATCCTTTTATGGCTGGTGCTTTTCACGGAGCTGGTGAAGGTGAAGCTGTCCTAAGTGTCGGAGTTAGTGGACCAGGTGTTGTCCTTCATGCCTTGAAGCGTTATCCCGATGCAGACTTAGGCGAAGTATCAGAAGTCATTAAGAAAACAGCATTTAAAATAACCCGTGCAGGAGAATTAATTGGACGAGTTGTTGCCGATCGCTTAAATGTGCCGTTTGGTATCATGGATTTATCACTTGCACCTACAAATGCGTTAAATGATAGTGTAGCTGAGATCTTGGAAGAAATCGGTCTTGAACGCGTCGGAACTCACGGTACGATCGCCGCATTAGCATTGATGAATGATGCTGTCAAAAAAGGTGGCGCAATGGCGAGTTCATATGTCGGTGGCCTCAGTGGTGCTTTCATTCCTGTCAGTGAAGATAACGGCATGATCCGTGGAATTGAAGATGGGTCACTAAATCTCGCTAAATTAGAAGCGATGACGTGTGTCTGCTCTGTCGGACTCGATATGATTGCACTAGAAGGTAAAGCATCACCAGAAACACTAGCAGCCATCATTGCCGATGAAGCAGCGATTGGTATGATTAATAAAAAAACAACCGCAGTCCGTGTCATCCCTGTCATCGGTAAGGAAGAAGGCGAAACAGTAGAATTCGGCGGCTTGCTTGGACGCGCCCCAATTATTGGCGTGAACCAGTTCGCACCTGACAAATTTATTAAACGAGGCGGCAGAATCCCTGCTCCCTTACAATCATTGATTAATTAATTGTTCATTGAAAAGTCTTGGCATTTAGCTGAGGCTTTTTTTGTATGTAAGACGTGCCTGCATAGTGGATATCCTGTTTTACGAAGCTTTGTTTAGCAAACTATCACGATTATAATACTGTTTCTATTAATTAGTTAATTGTTTCGTATGGATAAGATGGTTCTATCGGACAATTGGCACTCGGATTGATGTGGATTGTCCGGTTGAAGCTTTCTATCGGACAATCGACGCTCATATCGACACGGAGTTGTCCGGTTGAAGCCTTCTATCGGACAATAGGCACTCATATTGACTCGGTGTTGTCCGGTTGGAGGGTTCTTTCGGACAATAGGCGCTCGGATTGTTGTGAATTGTCCGATTGGGAATTTATCTTTCCTATTTTATATGTTTTTAGTTCTATACTGATGACCTATCAGGGCTATTTCTCTATTTAGTCTCGCTTCATTTCTCTTTTTGCTCGATCTTCATTTTGAGAACAAGCACAAATGATGAATCTGCTATCATCTTTTCGAAAAGTGCCTGATCTTCGAATTGTAATGGGTTTATTGCATTTCCTGCTGTCTCACGATATGCAGCTAATATTTTTGTTTCTCCAGGTAGTATTTCTACCTTCTCCTCCCCTACTACTGTATCCATTTCTTTGATGCCTTCTTCATTCACTGGTATTTTTACGGTCGTCCAACTGCTGGATATATCTGATCCTTCCTTTTCATAGAGAATGATCTTTTTACTTTCATCTGATAAATCTAATACTCCCATACCGATTGAGCGCTTACTCTCGGAGGCCATCAAAACTGTTTCCATTAGTGTTTCATGTTCTCTTTCTCCATCTAGATATTCTTCAACCCAAACGGTGATTTCATTATTTTGCTCATCATCCATTTGTAAATCAAAACTCGTCATATATCCTAACTGTAAATCCTGGATGGTTTGATTATAAGCAATCTCATCATTTACCACAATCGTTGCACCATCTGATTTATTGGAACATCCTGCAGCGACGATAATCATACACATCCATACTAGTAATTTTTTCATCATTATCCCCCTTTTCCCTAAGCTATTATAGCACCGATATTAACTGAAAAATCTGAATTATTTTACTTTTCTAAAACCAATTGACGAATTAATTTCGACATGATACGATATTGTTTAAATTAATTGAATGCGGAAATCTCTTATCAAGAGTGGTGGAGGGACTGGCCCTGTGAAACCCGGCAACCGTCAGAAAGCTGATAGGTGCTAAATCCTACGAAGTGCAGTGTGCTTTGATAGATGAGAGGACAAAGAATGAACTTCCTTTCTGTCCTCTTATGTACAGAAGGGATTTTTTTATGCGGTTGGCTCACAATATATAGTAAGCTGACGGCATGAAGGCAAAGGAGTGTGAAACTATGATTAAAATAAAAAATTTGTCGAAATTATATCAGACAAAAACACAATCCGTTCAGGCGGTGGATGATGTCTCGTTAACAATAGATAAAGGCGAAATCTTTGGTGTAATTGGCTATAGTGGTGCTGGAAAAAGTACATTTGTCCGGTTAATCAACCGTCTCGAAGAACCTTCCGATGGATCAGTAGTGATTCATGATAAAGATATTACCAAGATGCAACACAACGAATTGCGAAATAAGCGACAAAAGATCGGAATGATTTTTCAGCATTTTAACCTGTTATGGTCGCGCACCGTATATGACAATATTGCATTTCCATTAGAAATCGCTGGCGTTCCAAAAGCAAAAAGAAAAGAAAAAGTGCTTGAATTAATCAATCTTGTCGGACTTTCAGGCAAAGAAGAAAATTATCCATCGCAACTAAGTGGTGGCCAAAAGCAAAGAGTCGGAATTGCCAGAGCACTCGCAAATGACCCTGAAGTGTTGTTATGTGATGAAGCAACTTCCGCTTTGGATCCTGAAACAACAGATGACATTTTGGATCTGTTGGTCTCCATTAATAAAAAATTAGGATTAACGATAATCTTGATTACCCATGAAATGCACGTTATCCAGCAAATATGTCATCGTGTTGCTGTCATGGAAAACGGGAAAGTTGTAGAGTCTGGTGAAGTATTGGATGTGTTTGTCAAACCACAATCAAAAACGACACAACGTTTTGTCCAGCAGTTAAATCCGTTAGAGCATGACAAGAACAATCTGGCGGCTTTCATTAATGATCGCGATGACACTGAAGTTGTCAAAGTACACTTTATCGGCAACAGTGCAAAACGCGCACTAATTAGTGAAGTATCTAAGAAATTCGATGTCGAAATTAATATTTTGCAAGGCTCGATTTCTCCTACACAGGAAGGTGCCTATGGGACATTGTTTATTGAGGTAAATGGCGATAATGCTGTGATCAAACAGTCCCTGGACTTTATGCAAAATGAAGGTGTAGAAGTTGAGGTGTTAAAGCATGTTTAAAGAATGGTTTCCGAATGTCATTCCTGCAGATTTATGGGAAGCAACAGCAGAAACATTTTATATGACGATCGTCTCCGTTATCGGTACGTTAATCTTTGGAATCTTACTCGGTTTACTTTTATTCCTTACGGAGAGAGGTAACCTATGGCAAAATCGGCCAATCAATTTTGTAACAGCTGCGTTTGTTAACATATTCCGGGCGATTCCGTTCATTATATTAATATTGCTCCTATTCCCATTCACAGACTTTTTAGTTGGTACGATCAGAGGATGGAAAGCAGCATTACCTGCCTTAATCATTGGTGCAGCTCCGTTCTATGCTCGTTTAGTTGAAATCGGATTGAAAGAAGTAGACAAAGGTGTAATCGAAGCGGCAAAAGCAATGGGTGCAAAAACATCTACAATTATTTTCAAAGTTTTGCTACCTGAATCATTACCGGCCCTTATTTCAGGCTTGACCGTAACAGCGATTGCCTTAATCGGCTATACCGCAATGGCTGGAGCTATTGGTGCAGGTGGACTTGGAAGCTTAGCTTACTTACAAGGTTTCCAACGTCGCGATTTTGATGTGATTCTGGCATGTACGATTCTCATCATTATCATTGTATTTATATTCCAATTTATTGGGGATTTCCTATCCAAGAAGATAGACAAACGATAAAGTGAAACTTCAATCAGTGGAGGTATTACTAACGGTTAGCGCCGTGATAAAAAAATAAGAAGGGATGATCTATCGTGAAAAAATTAGTTACATTATTATTGGCACTGCTGCTTTTTGCTCTAGCAGCTTGCGGTACAAGTGAAGAAGATAACCAGAATGCAGAAGGACCTACCGAATTAACTGTCGGAGCTACAAGTGTTCCACACGCTGAAATTTTAGAAGAGGCAAAACCGTTACTAGAAGAAGAAGGTATTGAACTTACCATTGAAGAATACCAGGACTATGTATTCCCAAACGATGACTTAGATAGTGGCACATTAGATGCAAACTATTTCCAGCACATTCCGTACCTTGAATCACAAATGGAGGAAAAAGGATTCGATTTTGTGAATATGGGTGGTATCCATATCGAGCCAATGGGAATCTATTCAAAAAACATTAAGAGTGTCGATGATATCAAAGAAGGTACTGTCGTTATCATGAGTAACTCTGTTGCTGATCATGGTCGTGTATTATCACTTTTACAAAATAAAGACTTAATCAAACTTGATGAAAGTGTAGATCCAGTTGACGCAACTGTAAAAGATGTTGTTGAAAATCCATTAAATTTAGAATTTGAAACTGACGTTGATGCAGGCTTCTTGCCAGAATTCTATAATCGCGAAGCTGACGCTCTAGTTGCGATCAACACTAACTATGCGATCGAAGCCGATTTAGTCCCTACCGATGATGCTTTAATTCTTGAAGGTTCTGATTCTCCTTACGTGAATGTCATTGCAGCACGTAAAGAAGATGAAGATAATGAAGCAATTAAAACATTAGTTGACGTATTACGTTCAGAAGAAATTCAAACATTCATTGAAGAAAAATATGAAGGTGCAGTTGTACCGGTAGATTAATAAATCTAAATAAAAGTTCCCGATCACTAATATGATGATTGGGATCTTTTTTTATATAGCGAATCGAAGAAACCATCCAGTTAGGGGGACAGTTTTAGGTGAAGGGTGGGGCTTTCATTGTTGCCTCTGTCTGAAGTTGTGGCATCTTCGAACGTTCACTCATTCTCTCTTGCGACTTACGCCCGAAGTTGAGGCATCTTCACACGTTCACACATTCTCTCTTGCGACTTACGCCTGAAGTTGTAGCATCTTCGAGCGTTCACTTATTCTGTCTTGCGACTTACGCCTGAAGTTGCTACATCTTCGGGCGTAAGTCTCTTTCTTATCCTCTTCTTCCCCTACACTTCATCCAGATAACTTCGCCTACATTACCAACGGTTATAAACTGAACTTTTTCGTTAACTCATTCAAATCATCTGACAGTTTTGCCAGGTGCTCTGCATTGCTGGCGATTTCCTGCATGGAGGAGGATTGTTGCTCTGCTGTGGCAGAGCTTTCTTGAATTCCTGCTGCCAGTTCCTCTGATGTAGAAGCAATATCTGTACTTGCTTCACTAACTTTTTCACTGGAACGCTGTATTTCAAACAGATTGGTACTAATCACACTGATTCGATCGATCATGCCTGACATTTGCGACTGAATTCGTTGAAAGCTTTCCTGACTTTGCAATATTGTTTTATTGCCATACTCCACAGTAGAATAGCCACCTTCTAATACTTTGGCGACGTCCTTTGTTTCTGATTGTAAGCCACCTATAATGTCAGTAATTTCTGTAACGGAATGACTTACTTGTTCAGCCAGTTTTCTTACCTCATCTGCTACTACCGCAAAACCTTTTCCGGAATCACCAGCACGCGCTGCTTCAATTGCCGCATTCAATGCTAATAAGTTTGTCTGTTCTGCAATATCGTGAATGACATCAATCAATGTCGAGATTTTACTGGATTGCTGTTCAAGACTTTGAACCTTGGTTACAGTCGTTTGCATCATTGAAGTAATCTCTTGCATCTGTTCCACCGAATCATTTAATTGTGAGCCGCTCGTAACAGACAGCTCCAACACTTCTCCAGATGCATGCTGCAATGCTTCTCCTTCTTCAGAGGAAGCAGCAATCTTTCGGTGAAGCGATTCAATGGAGCTAGAAATATCACTGGACCCACTAGCTTGCTGTTCAGCACCGTAAGACATTTCTTCCATTGTTGTCGCAATCTGATGAGAACCTTGACTAACTTCATCGGAGCTCTGTGACAATTCTCTGCTCTGCCCGTTGACTTCTGCAGAAATTTCTTGAATTTGTCTCACCATTCCTTTTAATTCGTCGACCATCAGATTCGTGCTTTTGGCTAAGCTGCCAATTTCATCTTGACGATTATCATCAAGTCGCTCAATATTGAGATTCCCTACAGATATCTGATCATTCGCTATTACGAGTTGATTAATTGGCTTGGTAATCTGACGAATGAGGAAAAAGCTCAGCATAAACAAAATAGCACTAATAATGAGGATCACTACCACTGCAATGATCCAAAAATAATTAATAATTTGATCGATAGCTGTGATAGATTCTTCTGCCGCTTTATCTAATTCCTGTTGCAATAAATCCAATTCATTTCTGGCAGTATCAAATTCATTTCTCAGACTGGTCAATAACTCACTTGTTACTTCACCAGAATTTATAATTGAAGTCGTTTGTTCTTTCCATCCGTCAAAATTACTGGTGAACGTAGCAAAACGACTTTCGACCATTTCTTTGTCCACATTGGGATCGTCCATTAGTGTCCTTTTTGTTGCTGCCAGCCGCTCCTCCACCTGACTAACATTTTCAGTAAAAACGGCTTGGTACTCCTCACTATTTTCCGTGTCGACAAAGGACGTGATGAACGCCTGATCTGCCTGATACATATCACGATCCGCATTAAGCAAGGATGATGACGGCTGGTATAATCTATCGTATAATTGTTGTTCCAACCCATCTGTTACTGATAAAATAAGTGCAATAAAGATAGCTCCACTAATTATATAAATAGCAATTGCTAAAGAAATGATGGCATAGAGCTTGGTTGATATTCTTTTGTTTTGAATAATTTTTTTCAAATTAACTCCCCCTTCTAGTTTTTATATCGACAAAATATGAGCTATTTGTATATGTTCGAATACAAATTTTTGAAATGAATTGAGGTGTTATTATGCAACATTTAATTTTTGAAGAAGCTTGGGAAAGAACAATTAGCGATGGAGATCGTCAACGGATAAAGGACATTTTTGAAAAGACAAAAACTGCAAGTAATGATGGTATTTCTTTCATCATCATCCAAGTAGCCAGCAATCATCGCAATGATCTGTTAGTAACAAGTCTAGTTCATAACTTTAGTAACGAGCCTGCGGATTTAACTAATGCTTCCGTTCAATTAGTTGACGAGCATAACGGGGAAATCGGCAGCATGCAGGTTCAAGATGAAAGACTCCGGATACCTGCAGATACATCCATGCCCTGGACATTTATTTTTCCGAAACTCGGCGATAAAGAGCAATCAGATATAAACCGTCCATTCCTTTTATCACGACGCTAACTTCCTGATAAGCTTTGCTCGCAGATAATCGATATCAAAATGACCATTTTGCAATACAGCCTTTGTTATATAGAAACTCAATTCCATTTTCAATAATAAAAGAGGCTAATCACCACTTACCAAAAGTGGTCGATTAGCCTCTTCCTCTATGCATCTCGATTCCGATAAGCGATTTGCCCACAGAGAATACCTGCTATGCTTATAATCGATAAAATGATTAAAGGTGTTGCGTCAAAATCCTCTACCGGAATTTGTGGTATATGGGCGAAACTGGACAGGTTCGACAGCCATTCTGGGATATCCATCAATCCACCTAAATAAACAGTAAAAAATGAAAAGACCACATAAGCCCAGACGAGCGATGTCCACCTTGGCACCAGACCGAACAGAACGGTTGCCAGCATCATTATGCTTAACATTGCTGGAATGTAGGAAAAACCTGCTTTGATTAAATTGATCAACGGAATTGGCTCATCCATCACCATGACAGAACTTGCCCAAAGTCCAAATATCGAAATAAACAGACCGGCAATGCCCATTACAATCGAAATGCCAAGATAATAATAAAACAATTTATGACGAGAAATACCTGTCGTTAGCAGATGATCATTTCGTTCTTTCTTTTCTTCTCCTCTTATTTTCAAAAAAGAGATAACAGCAGGAATCGTTGCGAATATCGACATAATCACCATTAACAATGTAGTAAATTGTTCCGTCATCGTATATTCCGTACTATCTCCAAGCAATTGCTGCAACATGTCATTCCCCTCAAAGAAAGATTCAAGGTCACCAAATATAGAGCCGTAGGAAACACCCAGAAGCAATAGAGCAGCTAACCAGGATATAATGGTCGTACGCTGCAACCGTAATATCACCCCTAATGGTGACCGCAGCAATATAGAGGCTTCTTTCTTACCTGGTTTCGCTGGCAGCAACCCTGCCCCCACATCACGATAACTGTGTAAATAAAAAGCAAGTAATATCAAAATGATAAATATTAAAACCGTAACCATCACTGGCCACCAATAATTTTGGACATATACTTCTGTTCGCAAAATCAGCCCTAACGGGGAAATACGACTAAGCGTTTCATTGCTTACATCTCCTATTGCACGAACAAGATAAGCAATCAGCATAATACCGATCGATAAACCTAACGTACTTCTGGACGTTTCGGTTAATTGCGCCACTACGGCCGTCACTCCAGTAAACACTAATCCAGCCGCAGCAAGGGTAAAGCCGTAGAGTATTGACCCTTCTACACTAAAACCGTCTAAATTACTTAAGCTTAAGCTGATCGCTATCACCGCACCGATAAATATGTTTAAAGAAGAAACCAAAATAACGGCACTGCTTAAGCTTGAAAGCCGGCCAACTGGTAACGAACGAATTAATTCAAATTTACCTTCTTCTTCTTCTTTCCGTGTCAGTCTGGTGATTAAAAGAATACTCATGATGGCAAAAACAATGGCTGTAAACAGCAACATTTCATGTGCCATCATGGCACCATTCGTATAATTATCAAGTCCATATCCTGGGCCGACCATCGCCGTCATTGCCGGATTCTCCATAGTTTGTGACAAAGCATTTCGTTCCTGATCCGATTTAAACAATTCAGTGAAAGCAGAAGCAACGATCACTGTTACCGCTACTAGTGAAATCGTCCAGATGAAGCTTGCTAACCAGCTTTGCCGCCATTTCAAATACAGCAAAGATGATAAACGATGAAAAAGCATGATTTCACCCCTTTCCTTCTACCTTCTCCTCTTGGTAATGACGCATAAATAAATCTTCTAGTGTTGGCGGTGTGCTTTCCATTCGCTTGACGCCATATGGAACAATGATTTTCATGATAGCTGCTAATTGTTCTGTATCCACTTGAAAGCTGTAGACATGATTATTTTCCTGAAAATGATGAATACCTTCTACTTCTTTCAACGCTGAAGCATCTTCGATTGTCTCAATCAACATACTTGTTCTCGTGAGGTGACGCAATTCATCTAACGAACCGCTCTCGATCATTTTTCCTTCCCGGATAATACCGACACGATCACATAATTTCTCTACTTCTGATAGAATATGACTGGATAAAAGTACACTTTTGCCTGCTTGTTTCACTTCCTGAACGCACTCCTGAAAAACATTCTCCATCAATGGATCAAGCCCGGCAGTTGGTTCATCCAGAATAAATAAATCTGCATCCGAAGCAAAAGCCGCGATTAAGGCTACTTTCTGCCGATTACCTTTGGAATAGGTGCCTGCTTTTTTTCGAGGATCAAGCTGATAGCGTTTGATTAATTGATCACGTTTTGTCTTGTTTATGCCACCCCGAAGCTTCAAAAACGTATCTATTATCTCTCCACCGGTTAAGTTTTCCCACAAATGTACATCCCCTGGCACATAAGCTACTTTACGATGAATATCGACGGCGTCCTTCCAGGCATCTTTTTCGAAAACAGTTGTTTGTCCGGACGTTGCCTTGATAATACCTAGCAGCACCCTGATTGTCGTTGATTTCCCTGCTCCATTCGGTCCAATAAAGCCATAGACTTCCCCCTGTTTAACGGTTAAGTCTACATTATTTAAAGCTGTAAAAGAGCCGAATTTCTTGGTGACACCGTTAATCTCAATCATATTCATATCAAAACCTCCTTAGTTTTGAAATATTACACTATATATATTTCATAATATAGCAACCCCTACTATGATTCAACCATTTTTTGAAATATTTAATTTGTTATATTTCAAAAAATATTTTAAAATACAGCTATAGAGGTGATAAAAATGGACGGTTTCAAAAAACGCACACAGCAGAAACAAGAACAAATTCTTCAAACAGCGCTGCAACTTTTTTCTGCTAACGGCATCAAAAAAGTATCAATCGCACAAATTGCCAAAGCAGCTGAAGTATCACAAGTTTCGATATATAATTACTTTGACAGTAAACATAATCTCGTTCACGAAACGATGATCTATTATATTGAGAAGTTATTCCAGCAATATTTGGACATTATGAACGGTGACCTCTCCTTCCGTGAAAAAATTGAACAAATCATCTTCAACAAAACAGCACTGGCACATTCGATTCATGATGAAGTCTATCACTTCCTGATCGAACAATCCTATGTTGAGAAAATCTTTCAAGAGAAATCTGTTCCTCTTTTTCACCAGTTGATTGAAGAGGGAAAACAAACAGGCTATATTGATCACAGTCTATCGAATGAAGCCATCATGCTTTATCTGCATATGTTCAAAGACTACATGCAAAAGGATGGTGTGAGTGACTATATCCTGCCGATCACGGAAGATGTCATGCACCTGTTCTTTTATGGAATGATAGGGAAAAAAAATTAAGTTTACTCTGCCCGGTATAATTCACGGATATAGTTGATAACCCTTTCAAAATGATCTGGATACGTGTAATCTAATCGATCAGCAAGCAGTCTAGCTTCTTCGCTGAACATTTGCTGCATCAAAAACAATGACTCCCAGCAATGTGATGTTGTATGTAATTGATAGGTAGCTTGTAACGATTGAAAACGCTCTGGCTCCAGATAGTCAGGCAAAAGCTTGTAGGCTGCCCCGAGATTGACCTTAAAATCATAGGTTACACCAATATTCCAGGCCATCACTCTTAATAATTCTTCGCGAAGTACCTTGTCGATATGGTGCGTAGCATATAGATATTGGTCACGACATAACCCTTTTGCTACATAGGGATTTACCCACCAGAATTCGTTACAACAGTCTACAAATTCAGAGTAGGTTGGTTGTTTGATATAGTGGCTTGATTCATTCGGAAGAGGATTATCTTCAATAAGTTCATCCTTATCTAATAGTATGCGTGTAAGTGTATCATTAGCTATATAGTTGTTGATTTCTTCAATGGGGATCAACATTAAATCCAGTCGATTGCCATCTGTGAATTGAATGAGAAAAGTAAACCAGCCTCCTAGTGTTGAAGGAAATAGTGTAGATTCCTCCGGTGTCTGCATGATCATTCGCTCACCAAAATAATCAATCCAGTCTCGGTCTTTAAGCAAAGATGTCATGTCATCTACCAAATACACAATATCATAGTCTTGAAAAGAATCCTTCACCACGTTCGGATTGGTGCGAGATCCATTCATGCCGACCACCCTCACCCGCTCATCCTCACGTGCAAACCGCAAAATCAACTCCATCATTTCCTTTTCACTACGCATCCTGTCTCCATCCTTTCCTTGATCTGTAGTCGAATTTTATTTGGACCCTCATGTAACGTCATTTACTTATCTATGCAAAGGAATACGCGCGCATAAATCCGCACGCTTCAAGCTAACATACAACTTCCTTTAATATGGATTATGCTAAGGTTGTATTGCCAAATGGTCATTTTGATATAGATTATCTGCTTAGCAAAGCTCCAGAAATAGGATCCGCGTCCTGTGGGCACGGCTTCAGCTAGGCTACTACTTGAATAACATCTGTGCTGTCTTGTGCCGAGGAAGCTCACTTCGAAGCGTTACTTGCAGACACAGGAACAAATAAGTGGATCTTCAGCTCGCGCTGAGGCATGAGGAGTCTCCGCCTATTTCCTACGCTTAAGGGAAGTTCTACAACGTATAGAACAGAAAAGTCAGTGTTTCTAGGCATCTTTCAATAGCTATTATATATGCATATGATCAATATGCTAGCTCTTACAAAAATTGTAGATTCCCAATTCAAGCGTAGGCCAACCACGGAGACTCCCGCGGGACAGGCAGGTGCTGGAGATCCACAACGTCTGCACCTGCGTCTTCTAGTAACGCTTCGAAGTAGGCTTCCTCGGTGCAAGGCAGCAGAGAAGTGATTCGTGTAGTAGCCTAGCTTCAGCCGTGCCCCGCAGGAGTGGTTGGCCGAAGCGGTATCCCAGCACATTAAATATCTCAATATGGATGCTTGGCTATCGATGGCTAGTTTACATACCACATATTATAGGAACCTTCATTTTCTTATCGGATGCCAATTTTTTTGCTTATGATTGGTCCGCGCAAAAAAGGATAAACACGCTTTGTAATGATGTGTTTATCCTTTTTGCTACTCGTAAATGCCATATGTGCGGTTAACGTCTTGGACGAAGATGATGCCATTTCCTGGTTCGTCAATTTTTAATTCTGCACGAATTTTATTACAGATCGGTTCCGTGTAATCTTCATCTGATAAAATCATCACAATTTCCTTCTCCGGTTCAATATCCATGGAGAACAGCTTGTCTGTTTCATGAATACCGGATCCTCTTGCGTTAATGATGGTACCACCTTTGGATCCAGCTTTTTGCGCTGCCTTGATGACATCCTCTGCATTTCCTTTATCGACAATCACAATAATATTCTGATACATAATCTCCCCGTCACCTCTTTCCTCATCATCTTCAATCTGACAGCTTCTCGTCCCCATTAAACTGGTTAACGATGTTGTAAATACAATCCCATGATTTGGTTTGTCAAAACGAAATACTTTATTTAAATGCTCCATCGCTTTTTTCGTCGTTTTTTGATTGGAGATCATCATCACAATTTCCTTGCGCATGTCTGTAATCGATAACAAATTTAGAATCCGATTACTGATGGTACCTCTTCCGATAAAAAGGGTACCGCCAGAGACGCCGCATTTTTTCGCCTCTTTTAAAATCTTACTACCTAAACCAAACTTCACGATCACATAAATTATTTCAAAATGACGTGTTTTTTCATTAGGCATCATGACATCATGCCCCCTTTTCTTGACTTAAGCTTGAAGATTAATCCGAGTATTTGCAAGGTAATCAACGGGGTTAAGGCTACCATCGCAATCATGCCAAAACCGTCCACTATCACATCCGCACCTTCAATTGCTTCTGCTGCTCCATGGGTAAACGCGAGAATGAACGTCGCTGTCATCGGGCCTGAAGCAACACCACCTGAGTCAAAAGCAATACCCACAAATAACTTTGGCGTAATATACATTAGCGCAATTGCAATTAAATAACCTGGCAGAATATAATGCCACAGCTGCAACTCTGGAATAAGTATCCGTAGCATTGATAATGCAACAGCGATCCCTACACCTATTGCTAACGTAAATAAGACCAATTTCCGTTTCACGTACCCACTTGTTACATCCTCGATCTGACTTGTCAGCACATAAACAGCCGGTTCTGCGAGTATTGTAACAATCCCTAAGATTAATCCGACAATAACAATATACGCCTTATGTTCCAAGCTGGCAATACTATATCCCAATTCTGTCCCTAACTCCATAAAACCCGCATTTACCCCTACCAAGAACAGTACGAGTCCAACAAACGTAAACACTAGTCCTGTCACTATTTTGCGCACCGATTCTTTCGATAATTTAAATGAGAACTTCTGAAAGACAAAAAACAAAATAACAATAGGCGCCAAAGCCAGCATCACTTCTTGCGCGATATGACCAAATTCATGCAAAAAAGGCGTAAATAGAGCTTCTGTTCCATGATGTTCTTCTTCCATCATGCCACCTGCCAATTCACTCTGGTTACTGAAAATACTCATTAACATCACTGTAATGATCGCCCCGACGGAAGCAATCGCAACCAGACCAAAGCTGTCCTTCTCCGATGCTTTACTATCTTTTTTCATCACTGATATACCAATTGATAACGCAAGAATAAATGGCACTGTCATTGCACCGGTCGTAGCACCAGATGCATCAAAGGCAATAGCCAAAAATTGTGGAGAAGTAAACAATGCTAAGAGAAATACAACACCGTATATAATAGTTAGTATTTTAAATAAGGGGATATTGTGCACAATCCTAATTAAACCGATTGCAAGCATAACCGCTATACCTGCGGAAACAACAATAACGAGAGTCAATTTGGCGATGGCATTGGACGTGACCATCTCGACTTGTCCCGCTAATATATGCAAATCAGGTTCTGCTATCGAAATAATAAAACCTAGACATAAACCTGCCATAATAACGATCCACAACCGATTTGATTTTGCAATCGTTTTTCCCAGCTGGGTCCCAATCGGAGTAATGCCGATATCTACTCCCAGCAGAAATATGGACAGTCCGATAATAATAAAAATGGCACCAATTAAAAAGCGAAAAATTAAGGTGATATCAAGTGATGTTAAAGTAAATTGAAGAATGATAACAATAATCGTAATGGGGAGAACAGCATAGACAACTTCCAGCAATTTTGACCATAATATATTCAAATCAACACATTCCTCTCTTCATTGGATGTTTCTTTTCTCTTTGGTATGTATCGGTAAGAACGGAATAACGGAGGATAAAGTGAGACTTCAATCAGCGGGGGTTTGCCCCGCTGATTGCTAGCGAAACTTATCAACGGACGGTTAGCGCCGTGACAAATGGTAGTTATTGGAGTGTTCAAAAAGTTACCAAATTAGAAGTAAGAAGGTCAGACGTCATAATTTCGAGTATTAAAGTATCGACTAACGAAACAGATTCACCGTTTATCATTTAATGACTTTTTGAACATTCCCTTATAGTAAATTATAGCAAAAAAACAACCCCCGTACAAAAGAGAGAGCACCTGTGTTTAACCTTTTGCCAAGAGTTGTTTTTTTATATGTGTCATATACAATTGTGCGATATTAATATCGGTCAGACTTGTTAGTGTACGACTTCCGACAATGTCCTCTATTTCATTTAAATAAAATGTGCCGTCATCACCAAACACAAAATCAATACCGATAAAATCAGCTTGTATTACGTCTATAATTCGATTCACAAGAGTTTGTTCGTCAGTACTTAATTCATATATTGTCGCATTACCGCCTAACGAATAGTTTGCACGAAAATCAGATGACGACGTTCTTAAAACACTGCCAATGACCGTATTTCCCATTACAAACACGCGTACATCCTTACCTGGCACAGCCATTTGTTGAAGAATATAATTGCCATCTGTCAAATCTGGCATGTCTTGTTTGTTCTCAATCTTCCTTACTTGCTCACCACCGCGACCTGTTACATCCTTTACAATCAAGGGATAGCTGACATCGTGTGGTCCAGCTATAAAGTGAGTATCCATCATTGGAATGCCATGCCGTGCAAATAACTGATGCGTCCTGGCCTTATCATTTGCAATAGCCGCCACCCGGGAATTATTGAAGACTGGAATATTGAGCCATTCCAACTGCTGAGATAATAGCAGATCGATCGCACGCATAACCACGAAGTCAGGTAAGTTCTTTTCTTTCCAGCGAACAACTAATTGTCCAGCCTCCACTCCATATGTCAGCTCTTCATATAGTACAAGTGTCAATTCCATATCAATGGCAGCTGCTTCTATTTGCAGCCACTGGATAAACTGATGATTTTTTTCAGCATCTTTTTGACGGTAAATCAGCCAGCCGATCATCCGATTTGCTCCTTTATATATGCCATCATATCCAATGTAATATCTATCCCGGTACAATCGAAAATATTCTTAAAATGTGCATTCGAGTTAATTTCACAAATGACCGGTTCTTCTTGCTCGCCAAATAAAATATCAACGCCCGTAAAATCTGCTCCTATCAGCTGACTGCACGTCACAGCAAGCTCCTTTTCAACAGAGGTCGGCTCATACGGATACATCTTACCTCCGGCGGTTACATTGGCACGAAAGTCATTCTCTGCTTTTCGGAGCATCGATGCGACTACTTTATCTCCGACAACATGCAGACGGATATCCCGTCCATAGCTTGACTGCAGATATTCCTGAAACAGAAACGGCTTGTTCGCGAGTTCCTTTGCTTTCTTCCGTAATGATGATTCATCCTCTACAAAATAGACCTGCTCGCCAAAGGAACCGAAGCATTCTTTCAGAATCATCGGAAATCCCAGGCTGTCGATCACCTGCTGTAAGTACTGATCATCTTCTAGTTGCAGGAAAACTTTTGGTGCCATAATCGTCTTGGGCATCGGAATTCCGTGATCGGCTAATGCAGCAGTGGTCAATGCCTTATCATCGCTTATTTCGATCGCCCGAGCTGGGTTAAACAGCCGCACGCCTAATTGCTCCAGCTGACGTGCCAAAACAAGGTCCTTATCCCAGAAGAAGACAAAATCAGGTAATGGTTTTTCAGTGAGCAGCTTGGACTTCCCGTTCTCCACAGTTACCAGTAATTGATTGTTTGGTATTGCCTCCATATCAAAATCATATGCTGTCGCTGTTCGTTTTAGCCATTCTACCTGCTCTGAGAATTTTGTTGTATATAAGTTACCATTGTAAATAATCCAGCCTTTTTTTCGCATTGCTTTACCCTCATTTATTTCGTTACTGTAATACTTCCGTTGTTCGTTGTTAACTTAATTTCATTTTCACCTTCGCCTACCATCATATCATAATCAGCGTCTTCGAAGATCGATACACGTCCGTTATCCGTTCGCGTTTCAAATACAACGTTGGTTGGCTCTTTCTCTGTTTCTATTTTGATGCTGCCATTATTGGTAGTAAAATCAATTGCCCGGTCAATATCACTAGTTTTTAGTGAAATAGCACCATTGCTAGTATTTCCTTGTAATGTTCCTTCAACCTCTATCAGTTCAATTCTGCCATTGTCCGTGCCCACAGCCACCTCATCTGCTGTCACGTTTTTCATAAAGATTTTACCATTATCTGATTCTGCTTGAATAGATTGAGCAGTCATCTCCTGTAAGTCAACCTTACCATTATTTGTCTCAACATCTATCTCGTCGATGTGAAGACCTGCTGCTTCCATATATCCATTGTCAACATCCGCCATTAAGCGGTCATATTGTTTTTCAGGCAGGTGAACGGTCAATGTTCGATCCCAGTCAAAAAAGTCAAATGAAAGAAAACGAAATCGATCCGACTTTATTTTCACAAAAAGAGTCTGATTATTTTCTTCTACAACGAGCTGCTTTTCATTATTTTTATCAGTCTTGCCAGTCAGCTCTACAGTGATTGCGGTATCGCTTGTTGGCATGATTTCGATTGTTTCATTATCTGCATCTATTTCGATATTGGAGATATCTTTACCCTGCACTTGCTCCGTTTGTGTCACGGATGAACCAGCCGCAGCAAATTTATAGGTAGCTGCACTGCCAATCACTCCTGTAATACATAATATTAGTGCAATAAGAACAATTCTTTTCATCTTTATCATCCTTTCATTCCACCTTTAACTAAATTGACATTGTAATGTAAATACCGCACAAACAATTTGGTAATAAATCGTGTCGCATAGAACATCCCGACTAATAACAATATACCTAATCCTGTAAGTCCAATCGTAAAGAATAGAGAAAACAAACTGAAAGACGCTGGCTCAATTAAAATATTCAATAGATACAGAACCGGGGAGATAGCAAAAGCTCCACCAGAAGCCCAGCCTGATACCAATACTGCTACCAAACCGATAAACGGCCCTAACACAATGACAATATTAAAAAAACCTAATCCGATAACAGCCCAGACTGCTTTAAATATATTTGATGTAGATGAAGAACTATTTACTTTCTCCAAATAGTAAGTGGCCATCAATTCTTTTGCAATCTGACCAGGTGAACCAAGGGATTGTGCTATTTCCTCTTCTGTTTTTCCTTCTGATGTACCTACGTCAAAATGCTCCTTAAAATCATGCAAAATATCGTTTCTTTCTTCTTCAGATAATTTAGATAATGATTGCTGTAACGCATGTAGAAATTGTTCTTTATTCATCTTGACCGCCCTCCTTCAATATCGATTGAACACCTGCTGCAAAATGGTGCCACTCTTTCATTAAACTGTGCATATGGATACGTCCCATATCTGTAAGCTGATAATATTTACGCGATGGTCCTTCGGTGGATTCTTGTAAATAAGTGGTGAGATAGCCTTCTTTCTTTAAGCGTCTAAGTAATGGATACACAGAACCTTCAGATATTGCAATCTGATCAGAAATTCTTTGGACAAGCTCATATCCATAATGATCTTGTTTATTTAACAATACCAGCACGCATAGCTCCAGCGCCCCTTTTTTAAATTGGATATTCATGCTTGCATCAACTCCATCTCTTTTTACTACTATATATTATTCAGTACTGTAATATGCTTACTATATCACTCACTATTATATATTGCAAGGTACTATAATAATTTAGTTAGTTAAATTATTTTTCAGTAACATCTTGCATCTGGGTGAATATCATGGATCGTAAAGGAGAGTGAATGACATGTATCAATCCAATCAGTCGATGGATTCTCAACAGCAAATGAAATCAATGTGCCAACAATATATGAATTTTTATGTGACGGGGCAATTGCAGGACGGTTCATCATTTGAGGGAATCATCGACCAAATCGATGACGTAGCTGTTACGATGTTAATTCCGGAAGAAGTTGAGCTTGAGGAAACAGATAGACAATTTGGCGGATATTATGGTGGTCCTGGCAGAAGAAGATACCGCCGCTATCGCAGACAACGCTTTCCGTTCGGCTTGCTTTCTGGTTTATTGCTGTATCCATTCATCTACCCGCCATATCCATATTATTATCCTTATTACTAGGGAACAAAGGCGCAAGCGCCCGTTTAGAGACGTAGCGAGTGGAGCGAATCAACTGAGATAAAGGAATCACGGTGAGCTTGCGAATCGATGATGACTTATCGTAGGGCGATTTCACGAAGTCGCCTAGTCTCTGGGCGCTGGAGCCGGACGTGGGCGTTTCTGTCAGCGAACATCATATAGCCCAAAATTTATACTTTCTTGTAAGCAAAGTATTATGCTGAACATGAAGGTTATGTTATCTAGCGTTGCGACCATTTATGCCTCAGCGCGAGCTGAAGATCCACTTTGTCTGCGCCTGTGTAGTTGTCTCATTTACGGTAAAGTGAGACTTCAATCAGCGGGGTATTACGGACGGTTAGCGCCGTGGTAAATACTGAGCAAATGCCTGCTGATATAATTTCTCCGTTTCGATGAAGCGAGATTCTATCGATGAAGTCCCCATGACGACAGAGATCAAGCGTACCCCTTGCTGTTCAACGGTACCGGTAAAACAATAACCTGCTTCTTCTGTATAGCCTGTTTTTAATCCATCCACACCCTGGTAATCTGTCACTGGATCGGTTGTCTCCGGTAAAAGCCAATTGGTATTCGTGAAGACTTGATTTTCAAACAGCAATTCAGACTGGTTGACTACTTGTAAAATATCGGGATAAGTTGTAATTAAATATTGTGCCAGCATTGCTACATCTGCTGCAGACATTCTGTTCGTATCATTGGCAGTACCAACAGAAAAATAGGCATCTAAATCTGTGTTGGACAATCCTGTACTGTTAACGAATGAAGTATCTGACAGATCAAGCTGTTCCGCACGTGTGTTCATTTCCTTTACAAAACTCTGTTCACTTCCGGATACCGCTTCTGCTAATGCAATTGCTGCTCCATTGGCAGAATGAATGGCCATGGCATCGAATAACTGCTTAACCGTATACACTTGTCCTTCTTGCAAGTGAACAGATGCAAAACCAGGCTGACCGGAAATATAAGAAGCATACTCACTTATCTTAATAGGTGTATTCCAATTAATCTGTTGCTCATCAATTGCTTCTAATACAAGCAACTCTGTCATCATTTTTGACATACTGGCTGTAGGCAATGACATATGACTGTTTTTCTCAAATATTATGTGTCCTGTTTCTGCATTTAACAGGATTACGGAGCTCGCATCTATCGATAGTTGATCCAGATAAATAAAGCGTTCGAGTACCTTATCCGGCAACATTATTTCTTCTTTCATTGTCTGCTCAGCATGAACGGCCTTATTGATTAATAAGGGCTCTTCTTCTGCAAACAACGATATGCTTGCTAAATAAACGGCTGCTGCTATAGTTACTAAAATGATCAGAATTCGTATTTTTTTCATATTACCTCACCAAATTAAATTATTCGGTTTAAAGTATAGCATATTCTTGATCAGACACCTATGATTATTTAAGTTCATACTTATAATACACTACCTATAATATGGATTATGTCAACTAAGGCTATATGGCAAAACAGTCATTTTGAAATATTTTATCTGCGTTGCAAAGCTCCGGAAATAGGCTCCGCGTCCTGTGGGCACGGCTTCAGCTAACTTGGTAAAGAAAATTCTTTTCTTTACCAAGTGGATCTTCAGCTCGCGCTGATTCCACGGGAGTCTCCGCCTATTTCCTACGCTTTAGGGAAGTGGTACAACTTATGTAACAGCTAAAAGCAGTGGTTCTAGGAATTATGTTATTCAAAAGCTGATATTTATGGTGCATTCAATATGCTAGCAATTCCAAAATTTGTAGAGCCCCATCCTAGCGTAGGCCAACCACGTGGACTCCCGCGGGACAGGCAGGCGCTGAAGATCCACTTTGTAAAGTGATCTTCTTTACAAAGTTAGCTTCAGCCGTGCCCCGCAGGACGCGAAGTGGTTGGACGGAGCGGTATCCCAGCACATGAATCCTTTCAAAATCACCACTAAGCAGCTAGTTGACATAATCCATATTATAGGAACCTATCTTCCTATTCAGCATGATTACTGCTACGACTGTACTTATATACTTTCTTTGCTTATAAAAAAAAGATTAGAGACGTTACGTCTCTAATCTTTAGCCTAAAATATTATATCCTGAATCGACATAGACGATTTCTCCGGTTACACCCTGGATAGGTGGCTTAACATGGCTAATGACATGTCGCCTACTTCTGCTTGGGTCACATTTCGTTTAAGTGGTGATTCTTCTTCGATCTTATGAAGAATTTCATTGAAAGATGGAATTCCTTTTGCTGCTAATGTGCGAACCGCACCTGCTGATACAGCATTGACACGAATATCATCTTCGCCTAAATCAAGTGCCAAATATTTCACCGTGGATTCTAACGCTGCTTTTGCAACACCCATTACATTGTAGCCAGGAACAGCTCGTTCTGCACCTAGGTAACTCATCGCAATAATGGATCCGCCTTCTGTCATGAATGGTTTTGCTTCGCGGGCAACTGCAATTAAGGAATAAGCACTTGTGTCCTGCGCGAATGCATAGCCGTCTCGAGAAGTTTCCATAAAACGACCTTTCAAATCATCTCCATGTGCAAAAGCAATCGAATGCACGATACCATGAATAACACCGACTTCACTGCCGATTTTTTCGAATGCTTCTTTAATGCTGACATCGTCGTTAACATCACATGGCATCTCTAATTTTGACTCTACGTCTGTTTTCTCTAATAGTCTTGTTAATTTGGTTAATGAACGTTCTTTTCGATAGGTAAAAATTAAGTTCGCACCTGCTTGGTAAAGAGATTTGGCAACTCCCCAGGCAAGACTTCTTTCATTTGCTACACCCATGACAACAATGTTTTTGCCTTTTAATTTTAATAAATCTTCCATAACAGCCTCCTGCAAATGTTAACATATGGTATTAGTACCTACTACTAAAGATAACTATAACACAGATTTTATAAAAACAAAATGTCAAATGTATAATTACAAGCCAACTTCCTCAAAATAAGCAAAAAAGGCGGTTGATTGCTCGTGGTAGTTACACTAGTTATTATTGGCATTATCCTGGCCATCATTGCACTTCTATACACAGTCAAAGTTGGTAAAGTCGTCAATGCTCGTAAAAGTGAATATGATACAGATTCAAAGGGAACAGCCAAGCACCCTGTATTGTTTAATCCTATCTTTTTGGCTTATATACTCGGTTTCGGGGGCCTCCTTGTTTTAATTTTTTATTTAGCATCGAAA
Source organism: Gracilibacillus salinarum (assembly GCF_022919575.1). NCBI lineage: Bacteria > Bacillati > Bacillota > Bacilli > Caryophanales > Bacillaceae > Gracilibacillus > Gracilibacillus salinarum. The sequence goes on along the minus strand of NZ_CP095071.1, from coordinate 3,796,677 downwards.
TACTATTAATTGAAATTTTCTAGTTGTTTTTACAAATTTTCTGATATCTATTGACATTCTCTCACAATAATTGGAATAATTTTAGTATTAAGCTTTTTCTATATTATTGGGAGGGATGTCAATTGGATTGGTTATCAAGTTTTAACGAAAGTGGCGCAGACTTCTTAGGCATGATTGGTGGTTGGGTTTGGGGACCACCTTTATTAATTCTATTAGTCGGCACCGGTTTATATTTAACCATACGATTAGTATTTTTACAGTTCAAAATGTTACCTTATGCCTTAAAATTATCGTTTAGTAAAAATCAGGACAGTTCCTCCAAAGGGGATATCAGTCATTATGAAGCGTTAACAACGGCAATGGCAGCAACAATTGGTACCGGGAATATTGCTGGTGTTGCAACAGCTGTAGTAGCAGGTGGACCAGGTGCTGTTCTTTGGATGTGGATTACGGCATTAGTAGGGATGGCGACCAAGTATGCTGAGGCTTTACTAGCGGTACGTTTTCGTATCGAGAATGAACATGGCGAAATGTCTGGTGGACCGATGTATTACCTTGAACGAGGTTTAAAAAATAAGAAATTAGGAAAATTCCTTGGCGTGCTTTTTGCCATTTTCGCTTCTCTTGCAGCATTTGGTATTGGTAATATGGTGCAGTCCAATACAGCTGCTGCTTCGTTAGAGGAAACCTTTTCTATTTCACCATTTTTGACAGGAATAATTTTCACTGTGCTGGCTGGCCTGGTCATTATTGGCGGGATTAAAAGTATTGGACGAGTTACCGCATTCTTCGTACCAGTAATGGGAGCATTTTATATTCTAGGCGGACTAATTCTAATTATTTTGAACATTGATCTAGTTCCGGATGCAATTGGAACGATTGTAACAGATGCATTCACTGGAAATGCAATTGCTGGTGGGTTACTTGGTACAGCGATCCGCTATGGGGTTGCCCGAGGCGTCTTCTCCAATGAGGCTGGTTTAGGTTCTGCACCAATAGCTGCTGCAGCGGCTCGGACAGATTACCCGGCGAGACAGGCTCTCGTTTCGATGACACAGGTATTCTTTGATACCATCATCGTCTGTTCAATTACAGGGATTACAATTGTCATGGCTGGTCAGTGGGACGGTGGTCTTGATGGCTCTGCATTAACCAGTGCAGCATTCTCACAATTTCTTGGAGATGCCGGATCTTATATTGTTACGTTCGGTATATTATTTTTCACCTTTTCTACAATTCTTGGCTGGTCCTATTATGGTGAGAAATCAGTCGATTATTTATTAGGGAAAAAAGGGGTAAAAATATATCGCTATATTTTTATCGCATTCGTATTTGTAGGCGCAGTCGTTTCCCTAGACGTTGTGTTTAATTTCTCCGATGTCATGAATGGTCTAATGGCCTTCCCGAACTTAATCGGATTGCTGGCACTCTCAGGTATCGTCGTTGCCGAAACAAATAAATTCCTCAAAATAAAAAAACAAGAACAAAATTCATAAGTACAGCAAAAACGAAAGCTTTAGATAAGCTTTCGTTTTTGTTTTCCCTAATGCACATGGCTGCCTTTTTCATATTGAAAGAAATCAACATCTATGGAGCCACCTGCTTCTTCTGTCGCATAATAGAATAGCCCAATCCGATAGCCCATAAAGTGGTCTAGTGTATATTTCATTGAAAGCTTCTCTCCAACAGCACGCCAATCAACCCCATTACCTGAGTAATAAAAAGTTGCTAAATCACGACTATCCTCATAATCAAAGACAATCTTCAAGTAAAGATCGCTAACTGGATAGCATAAAGACATCGTTTCTTTTTCTTGCCCACTCCCATCATTGACCGTTGTCTTAATATAAAACTTATCGTCTGTTTCCCGGTAAATTCCCACCGTTCCAAAGGTACTTTGCAGTGCTATGAGTCCGGCATGATCGCCAATCTTCATATTCGATGTATTCAGACGGATAGCTCCACTGCATTTTGGCCCTTCTGTCCGCTGAGTTAACGTATTTTGTGCGTTCAAGACATTATCTGTAAGTTGAGCCGTTTTTAATCGCAGTACACCTTTTTTCTCAGTGACAGACCATAAAGAATTATTTGGGTTGTGATTCCACTGCCAGTTTAATGCTAGTTTATTTTCCTGATAATTAAAGTCATCGCTAATCACTAGTGGCTTTGCTTGGTCATCGGGCAGTGAGACCTGGACTTTCTCTTGGGCTTTGCCGTTCTCTCCGATCATTGGCCAACCATCCTCCCAGTGAACCGGTAGAACATATGGTATTCTGCCTACTGCGTCATGATCTTGAAACAGCATCGAATACCAATCACCATGTGGCGTATCAAAAATTGCTCCTTGCGCAATCCCTTTATTATGATATCCCATATCATCATCCAAAATTATCTTACGCTTATATTCACCCAACAGTTCCTTTGACCGGTAGCAAACCTGTCTTCTTCTTTGATTACCGTCTGTTGGCCATTCAATAAAAAGTAAATAGTATTCTCCATTAATTTTATAGGCATGACAGCCTTCACATCGCAAACCTATATTATTTGTCGGTGTTTTTAATAATAGCTGATCGAAGCCATTCGGCTTGACGCCAGACAAATCATCATTTAATTCCGTAATCCGTACATCTCCACATCCATAGATGACGTATGCGTTGTCATTATCAAACAACAGAGCTGGATCGTGGTAAATACCATTTATAACAGAACGAGACCACGGACCATTTTCAATATCCTTCGATTGATAAATATAAAATTGCTGCATATCATTACTTGAAAAACAAAGATAGTATATATCATTATGAAAACGAAGACTTGTCGCCCACTGACCTTGTCCGTAAATTCCTTTCTCATCTTGCAATCGGTGTGCTGGGTTATCCTCCAATGTATTATAAACGTAGGTTACTGTCTCCCAATCTCGCAAGTTAACCGATTTCATTATTGGACAGCCCGGCATGGAATGCATACTGGTACTCACCATATAGAAAGCGCCACCAACTCTGATTACGTCAACATCGGGGACATCTGACCAAAAAATAGGATTATGTAAAGTAATGGATTGCAATCTAATCTCCCTCTTTTCACTAAATGCTTTTGTTTATTTTTCGTTCACTTAATATTATTTCAGAAACAAATGAATTAATCAATAGGATTTTTAGCGAGCTTTCATAGTACCACTTACATTTCAAGCATCTCATAAATTTTGCAATACAAAAAAAAGCCGGGCACTACTGGAACTGTTATGGTTCACTTCGCAGTGTGTCCGGCTTTTATTCTGAGTAAGCTGTTTTACTCCATCATGTACCACAAAAGGTTTGAAACGGTTGATCTGGTTCTGGTGGTAACTCTGCGTATGGCTCTTGCTCTTTGGAATAAGCATATGGATCGACAAATACCTGTAATAACTCATCGAAAAGTTGAAAGTCACCGTTAGCAGCACTATCTAAAGCATTCTCTACCAGATAATTACGAGGAATAATCGATGGGTTATTTGCTTTCATCAATTGTTGAACTTTATCCTTAGTAGCCTGTTCTGCTTCTAATCTTTCCTGCCATTGCTGATACCATTGCTTAAATGCATTCGATTGAAACAGCTTTTCCCTTTCATCATACGTATCTAAAGTCAATGAACGAAAGGTATTTGTATAATCGGCCTGATGCTGCTCCATTAAATCCAGCAGTCTTGCGATCAAATCTTTATCAGTAGCCTGTGATTCTGATAACCCTAGTTTCTGACGCATACCGCTAAGCCAGTGTTCTTCATATATGTCTATATAGCTGTGCATGACATCCTTAGCCATTTCCAGGGCGGCTTCTTCGTCTTTATCAATGAGAATTAATAATGATTCAGCAAATCGTGCTAAATTCCAGCCAGTGATGTCGGGTTGATTGCCATAAGCATAGCGTCCCTGCACATCAATTGAACTAAAAACTGTACTTCTATCATACTGATCCATAAAGGCGCAAGGACCGTAATCAATGGTCTGCCCGCTAATCGTTACATTATCTGTATTCATCACGCCATGAATAAAACCGACTAGCTGCCATTTTGCAACTAAGGCAGCTTGTTTCTTCACGACTTCTTCTAAGAGTGCAAGGTAACGATTGTCTGCTTCCTTTATTTCTGGATAATGACGGTCTATTGCATAGTCTGCTAATGCCTGCAAGTCTTCTTCGCTGCCCCAATTCCTTGCATATTGGAACGTACCTACGCGCAAATGACTGTCTGCTACTCTTGTTAGAACAGCTCCTGGGAACTCTATTTCTCGTTGTACGTTTTCACCTGTAGTCACCACTGCCAAGCTGCGGTTTGTCGGTATCTTGAGTCCGTGCATCGCCTCACTAATTAAATACTCACGCAACATCGGTGCTAATACTGCACGGCCATCTCCCCCTCGAGAGTAAGGAGTTTTGCCGGAACCTTTTAATTGGATGTCTACACGATCTCCTTCTGGAGTAATCTGTTCTCCCAATAAAACAGCCCTTCCATCGCCAAGCATGGTAAAGTTGGCAAATTGATGTCCGGCATAGGCTTGAGCTATCGGTATACTGCCAGCCGGAACTCTGTTTCCTCCAAATAGATCTGCGGCATTTTTGATTTCTTCTGAATCCAAACCGATCTCTTTCGCTAAAGATTTGTTCAGTTTTACTATTTCAGGTGCCTTTACTGAAGTTGGCTGTACTCTCGCATAGAAGATTCCAGGTAAGCGTTGGTAACTGTTATCGAGCTTCCAGCCTTCATTTTGTTGAACTGTCATAGGATCTCCTTTCAGCAAGCAATCTGTCTTAATCCTTACTCTGAGCATAACATAGATATCACTTTTTATAATCTTTGTTGCTTGCTGGCATTCTATGCACCCTATGAAAGCATAAGGAAAACCGGGCATCCGCCGGACCTGTTTTTACCACATATAATATACAACTAGCTATAAGATGGATTATGTATAGTTTCACATAGCGGTTTTTCCAGTCACCTTTCGCCCCGCGGGAGACTATGCATCTGCTCTGGCAATAGTACAGACTCTTCAAGGAGACAAAACCAGCCGAGAACCACCATCATATGTCTTCTTTCTTTTTTAACGGTACAAATCTTTGGTGAGTGCTTCCTACTTTTGGTTCCTTTCTCATTAAACGATACAAATCTCTGCTGATTGCTCACCACTTTTGGTTCCTTTCTCACTAAACAATACAAATCTCTGTTGACTGTTCCCCACTTTTGGTCCCTTTCTCGCTAAACGATACAAATCTCTGCTGATTGCTCCCTACTTTTGGTTACTTTCTCGCTAAACGATACAAATCTCTGCTGATTGCTCCCTACTTTTGGTTACTTTCTCGCTAAACGATACAAATCTCTGCTGATTGCTCCCTATTTTTGGTCCCTTTCTCGCTAAACGATACAAATCTCTGTTGACTGCTCACCACATTTGGTTCCTTTCTCGCTAAATGATACAAATCTCTGCTGATTGCTCCCTACTTTTGGTTACTTTCTCGCTAAACGATACAAATCTCTGCTGATTGCTCCCTACTTTTGGATCCTTTTTTTCATTTTTCACTAAGTCGTGCTTCTGCATTGCTGCAATCATACACTTCCCCACCTCATAAAAAAGGAACCATTCTCTGCAAATGGCTCCTTTTTTTATCAAGCTAATCCTTTCAGACCGCTCCTGATAAATTGAATCGTATATTCGATTTCCTGGTCATCATCCCAGGCATGATCTGGTGCGATCATAAAACGGGTAATCAGATAGCCTACGACCGAACTGATGGAGAGTCGAAGGATTGTTTCCATGGGAACCTTTTCCTTTTGGTCTTCATTCAGAAAACGTTGGATTGCTTGTGAGAATGCTGGCATCAGTTTATCAGCGAGAATTTCACTAAGATTCTCTTTTATTTCAGAATGATAGAACATCTCCTGCAATACAATTTTCATCAAAGGCACATTCTTCTTTACAAAATAAAAACGATTATAGATTAATTCCCGAAAAAACTCATCGATCTCCTCGTATTCATCTTCAAAAACTTCCTTCACAAATTGATCTGCTAAAAACGGTAATGCCAGCTTAGATATCACCGGGAGGACAATCGAAATTAATAAATCCTTTTTCGTTTTGTAATGACGGAAAATGGTCCCTTCTGCAACCCCTGCACGTTTCGCTATTTCACTCGTTGAAGTGCCCGCAAAACCTTTTTCAGAAAAAACTTCGATAGCTGCTTGCACAATTTTTGCCTGTTTAAGAGTTAGTTTCTCTTCATTCATCTCTAATACATCAACTAAGAGATCTCGATCTTGCGGTTCCAACATTAATCACCTCTCTACCTTTATAACTTACGATGCTTACGTAATGCAACGATATTCAGTATCACAAACACGAATGCAAATCCTACGATAACAGCGATATCGGACCAGATATCCCAAATGTTCCATCCTTTGATCATTATGGCTTTCATCGCATCTGCGCCATACGTTAATGGCATGAATTTACTGACAACCTGCAGCCATTCAGGTAATGTTTCGATTTGAAAAATACCTGAGAAGAAAATCTGCGGAACGATAACAATCGGAATAAATTGCATGATTTGAAACTCATTGTTGGCAAATGCAGACAATAAAGTAGCCAAGCTTAAAGCAGTTATAGCAAGCAGAATCGTAACAATAATCAACTGCCAGAAGTCACCCGCCATCCAAATATCTAATAGATAAACTGCATAGCTGACAATAATAAACGACTGAATAATAGTAAACAGCCCGAAACCGAGTAAATAACCAATCACAATCTCCCATCTTTTCACTGGTGTAGACAATAATTTCTCCAGTGTCCCTTGTGTTCTTTCCCTTAGGAAGGAGATACCACCTATAATAAAAACAAAGAAAAAGATGAAAAATCCGATTAACACAGAACCAACCTGATCAAATAGATTTAACTCATCAGAACCATAAAAATAATCGACACTCATTTGTCTGTTATTATCTGGATCCAGGCTTTGCAATGCATCCTGCAACGTTTTTAATGTCGTGGAGTTCGCAGTAGGGTCACTGCCTTCCAATAATATGGCTAATTGGCCATCCTCCATCGAGACGAATGCATCATACTCACCATCTTTAAAAGCTTCTTCAGTTTCTTCTTTCGTTAGATGATCGATCTCTTTATCAAATGCTTCATCTAACGCTTCTTCCATTTGTTCTGGCAATTCTTGTGTCACAATGCTCGGTTGATAATCTTCACTGTCGAGTACAAGCCAGATGAGAGTAAGCACTAATATCGGTGCTAAAAGAAGTAATGCTAAAGAACGTTTGTCACGAATAAACTGCTGAAAAATTCGTTTGGCAATTGCTATTACGTTCATTATGCTTCACCCCCATATGCTAAAAACGCCTCTTCTATTGTGGATACATTTTGTGCTGATTTTATTTCTTCGGGTGTATCACACGCAATAACAGAACTGTTCCGCAACAAAGCCAAGCGATCACATTTTTCTGCTTCATCCATGACATGAGTTGTGACAATAATCGTGACACCTTGTTCTTTCAGTTTGTAGAACTCCTCCCAGATCGTCTGACGCAGTAATGGATCAATTCCTACCGTCGGCTCATCCAAAATCAGCAATTTTGGTGTATGCATTAATGCTGCTGCTAGTGAAAGTCTTCGCTTCATACCACCTGAGAAATGGCGAACTTCTTTATCTAAATGCTTAGTTAAATTGACTATCTCTGCCACATGCGAAATGGCTTTTTTTCGCTTTTTCTTTCTCATACCATATAACGTGGCAAAGAAATCAAGATTTTCTCTGGCAGAAAGTTCATGATATAAGGCATCGGCTTGAGCCATATAACCAATGGAACGCAATAATTTCAATGATGGAACTTGCTTATTTTGGACAAATACTTTACCGTTATCCGCTTCCAAAATACCTGCGATAATTTTAACCAGTGTTGTTTTCCCTGCTCCGGAAGGGCCTAACAATCCGAATATTTCCCCTTCTTGTACCGACATATCAATATTTTGGAGTACTTTCTCTTTACCAAAGGAAAGCGAAACATCATTCATCGTTACAAATTGTTGCATGAATACGACCTCCTTATTTATTAGAAAAACTCGACATGGATCTGCCATAGCTTTTTCTTTAACTTTGTACATGTAAATATTTCTCCACGTCGGTCTGCTTCATCGCTGAAACTTACACTTTCTTAGTTCATAAATGAGTGATTACTCACTCACATTAAACCATATAATTTACTCATTGTAAATCACATGCCACACCATTTATTCTATTCAGGTAGTCTAGGCAAAAATTACACGATTGACTAGGTATAGTTGACTCTTTCGCTACTTCGTTTCCTACATACATTACTAAAAAGGAGGCGTTTTTTTTGGAGAGAAAAAAGACGACCAAGCCAATGTCACTAGATATAGCAAAAAAAATACAAAATGCTAAAAATGTCTATTTGACTGAGAAAGGAAAACAGATTTTAAAGAACTTCATACGTTAATTTATTTTTAAGAAATGCCGATCAAAATCCGCTCGGTGCTGTTTACCTTATTCAGCTGCCTGTAATTTGGATTATGTTAACTATGGCTGTATGGCACAATGGTCATTTTGATAAACCTAGGGAAATATGCCCCGTCAGACGCGGAGTTGTTGGCTGGAGTGGTATCCCACCAAATGTATCATTTTAAAATAACCACGAAGCAGTCAGTTAACATAATCCATATTTCAGGAACTTAGCATCATTTTCAATATGATTACAGCTGTAACTGCACTTTTATGCTTTCTTGACTTATAAGAAAGACTTCAATGCTCGGATTGAAGTCTTCCTTTAAGGTTAATTACATGTTGGGATATTGAATCTTTCCTGTTTCTACTAATTGTTTCAAGCCGGCAAACATCATTTCCCATCCTGCTTTAGTACTGTCATGATATTCTTTGCCGGCCCTTTCGATATCTTCATCTGACCAATTCTCCTCATGAGGGACGATGATTTTTTGAATGAAAGTCATGTGACTGCCATTTTTTGTGGATTCAATCGTAACAGTAATTACATCTTCCGTATCACTGAACTGTGGCATCTTAAACGTTTTAACGATTTTATTTGGTGCATCCAAGACTCGATACTCGCCAATTGCTCGGTAATCTTTCCCATCACGATGGTCCACAATCTCCCATTCACCACCGATTTTCGCCTCACTCTTCGCTACTTTATTGGTCATCTCCAATGTAAAAAGCCATTTTTTCATTAATGATGGATTGATCCATGCCTCATACACATTTTCTGCTTGTACATCAAATGCTTTTGCCATTGTTAATGTAACCGTCGACTGTTTTGACATCGCTTACACACATCCTTGTAAAATATTTAGACTTACTATCATTTTACTACAGAATGATTCTATAGTTAAAGACTTTTCTAAACGTACCCATCACTTCCATACCCGCACGGTTCTAATTTACATAAATAATATACAACTACCTATAATATGGATTATGTCAACTAATCTTTACTAGCCAAGCATCCATATTGGGATATTTAATATGCTGGGATACCTCTCCGTCCAACCACTTCGCGTCCTGCGGGGCACGGCTGAAGCTAACTTTGTGAAGGGCACTTCACAAAGTGGATCTCCAGCGCCTGCATAATCCCGCGGGAGTCTACGTGGTTGGCCTACGCTATGGCTTTGCTCTACAATTAATAATACAGCTAGTATTTTGATCGGTATCCTTTAGTGTCTATACCTCATCTTTAATATGGATAATGCCTAGCACCGCTGCTTTTCACTTTTATATACGTTGTAGCACTTCCCTAAAGCGTAGGAAATAGGCGGAGACTCCCGTGGAATCAGCACGAGCTGAAGATCCACTTATTTGTGCCTGTGTCTGCAAGTAACGCTTCGTAGTAAGCTTCCTCGGCACAAGGCAGCACAGTTGCTATTCAAGTAGTAGCCTAGCTGAAGCCGTTCCCACAGGACGCGGAGCCTATTTCCGGAGCTTTGCTAAGCAGATGATCTATATCAAAATGACCATCCTTAGTTTACATAATCCATATTATAGGAACTCAACTTCATGTTCCATATGAGTACTGCTGTGACTTCACCCATATGCTTTCTTGAGTGAGTATACAGAAAAACTTAGAGAATGCCGTCTCTAAGTTTTTCACGTTTTTCTATACTGTTTTCTTTAACACAAGCTCTTCATGTTTTTCATCAGCAGTCAAGAAACCGATCGCACCCATCACTACGAATGATGCTAAGGAAGCGAAGAACATTGCTAGATAAATATTTTCGATCACATTTAATTGTGTGAAAACGACATAAAGCCCTGCACCTGTGATGACAGCTCCTATTGCACCATAGTTCGTCGCTTTCTTCCAAAAGTAACCGAGTGCGATTGGTGCTAATATACCTGATAAGATAGCAGAAAAGCTAAATTGAATTAAAATTGATAACGAATCTGGTCTGTCCAGCGATATATAGAGAGACAATAAGCCGACAACTATCAATGAGCCCTTTGCTACTTTCACTGATTGTGATTCCAGTTGAGCTTGTCCGATATCCTTTTTGAAAATAGGTGCCAGTACACGGTAAAAATCATTACCAATACTGGTTGTTACCCCTAAATAAAGACTGTCGGTACTAGATAAAATTGCTGAAATAATGCCGACGATCATGATTGCAGCGATAATTGTCGGAAATGAATCAATCACATACATTGGAATGGCGGCATCCGGACTCGAAAGTGCTGGAAACAGGACACGTGCAGCTAATCCACCGAGTACCATCAAGGTGGAAATCACAAATAATACAAGACCGGTTGATAACGTAAATGGCGCCAATTCCTCTTCTGTTTCAATCGACAATATTTTATTCAGTAAATGGGGCATCAGGATGAAGCTGAATAAAAGAAATTGCACAGCCATAATCGCTAATACACTGTTATATGGACCTTCAACTCCAACGAAGGTTGTCAGATTAGGATCAGCTGCTGCAAGCTTGGAAGTCAGCTCCCCAAATACATTAATACCACCGCCAATGGTCCAAAAGAAAGAAATGAATATAAGAATCGAAGTAATTGCCATCAGCAAGCCTTGAATTCCATCTGTAATCATTTGGGCATAGGCACCGCCTAGTCCAATATACAGAATCGTAATCGTTACCCCAATAATAATTCCCCAGAAATAAGGGATACCAATTACTGTTTCAAATATTGTCGCCAGCCCTACATTTTGTCCTACAATATAATAAACATTAAACAAAATAAGTACAGAAACAATCACTTGCAAGGCTTTAGAATTATAGCGACGTCCTAACCATTCAGGTACTGTAGATACGCGACCGAACTTCTTACCATAGCGCCAGAATGTCTTAGCAAATATCAACAAACCAACCCAAGATACCCCGAAACAGCCTAACGTATACCAAAGAACAGATGTACCATATTGATAAGCAAGTCCCGGCACACCAATAAACAAATTAGCACTGGAATAAGAAGCTGCAAAGCTTGCTCCTACTAACCATGGACTTACCTTACCTCGTGCTGTTGCAAATCCATTCATTGATTTACTAAAGGCGCTCCCTTTTTTACCAATCCAGGTCACGACACCGAAATATGCTACTAATAAAATTATGACTGTCCAAAGAAGTAAACTTGATTCTGCTAACATCTTTTCTACCACCCTTAGTTATTTTTATAAAGTGAGACTTCAATCAGTAGGGAGGTTTTTTTCCCCACTGATTGCTAGCGAAACTTATCAGGAAGTTATCGTCCGTTTATCCCTACTTTGCTTCTTAGTAATCCCTCAATTTTAAAGTGGGGATATTACGGACGGTTTGCGCCGCGATAAAACTTGAACCAAATCGAAAGTCCGATAATCCAGAAGACAGCAATTAATGCAAGATACGTATAAATCATGATTCACGCTCCTCCTCTCTTTTTGAAAAACGGTAATTGTCGCTCATTCAGGACATGATAGCTGATTTCAACTGGTAATTGATAGTGAAGCTCCTCTGCTCTGATCAATAAATGCGTCAGCATGGAAGGACCTTCTTCTAACTCAACAATTCCTACAGCATATGGAGTAAGAGATTGCCATGCAGGATGACTAGCGCGATGCACGATGCTCCATGTTTTCAAGCGGCCTTTTCCTGTCGCTTCCTGCCATGTAAGGCGATTGCCGAAGCAATGAGGACAATGTGCTCGCGGGTAAAAAATCCAATGCTTGCAATCCTCACATCGCTGCAGGTTAAATTTCTTCTGCTCCATGCTATCCCAAAATGGTTTCGTGATCGGTGTAATTGTCGGTTCCGGAAATGAAATATTCATGACAGCTCTCCTCCTAACACTAATGAGGTTGTTTCACTTAAAGTCGCACCATTGCCTGTCACCAGTGCATGCTTGGCGTTAGGAATTTGCCGTTCGCCGGCTTCACCTCGTAACTGTACAACAGCCTCAATCACATGAGACATACCACCTGCTAAATCAGCTTGACCAAAGCCCAGTTGACCGCCATGTGTATTCAACGGATAATCCCCATCATGGCTGAAGCTATGCTTGCGGATGAAATCACCAAACTTGCCTTGCTCACATAATCCGATACTTTCCAGCTGCACCGCAACAACACTGGTATAACAATCATACAAGGAGAACAAATCAAGTTCTTCCGCTGAAATATTGGCCTGCCGTAAACTTTGAGGAATCGAATATTGAAAAGGTAACTGATCCAGAGCAGGTGCTTGACTGACAGCACGATGGGTGATTTTTTCGCCTGCTCCTCTCAAAAACACTGGTTGTTTGGCAGCTTTTTTTGCCTTCTCTTCTGAGGTCACAATCACTGCTGCTCCCCCGGCACATGGCATCACAATTTCCAACAGATGCAGAGGATCAGAAATGATCGGAGAATGTGAAATATCCTCTAACTCTACTGGTTTGTTATAAAAGATGGCCTTAGGATTTTTTAAAGCATTTTTTCTCGACCAATAGGCAATCCGGGCAAAGTCCTCCTGCTGTGAACCATATTGCTCCATATGCTGCCTTTTCAGCAGTGCATATGACGTGTTAGCCCCTGAAGCACCAAAAGGTACATCAAATTCACGTATAGGATTACGATTAGGTGAACGTGGGGCACTATCTCTTTCATTTTTATTTGCTAATACACAGACAACTGTTTCGCACATACCAGCTTCGATTGCAGCTGCTGCACGCCATATCATACCAGCCCCGGTAGCTCCACCGAGATCTACTGTATTAGACATAGCTGGCGAAATGCCTAAATATTCTGACACCGTAGCAGGTACGTGCTGTGGTGTTTCCCCTACCTGCGGACCAACCAGCAAACCATCTATTTCATCTTTAGTAATAGCGGCGTCTTGCAAGGCAAGCTGGACCGATTCTGCTATTAAACTCAATGTTGTTTTCCCTTCTGAATAGCGCTCTGGTTGGAGCTCACCAATACCGATTATCGCTCCTCTTGGACGTTTTACCATCAGTAACACTCCTTTTTCTTGATGTCGCTGAATTCGGCTAAACATGCTGGATTACGAATCGATGCTTGGTTTTTCACCTCTGCACCAATAGCTGTCGTCTTCGCAGCTCCTTCTACTTTTTTACCGTTAATCGTATGAGGAATGTCTGAAACTTGATAAATTCGTCGTGGTACATGACGCGGCGATGCCTTCTGCCGGATTTCCTGACGAATAGTTTGTGCCAACTCTTTCGTTAAGTGTTCCGTCACCACGCATAACACAATTTCCTCATCATTGTCACAAGGCAAGCCAAAAACGACGGAATCTTGTATTTCATCAATATGATCCACCACACTGTAAATCTCAGCGGTACCAATCCGGATGCCTCCTGGATTCAAAACTGTGTCTGCTCTGCCATAGATTACTAGCGATTGATCGATTGTCTGTTCAGCAAAATCACCATGTGTCCAGACGCCTGGTCGATCTGAAAAATAATTATTACGATAGCGTTCATCGCCGCCCTCTCCATAGAACGTAAGAGGCATGCTCGGAAAAGGCTCCGTACAAACTAAATCGCCTTTTTTGCCGAAGACAGAAATGCCGCGTTCATCCAATACATCCACAGCCATGCCCAATGCTTTGCAGCTAATCTCGCCACGAACCACCGGATGAATGGGAGAACCCATCACAAAGCAGCCAATAATCTCGGTACCGCCGGAAATCGATTGAAGCATGAGATCTTCTTTAATGGTGTCATATACCCAGTCATACTGCTCACTAACTAAGGGAGCTCCGCAAGATAGTATCGACTTTAGAGAGGATAACGTATAGTCATCTTTTAACCTTACGCCCGCTTTTGCTAAAGACTCTAAATATTTTGGGCTAGTGCCGAAATGGGTTAACTGAATCTCCTCTGCGATATCCCATAGATGTGCTGGGCGATCCGGTAACATTGGTGCTCCATCATATAACAGTAACGATGCACCACTTGCTAACCCTGTTACGAGCCATGGATACATCATCCAGGCAGTGTTGGTGTACCAGAACAGTGTATCTGTTTCTTTTAAATCGCCATGTAGCTGGTGTTCCTTGACATGTTGCAACAATGTACCACCAACTGAATGGACAATCGCTTTCGGCAAACCGGTTGTACCTGACGTGTACAAAATATAAAGAGGGTCACTGAAGTTTACTTGTTCGAATTCTGGCTTAACAGCTTGATTATCTAATAGTGATTCCCAGCTTATCGCACCATCCGTAATATCTGTCGTAGTCACTACATGCTGTATACTATCCATCTGTGCTGCTATATCCTCGACTTTAGCAGAAATATCAAATGGTTTTCCTTTATATTGATAGTGAAGGTGAGCAATCAATACTTTCGGCTGCACTTGCCCAATTCGATCGATAATCCCTTTTGCACCAAAATCCGGTGAGCAAGACGTCCAGATTCCTCCAAGGGAAGCAGTTGCCAATAACGCTACAAGGCCGTCAATATTATTCGTTGTAACACCTGCTACACGATCGCCCTTTCTCACACCTAATTGTCTTAAACCATGTTGCGCTTTAGCCACTTGCTCGCTTAGATCTCGAAATGTGATCGCTTGGGTCACACCTGTTTCGTCTGCCTGATAGGCTGCTATGTTGTCAGGATTAGCGCGCAGGACATTTTCTGCAAAATTAAGCGATGCATCTGGAAAAAAGACCGCATCCGCCATGGAAGCTGCTGCAGTGTAATATCGATCGCCCTTTTCTCCAATGATACCAGCGTAATCCCATACAGCTGACCAAAACTCCGCAATATGAGTGATCGACCAACGGTGCAGTCTGTCATATGGAAATAACGGCTGATCAACAAACTCGGCAAATGCTTTTAGATGGGACTGATCCGTATCATGCTGGGAAGGTTGCCATAATACTCGGTTATGCGTTGCAATTTGACTACTCATGATCATTCTCCTTTCGTTTGCACTTCAATTAAAATCGCTATTCCTTGACCACCGCCGCCACATAATGAAGCTATTCCTTTTCCACCGCCACGACGTTGTAATTCTTTAGCTAAGGTTAAAATTAACCGAAACCCTGTTCCACCTAGTGGATGCCCAATCGCGATTGCTCCACCGTTAACATTCACCTTATCCATATCAATGTTAAGCGCATGACAGCTTGCAATAACCACACTTGCAAAAGCTTCGTTTATCTCAAATAAATCAATATCGTCAACCGAGAGCTGTTGTGCTGTTAACAGCTTCTCTACCGCATCAGCTGGTTTTGTTTGCAAACTGGTATCCGGACCTGCTGTTTCTGCCCAACCAGTAATCGTTGCAAGCGGAGCAAGACCTAATGCATCAGCTTTTTCACTAGATGTGACGATACCGATACTCGCTCCATCCGTCATCTGTGATGCATTCCCTGCCGTAATCGTGCCCCCCTCTGCAAAGGCAGGTTTCAAGTTTGCTAGTTTTTCTGCCGTTGTCTGCGGACGAATACCCTCATCTTCCTCTAACAAGCCGGGAATTGGCAAAATCTCATCTTGTAAATATCCTTTGGTCCGAGCTGAGGCTGCACGCTGTTGAGAGAGAGCGGCGAAGTGATCCTGCTCCTCTCTGTCAATGCCATATTGGTGATTTGCCTGTTCCGTCAGTGCTCCCATCGATTGCTCACTCAACGAACACCATAAGCCGTCATGTATTAACGTATCTGTCATGGCTTGATGCCCAAACTTTTTAACATGCTTCGCTATCGTATAAGGTGCATTCGACATGGAATCAAACCCGCCGACGATATAAGTTGTACCTTCCTGCAACTTAATTCTCCGTGTCGCATCAATGACAGACGCTACTCCCCCTAAACAAACATTATTCAATGTAATAGCAGGAGTATCGCTGCTTATTCCAGCCTTATATGCTACTTGCCTTGCAGGGTTTTGGCCTTGCCCTGCCTGAATGACTTCCGCTAACAGCACACCATCAATCGGTGCTAATTCAGGATATTTTTCATGCAAGTACTTCACTGGTTCACTTGCTAATTCAGTTGCTGAATAGGATGATAGTGCCCCATTCCATTTTCCAAAAGGTGTTCGTATTCCGTCTATAAGTACAATCGACATTCTGTATTCACCCTCTTAATTTTTTACTAGCTTTATAGTTTTTTGAACATATCAAATATTCTGATTTTTAAAGTTGCTAAAAGCTTTTCATACAGATCGCACGAGTCAACGACTAAGCTCTCCACTAAAATTTTTCTGCATATACAAAAATCTCCCTACCTAGAGATAGAGAGATTCAACTTGCTACTATAACTCCTTATCTCTACTAAGTATAGTGACTTAGTTGGATTTGGCACCTGTATTAAGCAATGCTTAATGGTTGCCGAGGCTTCAAAGGGCCATTCCCTCCACCTCTCTTGATAAGACAAGATCCTATTAAGTTAACGTTTTGATTATTGATAACTTTAGCATGTTTTGTCGTTATATGTCAATGGCAGAATGACACCATTAATCAACGGCACTAAACTCGTGTACCCACACCTTCATTTTTGGTCCCCATGGCATTCCAGGATGAAGTGCTAAAATAGCTTGTTTGTATGCTTCTAAATTACCAAAGCCTTCACGTTTAGCATCCTCATCTGTAATCATTCCAAGTGACTGCTGATACACTTTATCGACACGGAAATGATGGTCTTTCAAAGTCATTACCTCTCCAATATCTGCATATCGGCCATTTCGTCTTGTTGCCGTTTTTTCTCCATTAATCACTTTTTCTACATCTGCTTCTATTGTAACAAGACGATCAATTGTACATGTTTTTGGTGGCAACTGCTGGTGCGAGTTATGTTGATTACTCATCATATATCTATCCTTTCTATATCCAATAAAAATAATTAGTCTATATAAAGCAGTGGGCGTTTTTGACCCTCTATGATTGCTAGCGAAACTTATCAGGAAGTTATCGTCCGTTTATCCCCCACTTAGCTTCTTAATTTACCTCTCGAATTTTGATATGGGGATAGTAGCGCCGTGATAAGAATAAATCAGTGTTTTGCGCAGAATACTTCCCTTCTTATTCTATCACAGCACCAGAAGCTATTCATCTGGGTAAACTTAATAAATACTGAACATTTCGTGTCAAAATCGTTATGTATGGAATTGGGACAACAATTAAGGGGCCAGATACTACTTCTTATCTATTCTCAAATCGTCTGCCATATAAAGATTTTAACTTTGATTACTCATATATTTATCCTAATAAAGCAAGCTGCCAAACTCAAGTTTGACAGCTTCATTATCTGTTATTCCGCTCGCATGGCGCTTTGTTTTGTTTGGTGTACGGTGCCATATGGATGCTCGGGCGGGGCGTAGATCGAATATAACTTTAGCGGTTCATATCCGGTGTTGACAATATTATGCCATTTTCCCGCTGGTACCATTATTGCAAAATCATCGCCCACATATTGCTTATAATTCAAGTAATTCTTTTCGTCTCCCATCATGACCATCCCTTGCCCTTGTTCAACCCGAAGAAACTGATCTGTATCAGGGTGTACTTCTAAACCAATATCTTGCCCCACACCAATACTCATTAACGTCACTTGCAGGTGTTCCCCAGTCCATATCGCTGTTCGATAGTTCTGGTTCTGTTTCGTAGCTTCGTCTATATTTACTACATATGGCTGCCCACCATAATCAGCTGAATGATGCTGTTGCTGTACAGGTCGATAATAATAGCCAGGGTAGAAGTTATGGTAATAATAAGGTTGATAATACACGTCCATTCTCCTCTCCTTATACCTTTCTCTCCATCCTATGCAATAAATCGGATAGGCGTAAGTAAGGAATAAAAAGAAAAGCTTATTATTCAAGAAGCATCTTTATCCCGAGCTGCCCACCAGAAGACGAATATAAGCGCTACGATAATAATCAGGAATGGTGCAACAAAAATCAGAAATTCATTCATCTTTTTTCCTCCTATACATGATGATTCTTCTTACCTGTTACATACTCTTTGTTAAACAAGAACAGTCTTAGCAGTAAGTGAAGGGAAGGTAGCAGCAGCAGAAAACCTAAAATAAACGCAATAATTAAAGCCGTTGCCATTGCTTCATTAGTAAACCCATCGTATAAGGTCAAGTGTGGATACAACAAATAAGGTCGATGTGACCAGCCATAACCAAGAAAAGCAATAAAAAATTGTGCTACCAGCATACAAAAGGCAAGTGCGTATTGACGTTTCATTAAAATCAGCCAAAAAGTTCCGATAAACAATAGACCTGATATGAGAAAAGCCCACCATATGTCAACGATATTCTCAAAATGTTCAGGATTGTGCGCACGAAGCTCAACAATAATCCCAAAAGCAGTTATCATGGTCGGGAACGCCCAGATGAGCGCGTATTTACGCATCAGACCCGTTGCCTCCTCATCTCCTGCATGCTTGGCATACCAGGTAAGAAACACGGAAGAAATATACAAAACAGATGTAATCGCGAGAAAAACGATGCTCCACGTTAATGGACTGTAAAATAATTCTTGGTAGTGCAATACCGGAGCCCCGTCTACAAGCGAGACAAATCCGCCCTCCGAAATCACCAGCGAAACAGACAGCGCTGCCGGAATTAACAAACCAGACAACCCATATGCAAAAGCATACCCTTTGTGCCCTCGCGACCCATACGTTTCAAATGCATAATAGGAACCGCGAATCGCTAATAAGATAAGTGCCAGACTGGCGGGGACGAGTAAGGTTGTACCGTAATAAAAAGCAGTCTTCGGAAAGAAGCCGATCATACCTACAAAGAAGAAGACAAGAAATACATTTGTCACTTCCCAGACAGGGGACAGATAGCGCTGGATAATCTTGATCAGAATGTGATTTTTATTAGTCAACAGACTGTATGCATTGAAAAAGCCTGCTCCAAAATCGATTGAGGCAATGATGACATAACCGAATAGAAATAACCATAGCACGGTGATGCCTATTATTTCTAATGTCATTAAAAGTCACTCCCTTTTTCTCTAGTGCGGTCTTGTAATTCTTGTTCCACCGGATTCCGTCTAAACATACGGGATAGTATCACCACTGAACCGATACCCAGCACTAAATATAACAAGGCAAAAGCAATCAGCATCAAATCAACATGGTTACTAGTCGTTGCTGCATCTTCTACTTTAAGTATGCCTCGTAAAATCCATGGCTGCCGGCCTACTTCAGCCAACCACCAGCCGGTTTCAATGGCGATAATCGAGAGCGGTCCACCAGCAACGATCAGCCAGCGATACCACTTTTGATTAACAAAACGCCAGCCCCGACGCTTCGCATATAAATACAGTCCCGATACGAACAGCATCAGCATACCGATTGCGACCATAATATTAAATAAGTAATGGATATACAAGGGTGGTATTTCATCTTCCGGAAATTCATTGAGCCCTGTCACTTCAGCAGTTGGATTACTATGAGCAAGAATACTCAAAGCATATGGGATTTCAATCTGATACTTCACTTCCCCGTCCTGCAGTACCCCGAACAAAATCAGTGAGGCATTTTCCTCTGTTTCAAAATGCCATTCGGCAGCTGCCAGCTTTTCCGGCTGGTATTCAGCTAAATACTTACCGGATAAGTCTCCAATAAGCGCTGTCGCGATCGAAAAGACAAAACCAACTTTCATCATTAAATAAATCGCTTTTTTGTGATAAATATGATTAGATCCTTTGAGGAGACGAAATGCACCGATAGCTGCCAGCACAAAAGCCGAAGTCATATACGCAGTTGCAACAACATGCGCTACTTTCGTCGGCATTGCCGGGTTGAACATCGCCAGAATCGGACTGATATTAACCAGTTCACCGTTTACAATGTCAAAACCTTGAGGCGCATTCATAAATGCATTGACCATCGTAATAAAAACCGCTGAAAAAGAGGCACCAATCGCCACTGGAACAAGCAATAGTAAATGTTTCTTCTGATTCTCGAACCGATCCCACGTGTATAAATAAATCCCTAAAAAAATCGCTTCAAAGAAAAAGGCAAACGTCTCCATAAAGAGTGGTAACGAGATGATATGTCCTGCCAATTCCATAAAGTTCGGCCATAGTAGCGACAATTGCATACCGATCACAGTTCCCGTCACAACACCGACTGCAACTGTAATCACAAAACCTCTTGTCCATCTTCTGGCCAGCAGTATGTAATGCTCATCATTCTTTTTGATCCCGACCCATTGTGCGATCATAATCATTAACGGGACGCCAACACCGATGGTTGCATATATAATATGAAAAGTGAGGGTTAACTCAGTTAATACGCGACTAAAAAACACCGCTTCCTCATTTGCCATTCGTCATCACTTCCTCTCTGCTAAAATAGTTTTCCTATAAAAGAAAGCAGCATGATTCCTGCTACAATAAACGCCAGCCACATCAAATACCTCTCTTGTTTTTTATACATATATATCACTCCTTGCCATTATTCTACCCTGACTTAGATTTTAATAATCGATCTTTTTTTAACACGGCGCTAACCGTCCGTAATATCCCCACTTCAAGATTTGGGAGATAAATAAGAAGCTAAGCGGGGGAGGGATTATGGACGATACTTTCCCATTCTTGGAAACGCACACCTTAACAGTCAATCAACTTACGAATATGGACAACTTTCTATGATTCATATTATCAGAACCAACATTTCACATTTCAGTTTTATACCGTAATTATATGCTTTCTTTATCATACATTTCCCTCTCGGACTTGGTTGTGGTAATATGTGCTTGTGCTTATAGTAAATATCACAAGGAGGGGACTTTAATGGACCGGCGCATCACAAAAACATTAGACCGAATAATGAATGCTTTATTTACGCTCTCCTCGCAAAAAGCAATCAAATCCATTACCGTTTCGGATATTATTACGGAAGCAGATATAAATAGAGCTACCTTCTACTATCACTACAAAGACAAATATGACTTAATTGATCATATTGCAAATAATTTACTTAAAGGTTTGCAGAATGAGATATCTCTACCTATAATAGGAACCTCATTCAGTGATATTATCCATCCACCTTTATTGGCTGCCTTCGCACATGTTGATGAGAACCGCCATATCTATCACATATTCTTAAGCGAAAAAGGGCTGGTAGACTTTCCTTGGAAAATGACAAACGCTCTTAAAGAATCGATCGGAGAAAATGTAACGCTTTTGCAGAAAAACGGAGGGCAAATTATTGTCAGTAAAGATTTTTTAACGAATTATATTGCAGGTGCTATCCTATCTTTAATTATGGACTGGATTAAGAATGATTTACCCTTCTCTCCCCAGGAGATGGCCGATCAAATGACACACGTTTTGACACAAGGTATTTATAAGCAAAAGTAAAGAGAGCTACAAAAATTTGCAGCTCCCTATCGGTCATTTAAGGCTGTACAACACCAACACCTGCATTTTGCGTTACGACTGATTTCACATCATTAACAGGAGTTAATGAGTAGCTGTATGGCACCGTATAATTCGTCGTAGATGTAGTCGGCTGACTGCCTGTACTATTAATATACAAGTTATTAGATACGTTCCAATAGCCAGTGCTATCGCTATACCAATAACCTAATGGATCTTTAGAATCTTCGAATACATTATTTTCTACCAACAACTCGGCTCCCATTCGGGAATTAATACCAGTGTCAATAATACCTTCAAAGTAGTTATTATACAAGTGTCCTTCTCCATGACGGAAAGCAGGTACTCTTGAGTTTAGATCTTGGAAATGGTTATGATGGAAGGTGATATTTCGATCATCGTCATCACTATCAGATGAGCCCATCAACATTGCTTTCCAGCTGTCATGCACATAGTTCCATGAGAACGTAATATTATAAGCATCACGCTTCACATCAAACAGGCCATCATAGTGATCTTTATCGACATTTAAATCTGCGTAAAGCTCGTTATGATCCACCCAAATATTGCTTGATGGTCCTTCCACACTAATAGCATCCTTATCACCACTGTCTACTTCATGAATCGTGAGGTTTCGAATAATTACATTATCTGCACGCCAAACTTTTATGCCGATTCCGTCAAATTCACCATTCGTACCAACACCAATGATGGATACATCAGAAACATCTTTAATGTTGATTTTGCTATCTGACGTATTACTAGTTGTAATTGTGCCATCTACATATATCTTAAGTGGCGTGTTTTCATCCTTTTCATCTAAGGCGTCGGCAAGCTCATCACCTGTCTGCACAGTCACTTCATCTCCACCATTACCGCCAGTTGTCCCACCATCAGATGTAGCAAACCCTGTCATTGAGAAATCAGGTGTAGCTGCAAACGCGGGAACAGACGAAAATCCTACAATTGACAACATCATGACAAAAATGATCAGCGATTTCATTGATATTTTCTTCATTTTCTCACGTCCTTTTCTGAAATTTTTTTGGTGACTATTGATTTTCGAAACATCGATCCTCCTTTCTTGATCTGACAATTCAAACTTAACATGTAATCGCTTTCTTTTAAATAATCATTTTTACAGTTTTGGTACATTTTTGTAAAATTTAACTATTTAAATACCATAATTTTCTATTTAAAGAGCAAAATTCACAATATTTCGAGATCACTTGACATACTTTTCTACTAACCTCGTCAATATTCGAAATCATCATTTCTGAGCTAATGATTATGTATAGAGCGGATTAATAGCTGGCATTTAATTTGATAATGAAACGAATTGAGTTGTAAAGTAACTTTTTAGCTATCTTAATATCAAGTGAGGCTTCAATCAGTGGGGGTTTTGTTCTGCTGATATCTGTTAACAAAACTTATCAGTCTATTACTTAAATTGCAGCAATCATGTCAGCAGACTGCTATAACCTGCTGTGTTCAGAATTGTAAATACGTATACAAAATTGTAAATAAGCACACTTTTAGACAATTAAAAAAAAGGGCATACCCTTCTGTTTTTTTTGAAATAAATTATATATATACAACTTCCTATAATATGGATTATGTTAAGTACAACTGTATTGCAAAATGGTCATATTGATATAGATTATCTGCTTAGCAAAGCTCCGGAAATAGGCTCCGCGTCCTGTGGGGTCGGGTTCAGGCTCCTCGCGAGCAAAAACCGCTCACTGCGGGGTCTTCACACACGACTGATCCCACGGGAGTCTCCGCCTATTTCCTACGCTTGAGGGAAGTGCTACAACGTATGGAACAGCTAAAAGCAGTGGTTCTAGGCATTTTTCAATAACTATTATATATGTAGACGATCAATATGCTAGCTCTCCCAAAAATTGTAGAGTCCCAATTCTAGCGTAGGCCAACCACGGAGACTTCCGCGGGACAGGCAGGCAGAGCTTTGTTAAGCAGATGGAATCTATCAAAATTATCATCAAGTTAGACAGTTTCATTTTACATATTATAGGAACTTAACTTCAAACTCTATAAGATGACTGCACTTATACACTTGCTTTAACTGATTAGAAATATTCGGCTTTTGTCTTGTATTTTAGCAAGTTACTCTAAATCTTAGCTCCGAGCCGTCGACCTTCTTCATTGTTAAATTTTTATCCTCTTCTTATATTTTTTCATCTCTCGAATCTTGAAATACGATTAGCGCCGTAATAAAAAGGTTCCGCCCACATTCGGACGGAACCTTTCTGCTATTATTGAAGATTTTCTACTGCTGCTCTTTCGATGGATAGTCCTTTTTTATAGCGTTCCATAAAACGCTCGAAACCTTCTACATCTTTAGCCTCCGGCGAGATTGTTTTAATCGCCTGGCTGGCAAATACTTTGTTAGTCAAGTAATCATCCAGCGATTCATTTTCTTCTTTGTTAATCATATATGAACCTAGTAACGCAATACCCCATGCGCCACCTTCTCCTGCTGTCTCCATAACGGAAACCGGAACGTTCAATGCACCTGCTAAGATGCTTTGACCAACGCCTTCTGTCTTAAATACACCACCGTGTCCTAAGATTTCATCCAGCTTTACATTTTCTTCTTTTAATAAAATATCCATTCCGATTTTCATTGCACCAAATGCGGTGAACAAATGAGATCGCATGAAATTAGCTAACGTGAAATTACTATCGGAAGACCGCGCAAACAATGGTCGACCTTCTTCGAAATGAGTCATATGCTCTCCTGAAAGATAGCCATAAGAAAGAAGTCCGCCAGCATCCGCATCGCCTTCTAACGCTTTATGATACAGCGTTCCAAATAATTTATCTTTATCTACATTGATACCCATTGCATTTGAAAATTCTTCAAAAATACCGACCCATGCATTCAAATCAGACGTACAGTTGTTAGAGTGCGCCATCGCAACGAGATTTCCTGTTGGTGTTGTTACAAGGTCAATCTCCGGATGAACTTTTGATAAATCTTTTTCCAGAACAATCATTGCAAATGCCGACGTTCCTGCTGATACGTTACCAGTACGCTTGGCTACACTATTCGTTGCAACCATTCCTGTACCAGCATCCCCTTCTGGCGGACATAGTGGAATACCTGCTTGCAGTTCTCCACTTACATCTAGCAATTTCGCACCCGCTACCGTAAGTTCTCCAGCATTCTCACCTGCAACTAATACCTCTGGTAAAATGTTCTCCAGCGACCATGGAAGCTGGTTAGAAGCAACATTCTCATTAAATTGATTTATCATGGAATCGTTAAATTGCTTATTATTAATATCAATCGGGAAAACACCACTTGCTTCACCGACACCTAGCACCTTCTTACCTGTTAACTTCCAGTGGATGTAACCGGCAATTGTCGTTAGAAAGTTAATGGATGATACATGCTCTTCCTTATTAAGAATTGCTTGATATAAGTGGGCAATACTCCATCTTTGCGGAATGTTGTATTGAAAGAGTTCCGTTAATTCTGTTGAAGCTTGTTCGGTAATATTGTTTCTCCACGTGCGGAATGGAACAAGAAGCTCATCTTGCTGATCAAATGCCATATAACCATGCATCATACCACTAAAACCAATTGCGCCAATTTTTTGAATAGATACGCCATACTGCTCTTTAACCTCAGCAGCCATTTTTTGATAGCTATCCTGCACACCCTTCCAGATGTCATCAACACTATATGTCCAAATGTTATTCACATAGCTATTCTCCCAGTCGTGACCACCTGAAGCTATCGGCGCATTATTTTCATCAATTAATACGGATTTAATTCGCGTTGAACCAAATTCAATCCCCAGTACAGTATTTCCATTCTGAATTGCTTCTTTTACTTCGAAAACCATTTGCATTTCCCCCATTAAAAAGTTAATCCGTTTCACAACCTTGTAAAACGTTTCCAATATTGTATTTTCATAAAATTATTGATTACTATCTGCTAGAATTGGGTATCCTGTAAACAGCAAGTAACTTGTCGGTACAACTGAAATAGCCTTGTTATTGCTAATATTATCGTTCATATATTGTGTGAAACTAGTATACTTTTATCTTATCATTTTACATGTATGAGCGTCAACGCAAATATGTCCGTACATGTAAAAACTGTTACATATTTTTAGCAAAAAAGCGTGTGCTATGGTACATTTAAAAAAAGGCAAAAACCCGAGCCGACCTAACTGACGCTAGCATTCAATAATCTGAATTATGTATCGTGAAACTGTAAATCAATGCGGTCATTTTGACATGTATTATACGCATAGCAAAGCTCTGCATATTTCCTACACTTAAGTGAAGAGCTATTACATAAGGAGCAGCTCATTTTGCATAATTAATCTCAAGAACGGACACTGATGGATACCTTGTATCAATTGCAGAACCCATACATTAGGGTAGACGAGGCAGGTGCTGAAGTTCCACTATGTGAAATGGTCTTCTTTATGACTGTAATTTTATAATACAGCTTCTAGATGCGACAGCTGAACGATAAATTATCATTCTTTTAATGATTTGTGATATAACCCAAAAAGGAGATATGTATGATGAATTCGTCCAACCGTTTTTTACAATTTATCGGTGGTAAAAACATATTCTATTTACTGGCACTATTTATATTGATCGGTATTTTCATCTTTATTTATACGAAAATATCATTCGTGTTTCATCCATTTGTCGTAATATTTAGTACGCTTGCTCCACCAGTTATATTAGCCTTTGTCGCATATTATTTGCTAAATCCGATTGTCAATCTGCTGGAGCGATTTCGCATTCGCCGTATTTGGGGGATATTAATCTTAATCCTTGGCATTAGCGGTGCGCTGACAGGTATCATCCTGTTGACAGCACCAGCCATTGAAGCACAGGTGAAAGATCTTATCCAAACATTCCCAAGCTATTTACGCCAGCTCGGCAATGAGCTCTCTAACTGGATCCAAAATTCCTTTTTAGCCGCGTATTATGACGAAGGCTATCAATGGTTGATGGATCAATTAAGTGAGATTCCGCAATTGATCGGCAATTATATATCGAGCGGCTATGAAGGGATACAAAATATCGCTAGTACCATTACAACAACAGTAGTCTCCATTATTACTTTTCCTTTCATCCTGTTTTTTCTTTTAAAGGATGGAAAAAAGTTTCAAGGATTCTTTATCAAATTATTACCACCTAAATTTCGCAATGATGTGAGTCAGATTCTATCAAATATGGACACACAGGTAGGCTCTTACATACAAGGGCAAATTATCGTTGCAACCGTGATTGGAATGCTGCTGTTTATTGGCTATCTGATTATTGGGCTGGACTATGCTTTCACATTAGCTATAGTTGCTGCGGTGACCAGTGTTGTTCCATATTTAGGACCAACCATTGCTATCATACCAGCCATCATCATTGCGATTGTCAATTCGCCATTTATGCTACTGAAACTTGCGATTGTTTGGGTTGCTGTTCAATTCCTGGAAGGTAACTTTGTCTCTCCTAATATCATGGGAAAAACAATGCATATCCATCCATTAACCATTATTTTTGTATTATTGATTGCCGGGAATTTGTTTGGTGTTGTTGGGGTAATCCTAGGTATACCAGGCTATGCAATTCTCAAAGTCGTAGTGGAGTATATTTTCTATAAATTCAAGAGACGCTATAACAAATATTATGGGGAAGATGAAGGGAAATATGGACTGGAGGAATAGCTAATTTTGATAAAATGAGACTTCAATCAGTGAGGGTACGGACGGTTAGCGCCGTGATAAACTGTATGCGACAAAACAAATACCGGATAAATCTTTTGATAGATTTATCCGGTATTATTTTACGTACAAACTACTATCGCTTTATTATCCGCTACAACAATCTCAGTCCCAAACGGCTCCGAGAGCTCCTTTATTCGTTGCAGGACCTCGACGTTATCCGTTAATTCCGGCCAGCCTTTTTGATACCTTGCCTGTTTAAATCCTAGATTAATAGGCTGCAGTTCAATGGATTGCAAGTCATCCCCATTCCAGATCAATTTGGCAATAACCGATTCCCAGACATTTGGATTGACACCAAGACCTTTTCTGCCGTAATCACTTCGTATATCATAGCCATCCGCAACATTGGCATCTGTACGCAGTCCGTATTTATGATAAAAATCGGATGGCAGGTAAGACACTGAATCATTTTGAAAAATAAAATTACCAAGACTGTAAAAAATCGGTCTACCCTGATATAATTCAACGCCTCTGACAACATGAGGCCCATGTCCGAAAATCGTATGCGCACCGGCATCGATACAGGCTCTGGCAGCATCTTGTAAAAAGTCTGCTGGTTTATTTTTATCCATTCCCTCCATTTCGTGACTATGCAAACTGACAATCACATAATCGGCCTGTCTTCTTGCTGCTTGAATTGATGCAGTCAGTCTCTCGATATCCTGCTTTACTGGACGTCGCACACGGTAGGATCGATCCGCGCTTTTAAACAATTTTCCGCTAAAGAGAAATTCGTCTTGTCCACCTTCTACCGAAAAGCCTTCTAGTCGATTCAGCATCTCGTTTGCATCAATATCCGTATTATTCGAAATCTGCTTTAGCGTCTCCATTTCCGATTTGGTGACATAATATACTTCTTCATATCTTAATGGATTTATCCCAGGTCTTCCCTTAATATGTGGTGTCGGATCTCCTGCGAGTGATGCTTCATGAAATGTGGATGTAGCGCCTATTAATGCAACACGCCCTTGAACAGTATCGATATACCTTGGCTCAGCAGCTGCTGCCAACGTACGACCGGCACCAGCATGAACCAATCCTCTAGCATCCAGCTCTCGTTCTGTCGCCAATAAACCGCCTTGCAAATAGTCCATTGTATGATTAGTCGCCCAATTATATAAGTTGAATCCGTAATACGTTAGATCATCTAATACCGACGGCTCTGCCATTGCCCATGTACCGCCGCTAAAAGGAGATGGATATCCTTCTTTATGATGAGTGGTAATTTCTAAGTTTGTAAAACGTACATCCGCTCCATTCATCCATTCTTTAATGTTTTTTGCTCGCTTATCATTTTCCGGAATTCTTCTCGCTATAAAGCTGTCCCCTGTTGCAATCATTCTCATTTCTCCACACCCTCTTCCTGTAGGAAAAACCGGGAAAGTGAAGCACACCGGTCTTAACTAACAAACTAATTTACAACTGCCTAAAATATGAATGATGTTAGCGTTGCGATCATTTTGATCTAATTTATGTGCTGAGATACCGCTTCGCGTCCTGCGGGGCACGGCTGAAGCTAAATTTGTGAAGAAAGCCACTTCACAAATTGGATCTTCAGCGCCTGCCTGTCCCGCGGGAGTCTACGTGGTTGGTCTACGCTAGATTGGGACTCTGCAACTATTTGTCAGAGCTAGCATATTGACCGCTATATACATAACAGCAATTGAGTGAATAACATAATGTCTAGAACCACTGCGTTCAGCTGTTCCATACGTTGCAGTAAATCCCTTAAGCGGAGGAAATATGCGGAGACTTCTTACGCCTCAGCGCGAACTGAAGATCCACTTCGTCTGTGCCAGTGTCTGCAAACATTGCTTCGAAGTAAGCTTCCTCAGCACAAGGCAGCAAGGAAGCAATTAAAGTAGTTGACTTTCAGACCGCTGTGACCACAGAACGAGGAGCCATTTTTAGTAGCTTTGCTAAGCAGATAAACGATATCAAAATGATCATTTTGCAATCATATTATAAAAAACCCGTCTTCCTATTGAACATGACTGTACTTGTATGTTTTCTTTACTTGAAAACGCCTTGTCTATTAGCGAGTTCCAACATTTTTCTTATGATTTTCTAGTGTGCAAAATGAATAGCCAGACCCTGTCGGGGGCCTGACTATCCATTCTCATTATTTCAATGAAAAGCCCTGACTTTTAATAAAATCAGTCAAATTCGCTCTACGTATCTCCCCAAAATACGATGTCATTCCAGCGCTCCAACCATTTGTCCGATGTCCGTTGGTTCGCTTTCTGTAATAATCAGCAGAAACAGTATCATAATCCTGTAGTTGTTGTGGCAATTGCTCTATTTGATAAGTGTCCTCATGATAAATGGCAGCTCTTGCAATCCTTGGTTTTTGCCATGGTTCTTGTGCCGGATAACCTAGACACATTCCCATGATTGGAACTGTCCACTTAGGAAGGTTTACTAATTTCGCCACCTGTGCTGCATCATTTCGAATACCTCCGATCATGACGCCACCAAGTCCGTAAGAGCGTGCTGCCAACAAAACATTTTCTGCAAATAAGGCAGTATCTACCGCACCAACCAGAAGGTTTTCTGTTTCTTCCACTTCAAATGGTGTGCCATTTGCTTCGCATAGTTGTGCATGACGAAAGAAATCTGCTACAAATATGAAAAACACAGGACACTCCTCAATATAACGTTGATTACCACATAATCTTGCTAATGCTTGTTTCTTAATCTTATCACGTACACAGATCACACTATAGGCTTGTACATTGTGAGAAGTGGGTGCCCATTGCCCACATTCCACAATATCATCAATTATCTCCTGTGATATGGATTGATCTGTAAAGCGGCGAATGGATCGATGACTTTTTAATAATGCTCTAACACCTTCCGCTTCAGACATTAATCCACCTCACCAGTTTGAGCAGGAATAATCAACTTCCCGTGACCTTTTTGTCCGACGATTTCTCCATCTTTCATAATCGTATTGCCTCGCACAATCGTTTGAACCGGCATACCTTGAACCTTGAAACCGTCATACGCAGTCACTTTGCTTTTACTATGCAGTTTATCTCTTTCGATAACTGCCTGTTTCTCCATATCAACAATTGTAATATCGGCATCAGCACCGATATGAAGCGCGCCTTTCTTTGGATAAATACCAAATAGTTTGGCAGGCTCTTCTGACAGCAGACGTACTATATCTGATAAGGTAATTTTCTTGTCACTTACCGCATTTAACATCAATGGAACCATTGATTCTACTCCACACATGCCAGCAGGTATCGACCAAAGATCACCGTCTTTTTCTTCTTCCGTATGTGGTGCATGGTCGGAACAAACATGCGAAATCGTCCCGTCAGCAATTCCACGCCAAATGGCATCCTGATCTTTTTTATATTTCACTGGCGGATATACCTTCATCTGTGGGCCAATATCTTGATAATCCTCATTCGACAGGAATAAGTAATGCGGGCATGTTTCTACAGTTACAGGTAATCCTTTAATCTGTGCGTCACGAACCAAGTCCAATCCTTCTTCTGAGCTTACGTGCAGAACATGGAATCTGACACCGGCTGCTTTCGCCATTTGAATCCCCTTGCTGACGGTTAAGGCTTCAGCAACATTCGGTCTGCCTTTAATCATATCCTCATAGGTGCGTCCGCCACTCTCTTCCACGCGGTTGGTCAAGGTCTGAATTAATTCGTTGCTTTCGGCGTGCACAGCAAATAACTGTCCCGTCTTTGCGACTTCTTCCATCATTTCATACACTTGTCCATCGTCAAACGGCGGTATAACATCTTCCATCCCAGGCTTGTAGTTATACATCAGTTGATATGTGTCTTTATGAACAGCATAGCCCCAGAAAAACTTAAAACCGATGACACCTTTTTTATGCAAATCCTGAATATCCCCATTATTCAAATGCCCTATACAGATTCCCCATAACCCATAATCCACATATGCCTTCGAACCAAGATTATTATTTTGTGAATCAAAGTTCACCGCATTACTGACCGGAGGCGTCGTGTTTGGCATTTCAAATACGGTCGTTATTCCTACTGCAGCCGCTGCCCGAGTAGAGTGAGCGAAATCTTCTTTATACGTAGGGCCCGGATCTCGCGAGTGTACATGTGTGTCGATTAATCCAGGTAAGATATGTTTTCCTTTCGCATCAATTACTTCCTTCGTTTCACCAGGAAGATCCTCACTTGTAATCGCAGTAATTTTGCCATCTTTCACAAATATATTCGCCTGGTAGGACTCAGACGCATTAACGATCGTGCCGTTCATTATTTTCAAATCCCATACCATACACGCAGCCTCCTTCTAGATAATGATTGATCCAATTAATTCTTCTATTTCAATAATTTCATTCTGTTCCATATATTCTTCTATTTCCGTTAAAATATCCGTTAATGCAGTTGGGTTAATAAAACTAGCAGTCCCTACCTGTACAGCACTGGCACCAGCTATCATCATTTCAATCGCATCACGGCCACTCATGACACCACCACAGCCAATGATAGGTAAAGAACTGACCTGGGCGACCTGATAAATCATACGGACGATGATCGGCTTCACTGCCGGTCCTGAAAAACCGCCCATCACATTGCCAATCAAAGGCTTTCTTGTATCTACATCTATTGCCATTGCAAGCATTGTATTGGCCACATTCAATCCATCCGCTCCACCTTGTTCCGCTGCGATGGCAATGTCCTGAATACTCGTTACATTTGGTGTTAGCTTCGCAATAATTGGTTTGGTCGTCACTTCACGAACTTGAGAGATCAGTTCGCGTGTAATTGTTGCATCCATCCCAAATGCTTTGCCATCCCCTTTTAAATTCGGACAAGAAATATTTAATTCCAATCCACGAATACTTGCTTGATTGGCAAGCGTTGCAGATACATCCACAAATTCTTCAATCGATTCAGCTGACACACTGGCAATAATCGGTGACTGATACTTCTCAAAGGCTGGAATAGTGTGCGACAGAAAGTGCTCAACACCTTTACTTTGAATACCAATCGAGTTGATCATACCGCCGTTTGTTTCACACACCCTTGGCTTCGCATTACCTGGCTGTGGAAATTTGGTGATGCTCTTCGGCACAATCGCCCCAAGCCGATCGAAATCGAGTGCTTGTTCCATCTCAGGACCAAATGCGCCCGATGCAGGCATAATAGGATTTTTTAAAGTCAAATCGCCAATGGTGACTTGCATATTTTTACTACTCGTCATTCCATTACCACCTTATCCAACGGGAATACCGGCCCTTCGGTACAAACACGAACAGACTTGGTTGTATCTCCTTCACGAATATCACACACACAGGAAAAGCAAGCGCCCATACCACACCCCATGTGTTCTTCCAATGCAATTTCACCAGGTATATGCAGTTCATTTGCAATGGACTGCGATAACTTCGAAAGTCGTCTTGAACCGCAAGTATATATCGCATCAATCACTGTTGTCGCACAGATATCCTCTTTTATGATGCGCTTTACATTTTCCACGTCACTGGTACCTTCGTCTTCTGTCACAATAAATACTTCCGCTCCATAATCCTCAAGGAATTCAATCGCTAGCAGATCATCACGACTTCTGGCGGACATTATCGCATAGCTTTTTACACCTTGACGATAAGCCGCCTGGGCAACAGCTGCCAGCGTTGCCACACCAACACCTCTGGCGACTAGTAAAATATTTTGTGCAGATCGATCAAGTCTGAACCCTTCACCAACCGGTCCCATCATATCAAGCGAATGACCTGCCTGAATCTTCGTCATTGCACTTGTTCCCTGTCCTTTTACCAAATATAGAAATTCAATCGTATTCTCATTGATCCGATAAACACTTAACGGTCTTCTTAAGAACGGAAAATACGTATCAGCACAACGCACTTGGAAAAATTGCCCCGGATTTACCGTTTTGTTTAAGTTCGTGCTATCGACGACCATATGCCAATATCTGCTGCTTACTTGTTTATTCGACAATACGTTAGCCAGATGTCTTTGCATTATTGATCTCCCTTTCCATAGAAAGTTCCAGGACGCATTTTTCTAACAAATCGCATCCTAATGCAATATCTTCGATTGCTGTAAATTCTTCAGGATTATGACTGATCCCATTGTGTGACGGAACAAAGATCAGACCTGTTGGACAAACAGACTGCATATTCATTGCATCATGTCCTGCGCCACTAGGGAATACCATTGGATCCATCCCTAAATCCTTACAAGCATCAAGTAATACTTGGCGGATTCCTTCATCTAATAAAACAGGTTGCTCATCGCCTATGATGTCTACTTCTATGTCCACACCGCGAGACGATTCAACTGCCCTTGCTTCTTCTTTAATACGTTCGACAATGCGGTGCTTCGATGCAGTATTTAAGCCTCTGATATCCACTTTAAATTCAACATCACCTGGTACGACATTCATAGCTCCAGGAAATACCTCAAATACTCCTACGGTCGCTACTGTTTTGTGCAGACTCTCTTCTTGAGCGAATTTCTCTATCATGATAACGAGTTGTGATGCCGCTATAAGAGCATCTTTACGATTAGCCATGGAAGTAGTTCCAGAATGAGCTGCCATCCCTTTGACATTGACACACAAACGAGTAGGTGCTGCTATTCCTGTAGCAATCGCAATTTTTTTATTTTGCTTTTCCAATTCCGGTCCTTGTTCAATATGGAGTTCAAGAAAAGAATGTAGTTCCGTTTTCGATCGGATCGCTTCATTTACATTGGCAATATCGAAATTATAATGCTTCATTGCTTCTGCTAATGACACACCATCTTTGTCTTTTTGTTTAACTGCCTGTTCGATCGATAGTTTACCTGTCATAGCCTTACTTCCGATCGTTGACATACCGAAGCGTGAAGATTCTTCTGAGGTAAAGGCAATAATCTCAACAGGATAGTCTGTACGAATATTTTTTTCATTTAAGCGTCTGACTACTTCAAGACCAGCAACTACACCTGCAATACCGTCAAATCTTCCACCCGTGTATACCGTATCCACGTGCGAACCGACAGCAACTGCCGGCGCACTTCGGAAACGTCCTTCTCTTCTGGCAATGACATTCCCTACCGCATCGACCTTGATGTCCATCCCTTCCTTTTTACAAAGGTATGCAAATAAAACCTGAGCCTCTTTCTCGTTATGCGTATAAGCAATCCGTTGTATACCTTCTTCTGTTTCACCGATTACATTAAAGGCATCAAGCGTAGATTGAATTCGTTTTTCTGTACGTTTCATATCCCTCACACCATATCAATTTAATATTTTGTATAAGCATATTGTCTCAAAAATGGGATGATAAAACTTTGTCCGAAAAGACATAAAATTCTGATATTTTTCATCTGAATCGATAATCATTTCGAATGAAATTATGAATTTTCAGTCCAATTTGTAAAATTAATTTATCTTCTGATTTTTTTACATCTAAATTCGTCAGCACCTTGATCCGTTGCAATCGGTACTTCATCGTATTAATATGGATAAACAGTTTCTCGGCTGTTTTGGAAATCGATTCGTTATTATGAAAGTAAGTCGTTAACGAGTGGACCAGTTCGAGATCATGATGCTTATCATACTCAATCAGATTACCAATCGATTCCTCGTAAAATTTATTTATCTCGGTAACATTCTTTATTTCAGCTAACAAACGATAAAAGCCCAGCTCTTCATAATAGATAATATGTTTGGCATCATAGAGTGTACGACCGAGAATGACCGCTTGTTTTGCCTGGTCATATCCATCTCTAATGCTGCTAATATCAGACGCAGCACGACCAACCCCTATATATAAATCATCCTGCATTTGTTTATTCAATTCACGATATATAGCTTCCATATCATGATAGATTCGGTCTTTTGTTTTGTTCGCAGAGGGGTATAGTAAGTGAACTCCATTCTCCATTGCACCTACGATAATGTCGTGATCCAGTCGAGAGCTGATTAATTCCAACTGGTTAAGAATATCTGCGATAAAATGAATCCCTTTGCCACTTTGACTGTACTGCAATGAGATAAAAATATAATTCCTTTCCAGATCAAATCCATAAGTTTTGCCCTTTTCAAGCAATGTCTCCTCATGCTGAATTTGTGTAAAAAGCAATTCCCGAAAAAAATCACTCTTATACTGCTGTTCCAATTCGTACGCCACTTTCTTGCGCATAATTTCCAGTGAAAAAGTCGTCGTTGCCCGATCCAAGATTGCTAAGTCAACCTCAACAAACCCTTTTTCAACCCCAATACTAGTAATAGAACCTAGTAATTTACCATCCATGATGACCGGCGCTATCATACAGGCTTGTTCTTTACCAAGTGTATGGTTATAGCGATGCATCCGAACCGGGCGCTGAATCATTTCTAATTCCCTGATTTGTTCGGTTGAGATTGGCTCTAACTCCATTACAGCATCTGGAACTTCTAAATAAGGAACAAAGCTATCAATTTTAATTTCATATTTTAATAAATGATGCAACGCTTCGGCGAACTTATCAATGCCCCACTTGTTTAAGCGAATTTCATCCAATAAATTATAAGCGTGTTCTAAATCTTCTTGAATGATTGCTTTGTCATCAAAAATCACGTTCATTACAGGAGAGAGGATGTCCAAATAACTAACCTCTTCAGGGATTTCAATAATCGGAAAACCATATCGCTCCGCTTCATCCAAAATAACTTGCGGAATCTCATCAATAAAACGATGCGGCTTAATTCCTAATGCTGACGTCCCTTTCTCATGCAGCTCTTTCACTAATTGCTTCATGGCATTATCATCGTCTTTGATAGGATACAGACTCGTCAGCATTAGTTCTTCCCCTTTGAGCCAACGAACGATATCCGGAACCTCCATGATCGTGACATACTTGAGCATCTTCCCCATGCCATCTGCTCCTGCCACGATACTACATTTCTTTAAACCGCCGATTTTCATTGCTTGCTTTAGTGTAATTGCCATTTACATCCCACCAATTAATCATTGAGTAAATCCACTAAGAATAAAGAACTTTCCGGTATATATGTGATAATCAGTAATGCGATAACATTCGCGACAAAGAATCGTGCTAATCCTGGCAGCATTTCCATCATGTTCAGCTTCGTTATCGTCTGTGTCACAAAGATATTAATTCCAAACGGAGGTGTGTACATCCCAATAGCCAGGTTCGAAATCATAATAATACCTAAATGAACCGGATCAATACCTAACGCAACAGCAGCAGGATAAATTAAAGGAGCTATTATCGTAATCGCAGCTACCCCTTCCATGAACATTCCCAGTATTAATAAGACAATGTTAATTAATAGCAGGAACACAATCGTCGAACTGATATTCTCTGAGATAAAAGAAGCGATCTGCTGTGGTACTCCACCTCTTGTCAGAATCCAGCCTAACACTTGCGCTGCAGCCACTAATACAAGTACTTGTCCAGTGGTAATCGCAGACTCCACTAACGTTTTATAGAATGTTTTCCAGTTCATTTCTCTGTAAATAACAGTACTGACAAACAAAGCATAGATCGCTGATACACCAGCTGCTTCTGTCGGTGTAAAAATTCCCGAGTAAATACCACCAAGAATAATAACTGGAATCAATAACGCCCAAAATGCTTTAACGGTCGCATCCCACATTTCTTTCCCTGACGCTCGTTTATCTTTTGGCAGGTTATTGTTTCTTGCGTAGATATAAATATATATAATCGAAGAAAGTCCAATTATAATCCCCGCGCCAATCCCTGCAATAAATAAATCACCGACGGACACACCTGTCACCGAACCAAAGATAATTAGCGTAATACTTGGCGGAATAATCAGCGAAACAGCTCCAGCAGATGCTAACAAACCAGATGAGAATTTCTTATCGTATTTTTTATTTAACAGCTCTGGGTACATAATTTTACCCATTGCGACTACTGTAGCTGGACTAGAGCCTGACAGCGCACCAAAAAACATACTGGAAACTTGAGTTGTCATCGCCACCCCGCCAGTAATGTGACCAACAAAGGCACGCGCCCAACGCAAAATACGCTTCGATAATCCGCCGACATCCATAATATTTGCCGCTAATATAAAAAACGGCAATGCCATTAACGCAAACTGATCAAGGCCGCCGAATAAACGTTGAATAAGAATCATCGGATTGGTGTCACTCATGAATACAACAGCCAGAAATGATGATAATCCGAGAGCTACGTAAATCGGCACACTGGCAAAAAGCAATATAATAATAAGTATTAACAGTAAAGAAACCATTGTTACCCTCTATTCTTTTATAGTTTCTAATGCAGAACGTTCTTGCTCGTTTACATCTTCTTTATTTCTAATTATATTAATTGTTTGAATAACCAAATGAATGAGCGATAGTGCTGAACCAATTGGTATCGCAAGGTAAATGTAATGAAGCGGGATTTGCAAGGATGGCGTGATTTGTCCTGTATTTTGAGTGAACAGTACTAAATCTGTACTATACTTAATTAAGAAAATCATAAAAGTGATAGACGCTACATGCACGATGATTTTCACTGCTTTGTTGGCGATACCTTTCGTGACATCCATCAATAAATCTACACCTACGTGCAACCCTCTTCTGAAACAAACACTCGCACCGATAAACGTAATCCAGATCATTCCGTAACGAATAAATTCTTCTGCCCAAGTCGTATTATTGGCAAAAGCGTAACGCAAAATAATATTTACAAATAATAAAACAGTAACGACTAACAATGTAAAAGCGATAAAAAACTCTTCAATTTTTGCAATTATTTTCATAGTATCCTCCCGATCATTTGCTGAGAAAGATATGCGTCACCAATTCCACAAGTGAAATTCGCTCAGTTGTAAATAGGATAACAGGGACTACCAGATTGGAAGTCCCTACCCTCAACTTATTCCGCTGTTACTTCATCAATTTTGTCATAAATTTTTTGCAGTAATTCCTGCTGGTCACCTTCGCTATAATGCTCTTCATGAATAGGAAGTGATGCTTCTCGGAATACTTCGATTTCTTCAGGTGTAAGCTCATAGTAAGTCACGCCTGAGTCTATAATCTTTTGACGATATTCCTCTTCCGTATCAGCCAATGATTGACGTGCTGTATTTCTGGCTTCTTCTTCCGATTCAGTAATGACGTCCTGCACTTCTGCTGGTAATCCATCGAACCAAGCCTGATTTGCCATTAATACGTAATTCATTCCACCGTGATAGCTTTCAATTACTGTATCTTGTACTTCATAGAAATTGTTCAAGTAAATCGTTTGCAATGGATTTTCTTGTCCATCCACCACACCTTGCTGCAAGGAGTTATACAATTCTGCGTATGGAACCGGGATCGGATTTCCTCCCCATTCTTCATACTGCGCAAGAAGAATTGGTGATTCCATCGTTCTCATCGTCACACCTTCAAAGTCAGACGGTTCATGAATTTCAATACCATTTGTTGTGAATAGCTTATAACCACCTGGCCAGAAGCCAAGTCCTTTAAATCCACCTTGCTCTAAAGTACCGAGTAACTCGTCTCCTACTTCACTATCTAACACTTCATACATTTGCTCTGCATCAGCTGGCCACAAGTAAGGGAGATCTACCGCTTTAATATCATCAACAAAAGGAGAAACTACTGCTGATGGTTGCATCGTTATATCAATTTCACCAATTTGCGTTCCTTCTACTTGTTCACGCAAACTACCTAATTGCGAAGCAGGGAATACTTCCACTGTTACTTGTCCATCTGTCTTCTCTTCAACTAATTCTTTAAACTTCTGCGCACCTACATCCTCTGGACTATCGACAGGTTGATTGTGACTGAAGGTAATGGTAATCGGATCATAAGAACCCTCTGCATCACCGCTTGTCCCTTCACTTTCTGCATCGTTACCACCACATGCTGCAAGGACGAATAATAAACAAATAGAAATCAATAGCAAATACTTCTTATTTTTCAACAAAATAAATCTCCCCTTTTATTATTTTTTTAACTTTAAAATAAGTTTACAAAAATTCCGACAAATTTTCTTTGTCCAAACACACTAAAGATTATGCCCATATTTCATTAAAAAAACCAATGTATTTTGTCATTTTTCTTCATGTTTTATGTCATATTTTCTAACATCACACGTTATTTTCTGCAACAAACGCTTATTATATAAGGGTTTATCGCAATTTGTGAAATCGTTTCATTTTTTCGCTCTCTATTTAGCGACAGATCTACGATAACTTTTATATGCATTTTCATTTTTGTCTAAATAAACAAATCGATATTTGGTTTTGCCTAAGGACCGCTTCATCAGTTATACTTAGTTAATCAGGTACCATTTATAACTAACAAACCGCTAAAAAAGGATGGTAATAATGGAAAAAATAACTAATGTACAAGCGTTTCAAGAATTATATGATCTTATTAACTTTTACGCTGAGAATAGAGACAGACCAGTGGATGAAAATTTCGACTTCTTTGAACAGGTCGAAAAGTATTGCAAACAGTTGGATTTAGATATGGATGAATTTAAGGAAACGTTTAACTTGAAGCCGTTGTTTTAACTGAATGCAAGATCTGGACAAAAGAATCTTGGTTTAATTAAAAGCCGAACATGCACAAAATCTCATCAGAAGACTTGTGCTATGTTCGGCTTTCTGTATCGTAGGGATATACTGTGAAGCAAATTCGTAATACAAGCGCTTATTTCAATTTGGTGATTTTGACATTTTTGATATGCTTGGCAAAGCTCCGGAAATAGGCTACGCGTCCTGTGGGCACGGCTTCAGCTAACTTAGGAAAGAAAATTCTTTTCTTTCCCAAGTGGATCTTCAGCTCGCGCTGATTCCACGGGAGTCTCCGCCTATTTCCTACGCTTAGAGGAAGTGCTACAACGATTGGAACAGCTAAAAGCAGTGGTGCTAGGCATTGTGTATTATTATGAGTTATAGACACTAATGGATACCTCTCTAAATACTAGCTGGAGTGTCGGTTGTAGAGCAAGCACCATAGCGTAGGCCAACCACGGAGACTACCGCGGGATTGTGCAGGTGCTGGAGATCCACTTTGTCTGCACCTGCGTCTACTAGTAACGCTTCGAAATAGGCTACCTCGGTGCAAGGTAGCAGTGAAGTGATCCGTGCAGTAGCCTAGCTTCAGCTGTGCCCAGCAGTACGCGGACTGGTTGGACGGAGCGGTATCCCAGCACATTATCTATTTCAAAATGATCACAACGCTAAAGTGTCATTGCTGCGCAGTTTGCTTCAACTCTACAACACCATACTTTCATATCTGGAGCGTTCGTAATTTGTTATACAGCCTCACTGGATCCTAGCATCCCTTACTAATTATAAAGATTCACCATTTGTTGCGATCACTTGTTTATACCATTCGAATGAGTCTTTTTTGGAACGGCTTAATGTACCATTCCCTTCATCGTCCTGATCGACATATATAAACCCGTAACGCTTTGACATTTCAGAAGTGGACATACTGATTAAGTCGATCGGCCCCCACGCTGTATATCCCATTACGTTTACCCCGTCTCTCACTGCTTCTTTCATCTGCTCCATGTGCTTCTGTAAATAATCAATACGATAAGGGTCATGGATGGCACCATCATCTTCTACTTTATCAAATGCGCCTAGCCCGTTTTCCACGATAAACAATGGCTTTCCATAACGATTATGAAAATCGCGTAATGTAACGCGTAATCCTTTCGGGTCTATTTGCCATCCCCAGTCTGATGTTTCGAGGTATTCGTTCTTCACACCACCCTTGATCATATTCCCAGCTACTTCATCATGTACTCCTTGAGTGGAGACCGTTACAGACATATAATAACTAAAAGAAATGAAATCTACCGGATATTGCTTCAAGATTTCATCATCACCGATTTCTTTTTCTATCGTGATATCATTTTCAGCAAAATAACGGTTCATGTAGCTTGGATATTCTCCCTTGGCATGAACATCTGTGAAAAATAAATTCAGATCATTCTGATGCTGTGCTTCCAACACATCTTCCGGATTGTTTGTATGTGGATATGTTTGCATTCTGGCCAGCATGCAGCCTACCTGTACATCTGGTATAATCTCATGCGCCAATTTCGTAGCAAGCGCGCTCGCTACGAACTGGTGATGCGCAGCCTGGTATGCAATTTGATCCTTCGTCTTACCAGGAATTTTATCTACTAAAACACCACCACCGGTATAAGGACTACGTGTAATAACATTAATTTCGTTAAAAGTTAACCAATATTTCACCTTGTCTTTGTAACGAGTAAACACAGTCTCTGCATATTTGGTGAAGAATCCAATCAGTTTACGGTTATACCAACCATTATAATGTCGTGACAGCTCTAATGGTGTTTCATAATGTGAAAGCGTAACTAATGGTTCGATATCGTATTTTCTTAATTCATCAAACACATTATCGTAGAACTGCAGCCCAGCTTCATTCGGTTCTGCATCATCGCCATTAGGAAAAATACGAGCCCAGTTAATCGAGAGTCGAAATACTTTAAAACCAAGCTCTGCAAATAACTTAATATCCTCTTTATAATGGTGATAGAAGTCAATACCATCACGCTTCGGGTAACGGTCATTTACTTTACCTGCTAACACCTCTTCAATATAGTCTGCTGTTACATCCATTGAAAAATTGTGGATGCCGCGTTCTTCCTTTGGAATATATTTAACCATATCTGCTGTTGAAAGACCTTTGCCATCTAAGTCAAATGCTCCCTCAACTTGATTGGCTGCAGTTGCTCCTCCCCATAAAAAATCTGGCTGAAAACCTTTTATTTCTTTTGTCATCGTGATCCTCTCCTTTTATGTTAATTGGAGAGCAGCGTGTTGTCACTCTCCATCATTCCTTATTTTATTAGTGTTAATAAGTGTTCACCCTCAAAGATAGGGCCTTGCTCAGTGATCGGCAATACATCCAGATATTCAGCTGTATTTGTAACAACAATCATCGTTACGGTCGGAATGTCTTTATCACGAATAGCCTCCCGATCAAATTCCACCAGC
The DNA here is from genome assembly GCF_022919575.1 of Gracilibacillus salinarum. Classification (NCBI taxonomy): domain Bacteria; kingdom Bacillati; phylum Bacillota; class Bacilli; order Caryophanales; family Bacillaceae; genus Gracilibacillus; species Gracilibacillus salinarum. The sequence goes on along the minus strand of NZ_CP095071.1, from coordinate 3,754,066 downwards.
GCTTGTCCTACTTCCACACGATCACCTTCTTGAATGAATCCTTCGAAGTGTTCCCCTTTTAACGAAACGGTGTCAATACCAATATGAATCAAAATCTCTTCACCATTATCACCTTTGATGCCAATCGCATGCTTCGAATCCGGAAATACCATGATAGACCCAGAAATTGGTGCGATGACACGATTTTCTTCCGGCTCAATCGCAATTCCTTTCCCCATGATTTCCTGAGAGAAGGTAGGATCAGAAACTTCAGTTAAAGGTACAATGGTTCCTTTTAACGGAGATTGCACCATTATTTCTTTTCCAGTTGGTTTTGATGCAGCTGCAGTTTCTTCAGTTTTTTCTTCCTTTTCTTCTTCTGGCTTTGATACAGTTGGTAAATTGCTATCTTCTACATCCTTGAATCGGAATATTAGCACCAAAATAAATGGAATTACTAAAGCAAGTATGAATAAAATAACGGATACGATCAGACCTGCTGATTCACCTGTCGGATCTGCAAAAAGCGGAATCGCAAAAATTCCTATAATACCAGCCATCGCATATGCCTTTAATCCATACCAGCCAGCAAAAGCACCAAGGATCCCAGCTGAAATCATTGCCAATACAAACGGTTTCTTCAACTTCATATTAACTCCATACATAGCAGGTTCAGTAATACCGATGGCAGCAGAGATACTACTTGACACACCTAATTGTTTCATTTGTTTATTTCTCGTTATGACCGCGACACCTAATGCTGCCCCAGCCTGCGCCACGTTACTAATGAACATCATCGGGATAACCATTGCATCATAGCCAACCGTAGCCATACTGGTAATCGCAATTGGAGCAAATGCATAATGCATTCCGGTCATTATAATTAGTGGCATAAATCCTGCAAGCAACAGTCCCGCAAATAAACCTGAGTAGTCAAATAACCAATTAAATATATCGGACACAAAATTACCTACATTCGTACCTAATGGTCCCACTATCCATAAGGCAATAGGGATAACAATAAGAAAAGTTATCATCGGCGCAAACATTAACTGAATGGCAGATGGTATAACTTTTTTAACTAAGTCAAATACATACTTCAATAAAACAACGCTTAAAATGATTGGTATAACGCTTGTATCATAATTTAATAGCGGTATGTTTATGATGCCCCAACCTAAAAAGTCAATTGTTTCTTTACCCGTTTCCTGGATAGCATTATAAGCATCAATAAAGGTTGGATACATCAACGTACCAGCCACAATAAGTGCTAAATATTCATTCGTACGCATTTTTCTCGCGGTAGATACTGCAAGGAAGAATGGTAAGAAGTAAAAGACACTGTCTCCAATAGCATTCAGAACCATGTACGTATCACTTTGATCGGAAAGCCATCCTACTGTCACAAATAACGCATTAAAACCTTTTAATAACCCTGCCCCTGCAAGTGCTGGTAGGATAGGCGTGAAAATTCCGGATATAAAATCCATGATCAAAGAAACGATATTTTGTTTCTCCCCGCTTTTTTTTCCTTCGCCACTTTCTCCAACTAATGACTCTACCTCAGCAAATACGTCTGACACATGGTTGCCAATGATGACCTGGAATTGGTCACCAGAAAATTGCGCTCCCATTACACCATCGATATTTTTTATTTCTTCCATATTTACTTTATCTTTATCGTTAAGATTAAAACGAAGTCTTGTCACACAATGCCATGCTTGATCAACATTTTTTGCTCCGCCAATTTTGTCTACAACTTGTTTTGCAACTTCTTTATGTGAAGCCATCCTATTCTCCTCCTCTTTCTCGTTCAGCCGGTCCCTAAGCTAAGCAGTTGTTTTATTCATTTGTTTTTCGCCAAAAAAAATACCCAAACAGAGACCAGTGCTTTGTGCACTCAAGTCTGTTTGGGTAATGCCTAATCTATATTAGTAACAATCCACAAGGATACTATTCATTTTTTTGACGATTCGTCACGCGCCATACATGAAGGGTTAAATACAACATTTCATTCGATGAAAGGGTCCAGCCGTATTTCTGCTTCAATAGCGCTGCAATCTTTTCAACTGCCTGATACGCTTTTTCATATTTGGTTTTGACCACTTCTAGAAGGGTCTTGTCCATTTCTTCTCCATCTACCGGATCTTGTTTATACTGGCGAATGAAGAAGTAACGCAAATGAGTAATAAATCGAGTGTAATTCAGTGATTCTTCATCAAGCTTAAGCTGAAAATGGTACTGCACTACTTCAATAATGCGGTTGATCACTTCCGTCATTTTTAGTGTTTCTTCAATTTTCGTCTTTTTTGTCTGCTGACCATTTACAAAGTGATAGGTTAAAAAAGTTTCCTCACTTTTCGGTAACAGTATATCAAGACGGTCGAACACCAGACGAATGGCATCTTTAGCCACATGGAATTCTTTCGGGTATAGATTTTTTACTTCCCAACGGTTTGTATCCGCATAATCAATATTTTCGTGCGCCCGCTTCACAGCAAAGTTTAAGTGATCGGCAAGGGTCAAATAAATATTATTATTAAAGGTGACACCAAGCTGTGATTCCGCATTCTTAATAATTTCAACCGAAACATCCAATACTTCCGAATCCATTTCTTTCAACACTTGCAACAGAGGTCTTCGCGTATTCGATTGTTCCGCTACAAACTTACGACGAATACTGGAATCCTCAATTGGATCCCCTTTCTTTTTTTGGAAGCCGACACCCGTACCCATTACAATCCACTCAAGCCCAGAGGAATCTTCGACTAAAGCCACATTGTTATTAAAGGCTTTAATAAACTTCAAAGGGCATTCCTCCATCTTCCAGAACGCATTCTAAAACATACGGAAGTGTATTATAAAACATGGTAATGCCTGATCGTGTCAGTAACAATCCATTCTTCATGAAACGTTAATGGATAAAATGTATCACTTTCTATTAACCTTGTCAACTAGCATTTAGGTATATGGTTTGTTATCTTTCACCTATAATTATGTTAATGTTCCGGCGTTTTTTTATTGATCTCGATGGCCATTCAACCAGTCATACAGACACAATCATTCATATACTGGTACTAATGAAATATTCATAGACAATGGAGGTGAGATCTTTGTACAACCAAAACCATGTAAGAAAACCTAAGTTGTGTATATTTCCTGGTTATCGCTGGTGCGGTCCTGGATGCAGTGGTCCTGGAGCACCGATCAACGAAGCAGATGCTGCCTGTAAAGCACACGATGAATGTTACCTTTATTCAGGTGACCGTTGTGCATGTGATGAAGCTTTCATCCAACGACTTCGCTACTTAGCAGGCAGACCTACCGAAGAAGGTCACCACGCACGGGTTATGCTGCGGTATATGAAAGTGCAGCGAGTTTTCACTTGTGGATTTTAGTGAAGGGTAAATCATTCATATTTACTTTGTACATGTTAAATTCTCTAAACCGTGGTCTTCTTCACGCTAAAATATTATATTCTTTAAAGTATAAAGAACACTCATAGAACATACTCCTGTTCTATGAGTGTTTCTATTACTCTTTAAATTTCACTAGCCGCAGTGCATTCAAAATAACAATTAACGCTGCACCTGTATCGCTTAATACAGCCATCCAGAGTGTAAGCCATCCTGGAAAAATAAGCACGAAAGCAATTAGCTTCACAATTAACGAAAACCAAATATTTTGTTTAATAATAGCTAATGCTTTTCTGCTTAATTTCATCGTATGCGGCAGTTTTTCTAAATTATCTGCCATCAGTACAATATCCGCTGTTTCCATTGCCGTATCTGTACCGGCACCACCCATGGCGATGCCTAAATCAGAAGTTGCCAAGGCTGGAGCGTCATTAATGCCATCACCGACCATCGCAACATGGTAACCTTCTGATCTCAGCTGTTTAATAACGTTCACTTTATCTTCAGGCATTAGTTCAGCAAAGTAGCGTGTAACACTAGCCTCGTCAGCTATTCTTTTTGCTGTGCCTTGGTTATCTCCTGTTAACATAACCACTTCGTCTACACCGGCACCTTTTAATTCTTTCAAAGCACTTGCTGTTGCAGGACGAAGGCTATCCGATACTGCTATGATCCCGGTGATTTTCGTTTCGGTACCGATCACTACAACGGTTTTACCTTGACTTTGTAGTTCCTGTATCTCCCTTTTCATCGCATCTAACGGTACATTTAATTCTTCAAACAGTTTCAGATTCCCGGCAAAATATAACTTTCCATCAATCGTTGCCTGCACGCCTTTACCGGTAATCGTTTTGAATAATTGACCTTGTTTAACCTGGACTTGCTTTTCCTTGGCATAAGCTACGATTGTTTTTGCAATAGGATGCGTCGAATAATTTTCTAGGGTGAACGCAATCGATAGCAGCTCGTGTTCGGATTGGGTTATCACTTTTACATCAGAGACAACCGGCTTCCCTTCCGTAAGCGTACCTGTTTTGTCGAAGGCGATCGCTTTAATTGCTCCAGCCTTCTCCAGAAATGTTCCGCCTTTTATCAATACGCCATTTTTTGCCGCATTACCAATCGCAGAAACAATAGCAACCGGTGTCGATATGACTAAGGCACAAGGACAGGCGACTACTAGTAATGCAAGACCTTTATAAATCCATTCTCCCCAGCTCCCGAATCCAAATAATGGCAGAAAGACAATGACCACTAAAGCCAAAGCAAAAACGATTGGCGTATAGATATTAGCAAATTTATCGATAAAAGCCTGAGTAGGTGCTTTTTGTTCTTGCGCTTCTTCCACCAAATGAATGATTTTGGCGATCGCTGTATCTTCCACCAGCTTCGTTACTCTTACTTCTATTGAACCACTTTCATTTATCGTACCAGCATAAACACTATCACCGCTGTTTTTGTCTACTGGTATCGATTCACCAGTAATCGGAGCCTGATTCACACTTGTTTCACCTTCTATGATGTCACCATCTAGCGGAATACGATCACCCGGTTTAACAATCACAGTCTCTCCTACTCGAATGTCTTCTACCGGTTTCTTTTTCAATTCAGAACCGACCTTGATCCAAGCCTCTGCTGGTGCAAGCTCCATTAAATTCTGAATCGATTTTCGTGTTTTTTCAATCGATTGATTTTGCAGTGCAGTTCCTAAAGCAAATAACCAGACAACGGTTGCGCCTTCAAACCATTCTCCTATTATTGCTGCACCAATCGCAGCCGCAGACATCAGTACATTCATATCCAACGAACGACTTTTCACAGCAAAAAAAGCACTCTTGACAGGCTTATAACCACTGATCACCATTGCAATCGCATATAAAAGGGTTGAAATAATAGGTGACAGAATTGTAAATGATCCGATAAAACCAAGAGCAATTAATATTCCAGAAAATACGATTGGACGATATTCATTATGTGATTTAGCTTCCGTCTCCTTTGCACGGCCCTCTATTGGGATCGCTTTGTAACCAATTTTCTTCACTTCGGAAACAATGTCCTCTACACTTATTTCATGATCCACTTTCATTTTCCCCGTCGAAAAACTGACACTAGCATTTGCCACACCTGCAACACTGTTTAAATGGTTTTCTATACTTTGAGCACAGCTGCCGCAATCCATTCCTTCGACATGATAAGTTTTTATATTTTTGCTGTGATTGATAGGTTCTGCAGTAAAACCTAGCTTCTGCACAACCTTCTCCACCTCGGCAACCTTGCCAACAACTTTTAACTTACCTGTATTGTAATGGACCGTCGCCTTCTCAATACCATTTACATTATTTAACCCTTTTTCGATCGTTAAGGCGCAAGAAGGACAATCCATTCCGGATATACGGTATTCCTGTTGCTCGCCTTGGATATTTACTTCTGCAGGCTCAGAGTTCCCGGAATTACTACAGCAGTCCGTTTCTATATCTTCCGATTGATTGTTGCAGGAAGAATCATTCTCCTTGATTACGGAAAATGTCTGATCAGATTGTTTACTGCTGCAGCATGATTCTCTTTCCATTGAATTTTGGGCTGAATTACTGCAGGATTTCTCCATACTGGCTTTTTCCGTCATTAACACTCACCACCTGCTATATGATTTTCGCAGGTTGCTACATCTTGTTGAACCTCCATCAACACATCGTCAAACATGGATAATAGATCTCGTACCTGCTGATTTCGCAAACTGTAATAGATGTATTTCCCTTGCTGTCTGCCAACAATGATTCCGCATCCTTTCAAGCAGGCAAGGTGCTGTGAAATATTAGACTGATTCCCATCTATATCTTCAACAATTTGCGAAACTGTTTTTTCCGTATTTTTTATACATTCCAGAATCTGAATGCGTGTTTTATGTGAAAATCCATGTAAAAACTTCACTTTAGTATCGACATCGACCGCCAGCATCTTGTTCCTCCTCATATATTCGTTTTCACTAATATGTTTGTTGTTATCATATTAGCAATGACTAATATGTGTGTCAATACTCCATACTGGGATTTCTATTGGACAATTTGTGCTTGATTTCATGCGGAGTTGTCCGATTGGACCTCTCTATCGGACAACTTAAACTTGGTTTCAAGGCGTTTTGTCCGATTGGCGCTTTGCTCGGACAATCGATGTTCGATTTGAAGTCAATTTGAAGTAATCATCAAATCGTTTGGCCAGTCTTATTCTTTTATCTGCCCCTCTAAATGCTGGTTCAATATTTCGCTCGTATTATTTAACGTATGTTCATCAACTGTTTGATAAACTAGATTGTTTTTATATTGTAATTGTAAGCCATCTGAAATATTGACAACCTCCACTGTTCCAACACCATTTTTCACCTTCTGGAGTTCTTCGAATATTTCGCTTGGTATATCTGTCTCACTTTCATTTAACAACGTCTGAATATCTGAAAAACTTGGTTCCTTATAGATTAATTGTTTTCTATCAATTTCTAATTGCGAAAGGATTTTATCTTCAGAAACAATGGCATAATAATCTATCGGTACCTGAAGATAATGAGATACAGTTTGCATAACTGGTTTAATGGTTGAATTATATGCAGAGGCGTGCAGCAGTTTATCCTGTACAATTACTTCCCTTTGAGAATTAAAAATCTTTACATACGTATCTCTTGGCAGCGACAAAAGTTTCATACTATTATTACTTTTATTATAGGTTAGTAAAATATGAATATTAGTTCTTCTCATATGTCGGTCTTCTTCACTATTCCCCATTATCAAAACAGAATAAGTCATGTCACTATTCTCTGAGGCTGGCTGTTGAATAGCATCCTTTAGTCCAGGAATGAACAAAGCAAGCATAATACAAATAACAAGCAGAGAACCTGCTATCGGAGCAAAAGGGTATTTCCGATCAGTCTGAGCATGTTGCTTATAATAGATTTTATCAAACGTCTGTTTCCTGTCTTTTTCCGTAAAATTCAGCTTTTCATCATCCAAATAAGTGAATAATTCTTTATCGTCTATTTTAGTCATAAATACGATCCTCCTTCATAAGATTTCTTAATTTTTGCTTTGCTCTGCTTAGCCTTGTTTTTACAGTATTATTATTTAACCCAGTCACTTCTGCTATTTCCGCAATCGTGAATGATTTATAATAATATAAATAAATGACCTCTTGATAATTGGTAGATAATGTTTGCACAAAGCTTTTCATTTCTTGATTCGATACATCCTGAATCACCTTGTCTTCCGTGGATGGCAATATCGATGCTACCGCATGCTCCAATATATTTTTGACACTCACTTTTCTCACGTGCCAACTCTTCAGATGGTCTTTGCATTGGTTAATTGTAATTCGATAAAGCCATGTTTTAAGAGAAGAATCAAAACGAAAAAGCTCTATTTTCTCATAACATTTAATAAAAGAATTTTGCACCATATCTTTGGCGGTCTCTTGATCTTTTACATAATGAAAAGCTAAGCGTACTAAATCATCACCATGTTCTATCATAACTTCTTCCAACAGCTCCTCTTTTTCTATTCGTTCCATAGCTACCCTCTTTTCTATTCCTTTTTTCTGCTACATTGTCCTTTGGACGATGCTAAAGCATTTAAGGTTTCATAAACCCACAAAGTAAGACTTCAATAAGCGGAGGGGATTACGAAAGGTTAGTGCCGTGATAAAAATCACTTCCTCCCCTATCCATCATTTGGTAAAATAAAGCATACACCTATATAAAGGAATGAAAAACATGCAGTTTACCGCTAAAAATATGAATGAAGAAATCGTCAACCTAATTTTAAGCTGGCGATACCAGGCGCCTTATGATTTTTACAATAACGAGAATATTGAAGAAACCAGAAATGAATTTCTTGATGGTTCCTATCAAGCTGTATTTACTAATTCTGGTGAGTTGTTTGGGTTTTTCTGCACAGGACAGAGCGCCCAGATACCTATTGCAGAAAAATTAGGATTATACCGCGAACAAATGATTGATGTTGGACTTGGCATCCATCCGCTTTACACAGGTAATGGGCACGGTTATACTTTTTGCTCATTTATTCTTCAATCCATACGGAAGCAAAAGGAAAACTTGCCATTTCGTTTATCGGTTGCCAGCTTTAACAAGAGAGCGATCCATTGCTCGGATTCGTGAAACAGCATACTTTTAATACAGATACTGCAACGTTTATAACGATGGTGAAGGAGTAAACACCCCTCACCATCGTTCATTTTCCCCCTCTCCACATAAGACGATATCCCCTTTTAAAAAATCAATTTCATTTAGCTAATTTGCAAAAAACTAGAAAAAACATACTAAATACCTAAATCTATAATACTATTCAACAGTTAAACAAGCGTCCATAATTAGTAAGCGTTATCAAATTTGGTGTTTTTTAGTAAAAACTGTTATTTAAAGATGACTTATTAACTATAAAAATGTTTATTAGTGTGATTTTAGACCTATCACTAGCTAATTATTATAAATTTTTTGTCGATATAAGTCTTGTGTAATTTTGGGAGGTGAAACTATATTGGTTAGCTTAGCTACTAATTTAGTAAAAATTATTAAACAATTAGGCTGTGAACAGGCATTTGGAATTCCTGGTAAACCCATCACGCCGTTAATTATGGAAATGGAAAATCAAGGTGTTAATTTTGTACTTTCCCGCCACGAATGCGGGGCAGGTTATATGGCTACAGGATATGCATTGCAAAACCAAACGCTTGGTGTAGCTCTTGGTACCTCTGGTCCCGGTGGAACAAACTTACTTACTGCAGCCGGACAGGCGAAAGCATTCAACGCGCCGGTATTATTCATTACAGGGCACCCGCCTTTAGTAGATAGCGGTAAAGCACTCGGACAAGATTCCAGTATGTTTGGAACCGATTTGGTCGAATTATTCAAACCACTAACTCTTTTTAGCGCAAGAGTAGATGATGCATCTCTTTTATCAAGTTACTTGCAACATGCTCTTCAAAAAGCGCTCACAGGAAAAATGGGACCTGTCCACTTATCGATTCCGCTTGATATCTTGACACAGGAAATCCCTGAGTTAGACATGCCGAATTGGCAGATAGCGGACAATCCTATTTCTGCAAATTTAAGTCGAGTGAAGCAATTATTAACAACAGCTCAAAAGCCCGTCATCTTAGCAGGGAAAGGGGCACATCGTTCTAAGGCATATCAGGAGCTGCAAGATTTTGCAGAAGACTGGCAGATACCTGTCATGACTACACCAGGTGGTAAAGGCGCTTTTCCAACACATCATCCGTTATCCCTTGGCAGTTTCGGCCTGGGAGGAACCGCTGCAGCAGAGACTTATGTAGAAGAGGGCATTGACGTGATGCTAGTAATCGGAACCCGCTTATCGGACATGTCAACTGCTGGGCTTCATCCGAATCTTTATCCTAAACACATCATCCAATTTGATCAAGAGGAAGTATTTGTAGGTAAAACCATTTTAGTTGATACGTTGCTTATCAAAGGCGATGCGAAACAAAATTTATCTACACTCATCATGCAATATGCGCCTGATCATTCTGTACATAAACGTAACCTTACGTCTTATTGGTTAGAAGAAAAGAGCGCAAGAGAACAAATAGCAAGAAAAGAATCGAAGAATGACCGGTTGTCCACAGCAAATGTCATGTTGCATCTAAGAGATTTCTTACCACCTGACACAGTTGTTTATGGTGATGACGGCAGCCATACCTTTTATGGTATTAAGTATTTCGACACCTTAAAACCTGGAACTTTTTACTTCGATGATGTCTTTGGTGCTATGGGACATGGACTCGGATTAGCTATCGGCGCTTCTTTGGTTAAACAGGATCAACCAATTGTCTGTTTTGTCGGAGATGGTTGTTTTATGATGCACGGGATGGAACTTTCGACTGCTGTAGATCAACAGGCAAATGTTACATTCGTCGTATTTAATAACGGCATGCTCGACATGGTAGACAAAGGAATGAAAATCGGCCTTGGCAAATCAGCAGGTACGACTTATCAATATGGTATCAATGCTACGCAATTCGGAGTCTCAATAGGAATGGACAGCACGAGATGTCAAAGTATGTATGAAATAGAAACTGCCATTAAACAAGCGGTAGAAACAGATGGTCCCTCTATTGTCGAAGTTTTAACGTGTAAGGATGAGGTACCACCTACGTTGAAGAGAGGTTAATAATCAAAAGGAGTGAGCAAAGTGAATAAACAAGAATTAGGTTGGAAAAAAGTTGATGAATTAGGTGGCGCAAGAGGGATGAAGGCCATTAAAGCAATGGAAGATGCTTCTCCCCGTCTGGCGAGGCTCGCCTTAGAGTTTGGTTATGCTGATGTATATGAAAATGATAATCTAGATTTAAAGCAGAGGGCGCTTGTGACACTATCATCACTTATTTCGCAAGGTGATGCCGGAAGAGGACTTCACTATCATTTTTATGCCGCTTTAAATGTTGGCTTAAAGAAAGAAGAAGTGTTAGAACTGATCAATCATTGCAGTGCCTATGTTGGATTTCCGAAAGCCATTCACGCATTGCATATTTTCCAGGAAGTAGCAGAAGAATTCGAAAATAATAACTAGGAGGAAAACAAAATGAGCACATATGAATCGAAAGAATATAAAGATGTATTTTATTTCCAATACAAAGTAATGGCAAGTACAGTGGAGCAAGCTAAACAAGAAGCTAATTATGTTCGTACACAAATACAAAAGCCGCATATTAAAAAATTCTTAAATGATAACAGTTTAATTCAAACCGTTGCCAAACCTGAAGTAAATGAAGTGTGGGGCCAATTAATGCAGGACGTTGCAAGCCATGTTGAGAAAAATGCAACAATTGCACCCAATGTTACATTAAAGATGCAGTTAAACCGCTTATCACGTTCAGCTGGAACAAAGGACAGTGTTAAAGCCTTCACCACACTGGAGGATGCGTCAAAATTCCTTGGTGTAGAAGAAATGGAAGCTTTGTAAGGTAGCCATGATGAAAAAAAAAGCTAATATAAATAAAAGCAATCAGTTTTTCATTTTATATTCTTTATTAATTGCAATCCTGTCAATGGCCGCGATGGTCCTTGTCTTGGACTTTCTCTCCTTGACTGTAACTAGTATATATTTTGTCATTAGTGTGTTTGCTGTGCTTGTATTAGCTACAGGGTTCGCTCTACTATTGGTAAAATGGAAGCCGTTTTCCACTGCGGAAGATACTATAACAGAAGAAACAGAAGTGAATGCAACCGAGATGGATGATGATACAAAAGAGCTCTCCTCCAAAACAGCAGCTGCAGCGATGCAATTACAGTCTACTACCAAAGAAACAAGTGATGCGATTTCAGAAATTTCAACTACTATGCAGGACATGGCTTCAGGTGTAGATACTCAAGCTAACGAAATACAGGAAGCAAATCAAACATCCGGGCAAATTTTCTTTAGCTTAAAAGAGATTGAAGAAAGTATTAATTTTGTTTCAGAAATATCTGCGCAGGCGATTGATCAATCCAGAAATGGCGATGAAGCAGTAGTAAAGATTATGAAACAAATGGAGCTTATTGGTGATCAAGTTAACCAATCTATTGAAGTAGTGCACCAGTTAGATCAAAAAACGAATCAAGTCGGCGATATACTGTCGATGATTACAGACATTTCAAATCAGACCAACCTGTTAGCACTTAACGCAGCGATTGAAGCAGCTCGCGCTGGAGAACATGGACAAGGCTTCTCTGTCGTGGCAGATGAAGTAAGAAAATTAGCTGAACAAACGAACAACGCAACGAATCAAACACAGGGATTGATTCAAGAAATTCAAGCAGGTACAGCAGAAGTGACGAACGTTATTTCAAAAGGGGGCCAGTCGATAAAAGACGGTGCAGCCCTTAATGACAATGTAAAAGAAGTCTTCCATGAAATTGCGGAGAATATTGACGAAGTAGATGAATTCATCGGTGACCTAAAATCAGCAATATTTGACGTAACCAACAATATGCACCAAATGTCTACCTCGATGACAAAAGTGTCTGAAGAAGTAACTGGCTCTAACGCCAATATCGAAAATGTAGTAGCTGTTATTGAAGAATTGAATGCCTCTATGCAAGAAGTATCAAGTTCGGCACATGTACTTTCTGATATAGCAAATACGTTGGACGAGAAAATGAACTAAATATCCGTTTAAAAAAGTTTTGCGTGATTGTTCTTGCTTTACAGCGAGGATCAGTTATGCAAGACTTTTTATTTTTGCATCGTAAACGACTTGAAATATTTGTAATTTAAATGGTATACTAAACTACATTGTATTACAACCTAGTTTAGCATCTAGACATAAGGAGGAAAACAATTGTCTTCTACGCAAATTTTAAAAGGTATTCTTGAAGGATGTCTCCTCTCCATCATTGCAAAAGGAGAAATTTACGGATACGAAATGACGGAAAAACTTTATAGTTACGGATTTACTATGGTCAGCGAAGGCAGCATTTACCCCTTATTATTACGAATGAAAAAAGAAGGACTGGTAGCTACTCATCATAAAAAGATTCCATCGGGTGGACCAAAGCGTAAATATTACACGTTAACTGCAAAAGGCGAAGATGAATTGAAAGCATTCAAACAAAAGTGGGATGATATCTCTACAAGTGTTCATGAATTATTAGGAAAGGAAGGATGATTTTATATGAAACTTTCTGCTAAAAGTGAGGATTTTTTAGAAAACTTGAAATTGTATTTATTCTCAAGCGGAAAAAACATGGATGAAAGCGAAGAAATTATTGAAGAATTAGAAAGTCACTTATACGAGGCAGAAAAAGCGGGGAAAAATATAGATGAGATCATTAGTATGTCACCTAAAACCTATATGGAGCAAATTGCAGATGAAGTTCCCTTTGATTTATTAAGTCTGTTGAAGTATATTCCGATAATTTTTCTTGGAGGATTTTCTTATATTCTATTAGGTCAAGTGATCAGAGGCGACCTCTCCTATTCCTTCGTTCAACTTATCGGCTATCCTGTGATTTTTTTGTGTTTTTTATTAATCACTTCTGTCACATTTAAAATGATTGCAAGTAAAAATCTGACTAGAGTAACAGAATGGTTATTGTTCTTAATGCCTGGGATGTTGATAATTTGCTTTTTTATCGGATTACATTATTTGAATGATTTCATCGATTCACCTGATATACGCTTTGGAGATACTGTTTCTATCATCACCGCTATTCTGGCAATTTGTATATTGATTGCAATTGCATTATGGAGTAAGACATGGTTTTCTATTATCATTCCGATTATATTATTTTTACCAGAAGCAGCTGTACGAATGACAGCTTTTCCTGAGGAGACGAAAATCATTGTAACTAGCGCCCTTACTATCGTATTATTTTTAAGTTATATTATAATGATAACTACAATCGAAAAAAGAAAGGTTGATTAATCTGTCACTACAACAATGGGCATATAAAGACTTTATCATTAACACCAGCAAAGAAGAATTAGATATCGATACCATCCATCATTTTTTGAGTAAAGAATCGTATTGGGCGCAAGGTATCGCAATGGAAGATGTCAAGAAATCGATTGATAATACAACATTATGCTTTGGCATGTATCAGATAAATAAAGATACAAACAAGAAAAGAATGATTGGTTTTGCCAGGGTGATTTCGGATTTGGTTACCTTTGCCTACCTAACTGATGTTTTTATCGTAAAGGATTTCAAAGGGCTAGGATTAGGTAAGTGGTTACTAGAAACAATAACTAATTATGATGAATTAAAGATCCGAAGAATTTTGTTAATGACGGAAGATGGTCATACATTATACGATAAATTCGGATTTGAAACGTTAGATAAGCCGGATTTATTCATGCAAATAAAAGGGAAAGGCGCTTTGTAAGTTGATCAGTTACAAACTCCTTTCAGGCAGTTCCCAAGTAAACCATCTGCCATGTCCATCTGTCTGGCCAATTTTCTGAACATACTCTGTACCATCCAAATAATACTGAAGATGCAAATCTTTATCTTCCATATTGTTATAAATGTGAAATATTTCTCTGCTTTGACCGATCATTTTCACATGTTGAAGCAGCTTAGCTTTTACCTCACCAGGCATCTGATTGGCCACATGGGTATGGAAAACACAAATACACTGATCGTTCGAAATATTTTCAGCTAGAGTCGGAAGCAGTGCTACCCCATCCCCTTCGATCAGCGTCAAATCGTTCTCTTTTACACAGTTGGATCCTTTTTGAAATAATACTCGTCTCTCTTGATGTTCTGGCCAAATCAAGGCATTCAACCAAAGGAATTCCAGCTCATCCTTTAAATCTACCGTATGTAAATCCACTCCGATTCTGTTAGCTACAGGAGGTATACTATCCTTATGAATCGGCAATTTTCCTTTTTTTATATGAGAAGACAGGTGCACGTCAGCATTTTCATTTCCAAATATTTCATTCATTCCATAAGAATAGCTGTATTTATCCCAAAGCAACTGCAAGCCTGCGCTTGTCCCTATTTCTATAAGAGCTAACGGTTTATGGTCGGTATCATAGATAAATTGAAATACAGGAAAAAGATAGGCACAGCGTCTCACTTCATTGGTTTGTACTAATTTGTTCTGTATCAAGTCTTTAATTCCGGAAAAATGTTTCAAGCAGAAATCTTTAAAGTAAGGAAAGGATTCTCTAACACTAGCTGGATTATCCACAATACTCGGATAAAGTGAGACTTCAATCATTGGGGGTTTTTGCCCCCAATGATTGCTAGCGA
This sequence comes from Gracilibacillus salinarum, assembly GCF_022919575.1. Classification (NCBI taxonomy): domain Bacteria; kingdom Bacillati; phylum Bacillota; class Bacilli; order Caryophanales; family Bacillaceae; genus Gracilibacillus; species Gracilibacillus salinarum. Next base: position 3,738,911 of record NZ_CP095071.1, on the reverse strand, counting down.
AACTTATCAGGAAGTTATCGTCCGTTTATCCCCCACTTAGCTTCTTATGTATCTCTCTAATCTTGAAGTGGGGGTATTACGGACGGTTAGCGCCGTGATAGAACACTTTAAGTCTGTGATTATTTCCTGTTAATAACATAAAATGAACAGCGCCAAATAGTAAATTTGGGATCGGTTGTCCTTGTTTCGCATGAGAGGCTAACGCTAAGATTTCCGAATCATCGGCAATTTTTAAAGATAGATAATGATATAAAGGGCTTGAATCCTTACACTCTTTTTCCGCAAAGCGTTTAAATACGTTGGATAGTTGCGATACCGTCATCATTCTCCACTCCTTATCAATTGGATACACATTCTTTACCGTATTTCTGCAATACAAATGAATCAAGGCGCTACTAATTCGACCTTCATTCTATCTGGATCCTCGAAATAAACAGCGTAATGATCATCCCCTCCTGCAAAAGGATGCTTATCTGCGTAAAGGATTTTCACACCTTTTTGTTCCAGCTGTCTTGTCATAACATCTACATGTTGACGGGAATTTGCGTGAAATGCTAAATGGTTTAGACCTACTCGACATCTATGGTAAGCAATATTGTATTTCGCAAGTGAAAAGTGAGCCAAATCGCAATTTAAATTTGAGCCACTTCCTCAGCACTTGTTTTTAGCCAATCCTCCGTTTCTTTCATTCTGAAAGAAGGCCCATTCATGTTTAACACATGTGATTTGTGTGTTAAACGGTCTGTTAATGCGGCAGTAAGTACTGGATCGTGGAAAATCTCCTGCCATTTTAGAAATGACAGGTTGCTTGTAATAATGGTTGATTTCCTTCCTGCTCTTAACGATAGGTGAGAAAATAATAATTCTGCACCTTCTTTGTCAAATGAGATATAACCTAATTCATCGAGAACAACCAAATCATATTTTTCAAATTTCAATTCAAATGATCGCAGTGTTCTCTCCGAACGATGTTCCTTAAGCTGGTTAATTAACGAGGGTACCGTCGCAAAAAACACTCTATATCCAGCTAAGCATGCTTCCATACCTAATCCTATGGCAATATGTGACTTACCTGTACCTGGTGATCCTGTAAGAATGACATTTTGTCCTTCCGTAATAAAATCCAAAGTTTTTAGAAACGGTAATTTTTGTTTTGCTTGACTTGGCAATGCCTCTACGATTAATTCTTCTAATAGCTTTTTCTGCGGGAAATTAGCTGCACGGATTCTGTTTTGCTTTGCGCGTACTAACCGATCACTTTTCTCCTGTAAAAGAACTTGCAATAAAACTTCATAGGCTTGTTTTGGATTTTGAAAATCTGTTTCCTCCTGTACCATTTTCCGAATGCTTGGTAAACGTAATTCTTTACATATCTCTACAATTTGCTGCTTTTTATCCATATTTAGTTACTCCTTCATCTATTTGCTTAAACATATTGGCATAGGCTCTCATATTGTTTTCTGATTGATACATCGTTTCATCAGGGTTATATACTTGGACTCCTTCAGGAGTAGATTGTTCACAAATGAATAAAATTCTTTCCGTATTTACATATCCTGTTCGTATAGAATTTAATTCTTCCACCGCCTTTAAGACCCTGTCTAAGTTGTTATTTTCTTTAATATAGAGGAGTAACTCTATGAATTCTTTTTCTTTTCCGATATAATGATGGTTGTATATATTTTTTATTTGTGTTGGTGCCTGCTTAAAGCTTTGACTTTGAGTGATGGCACCTTTTTTCTTTTGAAATGTTTTTAAATAATGGTAGATATTCATCTCCCATTGATGTAACCCCCAATTTCGTGGATGTTCTGCCACTAGCTCTCCTTCTACAAATAATTTGATTTCCTCTGCTCCTACCTTTGCTTTAAGGTATTTTCCTACATGTCCTTCTGGAACAGAATAATGATTTTGTTTAATAACTACTGTACTATACTTATCCACTCGACATTCAACCAGATCAGCAACGTCAAATGGGGTAATCACTGCGAGTTTTGATACAGACTTTTCCTTTTCCATTAAAATCACGTGCTTTTCTTTATGTTCATGATGATGTCGCCCATTTATTCTTTGTAATGATCTAGAAAGATGGTCTTCAGCCTCTCTTAAACTCGTAAAAGAGTATTTCGATGAAAAGGCTTTTCGCCTTATAAACTCTACACTTCGCTCCACGTGTCCCTTCTGGTTACCTTTTCTTGGTTCACAGAGACGAATTTTAAATTGATAATAGTTAGATAGATGAATCATGCTATCCGTAATGGCCCTCTCTGTTCCAATAAATGATTTCACAACGGTTCGCATATTGTCATAGGTAAATACCGAAGGTATAAAACCAACATGATCGATAAATTTCGTATGAACATCTAACACGCAAACTTGTGACTCAGATTGATATAGCCTCGCAAATCGATAATTACTATGTGCTAACGTAAACACTGCAAGTGAAAAACTTCTAATCTTCCCATCTATCTCTAGCTTTACTTCCCCCAGTCAAATTCAACTTCATATCCTGGTTCACAATACCGTCTGATGAAAACTTCCTTTGTTTTTGCTGCTTCCTCATTAACAAAGTTCCTAACAGTTGTATAACTAATGGGATACCCAGCATCTATTAGGCTCTCGTGCATATCTATTATTTTCATTTGCTGTTTATTCATATAGTGATTTCTTTTCCACTCATTATCCTTTATGTAGCCTCTAAGAATATTTTTAATTTCCTCTGTTAATACTCTCTTTTTACCCGTTCTCTTTTTATAAGCAGGGGGCTTTACAATATCTTCTGTAATCGGTAGATTACGAACATCATTCTTCCTACTTTTCTCAAATTCTTTTATATACTTACTGACAGTATTCCTTGCCTTCTTTGTTTCCTTAGCAATCTTTCTCTCACTCATTCCCTCCAAATATAATTGTATGATGGTCTGTTTCTCGCTCAACATAATCACTCCTGATGCTTCCCCCTAATATGTCATTAGGGTTATTTTCTATCAAAGTGGCTCAGTTTTCAATTGCTATAGTGGCTCACTTTTAAGTTACCATATACACAATATCCAAATATCGTTCTTCTGCTTGTACGAAAACAATATAAGTCTCTCCCAACTTCCAACTGTGTCCACCTTCCCACGACTGGAATGATTCATATCCTAATTCCTCTAAAAACCAGCCCCAAAAGTTAAGGGAACTTTTTAACTCGGATACATATAGTTCAATATGGTGAATAAGTCCTTTTGACAATGAATGACATCCTTTCAAATCAGTAATTCCACGATTTACTAAAATTATTTTAACATAAATTACCATGGTTCACACTAAGAAAAATCAAGCATAACCCGCCGGTCCTATTTGATTTGAATTTCATACAACTACCTATAATATGGATTATGTAATGCTAGCCATCACTGCCAAGCATCCATATTGAGATATTTAATGTGCTGGGATACCGCTTCAGCCAACCACTCCGCGTCCTGCGGGGCACGGCTGAAGCTAACTTTGTGAAGAAAGATCGCTTCACAAAGTGGATCTTCAGCACCTGCATAATCCCGCGGGAGTCTACGTGGTTGGCCTACGCTAGGATTGGTGCTCTACAACCTTTGTAAGAGATAGCATTTTGATCGTATGCATATATAATAGCTATTAAAAAATGCCTAGAACCACTGCTTTTTGCCGTTAAATAAGTTGTAACACTTCCCTCAAGCGTAGGAAATAGGCGGAGACTCCCGTGGAATCAGCGCGAGCTGAAGATCCACTTCATTTGTGCCTGTGTCTGCAAGCATTGCATCGAAGTAAGCTTCCTCGGCACAAGGCAGCAAAGAAGCATTTTCAAGTAGTAGCCTAGCTGAAGCCGTGCCCACAGGACGCGGAGCCTATTTCCGGAGCTTTGTAACGCAGATAAAATATTTCAAAATGACCGTTTTGCCATACAGCCCTAGTTATCATACTCCATATTATAGGAACTTAACTTCATATTCCATTTGAGTACTTCTGTGACAGCACCTTTATACTTTCTGACCTGAACAAAAAAGATGAACCATAAAATAGTTCATCCCTTAATACTTACCGTATACATTTACTCTATATTATTTCATCGCTTTACTTACTTTCAATTTCTTACCTTTGACCGTCGTATGCTCCATGGCTTCTAGCACTAATGAACCTTTACCATTTAAAATATCCACATAAGACCAGTTGTCTTTGATGGTAATGATCCCGATATCATCAGCTGTTACATTTGGGATATTGGATATTGTACCAACAAGATCCATCGCACGGATTTTTTTCTTTTTACCGCCATTAAAGTGCAGCTTCATAATGTCTTGATTGATTCTAGCCGTTTTATTATTTTTCACAATACGAGGTGCAGCCATTTTTTCCATGAAAGAAGGCTTTGACTCGCTTACTTCTTTTGTTGAGGGGACTTCTTTTCTCTCGAGTGCAAAACCGATATAACGTTCAATGCTTGCTATATATTTCTCTTCATACCTATCTGCTAATGTAATTGCTTTTCCTTGTTTGCCAGCACGTCCTGTTCTGCCTGTCCGGTGTACATAGCTGTCTTTCTTGATAGGTACATCATAATTGATAACAAGCGACACGTTATCGACATCGATCCCTCTTGCTGCTACATCTGTTGCAACAAGATAACGGAATTGTCCTGTCTTAAAGCCATCCATCACAGAAAAGCGTCGGTCCTGCTCCAAACCACCATGAATCTGCTCACATGTGTATCCAGATTCTTGCAATTCTGTGCACACTTCTTCTACATGCTCCTGTGTGTTACAGAAAATAATACAACTATCCGGATTCTCAACGGTTGCGACATCTTGGAGTGTTGCCAATTTCTCTGATTGTTTCACTTCATACAAATCATGCTGAATCGTCGCCGTTGTCATTTCTGTTTTGATTTTAATTTTGGCTGGATCCTCCATATATTGCTGACATAATTGTTCGACTGCTCTTGGTAATGTAGCAGAGTATAACATCGTGACGCGGTCAGAAGGGACTTGCTGGATAATCGCCTCTACTTCATCAATAAAGCCCATCTTCAACATTTCATCCGCTTCATCGATGACGAGATATTTTACCTGATCGAGCTGCAACGTTCCTTGACGAATATGATCCATAACACGTCCCGGCGTTCCAACCACTACATGTGTTTTTTGATTTAATTCTTCCTTTTGAAAAGCAATAGGCTCCCTGCCGTAGAGCGCCAATGCTTTAATTCGTTTGAATCTGCCAATATTAGTAATGTCTTCGCGAACCTGAGCAGCCAATTCCCTCGTTGGTGCTAACACCAATGCTTGCGGACTGTTTTCTTCCCAGCTTACTTTTTCACAGATTGGAATTGCGAAAGCAGCTGTTTTACCACTGCCTGTTTGGGACTGAACGATTATATCTTGATTTTCCAGCGCACGCGGAATCACTTCATTTTGAACGTCGGTAGGCTTTGTATATTTTAAAACATCCAACGCTTTTTCTATTTCATTACTTAAGGAGAATTGTTGAAACGTACTATTTTCCATTTGTTTGTTAACCTCATTTATCATTAATTTAATTTATTAACGTAAGCATATCATTTATTTGATACTTAATCGATACAAATCACAGCTATTCATCTTGAAATTTGTAGCGTTTATTAGATAATCTGTACAAATCTCATCTACCGCATATCAGATTTGTTTCCTTTCTGCTGAATGGATACAAAACCCGATCTTCTTATTCGTGCTTTGTATCGTTTATTAGGTAATGAGACAAATCTCATCTGCCACACATTAGATTTGTAGCGTTTGTCCACTAATCGATACAAATATCGATTTTCTTACAATAGATTTGTTTCCATTAATAAACGAATAAAAAGGAAGCCTGTCACCGGCTTCCTTCATACATCAATTGACTTAGTTATCTGTGTTTCGAGCAGACGATTTTGCTTTGCCTCTTCGTTGTTCAGCCGGCTTTTTCCCTTCACCACGAATTTTTTTCTTTGGTGCATAAGAGTCTTTAACCATTTTAGAAACCCCCGTTTTAGCATATTTTTCGCCTTTATCTTTACCTGATTGATGAAAAATATGCTCGTCAACTAGATGTTTCTGGAATACACAAGCATTGCTATCCCTTCTGTTACAGTGCTTTCTTCCATTTTTAACGAAAGCATTGGATTATCATCAGCAAATAACCTCGTCCCTTTACCTACGATCATCGGTATAACGCCAATCACATATTCATCAATAACATCTTCTTTTATTAATATGTTACACACAGTCGCGCCACCAAAAACCCAAATATTAGACCCTTCTTCTTCTTTCAAAAAGCTGATTAGAGCAGCCAGGTCACCTGTATAGAATTCAACATTCTCATCAGTGGGATGAGCTGTGGAATGCGTCAGCACGAATATTTTTTTATCCGCGAATTCCTTCTTCGCTTCAGGTGGTATATCATCATATGCTGTCTTACCCAAAATCATTGTATCGCACGAAGCTAAAAATGCAGAGAAGTCAAACTGTTTGTCCGTATCATTGGAATGATCACCATCTCCATGAATCCAGTCAAACTTATTGTTTTCATCTACAATTCTTCCATCAAGACTGATAGCTAAATTTAAGATAACTTTTCTCATTTTTATCCTCCTTCATCCGTTACCAATGGATAATCGCTCTAAAAAAGAAAAAGGACTCCGTTTAAAGAGTCCTTTTTTCATTAACCTTTTTGAACGTTAGTTGCTTGTGGTCCACGTTGACCTTCTTCAACATCAAAAGAAACTGCTTGACCTTCTTCTAATGTTTTGAAACCTTCACCCTGGATAGCTGAGAAGTGTACGAATAAATCGTCTCCACCTTCTACTTCGATAAAACCGAAACCTTTATCTGCATTGAACCATTTAACTGTACCTTGTTGCATAATTGTTACCTCCTGCGTAGATCTTGAATCTACTTTTTAATACTATTAATGCTCAATTTAGATAAAAGGTAAACTTCCTCTGTACCGAGACCGAACAAAAATAATTCTATTTCATAATAACAGATATTTTTTTGAATAGCAAGTAAATTATGTAAAACAAAATAACTGACAGCAAAGGAAAAACGTTCAAAATATCCATTTAATGGTATGAAATGTAGATTAAAGACTTATTTATGATATCGATGTACAATTTCAAAAGTTATTGTTATAATACACTAAGGTAATGCATACAATAAAGAACTCGCAGCGCCTACTGCGAGTTCTGGATAAGCGGTTCCATAAGTGGAGATCTGCTATCGACTGAATAGACCTCACCTGCTCACTTATTGGTTAAAATAGGGAGGTCTATTTACGCTTGATTATAGATACAATCAAAGCAAGTAATGCAATCAAGAAGGTACCAAAAGAAAATAGTACCATAAAACTTTCATACATATTCAAAAGCGTCACCCCCCTCTTTTGTCAGGAGATTAGCCGACCTTCCCAAAAAGAACATTATCCTTTTTCCATTATATCACAATTCAACCGAACGCATATTCATTTTTTATAGATAGGAACTTTTGTACGAATTATGTTATAGTAGATGAATTACACAATAATCTTAACAGACAGGCAGGTAAATATTATGATCGAAATCAAAACTTCTCCGATTAGTGGCGGAGACTACACAAGAGGCGTTTTTGCTACACAACATATAAAAAAGGGACAGTTGTTGCACGAAGCTCCTGTTCTTGCTTATAGGAATGAAGAACATGAACATATTGAAAAAACGTTGCTAGCTGATTATGCTTTTGAATACGGACTTCATCATTCAGCGATTCTATTAGGATATGGCATGCTGTTCAACCATTCCTATGAACCAAACGCCATGTACGAAATCAGCTTTGAAAATCACACCTTTAATTTCTTTGCCTACCGCGACATAAAGGCAGGAGAAGAAATTTTTATTAATTATAATGGTGAAGTCGATGATAAAGAGCTTTTGTGGTTTGACCGTGATGAAGAATAAAACTAGACGAAAAACAGCCCAGCATATACATTTGCCAGGGCTGTTTTTATTCTGTCACATCACCTATTTTACTACTTTCAATTATTCACCCACCATCTCCATAATCTCATGCGTATAGGCATTTTCTAAATTAGCTGGTTCTTCAATAACACCATACTCATATGCAATATCAGCTGTTTGTTTAAACATCTCATCGTTGATTTGTCCGATGTCTGCCGGGTCAAACCCTTCTGGCAATATCAACTTCCCGACTTCTTCCATCATTTTCAGCTGATGATCTCTCGTTGTACTGTCTGCTTCCGCCTCTGCCATTACACTGTCTACCGCTGTTTCTGGATCTTCAATTGCAGCTTCCCAGCCTTTTAATGAACCACGAACAAATTTTGCCGCGATTTCCTTGTTTTCCCCTAACCACTCTGTATTAGCAAACAGGTTATCTTCCAACATCGCAACTCCCTCTTCATTCATATCAATTACATGTAAGTCACTTTCTTCATATCCTTCTTCTAAGACGACTTGATATTTGTTATACGTCATAGCGGATGCCGCATCTATCTCATCTGCAAAAAACTGATCCATCGTAAATCCCTGTTTAACAAAAGATAAATCGGCATTCTGATCTAATTCATACTTATCAAACAGTGCAAGTACTTCAAATTCATTTCCGCCCATCCAGTTCCCTACATTCTTACCGGATAGATCTTCTGGTGTTTCAATTCCTGCTTCTTGTTTCGAAACTAATACCAAACCACTTTTTTGATAAATTTGTGCAATTTGAACTAACGGTAATCCTTGTTCCTGATGAGGTAGTAAACTGGCCACCCATCCAATACCGATGTCTGCTGCACCATTTGCCACTTGTTGCTCAGGAACGATATCAGGCCCTCCTGGAACAATTGTGACATCCAGCCCCTCTTCTTGATAAAAACCTTGATCCATCGCCATGTAATAACCAGCGAATTGCGCTTGTGGTACCCATTTTAATTGAAGTTTTACTGGTATTAATTCCTCTCCTCCTTCTACGGTATCGCCCGAGGCATCTTCATTGCCACAAGCCGTAACAAAACATAGTGCGAATATGAACAAAATGGCTGCAAAACGATTTCGATACTTCTTCATTACACTTCCCCCTCTTATCCTTGTCTTTGAACCAAGTTACTTATATGACAACCATTCAAGAATGGATAGTTGTTACACGCGATGAGAAGTATGCCATTTCAAAAATACATGCTCCAATCGTTCAATCACCAAATAAAAAATCACACCTGATATTGCCGCGACAACAATGCACGCCCAACCCAGCGGCATTTTTGCCACTTTAATTGAATTGGAGAGCAAATAGCCAAGACCTTGTGAAGAAAAGAAAAACTCCCCTACAATAGCACCAATCATACTTGCCGTTGTATTGATTTTTAGTGCGGAGAAAGACATAAGGTAAGCTGTTCATGATCCGCAAATAACGGAAAACGTCTCCCTTCTTTGCCGCATATGAATGCATTAAATCAAGTGCTAATGGCGATACCATCCTCATTCCTTTATGGGCATTAATTGCCATTGCTGCCATGGTAATCACGGTCACTATGGCAATTCGTGAACCAATCCCAGACCCAAACCATAAATTCATGATCGGTGCCAGAGCCACAATAGGTACAGCATTTAAGGATGCTACCAGCAGAAGTCCCCCTCTTCCCCACTTTGGCCATGCCGTTGCCGTCAGAGCAATGACAAAACCTGTAGCAGAGCCAATTAACATGCCGACGACCGCTTCAGTCATGGTATAGCCTGCATAACCTAACAGCAGGGACAAATTATCAATCAATGCTTCAAGAATCGCAGAAGGAATCGGCAACTGATATAATTGCAAATGAAAAATAGTATGAAGGAATTGCATTTCCCATAGAAAGAGCAGGACAACACCAGCAATAACGGGTAATAAGAGCGATGCATATGAACGTCTTTTTTCTTTGGAAACCTGAGCAGATTTTTTTGAAGTTACTATCCTTTTACTTGGCTTATCAGACCATTCCAACACTTTTTCCGCTGCAGATTTTTCTGGCATTACCGATCACCCCCAGCTCTGAATTCCGGTTGCCATGGTGATACAAAACGCTCTATTAAACCAATAAATAAAAAACTGAATAATCCTAGTAAGGCACCAACTGCAACTGTCGACCAGAACATGTAGGTGTGCGAGGGACCATAATATAGATTCATCAACATGATAACGCCGATTCCTTTTTGTGCGCCCATTAATTCGACCAAGATCGCACCTGTCACTGCTAAGGGAGCTGCTATTTTCAAACCACTGAACAAACTGGGCAAAGCCGCAGGGAAACGTAATTTCCAATAAATCTCCGTCGGCTTAGCTGCTAAGGAATACATTAAATCAAGTGCTGATGACTCAATACTTCGCAATCCTCTTAACATATTAATTGCCACAGGAAAAAACGTAATGTAACCAGCAATAATAATTCTTGCCAGCTGTTCATCTCTCATAATCCCATAGATAATAGGTGCCAGCCCTAAAATCGGGATCATTTGAGATGCAACGGCATAAGGAAAAGCCATTTGTTCGACCCATTTGGATATGCTCATAAGTACAGCCAGCCCAATGCCAAGCACCGTTCCAATCAGAAAGCCTAGTGCTGCATTAGAGAAGGTTGCGATCCCTTCGGAATAAAGAACACCACTATAACCAACAAATGTAACAATAAGTTCATGTACGTATGGAAGCTTGGACTGTGCCATGGGCGCTTCCATCACTTCCAGTAATAACCATGAAGCTACTTCCCATACAACGAAAAATCCTAACATCCAAACCAAAACAGGCAGCGATCGATGTTGCCAAATATGCTGTCCTATCATTTCTTACACCCCTTCAAAACTATTACGGATGGTTGTGATCAGTTGAAAGAACTCCGGACTGTTTCTCATCTCTTTCGTTCGTGGTCTCGGTAATGGAATCTCCATAACAGCAGATAACCTGCCTGGATGTGGAGACAGCACCAATACTCTATCTGATAAAAAGATAGATTCCGGAATACTATGGGTAACAAACACGACCGTGTTGTTCACTTCACTCCAAATGGAGAGTAATTCTTCGTTCAACCGTTCCCGTGTAAATTCATCCAAAGCAGAAAAAGGTTCATCCATTAATAAAATTTCCGGTTCCATAGCAAGTGCACGAGCAATGGCGACACGCTGCTGCATTCCCCCGCTTAATTGCCAAGGATACTTATTCTTAAAATCATCCAATCCAACTAATTTGAGCAGATAGTCCACACGTTGTTCTCGTTCTTTCTTTTCGATCCCCATCAGTTCTAATGGTAAATTAATATTTTGTTTTACCTTACGCCAGTCGTAAAGTACGGGACTCTGAAAGACGATGCCATATTTCTGCGCCAGCCTTGCTTCCCGTGCTGAACTCCCGTCAACGGTAACTTCTCCTCCGGTAGGCTGAATTAAATCGGCCATTATTCTAAGCAGTGTTGTTTTCCCACAACCTGAAGGACCTAATAATGAAACAAATTCACCTTTCTGAATGTCCACGGAAACATCCTGCAATGCTAATACTTCCGTGTCATTCGTCTGATACGTCATACTTATTTGGTCTAATTGAATCTCAGGAGTAGCAAGGCTCATTCATTATTCCTCCCCGCACAAAAATGCTCTTACCTATTTTTGTTTCAAAGTTATCTTTCTTAACATTTTACTGCTTGTAACAGGCAACCTCATTAGACAAACTGTTAATTAATTTGCAGTATTATGTTTCAAACCATCAAATCTTGCGAATTCACCGAAACTTTACAGTAAGATTATTTAACAGGTACAGGTTTATGTTCTTTGCTTGGAGAGGTTCAGCACCATTACTTGTATGGCTACACTATTCAAACGAAATCTCTGGTTTTCTCTGTTTAACTTTCTTATCTCCCACCAAAAAACTCCTTTCACAAAAAAGGAGTTAAAGGCTTGCAACTGATTCTTTTAAGACACGTGTCATAAATGCAAAATCGTCATCCGTTATACTAAGTGGCGGACTAATGGTGATGATATTATTGTAACCCGCAACGGTGTCACCATTCTTTCCGATAATTAACCCTTTTTCTTTACAACGAGCTATTATTGCTTGAATTTTGTCCGGTTCAATAGGCTGCTTGGACTGCTTATCTTCTACTAATTCAATCCCCATCAGTAACCCTTTAATTCGGACATCACCTACACGTGGATGACGATATAGTTCCTGCATCTCCATTGCTAATCTACATCCAAGCTGCTTAGCACGTTCGACTAATTGTTCTTTTTCTAAGATTTCTAAATTCTTCAAGGCAACAGCACATGCAGCTGGATTGCCACCAAATGTATTAATATGCCGTAAATGGTGATATGGCTCTCGTCCCTGAAAAGCCTGATAGATATCTTTACGTACAGCGGTTGCTGATAATGGCAGATAAGCGCTTGTTAAGCCTTTTGCCATCGTAATGATGTCAGGTTTTACGTCATAATGCATAAAGCCAAATGGTTTGCCGGTTCGACCGAATCCATTGATGACTTCATCGACGATCAGCAATGCTCCGTGACGCTGACAACTATCACTTACTTCCTTTAAATAATGCTGGTGAGGAACCAATACGCCACCACCTGTAATAATCGGTTCCATGATTACACCAGCGATTGTCTGATCGAGCTCCCACATCATCACACGTTCAATATCCTTCGCACTCTCACTGCAACATGTACCATCTGCAGGATGCGAACTGCGATAACAATCTGGCGGTGCCACGTGCAAGAACCCTGGTGCAAGTGGTTCATATAAATATTTCCGCTCCGCCTGTCCCGTTGCTGCCAAAGCGCCCATCGAATTGCCATGATAGGCTCTGTAACGTGAAATAAACTTATAACGGTCAGGCTGGTTGTTTTGCCGATGGTATTGTCGAGCGATCTTGAACGCTACTTCATTTGCTTCCGATCCACTATTGGAGAAAAAAAAGACATATTCATCACCGAGCCATTCATTTAGTTTTTCAGCTAGTTGAATGGCTGGAAGATGACTTTGTGTCAGTGGATAATAAGCCAGTTCTTTCATTTGCTGATAAGCAGCTTCTGCCAATTCAGCTCTCCCATACCCTACATTTACACACCACAACCCGCTCATTGCATCTAGATAGCGTTTGCCTTCCACATCTGTAACCCAAGAGCCGTCTGCATGTTTCACTATCATCGTCGAGTCAGGATGATACTTCTTCATCGAATGCCAGATATATTGGGAATCTTTCTCTAAAGGCGTGCTTGCTACATTCTTGATCATAATTTCCCTCCCTGTTAATAAAACCTTGAAGTAATCATTTTCTTTCTTGTATAAAATTCCACTCCGTCCTTTCCATTCACATGTAAGTCACCATAAAAAGAATGCTTCCATCCAGAGAAAGGGAAAAAGGCCATTGGGGCAGGAACGCCTACATTAACACCCAACATACCTGGCTCTGCTTCTTCTCGAAATGTTCTCACTGCAGAAGCACTATTTGTATAAAGTGTTGCCGAATTGCCAAATTTTGATTGATTGATGATATCGATCGCTTCCTTTAGGTCTGCTGCACGAATCACACTTAAAATCGGGGCAAACAATTCATTCTCTGCTATTGACATATCAGGAGTCACATAATCAAAAATCGTTGGCCCTAAAAAGTTACCTTTGTTGAAGGTTTCCATATCGATCCGGCCATCTCGAATGAGTTGCGCTCCTTCCGCAATACCTTTATCGATGTAGTCAAGTGCTCTATTTCTGCTTTCTTGACTTATTAATGGAGTAACGGTCACATCTTCGTCCATTCCGTTCCCAATTTTAATTTGATCAGCTTTCTTTTTAAGCATAGCGATAAAAGAATCTGCTTTATCACCAACAGCGATTACGGCGCTACATGCCATACACCGTTGTCCCGCGCTTCCAAAAGCAGAATTAATAATATGATCAATCGATCGATCCTGATCACAATCTGGTAGCACAATATGATGATTTTTTGCTCCTGCTAATGCCTGCACTCTTTTCCCATTTGAAGCAGCATTCTGATACACATATTTCGCCACTGGATCTGAACCGACGAAGGATACAGCCGCAATATCCGGATGATCCAAAATTCTATTGACAACTTCATGCGTGCCATGTACGACGTTCAATACCCCTTTTGGCAAGCCCGCTTCATCCAACAATGCTACTAACTTATTGGCTAGTAAAGGGGTTTTCTCAGATGGTTTCAATAGAAAAGTATTTCCACAAGCAATCGCGATTGGGAACATCCAGCACGGAACCATCATTGGAAAATTAAAAGGAGCAATGCCAGCAACGACACCAATTGGATAACGAAAGAACTCAGAATCAATATCTGATGCGATAGTAGATAAATTATCACCCATCATTAAAGTCGGAGCACTTGTCGCAAATTCTACACACTCAATTCCTCTTAACACCTCACCATATGCTTCCTTATAGCTTTTACCATTTTCCTCTGACACCATCTCTGCCAAAAACTGATGATGGTCTGTTAGCAACTGATGATATCGAAATAAAATTCGAGCCCGCTTAGACACGGGTGTTTTCTTCCATTCCCCAAATGCAGACAAAGACGATTGAACAGCTCTATCTACATCCTCATCTGAAGATAACGGGACATTCGTCAGACATTCTTCCGTTGCAGGATTAACAACTGGCTGAGATTCTGTTGCATAAGCATCAACCCACTCCCCATTTATAAAATTCTGAAGCGTCGCACCTGCTACCTCAATCTTTGACATAGGCATCATCACCCTCTTTTCTGTAATAATTGATCTTATTATAAATTAGGTCCTGACGTGGTGGCATTAGACAATTAGTCAAATCAAACCTAAATACTTTTCACGCTTTTTAAGAGGATTTTGTCGCACAATAATACGACTCTCCAATAAGAGTCGCTATTGTCTTAAACTATGCGTTTCCTTCTTTCACAACTGACTTCAACACCTGTTGTTCATGATTTGGATATTGATATCGGTAGGCATGGATCAAAAATTCAATGGTGGAACGTTTTGCAGGTTCCATGAAATCTGCCCCAAGTAATTCTTTCAACTTACTTAATCTGTGGTATAAGGTTTGTCTTACTACATATAAGCGTTTCGCTGCATCATTCTTCGATCCATTACATTCCAGATATTTTTGTAACGTATAGAGTAAGTCGCTATTATGTGCTTCGTCATAGTCTAAAACCTCGCCTAAGTATTCTTGTATATAGTCTTCCAGGCAGATTGCTTTATTTAAACTGGCCACCAATCGGTAAATGTGTAAATCTTCATAAAATATTTTGTCTTTTATTTTTGCCTGGTTTTGAATAGCAAGTGCCTCCAAAGCCGACTGATAGCTTTCCTGTATCTCGTGAATATCTTCTGTCAGCTTCCCGACACCAAGCCAAGCGTACGGTGTCGTATCTAATTTGTACAGATTCATATTCGCAATATGTCGAATGACTTTTTCCAACCTTAACTTCCAATCACATTGAGTTCGAACGTTTACGAGTACAAACACGAACTGCTTCTGATCGTATAGCGACACCAGAAAAAACCCATATTTCTGAAGAACATTACGAAAAACAGCGATATGATAGGACTGATTATCATCATGCATCAGCGCATGGAGACGGCAAACACAAACAACAGCACCATTTGGATTAATGGTTGCGTCTAATGAACTTAAATATTGGATAATATCTTCTTCTTTATAGCTTCCACTGATCCATTCGTAAATCCATTGCTGTTTTTTCTGTTTCCTTTGTTCTTCTAAATAAAAGGCTCTGATTAAATCCTGAGAAATCGCATTTGCACAACGGTCAAGAACTAATAACTCGTATTCTGTAATGGCCTGATATCTCGTAAAAAAGATAATATCAGCAAATTTGACATCCATTGCTTGAACGGATTGACCAACATAGGATTGATCGGTTGCGATGAATTGTTTATTGCGATTAATAACACGATTTTCCTTATCAGCTTCAATCGTCGCTACTAACTTCTGCTGTTCATTTTTGTTTGGTAATGGGAGAAAGGTAATGTCTTCGGAGTTATGTGGGATATAAATTACTTGTACACGAAGATATTGATGAATAAGCTTCAACACACGATGACATGCATTGGGTAATAGCATAACTTGATTAAGCTTGCTCGAGAAGTCTTCTAAATCAGATAGGATGCGATATTGTGTGTTGACAAGACGTTTATTCATTACTTGAGAAATATCAATAAATCGCACTTCCTGATGGAAAACAATTAAAGGTATCCGATGTTCATTCGCCAATTCTAACATTTCTTGAGGAATCGAATTGGCATACTTAACCAATTCGATGCAGAGAGCAGCAACTCCTGCATCAATTAATTGTTGGAAGTAAGAAACACACGCGCCTTTAAAATCTCGCCATCCAACACCAGTCGATAAAATCAATTCTGACCCGTTTAGCAGATTATCAATGTTCGTCACTTCCATAATGTGCACCCAGCGGACAATGTTATCTAATCCTTTATCACCGGCAACCAATTCTGCTTGTTCAAAACATGCATCCTCTAAGACCTCTCTTACCGTTAACTTGATTGCAGACATATTACTTCTCCTCCTCAGAATTCAGCTATTCTACTGATCAAACGGAGATGCTCTAGGAAGTCTATTGGCATATTGATCTCTCACCGATAACGTAACATTTTTTTCCACCTTTGACATGCACTCTGTGAATAAATCTGTCTATTATTTTGCAATTACGCTTCTGCGTTAACGTGATATATTTTGATGCAGCATGACATTAGAAAGGTATTTACGGGTATCTGCTATATTTACTTGAATACTTTCAATAACTGCTTCTTTTTGCAAAAATACGATAGCGCCGTCTAGATTATCTTGAAGACCAATGATGCTATAGCCTTTCATCAATAAATCATCAATACCTCTTCGCTCTTCCACATACAAATTAAATGCTGACAAGCCATCACTTCCTTTATCATGCTATTTCAAGGCAATTCTATCTGCTTGATTAACCAATCTCTCACCATACCGCGCTCGTTTAATGTACTGACCAGCACCTAATGTACCGACAAATTGCTGATCCTTAATGACAAATTCGCCTCTCGACAGTACAGTTACAGGTTCACCTGTGACCTGCATCCCTTCGAAAGCACTGTAATCTACCGCCATATGGTGGGTATCCACTGAAATAGTTCGCTCTTTAACTGGATCAAACAATACAATATCCGCATCTGATCCAACAGCAATCGTTCCTTTTTTCGGATACATCCCAAATAGCTTAGCTGATCTGGTCGAAATCATATCGACAAATTGATTAATACTAATTCGTCCCTTCTTCACACCTTCTGAAAATAATATACTAAAACGATCTTCTATCATCGGTCCGCCGTTGGGAATTTTAGAGAAATCGCCTTCTCCTAACGTTTTCTGACCATCAAAATCAAATGAGCATTGATCCGATCCAATCGTTTGCAGACTGCCATTCTTCAGCGCACTCCATAATTTGTCTTGATTCCACTTTTCCCGCAATGGAGGTGACCAAACGTATTTAGCACCTTCAAAATCTGGTAAGTCTAACTTATCCTGATCCAGTACTAAATATTGCGGGCATGTTTCCCCCCATACGTCATAGCCTTTCTCCCGAGCTTCTTTAATTTTGCTGGCACTTTCTTCACAAGAAACATGAACAACATATAACTGGGAACCTGCTAATCCAGTTAGTTCTGCTGCTCTCGCTGTTGCTTCTCCCTCAGCTTCCGGCGGTCGTGTCAGGGCATGATAGATCGGCGCTGTGTTACCAGCTGACAATGCTTCATTCACTAAGTAGTCAATCACATCTCCGTTCTCTGCATGGACCATGACAAGTGCTCCTAGCTCTTTCGCCGTCTGTAACGTCTGAAAAAGGGTACCATCATCTGCTTGAAAAACATCTTTATATGCCATAAAAACTTTAAAAGAAGTAATCCCTTCTTCCTTTAAAATAACCGGTAATTCCTTCATGACTTCGTCGTTTATTTCGCCAATCATTAAGTGAAAGCTGTAATCGATCACAGCTTTATCTTTTGATTTGGCATGCCATTCCCGAATAGGATTTTGAAGGGATTCACCTTTTCGGGTAATACAAAAATCGATCAACGTTGTCGTACCTCCAAACGCTGCAGCGATCGTTCCCGTTTCAAAATCATCCTTACTGACTGTACCACCAAAAGGCATCTCTAAATGTGTGTGTGGATCTACACCGCCCGGCATGACATAATATCCTTCCGCATCAATAATTTCTGCATTGTCATATGTTAAATTTGTTCCAATTAAAGCGACCTGTTCACCCTCTATTAATATATCTGCCTTATACATATCAGATGCTGTAACAATAGTTCCATTCTTAATCAATTTCAACCCCATTCGGGCACCTCCTATTATGATTACCGATTATTACTTCCCCACATCTGCTAAACGATTTCCCATCCCTGTGATAGCTTGGCGCTGATTCCAGGTCATTGCAGAGAATTCGCTCCCCACTTCGACCATATCGATCGCACCATCAACCGGACAAACAATCGAACATAAATTACAACCTACACAATCTTCTTCTCTCACCTCAAGATATGGAATACCCTGATCATTTTTCAACATATCAATGCACTGATGTGATGTGTCTTCACAAGCAATATGGCACTTATTACAATTAATACAGACATCATTATTAATCTTCGCAACAACCTTATAATTTAAATCCAAATCACCCCAATCTGCATATTTCGGAACGGTTTTTCCGACGATGTCCATGACAGAATCAATACCTTTGGCATCTAAATAATTATCTAATCCCTCTATCATATCCTCCACGATCCGAAAACCGTGATGCATCCCAGCCGTACATACTTGTACACTGGTTGAACCCATTAACATAAACTCAACAGCGTCTTTCCAGTTTGATACACCACCGATACCAGATATCGGAATATCTATTGCTGGGTTACGGGCACAATCTCCCACCATATGAAGCGCAATAGGTTTTACCGCCGGCCCACAGTACCCGCCGTGGGCGCCTTTATGCCCTACATGCGGAATTGTGTCCCACGTATCGATGTCAACTCCTGCTAAACTATTAATCGTATTAATCATGCTGATAGAATCTGCCCCACCTTTAACCGCAGCCTTCGCAGTAAAAGTGATATCCGTTATGTTCGGCGTCAACTTTACAATAACCGGTTTAGATGCTACTTCCTTTGTCCAATAGGTTTGTTTTTCAACAAGTTCCGGAACCTGACCAGAAGCCGAACCCATTCCTCTTTCTGCCATACCATGGGGACAGCCGAAATTTAATTCATAGCCATCTACACCTGTATCCTCCACGCGTTTGATAATTTCATGCCACTTTTCTCTTTCTGGTTCAACCATTAAAGATGCGATAATGGCATGATTTGGGTATTTCTTTTTTGTTTCATAGATTTCCTGTAAATTCTCTTCTAAGGAACGATCGGTAATTAACTCAATATTATTAAAACCGACCACACGTTGATTATTGTAATGAAGCGCTGCAAAACGGGATGAAACATTTAATACCGGTTCACCAAGCGTCTTCCACACAGCTCCTCCCCATCCTGCCTCAAATGCACGCTGGACTTGATAACCCGAATTGGTAGGAGGACCTGACGCTAACCAGAATGGATTCGGTGATTGGATACCAGCTATATCAATGCTTAAGTCTGCCATCTTATTACCCCCTTTATGTTTGTTATGACGCAGTTTCTTTTGCACCGAATAAGTCCTGATGTAACGAATAAGCGACTTTCTTTCCTTGTTCAGCAGCTGTAACAACCATCGCCTCACCGTTCCCTTCTTGAAAGATACTGTCGCCGCATGCATAAATCATAGGTTCTGAGGTCTGATAAGTAGCAGGATCAACTTGCGGCACCCCATTGATATGCTTCAGTGAGAAATCATCCATTAGCGTTACATGTCTCGTTTGTCCAATTGCTTTAATAATAAAATCAGCATCCATCCTAAACAATGAATCAGGTACAGGTACAGGACGGCGTCTTCCATCCGCTCCAGCTTCTGCCAACCTCATTTTCATGCATTCTAACCCTTTCACCTTCCCTGATGAATCTAGAATCAGCTTTGTCGGTTGCGTTAACCAGCGAAACTCCACACCATCTTGCTTGGCCAAATCATACTCAAAATCATACGCCGTCATCTCCTGACGAGTCCTGCGATATAACATTTTGACATTGCTGGCACCTAAGCGAACCGAACAAGTCGCTGCATCAATCGCCGTATTACCTGCACCTATGACGACTACTTTCTTCCCTATCATGTCTTTCGGTAAAGGGGTCGATTTCGTACGCTTAACGAATTCAATTGCATCAAGAATTTCTGCTTCTGCCTCCATTCCCAGTTCAGGTACAGTTGCCATACCGACAGCTAAGATGACACGATCAAAATTCTCCTTGATGCTGCTGATCGATATATCTGTACCAACTCTAGTATTGGTTCTGATTTCCACCTCCAAATTCTCCACTTGCTTCACTTCCCAAAAAGCGATCTCCTGGGGCAGACGAAAGGATACAATGCCGTAATGATTTAGTCCTCCCGCATGCTCTTCCGCCTCAAAAATAGTGACATAGTAACCTAGCAATGCAAGCTCTCGAGCTGCCGAAAGTCCAGCAGGTCCGGAGCCGATGATCGCAATTTTCTTACCATTTTTCTTACCTGCTTTAAATAGAACTTGTTCATTTTTTATTGCCCAATTTGTAGCATATCGTTGCAGGTCGCCGATTTTAATAGGCTTTGAAGCATCATTTAACACACAGGCACCTTCACATAACTCCTCTGTTGGACAAACTCTTGCACAGCTTGCCCCAACCGGATTAGACTGCATGATGGTCTTGGCAGAGCCTCTCAAATTTCCACTGGTTATTTTCTTAATAAAAGATGGTATATCAATACTGGTAGGACATGCGATTGTACATGGTGCATCATAGCAATATAAACAGCGATTGGATTCATCGATTGCTTCTTTAGCGGTTAAATCGGGGTGAATTTCATCAAAATTTTCTTTCAGCTGCATCGCTACAGTTTTTATCATGAATGTACCCTCCATTTCTTTTGAATGAAACTACGGTAACAAGGCACTCATCTCATCATACGTTTCCGGACGACGGTCACGGTAAAACTGCCAGGTGTCTCTCACTTCACGAATTAATTTCTTGTCCATATCAGCAATAATAATTTCATCTTGATCTCTACTGCCTGTCTCCACAAAGTTTCCACGCGGGTCTACTAAATAGCTCTGACCATAGAACTCGCCCATATTCCATGGTGCTTCATTACCTACCCGATTAATTGCAGCTACATAATATCCATTAGCAACAGCGTGTGCGGGTTGTTCCAGCTTCCATAAATATTCCGACAATCCTGCGACCGTTGCCGAAGGATTAAAGACAATTTCCGCTCCATTTAACCCTAGCAATCTAGCACCTTCGGGAAAATGACGATCATAACAAATATAGACGCCAATCTTTGCGTAGGCTGTATCAAATACAGGGTAACCTAAGTTTCCTGGTTTAAAATAAAACTTCTCCCAAAATCCGCAACCTTCTTTTTCTACACCAACGTGTGGAATATGCTGCTTACGGTATTTGCCTAAGTAGCTGCCATCCGCATCGATCACAGCCGCGGTATTATAATAAGTAGAGATTCCGACTTTTTCATAGATTGGTAACACGATGACGACTTCAAGCTCTCTCGCCAATTCCTGAAATAATCGCGTAGTAGGACCTTCCGGGATTTCCTCTGCGGCATCATACCATTTCGGATTTTGTTCCGTACAAAAATACGGACCATAAAATATTTCCTGTAAACAAATAATTTGCGCCCCTTTCTCATGGGCTTCACGAACCATATTGATATGCTTCTGAATCGCTGCTTCTTTATGACGTTCTACCGGTTCCGCTCCATTGATATCATTTTTCGCCTGAATTAACCCTATCGTTACTTTATCTGACATTTGTTATCCTCCCTTTACTGCCAATCCAGTATTATTCTGCCTAATCGATAATGACTGATGATTTGTTGATACGTTTCATTATAAAACAGGGCCTATTCGATTGATTTACACAAACTGTCAAAGAAAAATAACCTACTTCCATTCATTTTGTTAAACACTTCCGTAAGACATTCTTACAAACATTTTGCACACATCGCAGAATAATGCTCGTAACTGGCGGGATCGAGGGTTTAACACCAGTTCCATCCTTCGATAAAGTGAGATTTGAATCAGTGGGGGAATTAAAGACGGTTAGCGCCGTGATAAATGCTATATTACCTAACAACAAATACATCTATCCCTAAAATTATAGTTACATTTTCTTACAGGTTGCATGTAAGATGTCCATCATTCTAGGTAGAATTAATAACAGAACAAGCATCTCTTACCATCTTTTGTTAATTGGCAACAAGTATTATTCTTCTGAGTTCTATTTTTTTGACATAGAGCTAAAAAAAATGAGGGGGTTTTCACTTGCTTATGAAGAGAAAGTCATATTCATTGTTATTTGTAAGTCTACTACTTAGCCTTGTTTTTCTATTTGCAGGCTGTACATCTGATGACGCAAGTACAGAAGGGGATACGGAAGCTACCGATGATACCAATACAGAAGATACTAGCGGAGAAGGCGGTGAAGCAGCCGGGTCTGCCAGTTCAACATTAGCAGCCGTAAAAGAACGAGGACATCTTGTTTTAGGAGGTAACAACCAGCTTCCTGGTTTTGGTTATCTAGATGATGATGGCGAAATAAAAGGCTTTGATGTTGATTTTGGAAAAGCCATTGCGGCCGCTATCTTTGATGACCCTGAAGCTATCGAAGTGAGACCACTATCAGCTGATGAGCGTTTTACCGCACTGCAAACAGGAGAAATTGATGTTCTTATCCGAAATACGACCTGGACGACTACAAGAGATACCGACTTAGGTACGCACTTTGGACCGACAACCTTCTATGATGGGCAAGGGATGATGGTTCGTGCCGACAGTGGTATTACTAGTTTAGAAGATTTAGCCGGTGCTCGTATTGGTGTGGAGACAGGAACCACCACCGAATTAAACCTGGCTGACCAATTCCGTAAACTTGGAATTGAATATGAACAAGTAACGTTTGATGACAGTGATGCCCTCGTTGCTGCTTATGAAGAAGGAAGTGTAGATGCCTGGACAACAGATAAATCCGGTCTGGTTTCACGGATGGCGACATTAAGTGATCCCGAAGCGCACGTTATCTTAGAAGAATCGTTATCGAAGGAACCACTTGGACCAACTGTAAGACAAGGAGATGACCAATGGTTCAACATCGTTAAATGGGTAACATTCGCTACATTCGAAGCAGAAGAATTAGGAATCACTTCTGAGAATGTTGACGATTATCTGGAAAGCGAAGATCCGGTGATCAGACGTTTATTAGGAGTTGAAGGAGAATTAGGTGCCATGATGGGCTTACCGAATGACTTTGCCTACAGAGTAATCAAGCACGTTGGAAATTATGGTGAAATCTATGATCGCCACCTTGGTCCAGACACCATCTTCAAATTAGAAAGAGGACAAAATGAAAATTGGACGAATGGTGGACTATTATATTCACCTCCATTCCGTTAATTACTTGGATGACCTGTTCTGCTTTATCCGGAACAGGTCATTCATCCATATTAAGCAAAACATCTATCTTATTGGAGGTGATCGAACTTGGCAAAATCGCAATCGAATATGTCCACACCTTTCTGGAGGGATAACCGAATCACACCAATACTGCTTCAGGTCTTGTTCATCGCAGTCATCGTCGGCATTGCTTCTTATCTAATTCACAATGCTGTACAAGAACTGCAAGCGTTAGGAATTAACCTTGGATTCGGTTTTTTACAGAAAATGGCCTCCTTTAATATCGGAGAGTCCATGATTGAATATCAATCAACCGATACCTATGTAAAAGCAATCTTAGTAGGAATATTAAATACGATAAAAGTATCCGTAATCGGGATAATTTTCGCTACGATTATTGGTGTCGTTGTAGGAATCAGCCGATTATCCAGTAACTGGTTAGTCCAGAAAATGGCAACCGTCTATATTGAGATTTTTCGTAATACACCTTTACTCGTTCAAATATTGATCTGGTATTTTGCGGTCTTCCTTGCCTTACCTGGGGTGAAAGAAAGCATAGAGCTTGGCCCTGTATTCCTTAGTAACCGTGGAGCTGCCATTCCGTGGTTTCAAACGAATGCCAGCAGCTTGCTATGGCTTATCACATTTATCCTAGCCGTAGTACTTGCTATTGTAATATGGAGAGTAAAAAGTAGTAAACAGATTCAGTCAGGAAAGAAAGGTTTTCCGTTACTTTGGGGCTTGCTCGCCTTTATTGCTCCACTCTTCGTTGCACTAGTTATCACACAGCAGGCGCCAGTGACGATTGACGTTCCAGTACTAGGTAACTTTAATTTTGAAGGTGGCTATATTGTATCTGAGAATTTTCTAGCTATTTTTCTCGCTTTAACGATTTACACAGCGACATACATTGCAGAAATCGTCCGCGGTGGTATTCAATCCGTCTCAAAAGGGCAACGGGAGGCAGCAAGAGCACTTGGATTAAAGAATTCAACAGCAATGCGTTTTGTTGTATTCCCACAAGCGATTCGTACCATTATCCCCCAGTCACCAGTCAATATTTGAACCTGACAAAAAACTCAAGTCTGGCAGTAGCGGCGGGCTATCCAGATTTAGTCTATGTGGCAGAAACTATCAACAACCAGACTGGGCGGGCGATACAGTCGATATTAATTATGATTATGGTTTATTTAATTCTTAGTATCTTTACTTCTGTTTTTATGAATATCTTTAATAGCAAAATGCAAATTGTGGAGAGGTGATCGTTGTTGGAGATGAATACCGATGTCAAAGCAGAACTGGCGCCCACCTCGCCCAAAACACACAGTATTGGTGGATGGCTCAAGAATAATCTTTTCAATACTTGGTACAACAGTATTTTAACGTTGCTATGTCTCATGGTCATCTATTACGTTGCAACGGGGGTTACCACATGGCTGCTAACCGGAGCAGAATGGGCGATTGTAACAGATAATTTCAAATTATTTATGGTTGGTCAATACCCAATCGAACAACTCTATCGCATATGGCTGTGTCTCCTCTTTGTTGCTATTCTATTCGGAGTATCGGCTGGTATTTGGAAAGGAACCTTCTTACATTTGGCAAGTGTCTTGACGCTGATTATGTTCCTTCATACGTTGGCACCGTTTATTTCCGGCACGTCAAAATTGTGGCTGGCAGGATCTATCGCCGCTTTAGTCGTTGGATATTTCGTCGGCCAGAAGCTTCCAAAGCCAAAAATGATCACTCTAATCGGATGGTTCATTTCATTTCCTATTATTATCTTCTTAGTCAACGGGTTCAGCCTGCTACCTAAAGTAGCGACAAATGTTTGGGGCGGCTTACTGTTAACCTTGGTCCTTTCCATTGTAGCGATTGTCGGATCCGTGCCAATCGGTATATTACTCGCTTTAGGCAGAACGAGCAAACTGCCTCTGATCAAAGGATTTTGCGTTATCTATATTGAAACAATCAGAGGCGTGCCTTTAATTACAATATTCTTTATGTCGATTTTTATGTTTCCGTTATTTTTACCAGAAGGAATCAGCATTAATAATGTTATCAGTGCGATGATCGGTGCTACATTATTCACGGCTGCCTATATGGCTGAAAATGTTCGTGGCGGTCTGCAGTCGATTCCAAATGGCCAACGGGAAGCCGCCAAAGCATTAGGATTAAATCCAATAAAATCAATGTTTTTCATTATTATGCCGCAAGCACTGCGAGCTGTCATTCCAGCGATTGTCGGCCAAAGCATCTCGATGTTCAAAGATACGTCCCTAGTCACCATTGTCGGTTTAATGGACCTCTTAGGTATCGCTCAATCCGTGAAATCAAACCCTGATTATCTCGGAAGTATTATGGAAGTATATCTATTTGTAGCGATCGTATATTGGGTCATTGCTTTCTCGATGTCCTACAGCAGTCGCAGATTAGAAAAATCACTCGGTGTTGGTGAACGGTAAAAAGAAAGGAGTATGATTATGTTGGAACAAACAGCACAAGCAACGGAGAAAGATTTTATTATCGCGTGTAACAATGTCAATAAATGGTTCGGCAATCTTCATGTCTTAAAAGACGTCAATTTAAACGTAAAAAAAGGAGAAGTGCTCGTTATTCTTGGCCCTTCAGGATCTGGCAAATCGACTTTCATCAGAACGATCAACGGTTTAGAAGAAGTACAGCAAGGTGACATAACGATAGATGGAATCAACCTGTCCCATGACGTGAAAGATATTGAACGGATAAGAAAAGAAACCGGAATGGTATTTCAGCAATTTAATCTGTTCCCACATATGACAATCTTAAAAAATATCACCCTCGCTCCCATCTGGATTCGAAAAAAACCGAAGGCAAAAGCAGAACAGCTGGCATTAGATTTATTGGAACGCGTTGGCATACCAGAACAAGCGCATAAATACCCCGGACAGCTATCCGGAGGTCAGCAGCAACGTGTTGCTATAGCAAGAGCACTTGCCATGGAACCAGAAATTATGCTGTTTGACGAACCCACCTCTGCACTCGACCCTGAAATGATCAAAGAAGTGCTCGACGTTATGAAAGAACTGGCCAGATCGGGAATGACGATGCTCTGCGTCACACACGAAATGGGCTTCGCACGCGAAGTAGCCGATCGCATTGTACTGTTCGATCAAGGCGAAATCGTCGAATCCGGCTCACCAGAAGAATTGTTCGATAATCCAAAAAATGATCGGACAAAGCTGTTTTTATCGCAAATACTTTAGGAAGAAAAATGACTGATGGTATGCCATTAGTCATTTTTGCTTGATGAAGAATTACGTTTATAGACATTAAAGAATTATCAGCAAGAACACCACAATTGATTTGTGTTTAGTTAAGTATAAGTCAGTTAACATAAGCCATATTATCAGAACTCACTTTCATGTTCAGCATGATTTCTTCTATGACTGCGCTTATATACATTCTTTGCAAAAAAAAGCACCTGCAAGAGGTGCTTTTTTTGTTAAATCCAGCTCCAGCCATCGTTACGATGACATTTCTTTTTACTGCGTCCGCGGCCGCCATTGTTATTCCCATTACCATTGCCATTATTTGTGCTAGCAGGGCTAACACGTTGACAGTTTGGTGAATTCATATCACTACCACAATCATATTGTTCTACTACTGTCTCATTCACATCAGAATTCATAACTGGATAATAATTTTCACTTCTTACAACATTTCTATTTACGTTTACTACTTCAGTTGGATAAACATTTCTGACAACACTGCGGTTCGTTGAAACATTCCTAACTCGTTGAGTCGGGTGTACAATCGTTTCCTCTTGAGCCGGAGAAACTCGATTGTTTCTTCCGTTATTTCGAGAATTATTACAGCATCCCATAAGTTCTCCCCCCTTTTTAACCAACTACTATACAGTATGTTGTTAACAAGAGTTTGTCCTAGTCAAATATATCAAACCTAGCAAAAATGTGTTTTCATACTAAGACAAGTAGCTTGATTTTCGTAAAAAAATCAAATATAAATTGAAATTATTTAATATTGTCCGTTATCTTTAAATAAGAAAAGACTATTTTTAAAGGTGGTATTGATTATGAAACAAACAAAAAAGATATTAAGAGATTTAAAATCATTAACCGGTCCTTTTCCAGAGTTTCATACAGAAGATATACCAGAATCCCCTTCAGATTTATTCACAAATTGGTTGATCACCGCGATCGAGAAAGGAGTTCATGAACCTCATGCGATGACATTGTCTACTGTTGACGAGAAAGGAGCACCTGATGCCAGAATATTGATTTTAAAAGATGTAGCCAATAATAAATGGTATTTTGCATCGTCAACGATCAGCAAAAAAGGGGAGCAACTGAGAATAAACCCAAAAGTAGCCTTAACATTTTATTGATCGGAAATCGGCAGACAAATTCGGATACGTGGTGCAGCATCAGAAATGTCTGCAGTAGCAAGTGCAAAAGATTTCCTGCAAAGATCGAGTGAGGCAAGGGCGCTAGCTTTGATTGGACATCAGAGTAAGGAAATGAAGCAAAGCCAGATGTTAGATGATGCTTTATTAAAAACAAAAGAACTGATAAGAGAAGCTCCCGATACCCTGAGCGCTTATTGGAAGTTGTACGAAGTCACTGCGGACGAAGTTGAATTCTGGCAAGGGAATCCTGAGAGAAAACACACCAGGGTTCAGTATCAGCGTAATGATGATGGGCATTGGAGACACCGTTTTTTGTGGCCGTGAAATAATTCTGATTAGTTACTACACTCTTTATCAAACAGACCTGTTAAACTATCAGATTTGATGTTCTACAAGTCAATTTCTCACTTTAACAAAGGCGCAAGCGCCCGTTTATAGACGTAGCGAGTGGAGCGAATCAACTGAGATAAAGGAATCACGGTGAGCTTGCGAATCGATGATGACTTATCGTAGGGCGATTTCGCGAAGTCGCATAGTCTCTGGGCGCTAGAGCCGGACGTGGCCGTTTCTGTCAGCGAACATCATATAGCCCAAAATTTATACTTTCTTGACTTATAAGAAATACCGGGCATAATCTATCCGGTCCTAATTGACTTAATCAATAAACAACTTCCTATAATATGGATTATGTAAACTGGATCTTTCTTACATGGAGTTAATTATGATAGTTTTCGTCTGCTTAACAAAGCTCCGGAAATAGGCTCCGCGTCCTGTGGGCACGGCTTCAGCTAATTTATGAAAGAAAATTCTTTTCTTTCATAAATGGATCTTCAGCTCGCGCTGATTCCACGGGAGTCTCCGCCTATTTCCTACGCTTAATGGAAGTTCTACAACATTTGAAACAGCTAAAAGCAGTGATTCTAGGCATTATGTTATTCACTCCATTCCTGTTATATATACAGTGATCAATATGCTATCTCTTACAAAAGTTGTAGAGTCCACATTCTAGCGTAGGCCAACCACGTAGACTCCCGCGGGATTGGCAGGTGCTGAAGATCCACTTTGTGAAGCGCCCTTCTTCACAAAGTTAGCTTCAGCCGTGCCCCGCAGGACGCGAAGTGGTTGGACGGAGCGGTATGCCAGCACTTGAAACATTTCAAAATCACCGTATTGCTAAGGCCGTTTGTTAACATAATCCATATTTCAGGAACTCAACTTCAAACTCTATATGATTACTGCTGTGACTGTACTTATATGCTTTCTTTACTCGCAAAATAAACCATTCACTCATTACAGCAAATGGTTTATATTTGACAAAAAAAGTTATTTGTGCTATAATTTACAATTAAATTCTTTTGTCGTATAATAAGATTCTCCTGGCCAGGGGAATCTTTTTTTGTCATTTAGGAGGAACAAATATGAAAAAAAATGAATCAAGTTTAACTTCTTTAATTTCTGCCTTTGGGCGAGCCTGCCACAGTAAATATGACACACCTAAGATTTTTGATGATTTTATTGCAAAAGATTTAATAACAGCAGAGGAATTTACTGATATACGCGAAAATATGATAAACGGCATCTCATTTTTCAATCAAGAAATCGGAAAGAAATTTCAGGATAATCCAGATGAAATATTAAAATGGATTACCCAAATACAACTATCCCCTACTCCTTTAGCTCGCAGTGCCTATTGTGAAAATATACTATTAAATGAAATAACACTTGGTGTAAGTCAATATGTCATTCTGGGGGCTGGACTAGATACCTTCTGCTTTCGACACCCCGCATTAGCTGACAGCTTAGATATCGTCGAAGTTGATTATCCAGCTACACAAGAATTTAAAAAGGAAAGGTTAGCGAAGGCTCATTATCAAATTCCAGATAACCTTCATTTCGTATCAATGGATTTCACCAAAGAATTTAGTAATCTTATTGAAGACAATTTAGCCCCGAGCAAAAAGACTTTCTTCAGCCTTTTGGGTGTTACGTACTATTTATCTAAAGAGGATATTGCCAACCTGATTCATAAATTACTTGCCAAAGTTCCTTCAGGTAGTTCTATCGTATTTGATTATGCTGACGACAATTTATTTAAAGAGAAAGGTTTGTCTAACCGAGTTCAGAATATGGTTCAGATGGCTTCAGCAAGCGGTGAACCCATGAAATCTTGTTTTGCTTTTAGTGAAATGGAGAAGATGTTAGAAAGCGCTGGTTTACTGATTTATGAACATTTATCACCTGCTGCAATTCAAGAGAAATTCTTTCATAACCGAACAGATTATTTATCTGCATTCGAAACCATTCACTACATCCATGCTGTGAAAATTTAATATTGATAAACAGTTTAATTTTGTTTAGTACGGATTGAATCACCACTTAGTAGCTAGACATAATCCATATTATATACTTTCAATTTTCATCATCAAATGGTTTACAATAAGATTGCTTTGCTACAAGAAAAAACGACTCTGAATTCGCAAATTGAATTCAGAGTCGCATCAACCTAGTTACCTTACCCCATATCGATCAGATCAATGATTCTCATAAATCCGTTGATCTGCAGCAGTCATCCATTCATATTGACGAAGTTTCATTTCGAACAAGGTGATTGGATTAAGGTATAGCTCAGGTCTCTCCCGCATTTCGCCTAGAGAGCTTTTATTTTCTTCTATTTCATTATAAGTTTCTGATAAGGTTTCATTTAATTCTTTATACGAATCCGTAAAGAACATGTTAATGTCACGCTCGAGTGACTTTCCAAATATCTCGAATTGCTGAAGAAACTCATCAATAATACCTTCGACCGTTTTGCTGTAGTCTTTTCCTTCAACAAACTGTTTATATTTGTGATGGATGGCTTCTTTATTTTTAGCTAATGCTCCGACAAGCTTACCTGCACTCTTCCACAAAAATGGTGAAATGTTGAGGTTTGTGATGAAAGTTGCATTAGTCAGCTGGATGTTTTTCCTTGTCATCCGATCGATGTCGCGATGCCAATCATCGAGCACCCTGCTGTCGCATTCGAAATATATCTTCTCTTCACCGAATAATTCATTGAAACTTTCACTCATTTCACTCAGATACGTCCGGCTTTCATCAAGTTCCCTCTCGCTATCTGTGATCCAATCCTGAAGCTCTCTATATAAATCTGGTAAAACCTCGTCATCTATATATTGATTAATTCGTTTATTGATTGTGTCATTGAGCTCGGTATGAATGCTTCCAAGGTCACTGTCATCCTTAATTACCTCAGCACTTTGCTGAATCAATACTGGCAGCTCCTTGGTCAAATCCTGTCTCCATTTCTGAATAATGGTATTATACGAAGATTTAATGCTCTGCACCGAATTATCTTCGATATCAGCCAGCTGATTTTTAGTGCCTTTCAATTTCGTAACCTTTTCTTCATTCCATGTGATATTATCCATCAATGAATTCTCTACTTCTTCTCGTTTGACAAGTAAGAATTCAATCGATCTCTTAATATAATAGAGAATCTTAGCAGTCCGTTCCTCTTCCAGTCTATGGTCATTCTTTATCGAACTTACAAATGCAGAAAATTCGTCCACTTGTGTTTTTCTATGATCATTTGCTGAGAAAATGAACGTTCTCGCATTTGGAAAATATGCTTGAATTCTGGCAATGATTTTCTCAGTCCGCTCTACCGCTTCTTCACTATTAGGATTTCGTTCCATTTCGCATAATAGAAAATGAATAGGCATGTCAGGTACCTGATCTTTTATTTTCACTGCTTTATTAAGCTCATGACCGGTAAGATTCGAGTCCCCATTTAATACAAACAGCAGACCATCTGCTACATGTAAATAATGATTACTTTTACTTCTGAATATATCTGAATCAGTAAGCCTTGGTGCATCAATCAGAGTCAGTCTGTTTTCATTTAAGAAGGATACAGGTATTTCGCATGAAATAAAGGCTTCCGGATTATTTGTCGCTTCTTTAAATTCATGATGTTCCGCTATATTTGTTTCCTCGTCATGCGTAATGGCATGAATCTTGGCAGTGTCCGCATCTTTGTAAAGCACAGTAGCGTTAGTGGCGTCGTCTGACAGGTCATCGTTCAGCACTGTATTCACAAATGATGACTGTCCGCTCACCTCTGTTCCTGTAAGCATTAAATGGTATTGATTAACATTGGTTAATTCGTCCACCATCCACTTATAACGTTTGTCCAATACCATTCCTTCATTCACTGACCATTTGATAATGGAATCAAAAAGCTTCACGCTATCGTGAATAGCATTTGGATAACGAGCAGACTGGCTTAACAGGCTCTCCGCATGATCAACAGCAGCAGCTTCGATATCAGCTGGATAAATTTCACTCCACGCTAATACAGCAGAAGCAGCTAACGCGGCATCTGAAGCCGTAGATACTTTCATCCAATTCATTAAATGACTCGGAATTAAATAAGAGAATTCATTTATTAAATAATTGCCATTCGTTAATTCGAAATAGGTCACCTTAAACTGATTAGAAAGCTTATTCCATACATAAGAATGTTCTGGATCAGCGCTTAGCAGAATATTGTTGATCTCTTCCAGCCATGCGAAATAGAAATCCTGTTGTTTATAGCTATTCCAAAGTGCCAGGGAAAGACTTTCAAAATGAACTTGATCAAGTGTATATAAAAGACCTAACACGTCACTAAAATCACTTGGATTCATATTTACCGTATGACCTTGATCAACATATGCTTCTAAAACAGCAAACCATGATAACGATTCTGTTCGCTTCGCTTCATTAATAGCAAGTGCAACTGCATTATCCCAATCTTGTTGTTCTTCGAAGAATAGTCGCGCCATTTCGGTTACATCAGGATAGTCCGGATTTAGATCTACTGCTTGTTTTATAGTAGCAACAGCCTTTGCACAGTTGTCGAGCTGTATGTAGAGTGAGAATAATTGCAGCAGTACCTCTGTCTGTAACACCTCAGAATCTGTTTCCACTGCATTATAGATGTCCTCTGAAATCGCTAGTAAATTCATTTTTGCATGAGCATCCGCTATATTCTTCTGAGCCCATGGCTTTAATTCGTTTGATACATTTTCCCATTTAAAAACGGCAGCCTCAAAATCTTGGTAGAGATAATACACCTCTCCCTGAGCAAAACGTATATACGATACATCAGGCATTTCGCTTTGTTGCTCTGCTATATATAGTTCACTCAAAACTTTGATTGGCTCCACGTTCTGAATACCTTCAGTAAATGTATGATAATAGGATTTACTAATTAGTTGTTCTTCCATTGTCATCCTGTTCCTCCCTATTACCTAATTTTTAGTATAAAATTTAGCAAAATTAAAATGATGTCTCTTAACATTCTAACAAACATAAACTATTACAATGTTTCATTCTTCTATCAATTAGAATACAATTCTGTATCACTCCTAGAATGATAAATGATATACCCATATAATGAAAGAATCTCGCTTTCATGTGTTGCAGCAATGCATGAGATTCTTTAATCATGTATACGGAAGACAAGAGCTGTGATAATTATTCATGGTTCCCGCCCTCTTTTTATTTAATAATTATAATTGCCTAAGTTTTCTAAAAATTCAGTTTTTTGACAACTCTGAACGTTTGATTATATGATATTAAAGAACAGAGGAGGTTGTAAGGTGTCAGACTTAAATAAACAGAAAATTGTGGAAAGTGTACCCCAAAAAGGTTTCTTTGGGCATCCTAAAGGATTATTCACTCTTTTCTTCACAGAATTCTGGGAAAGATTTTCTTACTATGGAATGCGAGCGATTCTCGTATACTATATGTACTATGAAGTATCAAAAGGCGGTTTAGGAATAGATGAAAATACTGCCTTAGCTATTATGTCTATTTATGGTTCACTCGTATATATGTCGGGTATTATAGGTGGCTGGCTTGCAGACCGGATATTTGGTACATCCCGGGCTGTTTTTTATGGTGGAATACTAATTATGTTCGGTCATATTGCATTAGCTATCCCTGGAAGTATATCGATGTTCTTTGTTTCCATGGTCTTAATTGTCATTGGTACAGGTTTACTCAAGCCAAACGTTTCAAGCGTTGTTGGGGACATATACCATGAAGGTGATAATCGCCGTGATGCTGGTTTCAGTATCTTTTATATGGGGATTAACTTCGGGGGACTTATCGCGCCACTAGTTGTTGGGGAAGTCGGAATGAAGCATGACTTTCACCTTGGCTTTAGTATAGCAGCAGTTGGTATGTTCTTTGGGCTGTTAGTATTTATGTTTACAAAAAAGAAAAATCTTGGATTAGCGGGAACCATTCCTCCAAATCCATTATCAGAATCGGAAAAGAAAACAGTATTTTCAAGATTTGGCTTAAGTGCCGTCGTTTTAGCTATCATTATTGCTATCACTATCTCAATGGGCATTCTTACTATTGAGACATTTGTTGGTCTTGTTGGTATTTTGGGGATTCTAATCCCAACGATTTATTTCGTTGTAATGTACCGCAGTCCAAAAACAACGGTAACAGAGCGTTCCAGAATTATTGCTTATATTCCGTTATTTATTGCATCAGTGATGTTCTGGGCTATCCAGGAACAAGGTTCAACCATCCTGGCTCACTATGCAGATAATCGTACGAATCTGGAATTCTTAGGATTCACTATTTCTCCAGCGTGGTTTCAATCATTGAACCCATTATTTATTATTTTATTAGCACCAATATTTGCTGGACTTTGGGTAAAACTTGGGGATCGTCAGCCAAGTATTCCAAAAAAATTCTCACTTGGTTTGCTGTTTGCCGGTTTATCCTTTATGGTCATCCTGATTCCGGGAACCTTAAGTGGGGAAGATGCATTAGTTAGTCCAATATGGCTTGTTCTAAGTTATTTCGTTGTCGTGCTTGGTGAGCTTTGCTTATCACCTGTAGGTCTATCAGCTACAACAAAATTAGCACCTACCGCGTTCTCAGCTCAGACGATGAGCTTATGGTTCCTGTCCAATGCAGCAGCGCAAGCTATTAACGCACAAATTGTAAGATTCTATACACCTGAAACAGAGACACTTTATTTCGGTGCAATCGGTGGAATCGCCATTCTTCTTGCGATTATCCTATTCATTATGTCACCGAAGATTCAGGGCTATATGAAAGGTGTACGCTAAGTGTATAAATGCTGAATATCGTTAGTAAAAATCCATCTAGTTGCAGACTAGGTGGTTTTTTTTATCAGACAAGAAAGTATAAAAGTGCAGTCACAGCAGTAATCATTTCGATCAGGAAGTTGAGTTCCTATAATATGGATTATGTAAACTGGATCTTTCTTACATGGAGTTAATTATGATAGTTTTCGTCTGCTTAACAAAGCTCCGGAAATAGGCTCCGCTTATGGGAAGTGTACAACGTATGGAACAGCTAAAAGCAGTGGTTCTAGGCATTATGTTATTTATTCTTTTGCTGTTATGTTTACAGCGGTCAATATGCTAGCTCTTACAAAAGTTGTAGAGTCCCTATCCTAGCGAAGGCCAACCACGTAGACTCCCGCGGGATTGGCAGGCGCTGAGGTGGTTGGACGGAACGGTATCATACCACACGTAATATTTCAAAATCACCTCTAAGCTGTTAGTTTACATAATCCATATTATAGGAAATCGTATATTACTTAAATCAATTAGGGCCTGGTGAGTTATGCCCGGTTTTTCTTAATTATTGAAGAAGTAATTAATGTCATAAACAATACTAGAATTATTGGTTTCTTGTATGAACTGTTCTATAATGAAAGTAAATTATGGAAATGATGATTACCCATCAGATTCTTTTATCTAAAAAGGAGACTGCCTAAATGGAATCGATTAAACTTTTTTCAAAGGAATTTCATCAAAACCCTTATGATCACTACAAGAACATTCGCCCCCATCACCCTTTCGCAAAAGTCAATTTAGTGAATGAGAACTTTCATTCTTGGATGGCTTTTTCTTACGAAGCCGCTACAGCTGTTCTGAAAGATGAAAGATTTATTAAAGACATCCGAAACGTTTTTCCAGATGCGTATTCAGATGATACTATGCCTCCTATCGCACAAAGCATGCTCTTTGTCGATCCTCCTGATCACCGTCGGCTGCGGCAATTAGTTCAGCGTGGTTTTACACCTAAGCATATTGCTAGATTAAGAGGAAGAGTAGAAGAAATAGCAAGGGAAGAATCCTCCAAAATGAGAAGTAAAAAGCAAGTAGATTTCATTCAATCCTATGCCTTCCCGATCCCGATTCGAGTGATCTGTGAATTATTAGGAGTCCCTGCAGAAGATCAGCGTGATTTCCAACGTTGGTCAAATGTAATGGTGGACGTGAATGAGCATGACAAATATGAGCAATCAACTGCTGAATTTATGGATTATTTAGCTCGTTTATTTGAACTGAAGCGACAATCACCTCAAGAGGATTTATTATCTGAATTAATTCATGTAGAAGAAGAGGAAGGAAAATTGACGACAAACGAATTATTTGGAGTTGTGATGCTGCTGATTGTTGCTGGTCATGAAACAACAGTTAATCTTATTTCAAATGGCCTGCTGGCACTGCTTACCCATCCAGAACAGTTTACCTTACTAAAAGAGGATTATTCACTAATACCTCAGGCTATAGAAGAACTATTGCGATATAATGGCCCTGTTGAATTCAGTACCGATCGTTGGGCACGAGAGTCCTTCCAATTCATGGGACAGCAAGTGAACAAAGGGGATCATGTGATTGTATCACTCGCTTCTGCTGATCACGATCAACACATGGTGGATGCACCTGATACGCTTGATATAACCAGAGAAAAAAGTTCTCACTTAGCATTTGGCAAGGGGATCCACTACTGTTTGGGAGCTCCGTTAGCACGACTTGAAGCTGACATTGCTTTTCGTGTTTTACTGGAAGACTATCCGAATATATCTCTTGCAGCGGACTTGTCAGAATTAGAATGGCGGCAGAGTTATATTATTCGGGGGTTGAAGGAGTTGCCAGTGAGGTTGGGGTGAGAAGATTTTATGAGATGTAAAAAAATGAGTGAGCTGCATATATCAGTCACTCATTTTTTTATCAGTTATTATTTCAAATCAATCTGCGCGACACACTCCACATGTGTCGTCTGCGGGAACATATCCACAGGCTGTACTTCCTTCGTCTCATATCCGCCATCCTCGAGCACACGTAAATCACGTGCTAATGTGGAAGGATTACAGGATACATATACGATCCGTTTCGGCTTCATTGCAAGCATCGCTTCTAACAATGCCTGATCACAGCCTTTCCGCGGGGGATCTACTACAATAACGTCTGGCTTCAGGCCTTGTGCCTGCCACCATGGCATTACTTTTTCTGCTTGGCCTACAAAGAATTCTGCATTATCGATATGATTTAACTTGGCATTGTCTTTGGCATCACTGATTGCTTCTGGAACGACTTCGACACCATAGACTTTCTTCGCCTGTTTGGCCAAGAACAAGGAAATCGTACCGATACCACAATACGCGTCAATCACTGTCTCATGCCCTTTTAAATCAGCATATGCCAACGCTTTGTCATAGAGCTTCTTTGTTTGTGTCGGGTTGACTTGATAAAACGATTTGGCCGAAATAGCAAAACGAATGTCGCCAATCTCATCATAAATATACTCGTCTCCCCAGAGTACTTTCGTTTTCTTTCCGAGAATAACATTCGTGCGGTCCGGGTTGATGTTCTGTACAATGGATTTAATATGTGGGTAGTTTTTCGTTAATTCATCAATTAGCGTATCAAGTCCCTTCACTTTTTCTGTACGTGTTACTAAAACCACCATTGTTTGCTTGGTCTCCTGGCCGGAACGAACCATGATATGGCGAAGCACACCTCTATTTTTCTCTTCGTCATATGCCGGGATACCGAGACGATCTGCAATCGAACGGACCGCTTCTACCATCCTGTCATTAACTTCATCGGTAATGATACAGCGATCCATGTCATCAATAATGTCATGGCTTCTTTTACGGTAAAATCCAGTAATTAACTCGCCATTCTTGCTGCCTACCGGAATCTGGACTTTATTACGATAACGCCACGGATCTTCCATTCCTACCGTGTCATGGATTGGTATTCCCACAATATGCCCAATCTTCCTCAGCGCGCTTTCCACTTGCTTTCGCTTCATGTCTAGCTGCATCTGGTAGCTCATATGCTGTAATTGGCAGCCACCGCACTTGTAATACACGTTACATGGAGGATCGACACGATCTTCACTCTCATTCGTCACATTTACTAAACGACCGAATCCAAAGTTCTTTTTCACCTTAATAAC
Organism: Gracilibacillus salinarum; assembly: GCF_022919575.1. Taxonomy (NCBI): domain Bacteria; kingdom Bacillati; phylum Bacillota; class Bacilli; order Caryophanales; family Bacillaceae; genus Gracilibacillus; species Gracilibacillus salinarum. The sequence goes on along the minus strand of NZ_CP095071.1, from coordinate 3,700,567 downwards.
TTTCACTTCTGCTGTTTCACCCGGCAGACCGTACGGGACAAACAATGGATAGCCATTTATTTTTCCTACACCATCGCCTTCATGGGTAATATCTTCAAAATGTAATTCAATTGTTTGATTTTTCTTTACTGGTGGGGCAAGCTTTGCCATTATATCTACGTCCTTCTTTCGCTAAATATCTAGTTTGAATAAGTCGATTTACTTGTTATGCTGTCCAAATTTTATCACAGCAGACGACATTTAGGAAATCCATTGTCTAATTTCATCATTTCCTGGGAAATATCGTATATTTATGATGGAAAAAGGTACACTCTGTGACAGAATGTACCTTTATTCTACGATTCGATTTTATCTTGTTTTTCGATAAAGTCCTTTGAAACAAGAAATTCAATATGCTGATACAGGTTTTCGAATTCACCAGGTAACAGTCCACCATATTCGCCGTCAATATTCAACTGCATTTTTTCTTCTGTGTGTACCTTGATCCGATTCGCTTTCGTATAAAAGACATGCTTGTCGTCTAAATGCGCACCCCTAGTCGCCAGACTTGCAATGCGGACAAACTCAGCCAGGTTGGTTTTTCGAAGGATCACTAAATCAAAATAACCGTCATCCATCTTCGCATCTGGTGCTAATTTTTCAAAACCACCGACTGAATTACTATTGGACACAAGAAAGAGCATAATTTCATCATCAAACCATTTACCATCGTATTCTATTTGTACTTTGGTTGGTTTTAAAGCAGGCAATAAGAGTTCAATCCCTTTCAAGTAATAGGCAAGCTGTCCAAGCATTGTTTTTAATTTACTTGGGACATCGTATGTTAATTCTGTTAACTTACCAGCACCAGCGATATTCATAAAATAATGATCATTCACTTTTCCGATATCCAATTTGCGGGTTCGATTTTCCAGAATTACATCTACAGCCTTTAGGATTTCACGGGGAATACTTAATGCACGGGCAAAATCATTGGTTGTCCCAACTGGAATAATTGCTAATTTTGGTCTATTCTCCTGTTCTGCCATTCCTTGAATTACTTCATTGATGGTACCGTCTCCACCCGCAGCAACAATCAAGTCAAATTGGCGTTCTACTGCTTTTCTTGCAGCACTTATCGCATCACCTTCACATGTTGTCGAATGGGCTGATGTCTCATATCCTGCTTCTTCAAATCTGCGCAAAACCTCTGGTAGTTCTTTTTTGAACGCTTCGCGGCCAGAAGTTGGATTATAGATAATGCGTGCTCGTTTCATAGTCATTCTCCTCATCACGTAAACCTTCTATCCTACATCATAATTGTTTTGGCTAAATTTGCAAATAAAAACACCTCAAGAAGGGTCTTTTTACTTATCGTATAAAACTTCTCTGGTACAGTACTATACCCGTTTATTCAGCTTCTACTATTCATTCTGTTCACTTTCTTAATAGTAAACAAAAACCATCAAAGTAGACCCCCAACCGTTCTTGTGTTTGCAATTGTATGTAATTAAATAGTCATGAATGCGACAAATGATATTACGATTAATATAACCGGCATGATGATCCCTATACTACTACAAACAATGCCTGTAATTGCTAATTTTCTGCCCTCTTGTTTCAACTTTTTTATTTCGTTTAACCCAATGATCCCAAGAATCAGGCCAATCGTACCAAGAATAATTCCTATCACTGAGAATAACATCGTGACGATCGACACAATTCCTAAGATCAAAGCAGCAACCGCTTTGCCATTATTCATCTTTTCCCTCCTTGCGAAATGGTTTAGTTAACAAGATAAAGGTGTTTGGTATATCTTTATCACGGCGCTAACCGTCCGTAATATCCCACTTCATGACTCGAGAGACTTCCTGATAATTTTCGCTAGCAGTCAGCGAGGGTCAAACCCCACTGATTGCAGTCTCACTTTATTATCCTTATTCATTTTAACATAAAATGACAGATATCTATTTCATCGATGAAAGCTTTTATGTAATTAGGACATTACTATCCTTCTATATTAATTTGATGACTATACGTTTTCACAGAAAAAACAGACCAAATCTACTACGATCTGGTCTGTTCTGCTATATTAACTGCCGATGTCTTAGCTCTGTTATTATCTCTTATCCATTTCTTCCATGATAATTTTGTTAACCATTGGCGGGTTTGCTTGTCCTTTGGTCGCTTTCATTGTTTGACCGACAAGGAAGCCAAGTGCTTTGTCTTTACCATTTTTGAAATCGATGATCGATTGTTCATTTTGATCAAGAATGCCAACAATGATCTCGCGTAATTGGCCTTCATCAGAAATTTGGACAAGCCCTTTTTCTTTGACGATTTTTTCTGGATCGCCACCATTTTCCACTAGCTCAGCAAAGACTTTTTTCGCCATCTTAGAAGAAATCGTGCCATCCTCGATAAGCTGAATCATTTTCGCTAGCGCTGCTGGTGTCATCTTCAAGTCATGGATTTCGACTTGTTGCTTGTTCATATATGCTGACACTTCACCCATTAGCCAGTTTGATGCTTGCTTCGTATCCGCTCCTGCTTCGATTGCCGCTTCGAAGAAATCAGACATTTCTTTCGTGCTCGTTAACACAGCTGCGTCATAGGCAGGAAGATCAAGATCTTCTACGTAACGGGCACGGCGAGCATCTGGAAGCTCTGGAATTTCAGCACGAATGCGTTCTTTCCATGCATCATCGATGTACAATGGTACTAAATCCGGTTCAGGGAAGTAACGGTAATCGTCAGAACCTTCCTTGACACGCATAAGGATCGTTTCCTTCTTTTGTTCGTCATAACGGCGTGTTTCCTGAAGAATTTCGCCACCATTCAGCAATACTTCACGTTGACGTTTCTCTTCAAATTCTAGACCTTTCTGAACAAAAGAGAACGAGTTTAAGTTCTTTAATTCTGTTTTTGTACCGAATTCTTCCTGACCTACTGGACGAATGGAAATGTTAGCATCACAACGTAGTGAGCCTTCCTCCATCTTACAGTCAGAAACACCTGTGTACTGGATGATATTTTTTAACTTTTCCAAATATGCATAAGCTTCTTCCGGTGTACGAATGTCAGGCTCTGATACGATTTCTACAAGTGGTGTACCTTGACGGTTATAATCGACAGTTGAGTAGCCATCTTCACCATGCGTCAGTTTACCTGCATCTTCTTCAAGGTGCAGACGCGTAATACCAATTCGTTTCTTCTCACCATTAACTTCGATATCAATCCAGCCGTTCTCACCAATAGGCTGGTCAAATTGTGAAATTTGGTAAGCTTTCGGATTATCCGGATAGAAATAATTTTTACGATCAAATTTGGTATTTGTTGCGATATCACAGTTAATCGCCATTGAGGCTTTCATTGCATAGTTTACGGCCTCTTCATTCAATACCGGCAGTACCCCTGGATACCCTAAGTCGATCGGATTCACGTTAGCATTTGGCTCTGAACCAAACGCATTGGGTGCGGGGCTGAAAATTTTAGATGCCGTTTTTAGTTCTACGTGTACTTCTAAACCAATAACTGTTTCAAAATTTGTCATTACTGGTCACCTCCTAAATTAGGACGTTTCTTATGGTGATCTGTTGCTTGCTCGTAAGCATAGCCAACACGATAAATCATCGATTCGTCAAAATGACGTCCGATAATTTGCAGTCCGATTGGCAGACCATCACTTGAGAATCCACAAGGGATCGACATACCTGGTAATCCTGCAAGATTGACTGGTGTCGTTAATACATCATCGGTATACATGGTTAATGGATCATCAATCTTTTCACCGACTTTATACGCTGGCGTTGGGGTTGTTGGTCCAATTACAACATCATACTCTGCAAAGATTTTCTCGAAATCATTTTTGATTAACGTACGAACTTTTTGCGATTTTTTATAATAAGCATCATAGTATCCAGAGCTTAGTGCAAAAGTTCCCAGCATAATACGACGTTTTACTTCATCACCAAAGCCTTCTGCACGGGAATGCTTAAACATATCTACCATGTCAACATTCTTCTCCGTACGTACACCATAACGGACACCATCAAAGCGTGCTAAATTCGCACTTGCTTCTGAAGATGCTAATAGGTAATAGGCTGCTACCGCATATTTAGAGTGTGGCAAGGATACTTCTTCCCATGTTGCACCAAGTTCTTCATATTTCTTTAATGCCGCAAGGACAGCTTCTTTGACTTCCGGGTTGACCCCTTCATCTAAATATTCCTTCGGTACTGCAATTCGCAACCCTTTGACATCTTCTTTAAAGGCATCGCTGTATTGTGGCACCTCGATGTTAGCTGACGTGGAGTCCATCTTGTCATGACCAACTATTGCTTGTAGTAAGTGTGCGTTATCTTCCACTGTTCTCGTAATTGGTCCGATTTGATCCAAGGAAGATGCGAAGGCAACAAGGCCAAAACGCGATACAAGACCATATGTAGGCTTCATTCCAACGACACCACAGAACGCTGCAGGCTGACGGATCGATCCACCTGTATCAGAACCTAATGAGAATAGAACTTCCCCTGCTGCCACTGCCGCTGCAGAACCACCACTGGAACCACCTGGTACATAATCTGTGTTCCATGGATTTCTTGTTTTGGCATAGCTTGAATTCTCCGTCGAAGAACCCATCGCGAACTCATCCATGTTTAATTTCCCGATATTCACAGTGTTTTCTTCTTTTAATTTCGTGACAACCGTTGCATCATATAAAGGATCATTAAGGTTATCAAGAATCTGGCTGGCACAAGTAGTACGTAACCCTTTTGTTACGATATTATCTTTGATACCAATTGGCATACCATAGAGAATTGATGCATCTGCACCTAATGCTTCATCAAGTGCTTTCGCTTGTTTTTGTGCTTCTTCTTCGTTTAATGTAAGAAACGCTTGAACTTGATCATCTACTTCCTTGATTCTGTCGTATGACGTAGAGACAAGATCGCTTACGGTAATTTCTTTATTATGTAACTTTTCTTGTAATTCTTTTAACGTATAATCAAATAGTGACAAAAGAAAACCCTCCTTATTCTAGAATTGATGGTACGCGGAATTGACCATCCTTTTGGTCTGGTGCATTCTTCAATGCTTCTTCTTTCGTAATCCATTCTTTTGGCTCGTCCTTACGCATCACATTCTTCAAATCAAGTACGTGTGTCGTTGGTTCTACGTTATCCGTATCCAATTCATTAATTAAATCTGCGTAATTGATAATATCTCCAAGCTGTTTTGTAAATGTTTCTACTTCTTCATCTGTCAAAGCTAGACGTGCTAGATTTGCCACATGCTTTACTTGCTCTTTTGAAATCTCTCCCATGTGATTCACCTCCGTTTAATTTTAAAAAACTAACTATATCCAGGAAAAACCCGACATTCCGCCTGATTAGCAAGGAATGCCCGAGTTCTTCCATTTCCAACTAAAGCTAGACGATGTTTTTCGCTTATATTATATACATCCTTGCCATATAAGTAAAATTCATAACGTCTATTTTACCACTAATCTAAGGCTTTTTGAATAGATTTAGTCGTAGATATGGACAAAACCTTCTTCATCTCCTGCATCTCTGACAATTAACGCTTCCTGATTATCACCGGAAGTAATATTAATTTCGACATTATAATCATCAGGGAAGCCGTTCAGAACCAGCCCATAAACATATTGCGTAAATCCGATTAATTCTGCTTTACCATAAAACGATACTGGTATTTCAACCGTCAATTTTCGCAGCTCGCCATTCTGGAAGAAACCTTTGCCGATCACACTTACATAATTGGGAAAATAGTTCGCAACATCTGCTTCAAAGTCCACAAGCGTTGCCGATACATCTGGATACGTGTTTTCTCCATAGTTCGTCGGGAATAGGACATGCTCTTCTTGTACATCCTCCCAATCACCAACAGAGGAGCTGTCACCTGCTACATTGGTAGTGGCGACAAATTCACCTGGTACCAGCGAATTTTGGTCCGCTTCGCGATACACTGCCAGACGGATAGGGATGTTTTCAAGTCCTTCCATTTGGCGCAGCCTTTGCACGACTTCTCCTGCAATAGATTTTGCTTCTTTCAGCATTTCTGTTTCTGAAATTTCTTCCTCGTAGTAAGGAGAATAGGTTCCATCATCTTGCTGGATACGGAAACGATAGACAGACTTCATCGCTATTCCGATTGAGATACCAGCAAGTTCCACGACATCATCTTCTGACTTCTTCATATAGTCTTGCTCCAAAATATGTGAAAGATATTTCGGGCTTTCCTTTTCTGCTTGCTCTGCAGATTGACCTTCTTCCTGCGTAAGTGCAGGATTTAATCCGTTTGGCTGATCATTTTCATCATAGCGAGTTAACCAGTTATACAAAATATCGTCTGTTAAGTATTGACCTTCCTGAAAATAGTAGGTTTCTGGATCATAGACTTCCTTAGAGTGACGTCGCAGTCCTTCTTCCAATTCATCAATGTCCAACCGGTTCGAAATCTGATTGGTTATAACGCCACGTGCCTTACTTAGGTTAGAATCAATCAAAACACGATAGGTTTCATCAGACAGGTTATGCTTAGGAATAATAGCAGATTCATCCGTTGACTCATCTGTACTGTCATCTACAACGGCTTCCTCCTGCTCCCCTTCGAAATTCGGTGCACAAGCGGCCAGGATCAAGACGACTATTAAGAGGCTAACAACTGTCTGCTTCATCATGCTTCCTCCCCTAATACTTCTTGCAATTTCGCTTCATCCCAAATTTCAATTTCCAACTTCTTAGCCTTATCCATCTTGGAACCGGCATCCTCCCCTGCAATAAGCAGATCTGTTTTTTTACTTACACTACCTGTCACATTTCCGCCTAACGCTTCAATGCGCTGTTTCGCTTCTTGTCTGGAGAAGATCTCTAATTTTCCAGTCAGTACTACTGTCTTACCGGAAAAGACACTGTCAGAAGGTGCATCACTTGCTTTTGCCCCTTTATAAGACATATTTAAACCGAGTTCCTTCAATTCGCGGATAAGCTGTGTTACTTTTTCATCTGCGAAATACGTCACAATCGAATCTGCCATTTTGTCCCCGATTTCATCAACAGCGACCAAATCTTCAAAGGTTGCCTTCTCGAGATGATCCATCGTTTCAAAATGCTCAGCTAATGTTCTGGCTGCTTTTGACCCGACAAAACGAATCCCCAGTCCAAATAACAAACGTTCCAGTGAATTCTCTTTTGATTGTTCGATAGCGGTGAGCAGGTTTTGAACGGATTTCTCCCCCATTCTCTCCAGCTTTAACAATTCATCGCGCTCCAGACGATACAGATCGGCTATTGTGTGGATATAGGATGCTTGAAACAATTGCTCAATCACTTTCTCCCCTAGTCCATCTATATTCATTGCCAGTCTGGATACAAAGTGAATCAAGCCTTCCTGCAGCTGTGCCGGACAGTTAGGATTTATACAACGCAATGCGACTTCTTCTTCCAATCGGACCACTTCATCTCCACAGGAAGGGCAGATGTCCGGCATCGTAAACGGTTTTTGTTCATCCGTACGCATATCTTCAACAACTCGTACTACTTCCGGGATGATGTCGCCGGCTTTTTTAATCACTACTGTATCGCCAATACGAATGTCTTTTTCCTGGATTAAATCCTCATTATGAAGCGATGCACGTTGTACCGTAGTACCCGCTACTTTCACAGGTTCAAGAATGGCGGTTGGCGTTACTACTCCCGTTCTGCCGACACTGAGTTCAATGTCGATCAGCTTCGTCACAGCTTCCTCAGCCGGGAATTTATACGCAATTGCCCAACGCGGACTTTTCGCGGTGAAGCCGAGTTGTTCCTGTGCTTCGAGGTTATTGACTTTGATCACAATACCGTCAATGTCATACGAAAGATTGGCCCGTTTTTCGACCCATGCTTCAACATATTGGATGACCTCATCGATTCCTTGGCATTTTCGCCATTCCGGATTGGTCTTGAATCCTAATTGCTGTAAGTATTCCAGACGGTCACTATGTGTTTCCAATGAACCAGATTCCCATTCTCCTACCGCATATAGAAAAATATCGAGGTTACGCTTGGCTGCAATCTTCGGGTCAAGTTGACGCAAGGATCCTGCCGCAGCATTTCGCGGGTTAGCAAATGGTTCTTCCTGATTTGCTTCACGCGCTTCGTTCATAGAGAGAAAAGACTGCTGTGGCATATAAGCTTCCCCACGGACTTCAATTGATGAGGCATCTTTGATTCGGAGCGGAATACTTCTGATCGTCTTTAAGTTACTCGTAATATCTTCACCAGTCGTCCCGTCGCCACGCGTTGCTCCTTGAACAAACAGTCCATCCTGATAACGCAAAGAAATAGCTAAACCATCGATTTTCAATTCACACACGTAGGTGACATTCTCAGTCGCCAATCCCTCACGGACACGACGGTCAAAATCTCGTAAGTCTTCTTCATTAAAAGCGTTGCCTAAGCTTAACATTGGCACACGATGTGCAACTTTCTCAAAGGCATCGAGCGGTTCTCCCCCGACTCGTTGAGAAGGAGAATCCGCTGTGATCAACGATGGATATTCCGCTTCAATACTTGTTAGTTGTTTCATTTTTTGATCATATTCAGCATCTGAAACCGTTGGGTTATCCAGTACATGGTATTGGTAATTATATTCGTTCAATTCATCTCGTAATGCCTCTAGTTGTTGATGTGCTTCTTGTTCTGTCATGAATGGAGCACCTCCTTTTCGTTACGCCTTCGTAATTGGCGCGAATTTAGCGAGCAGACGCTTGATACCTACCGGAGCAGGAAAAGCGATATCTAATTCTAATGCATCGTCAGACCCGTCTACTTTGACGACGGTTCCTCGTCCCCATTTTTTGTGATCAGCCTTGTCACCTACATTCCAGCCAGCTTTCTCACCACCAGTTGTTTCGTTCACATTGCGAATCGCTTGTCGTTTCGGCTTTGGTTTTGGTTTATCAAAAGGTAAATCCTGATCTTGAATGGAAATTCTGCTTTTATTAGGAGGAGCAAAGAACGCTTCCTCAATCGATTCTTTTCCTTCTACTAATTCATCAGGAATTTCATCAATAAAGCGACTGATCGGATTCATATTGGTACGACCAAATAAAGTACGCATCTTAGCGTGAGACACATGAAGCATTTCTTCCGCTCTTGTTATCCCTACATATGCTAAGCGTCTTTCTTCCTGCATCTGTTCTTCATCCATCATGGATCGGCTGTGAGGGAATACACTTTCCTCCATTCCAATTAAGAAGACAACTGGGAATTCAAGCCCTTTTGCCGCGTGTAAAGTCATCATCGTTACACTATCCTCTGAAGTTGGATCATCATCCATACGGTCAATATCTGAAACCAATGCGAGATCTGTCAAGAAACTGACCAGTGTTTTATCCTCATTCGTCTCTTCAAAGTGCTTGGTTACAGTTTTGAACTCTTCAATGTTTTCTAAACGTGTTTGTGCTTCAATACTTCGTTCATTGTGAAGCATTTCTTCATAACCGGTTTTATCAATAACTTCCGCCACCATATCAGTAGCCGTCAAAAATTCCTGCTGTTGTGTCCAATTTTTGATCATTTGGCCGAATCCCATTAACGATTTCGCTGCCTTCGCACTAACGCCAACAAAATCGACTTCCTGTACAGCAGTGTATAACGAAATATCGTTAGCTGCCGCATAGGCTTGGAGCTTGTCCATCGATGTTTTTCCGACACCTCGTTTTGGCACATTGACAACTCGGACAAAACTGATGTCATCATCTGGATTTACGATTAATCGTAGGTAAGCAAGTAAGTCTTTGATCTCTTTACGATCGTAGAACTTCGTACCTCCAACCATCTGATAAGGAATATTGGCTTTCATAAATGTTTCCTCTATCGCACGTGACTGTGCATTAGTACGATACAAAATAGCAACATCTTTATGGGTATATTTCTGTTCCTGCAACAATGATTCAATCCGTTGCGCGACAATTAAACCTTCTTCTCGTTCCGTTGACGCTTCGAAATAATGAATCTTGTTTCCGTTCTGATTTTCCGTCCACAGCTTCTTCGGTTTTCGACCAGTATTATTGTCGATAACATGATTGGCTGCATCCAGAATAGACTTCGTCGAGCGGTAATTCTGCTCTAACAAGACCACCTTGGCTGATGGGTAGTCTTTCTCAAACGATAAAATATTGGTAATATCTGCGCCACGCCATGCATAGATGGACTGGTCGGAATCCCCGACAACACAAAGATTATGGAATCTTGCTGCAAGCTGCTTTACCAATGAATATTGAGCATGGTTCGTATCCTGATACTCATCGACATGGATATATTGAAAACGACGCTGATAATATTCCAGCACTTCCGGAACCCGCTGAAACAGATGGATCGTCTGCATAATTAAATCGTCGAAATCAAGGGCCTGATTTTTGCGTAATCGTTTCTGGTATTCGGTAAATACCTCTGACACTTGGCGATCATAGAAGTTATTCACATTCTCAGCGAACTTCTCCGGGGTAATCAGTTCATTCTTTGCACTGCTGATCGTTCCTAAAAGTGCGCGCGGTTCAAATTTTTTCGCATCAATATTTTTATCCTTTACGATATTCTTAATCACCGTTAACTGGTCACCACTGTCTAATATCGAAAAGTTGCGGCTATAGCCAATCCGGTCAATATCTCTTCGTAAAATCCGGACACACATCGAGTGAAACGTCGATACCCACATATCTTGTCCACCAGGTCCGACTAATCCGGAGATTCTATCCTTCATTTCCCGCGCTGCCTTGTTGGTAAAGGTTATCGCTAAAACATTACGTGGCGACACTTCTTTTTCATCTAATAAATAGGCGATCCGGTGTGTTAACACTCGGGTTTTTCCACTTCCTGCACCGGCCATAATTAATAAGGGTCCTTCTGTATGCTGAACAGCCTGACGCTGTCGTTCGTTTAATCCTTTTAATAATTCGTGCATCATCCGGCTCATTGTAACACCGTCCTTTTTTACTTTGTTGCGTTTACTGTTTTTAATGCTTCTTTCGGGTTGTCATAGATCACATTACCGACAACAATTATATCTGCGAATTCACTCATTTCGGCTGCTTGTTCCTTTGTTTCAATACCGCCGCCGTAAATCAGCTTCGTTTCCTGCAGTTCTTGTTGAATCGCTTCTACAAGTGCAGAATCTCCATATGTACCACTGTATTCTAAATAGAAAAATGGTAACATGAACAGATGCTCCACCATTCTCGCATAAGCAATTGCTTCCTCATCCGTTGGCAGCTTACAATCAGCATGCTGGTACACTTTTGATTCGGGATTCATGATACAGTATCCTTCTGCAAACATCTCATCCCAATTGATCACATCACCATACTCGACAATCGCTTCGTGTTGGACATCGATCAGCCATTTCTTCTCCTGGCTGTTCAACACCATCGGGACAAAATAATAGTCATAGCCTGGTGTGACCGATTCAATATTCGATATTTCCAATATCACAGGTACCGCATGACGGCGTATTCGGCTCAACAGCTGCAAGACACCATCTAATGTAACGTCGTCTGTTCCACCAACGATGATCGCATCCGTCCCTGATTCACACAGTTTATCTATCATATCCCCTGAAATCTCTTTCGCTGGGTCGAGCTTGAAGATATGCTTCCATTCGTCCATATTATACACAATTCAATCCTCCATGTTCTATCTCTGTAATAGTTAAGGAAACAGGTCAAGGTAACGTCTGATATCATGCACCTTGATTCTTGTTAATTGACGATTCTTTATCCATTATTTCATTATAGCAAAAATCTACTCAGTTTTAGAATGATAACATAGTGAAAATCTCGTGAATTTTGTGTTTGCATTGTATCAATTGGGTTATTATGGTTTTGGGTTGATTTGGAGCAGTGGGTTAATGGTTGTAATTCTTTAATGACGGAGGCGTGATCGGTTTACTGGTGGCTATATGTAATGTACGTGAAGTTAATCGGGGCTGGATGAGCAGTTTCTATTAAAAAGCTGCCACGTGACAATTTCTTTTGCTTACATTGTATATCTCTCATCTTACATGACGGTCCAATTTTTGTCGATAACCTGCAAGTATAAAGTCGCCTGTTATCGTTCAAAATGATAGTAATGATACAAAAACTTGACACTACTCCTATTCATTACCTTATAATGAAAATTGAAATGTATTTTGTGCTTTATTTCACGAAGTACAGATAAAAAAAGAAAAAATTCAAGGAGGACAATCTATCATGTCACTAATCGGCAAAGAGATTCTACCATTTAAAGCATCTGCATTCCGCCAAGGGGAATTCGTGGATGTAACAGAAGAAAATTTCAAAGGAAACTGGAGCATTGTTTGCTTCTACCCAGCAGACTTTACTTTCGTTTGTCCAACAGAATTAGAAGATTTACAAGATCAGTATGCTGAACTTCAAAAACTAGGCGTAGAAGTATTCTCTGTTTCTACCGATACTCACTTTACACATAAAGCATGGCACGAAAGCTCTGATGCAATTGGCAAACTTGAATACACCATGATTGGAGATCCTTCACAACAATTATCCCGCAACTTCGATGTATTAAGAGAAGAAGAAGGTCTTGCGGATCGCGGTACTTTCATCATCGATCCAGATGGTATTATCCAAGCTGTAGAAATTAATGCTGAAGGTATTGGCCGTGACGCTAGTACATTACTTGGCAAAATAAAAGCAGCTCAGTATGTACGTAACAATCCAGATGAAGTTTGCCCAGCTAAATGGAAAGAAGGCGGCGAAACATTAAAGCCAAGCCTTGATTTAGTAGGGAAAATATAAGGAAAGAGGTCCTATATGCTTGATCAGGAAATTAAATCGCAGCTTAATGAATATTTAAAACTATTAGAAAACAATATTGTCATAAAGGCGAGCATTGGATCAGATGATGTATCGAAAGAAGTCGAAGAACTAGTAAATGAGATTGCTGGCATGTCTGACAAAATCACGGTTGAAAATAGTGATTTTCCAAGAACACCTAGTTTCAGTATTAACCGCGAAGGCGAGGATACTGGCGTTGTATTTGCCGGTGTCCCGCTCGGTCATGAATTCACTTCTCTCGTCTTAGCATTATTACAAGTCAGTGGCCGTCCACCAAAAGTGGATGAAAAAGTCATTGCCCAAATTCAACAATTGAATGGTCCGTTACATTTTGAAACGTTTGTCAGTCTATCCTGCCAAAACTGCCCTGATGTCGTACAGGCATTAAACGTGATGAGTGTTGTACATCCGGACATCACACACACGATGATTGAAGGCTCTGCCTTTAAAGAGGAAGCAGATGGCAGAGATGTGATGGCTGTTCCAGCTGTTTTCTTAGATGGCGAATCGTTCGTCAATGGACGTCAGACATTAGAAAGCATCTTAGAAAGGCTTGGCAGCAGTGTCGACACTACTGAATTGAATGAAAAAGATCCATTCGATGTGCTCGTTGTTGGTGGCGGACCAGCTGGCTCAAGCGCAGCTATTTATGCCGCTCGTAAAGGGATTCGTACTGGAATTGTGGCAGAACGTTTTGGTGGACAGGTTCAAGATACGCTTGGTATCGAAAACTTTATTACCACCACTTATACGGAAGGGCCAAAACTGGTCGCGAACATGGAAGAACATGTCCGTGAATATGAAGTAGATATTATGAATTCTATGCGTGCCAAGTCTTTAACAAAAAATGACCTATTTGAATTGGAATTAGAAAATGGCGCAACGTTAAAAAGTAAAACAGTCGTCATTTCTACCGGTGCTCGCTGGAGAAATATCGGCGTGCCTGGGGAAGCCGAATACAAAAACAAAGGGGTTGCCTATTGCCCTCACTGTGACGGACCAATTTTCGCCGGAAAAGATGTAGCAGTCATCGGTGGTGGAAACTCCGGTGTCGAAGCTGCTATTGACTTAGCCGGGATCGTCAATCATGTCACAGTGATCGAATACGCAGCAGAATTAAAAGCAGATTCTGTTTTACAGGATCGTTTGAAAAGCTTGCCTAACGTAACAGTGCTTACCAATGCCAAAACAGAAGAAATCTATGGATCTGATAAAGTGGAAGGACTTCGCTATTTAGATCTTGATAGTGGCGATGCAAAAGAAATTACATTGGCAGGTGTCTTTGTACAGATCGGTCTTGTACCTAATACAGAGTGGCTGCAAGGAACAGTAGAAATGAACAAATTTGGAGAAATCATTGTAGATTCGCACGGTACATCAAGCATTCCTGGTGTATTTGCAGCAGGAGATTGTACGAACAGTGCCTACAAGCAAATTATCATCTCCATGGGTTCCGGCGCTACAGCTTCTTTAGGCGCATTCGATCATTTAATTCGAAATTAATGCTATGTTAATAAACTCGGCACTCGTCATGTAACGAGTGCCGAGTTTTTCTTTGGCCGTTAAGAAAAGCGCAAGCGCCTGTTTAGAAACGTAGCGACTGGACGGCATCAACTGAGATAAAGGAATCACGGTGAGCTTGTGAACCGATGATGACTTATCGTAGGGCGATGCAGGAAGTCGCCTAGTTTCTGGGCGCTGTAGCTGGACATCGCCGTTCATGTTAGAAAGCGATACGACAACTTACCATTTTATGCTTTCTTACCTCAGCAAAAAAACCGGGCATAACCCGCACGTTCCTATTTGATTTACATTTTATATAACTACCTATAATTTGGATTATGAAAACAATGGCTGTATGGCAAAATGGTCATTTTGATATATTTTATCTGCTTAGTGAAGCTCCGGAAATAGGCTCCGCGTCCTGTGGGCACGGCTTCAGCTAGGCTACTACTTGAACAGCACCTTTGCTGCCTTGTGCCAAGGAAGCTTACTTCAAAGCGATACCAGTAGACACAGGCACAAACTAAATGGATCTTCAGCTCGTGCTGATTCCACGGGAGTCTCCGCCTATTTCCTACGCTTTAAGGAAGTGCTACAACGCATGGAACAGGCAAAAGCAGTGGTTCTAAGCATTTTGTTACAATTCCTGTTATATATAGTGATGAGTGATCAATATGCTATCTCTCACAAACGTTGTGGAGTACCAATCCTAGCGTAGGCCAACCAAGTAGACTCCCACGGGACAGGCAGACGCTGAAGATCCACAACGTCTGCACCTGTGTCTACTAGTAATGTTTCGAAGTAAGCTTCCTCAGTGCAAGGCAGCAAAGAAGTAACGCAAGTAGTAGCCTAGCTTCAGCCGTGCCCCGCAGGACGCGGAATGATTGGCCGGAGCGGTATCCTAGCACATTAAATATCTCAATATAGATGCTCGGCTAGCGATGGCTAGTTAACATAATCCATATTATAGGAACTAAGCTTCAAACTGCTGTGACTGCACTTTTGTACTTTCTTGACTAAAAAGGTTCCGATCTCAATGATCGGAACCTTTTTATTGTTGTGGTGGGGTGATGGGATAATCTTTGTGCGGAAGACGCGACTTTTTTACTTTGAACATTTGAAGTCTGCTTATCTTCAGAGTAATAGCTCTTCAACTCGGTTACATACGCATGAAGTTTACTCTGCTTCAGGTGGAAGACCTCGATTTTCTGCTTCTTTCGCTTGAAGGTAACCCTACTTCAGGCGGAAGGTTCATCAACTCAGCTCCTTCCGCTTGAAGATCGCTTCACTTCGAGCGGAAAGCTATTCAACTTTGCTCCAAACAATTGAAGTTCATGCTGCTCCATGTCGCTTTCACTCCACACCACTCTTTTCACTTACGATCTGCCGGGAACTCGAGTCCGATTTCTTTTCTCGCCTGATCGAGGATCCGAATGGTTGCCAGGGAATTTTCCCACGTATTCACCGGGTTTTCCATTTCGCCTTGCTCGATTGTTTCCAAGAAGGAGTTCGCTTCATAATACATGGTGTTGTCGTTTTGTGTAGCACCTAATGCTTCTTCTGTTCCATCTTTATACACAATTTTGACATCATCCATATCGGAGAACTTGCCGATAACGATCGAACCTTTTTCTCCTTGGATTTCTGATGGCAGTTCTGAGTTCGTGATTTTAGAAAACATTGCCACACCATTTAGTGATGGATAATCAACGGTTACCGTTCCTTCCCCGTCTACACCAGACTCTAACATGTAGGCCGTTGCTTTCACACGATCCGGTGCACCGAATAAAGCTACCATCGGGTAAATACAATACACACCGATATCCATTAAGGAACCATTAGATAGTTCAGGTTTGAAAGCATTCAATACCTCACCTTGTTTATATTTATCATAGCGCGAAGAATACTGACAGAAGTTAGCCACATAGCGGCGGACAGGTCCGATTTTTTCTAGACTGTCTTTGATTAGCTGGAAGTTCGGTGTATGCGTGGTCTTCATCGCTTCCATTAAGGTAACGTTATTTTGTTTCGCGGTATCGACCATCGCTTGTACTTCTTTCTCATTAGAAGCGAAAGGTTTCTCGACGATAACATGTTTGCCACCATGCATACAGATAATCGCTTGTTCACTATGCAACGCAGTGGGAGACGCAATATATACTGCATCAATCTGATCACTCTCTGCAAATTCCTGCAAATCTGTATATGTATGCTGCACCTCATATTTGTTCGCAAAATCGATCGCTTTCTCCTCAGTTCGAGAGTAAACAGCATTCAGCTGAAAATTCTCTAACTGGCTGGCACCATTTATAAAGCGTTCCGTGATCCAATTCGTTCCGATAACTCCAAATCGTATCATGTATATATACCTCCATTTCAATATTGTTCACTCTGTAAAAAAAGAGTACCTCTTGTTGTTAAGAGGTACTCTTCTATTTTACTCTTTTTTCTGTAATCGATCCAATACAATGCGATAACCATCGTTTCCGTATGCCAGGCAACGCTTTACGCGTGAAATGGTTGTAGTTGAAGCTCTGGATTCTTGGGTAATAGCGGTATAGGTTTGCCCTTCATCCAGCATCTTTGCTACTTGCAACCGTTGTGTTAATGCCTGGATTTCGGTCATTGTCGCAATATCGTCAAAAAAACGATAGCATTCTTCTCGGTTTTCTAATGTTAAAATCGCATCGAACAGTTGATCCAGCTGTTCGCCTCGCAATTTATCTATTTGCATGGCAGACATCTCTCCTTTTTATCAGGATGTGAAAAAGAGTGACCAGTTGCACGATCTATCTTTATTCCGTACCACTCGACAGTTCAACACCATCAATTCCAGGGCTTGTCGGGATCACGTTTATCCACGTTTGACCTGGAAGGAACGGAACAGGTTCTCCATCTTTCGTTGGGATAATTCTACCATCAATTCGCTCCCATTGCACGCGTTGTACTTTACCCTGCTGTAGCAATAAAGCATTTCCGCCAGATTCTAAATCAATCTCACGACGACCGGCATCATCAATTACCTGGTGGGCCGTCTCGAGAATCATCACGTTATCCAATTCAATTGGCGTACTATCCACGTACTCCACCGTCTGTTCGCCATCGCTGTAGCGCAGATATTTTCCAGAGGTTTCATCATATTGATAGCTAACCGAATTACTACCATAGTTAAAAGAAATCTCAGACGCAGACTCCTCTGCAGTTACTTCTTCTGTAAAAGTAAGCGGCTCATACGCTGCTTCGACTGGATAGCCTTGTTCCTCTGCACGTGAGAATATCCCATCAAAAATAGCATAGGAATTGTGCGGAGCGACTCTGTCATCAGAACGCTCGAACAGCACCTTATCATTATCATAATACATACCATTCAATCCTTGCACGGCACCGTTCTTAATCATATCTTCTATATAATTTGCTGCACCATGATAGACATATAGCGCATTATAATCATCAGCCAGGTTAAAATAATAAGGACGAGCACTTCTCACCGGTCCTACTCGTTCTGGCAAATCACCATGGAAAAGTGCCATAAAGCGAGTAATATTCCCTTCTGCTAATATTTCAAAGACGACATCCGCATGAGACAGTCCTGTTTGTGGTCTTGCCTTCGGGTGATTATTAACCATCACGGCTACTGCACGATTGTTTGCCTCTTCATCTGCTTTGAGTCCAGTAAATGGATAAATAAAAGCAGGTTCTTCAGGTTCCGCAGGCTCAGCCGGTTCTTCTTGTTGCCCATCATTCTCCACTGGTTCTTGATCACTAACTTGTTCTCCTTCACCTGAACACGCTACCAAAGAGAACAGCACACATAATAAAACAAAACATAATTTCTTCATTAGAAAAGGCCACCTTTTTTTGCTGAATTGAATGAAAGAACGGCATGCATTAAGTTTGCATGCCGATTATACTACTATTATTATAGTAAATTATTGACGTTTCGCCAACCTCTTTTGTTAGCGCATGATTGCTGGGAACAGAATCTCTTTCTTTTTGACATCAACAATTCCCATCGGTGTGATACGGACAAAAGGCAAATTCATCGATGACAGAAACAGCAAATTATATGGTGGATCTACATATTGGTAGCCATGATCGATCAGGATTTTCTTTAACATTTTATCCTCTTCAATCAATGAAGACATATCACCATCGTACATCATACCGGCTATATTTAGTCGCAATTCAAAAATAACCTTGCCATCATTGACGAGAACAATTCCACCGCCAATTTCTTTCATTCTATTAAATGCTAACAGTAAGTCTGATTTGCACTTTCCGATCAATACAATATCTCCAGTCAATGAATAGGAACTTGCTAATCCACCTAATGTCTTTGTAAAACCTTTTATAATCGTATTTACTCGCCATTTCCCTTCGCGGTCAGCCAGCATAAGAAACGATTCATCCACTGAGTTCGTAATCTTTTCTGTGTTCGCATCAATACGGATCGGATATGGTTTCATGACGACATCATTCACCATTTTCAAACCTACCGGCATCGAGAACTGCAAGTCACGTTCTGTTAATTGCCAATCCAGCTCCAATTTACCCAAACCGTACTTTTCCCAATCTACATCTATTTCTTGTTTTATCAGCTTTCCATCTCTTTTCAGCCATTTTCCTTTCGCAATCACCGATTCCGGTGTCGCGTTGTCAGAGGCTGACAGGATGTTCAAATGCGCGACCCGTCCTGGTGCGATACCACCGAGACGCTCCTCCAGATGAAATTGCTCCGCCGCATTATACGTTGCCATCATATAAGCTTCTATCTCTGGCACACCATTATCAATTGCGATCTGAACACATTCATTAATTAAGCCATTTTCATAAAAAGCTGGTGTCGCCCCATCGGTTGTCATCGTTAGAAAATCGTAACTGGTGATGCCGAGTTCCTGTAATTCTTTTAACAGCTTCGGTAAATCTGGTCTTACCGAGGAATGTCTGAGTCCAACACGGTATCCCATTGACAAGCGGTTAAAAACTTCTTCCCCTGACAATGCTTCATGATCAGAGCTGGCACCTAACAATTTTAATTTCACTAATGTCTTCTCCGATGCCCCTGGAAAATGGCCTTCCACCGGCTTACGCATCCGTTTCGCTTCCTGCATCCAATACAGGATCCGGTCATCATTACGCATGACCTGAGGCCAGGCTGTCAGTTCCCCACCTTGGACAACTGCATCATGCTGTAACCAGGCATGAACTTCTTCATCTTTGAAGATTTCCTGCTCTTCATTAATTTCTGATTGTGAGTCGAATCTTGCCCACCAATACATCGATACAGGCAATTTCATAAAATCATCAATTAATGAAAACGCTTTCTCTCTATTGGTTAAATAAAGCCAAGGTAAGTTGTCATTCATCAAAGTTGTTGTTCCCGTCTGCCCGGCATGGATTGCTAAATGATAAGGATTATATAATTGGAACGGATGTACATGCGGTTCGATATACCCAGGAACAATAAACTTTCCTGTGCAATCAACCACTTCGATCTGATCTAACTGTTCTGGCAGGTTCGCCCCGACATATACAATTCGATCCTGATAAATCCATATGTTGGCTACTAGCCATTTTCGTAAAAAAACGTTTAAGTAGTATGCGTTTTTTAATATTAGTGTTGGTAGTTCTTTTCCATCAATGACGGCTACTTGTTTGCGAATTTCTTTATTTCGCCATCTATATAAATGATCGTTCATGTGTATCTCCTCTTTTAAATTAGGATTTACTCTATTTTATCATGCATTGATAGCGTTTGCATTGTGATTTGTTTACAAATTTATGACTATTTTTTAGGCAGAATTACGTAAAAATAGTAGCATAACAAAAGAAACGACAATAATCGATAATACCCATCCCCATGCCAGCGCCATTTTGTTCGATTCAAAGGCCACGTAAATTGCCATCGGGACGGTTTGTGTTCGCCCCGGGATATTTCCGGCGAACATTAAGGTAGCACCAAATTCTCCTAATGCTCTAGCAAAGCTGAGCACAACGCCGGAAACCAATGATTTCTTGATAAGCGGCAAAGTAATAAACGAAAATACCTTCCATTCATTGGCTCCATCCACTCTCGCAGCATCTTCTACATGCCGATCCACAAATGATATGCCTGTTTTGACCGATTGATACATTAACGGAAATGCAACGATCACCGCCGCTATTACCGCTGCCCAAATCGTAAAAATGAGTGATTGTCCGAAGAAAAGCTGACTTACTTTTCCTAAAAAACCGTTCTGGCCAAATAACATGATAAGCAAAAAACCGATGACCGTTGGCGGCAATACGATTGGCAATAATAAGAATGTCTCGATCCAGACTTTTCCTCTGAAATTCTTCTTCGCCATCAGCCAGGCAATCGTCATGCCTAAGACGATAACAATGAGTAAGGCGATGAGAGAAACAATCAGTGATAATTTAATTGGCTGAAAAAATGCTGTCATCAACGTCACCATCTACTTCTTCAAATCCGTACTCTTTAAATATATCCATGACTTCTTCCGATTGCAGGAAATCATAAAAAGGTTTTGCTTCTTCTTTTGCATTATGTAACATCGCTACTGGATAAATAATCGGGTCATGCTCCCCTAATGGCAGCTGATCATTAATTTGTACTTTATCGGAAATAAGCGCATCGGTTTGATAGACAACACCAAGATCGGCGTTCTCACTTTCTACATACTGCATGACCTGACGTACATCTTTCGTGAAAACTAACTGCTCGTTTAATCCTTGATAGATACCAAGATCCTCCAGCGATTGTTTAGCATACATGCCTGCTGGTACGGTTTCTGGTGTTCCAAGTGCAATATGATCGACGGTCTTCATATCCGTTACAGGCGCAGTGCTTTCCGGCTGGACCCAGACAAGCTTATTTTGTAGCAATGCTTGGATGCTTTCATCTTCTAGCAGTCCTTCTTCTTTCACTTCCATCAAATGATCAACAGACGCTGAAAAAAAGACATCGACTGGTGCACCTTGAATAATTTGTTTACTAAGTGATCCGGAACCGCCAAGATTCACTGCCACATCGTATTCCGGATTTTCCTCTTCAAAAAGTGCAACTGCTTCATTAATAGCATCTGTCAAAGAAGCTGCCGCTGAGATCGTAATCTCCTTTTTCTCTTCCTGACAAGCCGTTAACACAATCATTGCTACTAACATTAATGGTACAAAACGTTTCATGCTGATTCAGAACCCTTCTTGCTTTTTCCCTTATTATAGCACAGGAAGTATAGTATAATTGAGTAATAGACTGTTGTTAAATTAACAATTCGGACGTGTGTCACTAAAAGAGAACAATTTATTAAATGTAATAGCGATTGATTATTATTCAAGAAATAAGCTTGCTTACAAATAAAGTGAGACTTCAATCAGCGAGGATTAGCGACGTGATAAAAAAATTGACGATACAAGGTTGGTGTTACAATGTCAGACTTCTCTCATATCAATGAACAAGGCAGAGCGAAAATGGTAGACATTACAGATAAAAAAATAACAAGCAGAACCGCCATTGCCCGCTCAAGTATTTTGGTAAATGAAGAAATCTACACAAAAATTACAGATAAGCAGATTGGCAAAGGCGATGTTTTGTCTGTTGCACAAGTAGCAGGAATTATGGCGGCAAAACAAACATCAAACATTATTCCAATGTGCCACCCCTTACCATTAAGCGGAGTGAATATACAGTTTGATTGGGAACAGGAAGAGGATCAATTTGCATTAGTTATTACGGTCGAAGCAAAAACAAAAGGAAGTACCGGTGTGGAAATGGAAGCTTTAACAGCCGCGACGGCTACAGCACTAACCGTTTATGACATGTGTAAAGCAGTAGATAAAGGGATGGTCATCGGACAGACCTATCTGGTTGAGAAAACTGGTGGGAAAAGTGGTGTATATCGAAGAGAGAATTGACATGCTTAAATTATTGGTATCCCGCTCCGTCCAACCAATTCGCGAGCACGGAAGCCTATGTAGCTGAACTACACTAAGCCGGACATGGCACGACATTCTATCAACTAGATTCGTGTTATGTCCGACTCTTCTCTTACGTTACATCTACATACCATTTGAAAACGTGGCATATTGTATAGTTATCTTACAAATCCTTCTTAACTTCCCTCATCACATGCCCCAACTCTGGAATAATCAACCGCTCCATTGCCAGTTTCACAGCACCGGAAGAGCCCGGTGTAGCAAAAACCGCTTTATCACGAACAACACCAGCCGTCGCGCGTGAAAGAATAGCTGCAGAACCAATATCCTCCTGAAAGCTTAGCATTCTAAAAATTTCACCAAAGCCCGGAATCGCCTTATTCATCATTTGTTCCACCACTTCGATCGTGACATCTCTCTTAGCGATTCCTGTGCCACCATTTAACAGTATGGCATCGACATCAGTGTTGTTCAATCCACTCTCGATTGCTTCTCCTATCAAATGTTGCTCATCCTTCACTATCTCATAGGCTGTCACCTGATGCTCGGCTGCTTCCAAATACTTATGCATAAGCTGTCCGCTTTTATCAGACTCAGCTGTGCGAGTATCGCTCACCGTGATGACCTTGCACCTTACCGTCTTAGGAGCTTCTTTTTTGTGTGCTTCGGACATTTTCGTTCCCCTTTGATCGTTGATTAAAATCGTTCTTTAGCCACTCTAAAAACAACTGATAATCTTGCTCAACCTGACGCTTATAAAAACGGGACCATAAGACTAATTCGTGGATAAAGGCATCCTTATCCTGCTCAATTGTTTGATAGATTTCATCCTCACTATGATAATCTAACAGCTCTTCATGAATATCCTGATCCGCTCTGGAATGGATTTTTGCAGCAATTTGCCCCATCGTTTTAACCGATTGCTTGATCGGTTTAAAGCTATCGAGGTGCTTGGGTGAAATATCCTTATCATACGCACAACGTTCTCGCACATAAAACTCATAGTTTCTAACCGTTAAATATCCAAGATAAGCATCCGCTTTATGATGCATCGCTTTTTGCGTAGCCACAACACGTTTCCCCTGATGGCTGTGCTGTTCCCAAAACGTTTCGTGATAAGGGACAAAATAGGACGGAACCGGCGGACGTGCTTCTTTCATTTCGAGAATAATATCATCTTCATTTCCATCATCCGTCGTTCCTTCAATTAAGATAAAATAACGTTTAAGGCCGGTAGAAGCTACGCCTGCACCAGTTTTTTTGACTATATCCTTAATCTGATAATGCGCCTTACCTTTAAATAATTCCGAATCGATCGATTCCATATATTGTGACCAGTTTTCCACAATATCGTTATATTCCCGTTGTGAAACTTCCTGTAACTTCTCTTTTTCACGGTCAAAAACTCGTTTACCTTCGTCATTGAGAGTCGTCTGTTTATGCAATTCATGCGTATCCTGACGTTCCTCTAATTTCTTTAATACTTTTTTGATCGGTCCTTTGGTATGGTCGGTGGTAAAGTAAAGGTCTTTTGGATCCTCTTCACGCTTAGCGAATTTTTTAATCTTTTTTCGGTAAGCTTTCAAAAAGGTAACAACTAATTCATCCCGCTCTTCTTCATCGGTAATGCCTTGCTGTTCTGCCAAGAGACGGATACTTACTACCATACGAAGTAAATCATATAAATAGGAACCAATATACCCTTCATCAAAATCATCGACATCAAAGACAAGGTTGCCTTCTTCATCCTGAAAGCTGCTGAAATTATCGAAGTGCATGTCCCCCATAATCCAAGTCAGCTTATCCTCGTCTGTATGGAAACTGAATGGTATCTTCGTCACATCATAATAAAAAAGGTAGGCAGCTCCTCGATAAAAGCTGTATGGATCCTGTTTCATTTTTGTATATTTTTTTCTGCGATTTGTCTTCGATAGTTGCATTACATAACCGTCAAGCTGCTCTAAAATCGTGTGAAGCGATTGTTTACGCAACAATTGATTTGTTTCCTGGACTTTTGCTTTGATGTTATGTACCATCCAAATCCCTCCTGAAAAGATTTTACTAATAGTTTAACATAGATTGCTAGGATAGTGGTGCTGGACCGCTGAACATTAATTCCACAGGGGGCATCCCTTCCATACTTGCTTCATACAAAATAATGCTGCCGACAGGGGGATCTAGTGTGTTGTCATCATAATGAAAATCTTCTCCTAAACCAATCGTCCATTTCGCTTGACTATTGTCAGAAAATACAAGAGCTAACGTTCCATATTGTTTTGCTTGTTCCCATTCAAAAAATTGACTGGTACCATTGTGGACAATCGTAACACCTTCTGATGTTGCTGACAGTGTGGTTTCTTCCCCTTCCCATTGCCCGCGTATTTGTGCTCCTACATAAGAATAGGACCTGCCATCCTGCCGATCTCCATACGTACCCACAAACTGCCTCACTTGATGACCTATGTCTTTATAAGTAAAAACAGCAATATCATCTGCAATCCACTCTATATTTCCTATCTCTGAAATAGAGCTTTCTAAATCCTCCTTCGGTCTTCCTAAAATGCCGTAATAACTTCGATAATAAGCAGCCGTTCCAGTATCAATATTGTTTTTGACAGAAAAAACCTCCCGTAAATCAGGAGATACATTTGTAATTTGCTGGATATGCTGGTTACTTTCAAACAGCAAATAAC
The DNA here is from genome assembly GCF_022919575.1 of Gracilibacillus salinarum. Lineage (NCBI taxonomy): Bacteria > Bacillati > Bacillota > Bacilli > Caryophanales > Bacillaceae > Gracilibacillus > Gracilibacillus salinarum. Next base: position 3,675,598 of record NZ_CP095071.1, on the reverse strand, counting down.
CTTGAACTGCAAGAAAAATAACTACTGCACAGCTAACAATGATAAGTGTTTCCTTTTTCTTAAATGTCAATAGGAGATTGATAGATAATGCAAGCACGATCATAATATTAAAAATATAAAACAAGCGGTTATCAATATATTCTGCTTCATAATGGTATTGGACCACAAGACTGCCTATTTGCAGACAAAAAAATCCGACCGCAAACAGCAAAGAAACGATTTGAAGTACTTTAACCCATCTGTTCTTCATGCTCAGGTTCAACCTCCTCTACAAACTCCCAAGTTTGGCCATTATCATAGGATATAAATTTGGCACGAATCAACCCATCTCTGTAATAATCACCATTTGGTCCTTGTTCTATAATTAAGGACAGATGATCCTCTTCTTTAAATGGTACATTTGGCATCACAAAAACACGATCATATTTAGACGGCATCTCAAAGGTTGTTTCTTGCCATGATTCTCCCCCATCATTTGTTACATACATATTAGGTTCCTCCGGATTGATTGTTCCATATGCAATAAAACCGGTATCAGCATCGACAAATCCACTATCCGCAACCAGACTGGTCGTATCTGGCATGTTTGTCGGTTGCCAAGTGTTCCCTTGATCAGCAGATATATATACAGCAGCACCTTCTTGTGACATTGTTCTGTCAAAACTCATAATGGCATACCAAAACGTATCACTTTGAAACCCAACTTTGCGATAACGAATATGAGGGATTTTATCGGTAATCACACTTTCTTGCCATGTAGAGCCCTGATCTATTGAATAAACTAATTTAGTAGCTTCCGCATCAAATAAGAATGTTGCATATTGCTCCGTTAACAAATAACTGTCTTCAATAAGTTCCTGTTGATTCCCATTATACTCCCCGGCAAACAGATACTCTTTTTCAACAGGTACCTCCTCCCATTCATTCCCGCCATCATATGTAATTTGCAGTTTATCATTCTGCAAGCTGTAACCAATTTTTTCACTTACATAAATTCCTCTTAATGGCTCACTTTCAGAAATTTCAGGTACAGACTTTTGTTGTTGCTGTTGGGATAACTTCAATTCAGCATCAAGAGTAAGTAACTGTTCCCGATCTTGATAAAAAATAGTAGCGATTATTATGATAGAAATTATAAAAACACTCGAAATTAGACTAATGTATTTCATGTACTCTCCCCTCTCACGCTATCATTATACATTATTTTCCGGTTCATAAAAAACTACTTCCCAAATAATGAGAAGTAGTTTTTTTAATGGCTAAGAATAATGATATTCCCAGAAGGATCCACAGTACTAGTCTTTCCTTCCTTTTGTTCAACAATTGCTCCAATCGCACGCAGTTGTTTCACCACATCCTCAACAGCTTCCTGGTCCGCATAGGTTAAGGTGAAATGCTTCAAACCTGCACTTTTTTCTGCTGGTGGCGGAGCACCGATGCCATTCCATGTATTTAATCCGATATGATGATGGTACTTACCTTTTGATATAAACAACGCTTGATTGCCAAATTGAGTGACCGTTTCAAATCCTAATCCTTCTTCATAGAAATGCTTTGTTCTTGGGATATCCGCAACATGAAGGTGGATATGGCCCATCACTGTCTGCTCCGGTAATCCTTGCCACGCATCTCTGTTTCCTTCTTGCAGGAGGTCCTCAAAATCCAATGGATCTACCGTCATATTTATGTGTTCGCCGTTCCAGGTCCATGTCGAAGGATCACGGTCCTGATACACTTCAATGCCATTCCCATCCGGGTCAGAAAAGTATAATGCTTCGCTCACTAAATGATCAGATGCACCCAGTTGTAAACCAACATCAACGGTATGATAGACAAAATTGGCAAGATCTTTTCTACTTGGCAAAAGAATGGCGAAATGATAGAGCCCGGTTGTGCGCTCTTGCTTTGGCAGTGCACCTTCTGGTTTCTCTACTGTTAATATGCTAGTTGTGCCATCTGCCGTTAATTCTGCAGATGTTGCTGTCTTCCTAAGTACCTTGAATCCAACGATATCCTGATAAAAAGCGATTGATCTATTTATATTTTCTACTTTAATGGTTATATTACTGACATAGGTAATCGGTTTTTGGTGAAATTTCATATTTTATCTCCTTTAACTTACTTTGTGTAAGTTATTTTACTTTAGTAAGTAATTTGTGTCAAATAGCTCATAATGAATTAAAAAGTGCCGAAATTTCAAATGAAAATCTAATACGTGAACAAGAACGGTTTAAATGAGCTCTCTTAAGCTTATTTGCTAGTTGCAAATAAACTTTAAAAAGCTTTAAAATTTTACTTTATGCGGAAATTGTTATGATTAATTTTCATTACTGAAAGTTATATTATCTTTTCCCATCAAGAAAATAACATAAGGAGGAATATGCAAAATGAAGAATTACAAAAAATTAATAGGATTAATGATTATTGTCACCTTCATCCTTGTTGCAGCTGGGTGTGGACAAGAGGATTCAAATACGAATGATGAAGAAGGAACGGAAAGTGTTGGTGAAGCAGTTGAATATACGATTACCGGGATTGAAGCTGGTGCCGGTATTACAGAAGCAACCAAAAATGCACTTTCTGAATATGAAAACCTTTCTGGCTGGGAGCAAGAAACCTCCTCAACAGCAGCTATGATAACAGAATTAGGAGAAGCCATCGACAATGAAGAGCCAATTATTGTTGCTGGATGGTCTCCACACTATAAATTTGCACAATATGATTTGAAATACTTAGAAGATCCTAAAGGCGTGTACGGAGAAGCAGAAAATATTAATACCATTGCCAGAAAAGGTTTAGAAGAAGATATGCCAGGGGCTTATACTATTCTAGATAGATTTAAATGGGGAGTGGAAGACTCCGAAGCATTCTTACTTGAATCCTTAGAATCAGAATTTGAAGAAGTAGCTCAACAATGGGTCGATGAGCATCAAGAAGACGTTGCAGAATGGACAGAAGGGGTAGAGCAAGTAGATGGTACTGAACTTGAAATTGCGCTAGCTCCATGGGATTCAGAACGTGCACCTGCAAACATTTTGAAAATCGTCTTAGAACAACATGGTTTTAACGTTACACTTACAACTGTTGATCCTGCTGTTATGTTTGAGGCAATCGCTTCAGGTGACGCGGATGCTTCTCCATCTGCATGGTTACCAATCACACACTCTGCTTTTTACGAAGATTATAAAGAAGATATAGTAGATCTTGGACCAAACTTAGAAGGGGCTAAGACAGGGCTGGTTGTACCATCTTATATGGAGATCGATTCGATTGAAGATCTGAAGGCTGCTGAGTAAAACGAATTATTAGTGGAAAGGCCCTTCATCAGGATGTAATTGCTGATGAAGGGCTTTTTTAGATCTAGGCGAGTGTTTTTAGATATATTCTTATAGACGGTTTTATTAGATATTTGAAAACCTTATCCATATGAGCTAATAAGCCATTAGATATCGGCATTCAACTAACATCAACCGGAAGTATCATCATTCATTTTCCATCAATTCTATTACGAATTAACCGGTATAATCATTAATAATTTCTACGACTTCTATTTTTCCACTTATCAAAAGTTCCGGTAGTTGATTCTTCTTATTACCTTGCCAGTAATCCCTGGCCTGTGCTATTTTCGTATGAAAGTAAGCCCCATCTTCCTTAGGTAAAAGGGAGCCATCTCCTTCAAAATAATTTCCATTAACTCTCCGTTTCACAATTTGATATACGTTTCGCTTATATGAGTCAAAGATCGCTTTCCATTTCAAAACATCTTCATATGTTTTTGATGCGTATAAACAAGATAACCTTGAAGGAAGCTGAGGATATTCTTGCAGTCTAACCATCTCTGCTATTACCTCTCTAATTGTTCTTACTGTTTGACTAGCATATTTAACAACAACTTCTGCCTCTTCACCATCAATCTTTAATTCGCTATCCTTATAAGACCTGTACAAAATCCTGAAAAAATCTTCACCGTTAGCATTCCTTTGCTCTTTTTCGAAAAAGAAGCTGTATAATGTATACTTTTGATTCTTGTCAAAATTAATTATCTGACCTACATTCATTTTTTTGCGAGTTACGATATGATAAGCATAACATTCATTCTTGGTCACAGGACTGTCTCTCATCAATCACTTCTCCTTTTCGCTTTCAATATAACTCGTTTAATAAACGGCTCTTTCATCTTCGTATAAACTAGCCGGTCAAACTTATACTTTTCTGCCAGCTCTTCTTTTAATAGCTCATATTCTTTTGTTACCACAGGATGTTGCATGAGATGATCACGAAACAATAACTTCTCTTCCCATTCCTTGCTGTTGTATTCACAAATATGCAGGTGGCAAGTCCCTTTTCCCCAGAAACCCTTCCGAAAAAATTTCCTATCCTTCCATTCAGGTTTGGGAACATACTCAAACTCTATTTCGTCTAATTCACTAATAAAACCATGAACCTCGTCGAGATCTTGAACCCCTGCCATAATATCTATAATCGGCTTTGCCTTTAGTCCCTGGATCGAAGTACTTCCGATGTGTTCAATTCCAATCATTTTATCACCAAGTGCAGCAGTAATCCTTTTTTTCTCATATTCAAATAGATTGGTCCATTCTGGATTATACGGATGTAGTGTAACAATGGATTTATTCATATTTTATTATCACCTTCATGCATTCCTTTTTATCATGTATCATTATTTTTCTAAACAACTCATTATTGTATCTCCGAACGATCTAACATCTGATAAATAATCGTAGCCCTCAGGTGACCCAAAACTATTAAACATACGAACCGCAACTAAATCCTCATTTGGAATTACTAACAATGTAACACCTGTATAACCAAGGATTTGGAATGATCCCTTAGGTACTTTCTCCCCTATTTCAGACCTTGCAGCAGGTAAATCCTTCACAAACCAGAGAAATCCATTCTGTGGTCGATTAACATCTTCCGCAGTCGGACTTTGGAGGGAAGTCGCCATTTTGATCATTTTCTCAGGTACATATTGTTTATCATTTATTTTTCCATTCTTTAAGTGTAAATAACCCCAATAGGCTAACTCCTTGGCTGAAACATACATATTTGTTTTTTCTCCTGATGTATCTTTATTGATTTTCCAATGATCTTCCTCGTCACTTGGTTCGATAACCTCTATTAATTTTTCTTGTTTATCAGCATACCAATCGGATTCCGAGAAACCTAAAGGATGAAAGACTTGATTATGTAAAATGTCTGAGATTGTCTGTTTCGTTGTTCGTTTTACTATTTCGATTAAAGCATTAATGCCAATCTGTCTATATATCCAGGCGTCACCTGCTGGCTTTTCCCTATATACTCTATTTTCCATTTGATGCAGACCATGAGTATGTGTTAGTAAATGTCTGATTTTGGTGTTTTTCCATGTATCCTTCTATCTCAGGTACATATTTTATTACTGGATCATCAATACTTTCAATATAACCAGAATGAACAGCATACGCTACCGCGAAACCAATATAGCTTTTCCTTACAGATGCTACATGAAATTGTGTATCTTGCTGGACTAGCCTTGCATTCATTTGTTTTGAATGCTTTCCTATATATTCTTCTAACACAACAGAATCATGATGGATAACATAGGTTGCTGCTCCAGAACAATCAACTTGTTTAAAAGTATGATAAACATGACGTAACAAAGGCGAGAAATCATGTTTACTTTTACCGTTAGCTATCATCCCCGCTCCTCCTACTATTTTCTATTCTCAATCGACACCAAAAATCTTCAATCGTCTCCACGTTTCATCCCATTTCTTGTTAAATATGCGGTCTCGATAGATTTCCATTCGTTCAGATGACCCCTTGAAAAAAGGTGTCGGTTTCACTTCTAAATGAAGAACATCATAAATTCCACAAGGAGCAGTTAATATGACTTTGTCATGATCATCTAATGTAAGGCCTAAAGCTGTTGCAGATTCGGGAAATTTAGAAATGGCATCAATCGATGAGGAGTAAGGAGACGTGTTGTTTTTCAAATGCATTCTTGCTTGATTCTTTACAGACCATGGCAAATCGGGAATGATGGCACTAAGTTTTTCTTCTAGTTTCTTTTCCACCAATTCTTCAGTGTTTGTCGGATCAAAATAAATAACGTCAATATCAGAGAGAGGCGTTCGCTCATTGCACCCGTGTAGCATGTCCCATATTTTGGAACGGACAAATCCTGCACATATCCACCAATCTGGTAAATGGAAAGACTTTGCCGCCTTTAATACTTCCAACATCCATTTATCTTCATGAATGAATTTAATAATTTGTTCTTCAGTCCACATTGTTGGTTACCTTTCTGTTAATTCTGGTTTACTTTTTTGCAGTAGTTCAACCAGAATAATTAATAGTTCCATCATAGCATATTATTCCATAATTTTACTCCAGAAATTAAAAATCCTTTGCAACTAAATTTTATACCATGTTGAATTATTGGTAATATAAGTTAAAATAAGCTTATCGCAAAAATTATGTAATGATGGAGTATAGAGGAGCTTTTATATTAAAATGCATATGAGACGAAAAGAAATTACTTTGCGAATACGTTGTTTTTATTACAATATCTTTTTCGATGCACTAATTGAATTTGCTTCTAAAGCATCAAATACCTATGCCCCAGAAAAGGAGAAATTAACATGCATTATCATTTCATTGCCCAAAAGAAATGGAAAAAGGAAGGTATATCTACATTAGTTTTTCTTTGTATCGTTGTTATCGGATTTATCTTTATGTTATTAGATGTAAATATACAAGGCACCACATTATGGCTTTCGACCATTTTTATTAGTTTGATTATTTTATTTGGCGTTTATAAGTCGTATTATTATCTTACCTTGCCGAGAAGAAATTACCTGATCATGAATGACGATCATGTATCCATTTATCGCGGTCCTGTTCTTTCCAGGAAATTGGTTTCGTTTGATCAGGTCGATCGTGTTGTACAAATTAACACAGTTATTTTATTCAAGCTGGAAAATGGTAAAGAGGAGCAAATTTTCACTGATTTTTTATCGGAAGAAGATACAGTAGAGATAAAAGAACAGCTCAAAAAGAAATTTGGACCAAAAGCAATTGCGTTTTAAAAATAGTTTAACCAAGGGTGTTAAAAATGATATTAAAAAATTCACTGGGTACACTCTGCTTACTATTACTGCTTGCAGGATGCAATCATGGCTTAACAGAAAACCTATCCACATCAGAGTATGGTGAACTGAAAAAAAATAATGCTGTAAAAATGACAGTGGCTCAAAACAAATACACCTCAAACCAAAAGGAAATCTCATTTAAAATTTTAAATAATAGTGACTCATCCATCACTTTTGGTGCGCCATATCAACTGGAGACATATGTCAATGATGCTTGGTATAAAATCCCTTTCAAAAATAATCAGGACTGGATGATGATAGGAATTGTACTGCAGCCAAATGAATCCTATGAACAAAGGTTAATCAACTTGATTTTGAACTGTCTTCTGGTCAATATCGAATTGTAAAAGTGATTAATGAAGGATTAATCGTATCTGCAGAATTTGTGATCGAATAATAAAGATCACTATTTTCAAGCTGCGTATTTGCAAATCATTACATGAAATCTCGCCTCTTAGTCATACTAAAAGCAGGAGGCTTGTTTATAATGAAAATGACTTTTTTAATGATTATCTTTCTCTTTTCTAATCCTGTTATGGTTTCAAATGACATCATCATTACGTATAAAGGAAAGTCTGTTTCAACTATCAACAAGGCAGATCTGATGGTTCCTTTTCTTGATGATCCTGTACTTGATCAAGACAAATTCTCAGAAATGATCGAACAACTGGAACAAAATATATATCAAAGCCCTGTAGATGCAACCATTAATGATAACGGCGCCATCGTTTCTGGCGAAGTCGGCTATAAATTGGACCGTACAAAATTTAAAGAAATGTTTTTGAGCCATTTTTATCAAGATACCCCAGCAAATCTAGAAGTTCCTCTTGTCGAAGTGCAACCGGCTGTAGATGAGCAATTATTGTCAAAAATTCGCAAACAGAAAATCGGACAATATATAACGTATTTTAACTCCAACAAAAAAGAGCGGGCACATAATATCATGTTAGCAGCAGAAGCCATTAACAATCATGTCATCTTTCCTGGCGGGACTTTTTCATTTAACAATGTGGTCGGAAAAAGAACGAAAGAAAGAGGTTATCTTCCTGCGCCTGAGATTGTCAAAGGAGAATTAACACAAGGCATTGGCGGAGGAATTTGCCAAGTATCTTCCACGTTATATAATGCCATTGACCGTGCTGGAGTACAAGTACTGGAACGTTATTCACACAGCAAGAAAGTCCCTTATGTACCACCAGGACGTGACGCTACAGTGAGCTGGTATGGTCCTGACTTTACATTCATGAACAATTATAACCAGCCGCTCCTCATTCGCTCAAAGAAAATCGGAGGCAGCATATATGTGGAAGTTTTCACTTCTGAAACGGTAGAGATTTCACCTCGTAATGTTCCTAGCGTCAGGGATATGATTAATTAAAGAAGAATCGAATTCGCTTGTCCATTTTAAATAATCGTTTTTTCTACCTGATGGACAAGCTCGTCAAGTTTGGTGTAGAAATGCTCGATTGGAATAACAGCGAAATATGGAGAATACTGATTTTTTATGGACATGCATTCATCGTACAATAAGCTAATTCTTAATCTTTTTTGCGGTATGATTCCTTTATCTGCTAAAGAATTTGCTAAATCCGTATACAATGACTGTCCGAATTCATCGACTGCTCTTTCTATTGTGAACCTGCCGGCAAAGCTATTCCACCAAACCTTAAATGAATCGTAAATATGGAAGAATGCAGCATAATCCTTAATCAAATGTTGCCTGAACAAATCTTTTTCTTCCCAAAATATCCGTGTATCCATTACATGATCCTCGGTGATCCTCTGTTGTACCTTATCCCATATCTTTTGAAATTGTTCTTCAAAGTCTGTTTCAAATGCCACTTCGCAGGTAGTATAAGGAAATTTTTGGTCTTCTCTGGGAAAATGGTGATTAAGATACATGTTTTGTATGTATAACAAAAAATTTAATGAATAAGAAGCATCTGACTCTATTACAAATGTGTTATTCATATTCTCCTCCTATTTTAAAGCTATTTTTTTCAGCAACCACTACTCCGCCCACTTATCAGGCACTTTCACCAAAAGATATTCTCCTGTCCAATTTTGTGTCGTTACAATAATGGTTTCGGCATCTTTCACGAAAAAATAGCCACTTCCGTCCTGTTTTTGAAAATTCCATCCTTTGTTTCCCAGCATCTCTTTAAAAACACCTTCACTCCCTGCTCCAGTCTCTGTAATAAACCAATCTGCTTTTTCTTCTTCGGTTATTTTTACTATATTTGCTGTTGAATGCTCCATTATATCCAATACTTCTTTTTTACTAATGGAATCAATCGGCATTGCTGGATAATATAATTGCTCAAACGCGACAAACATTAAAACCAGAAACGTTAAAACTGCGATCCATAATCGTTTTCTCATTTATAAAAATGCCGCCTTCCTTTTTCCATGATTAGTTGAATCCATTAACGTAAAATGTATTGAACTATGTTCCTGTTGGTGTTTGGTTATAATGCATTGCTACGTCCTGGATTGCATCCTATTTAGCAATTGAAGATAATTGGAGAGATTTCCTGGTGGTGACGTCTCATGCGGTAATGAGCATTTTATCGAATCAACATTGTTTTTCACAATTTCGTTTGTGATAACGACTGCTATCCAGACGATCAGAATGAGAAAGCAGAGAATGGCTTCCTAACGTAACGATCATGTATCTTGAACAGCCACTTGTATAATATGCTCCCGGCCATTTTTTACAAAACTTTTGAGCTTTTTCATCCCTATTTTTTCTGCCACTCGTTGTGACGGGAAATTATCAATCGTTGTGTACGAATAGACTGACTGGTATTTTAATGTATCAAAAGCATATGTTTTGCAGGCAAGCGCAGCCTCTGTGGCATATCCTTGATTGGCATATTCCTTTATAATATGAAACCCTATTTCGGGGACTAATTCATTCTCAACCTCTTGCATGGTAATGCCACAGTCCCCTATACATTGACCAGTTGTTTTTAATACAACCGCCCATAATCCATGATGATATTCCTGGTAATTTTCTATGTTCCAGCTGATCCAATTCTTCACTTTCTCCGGGCTGAACGGCTCTGGATAATATCGCATTGACTCTGGATCGGAAAGTACCTTCGATAACTGATCGGCATCCTCGAACTTTAATTCTCTTATATACAGTCGTTCTGTTTCGATGATAATCATTGTTTCACCTTACTTTTCAGAGGAATTGGTACACTTACATTTTAACATATACTTCCATTACGGTTAATATACTTTTCCATTCGGATGTCACGCCACATTTCACCTTGCCAGAAAGTAAAATTATCGATAAAGCCAATTTCTTCATAACCTAGTTTCTTATATAATTTTCTAGCATGCTTATTAAATGCAAAAACTCCTAACTCTACACGCTTCAATCCATGTCGTCTCACTTCATTTTCTATCTGACGGATAGCCTGATAGCCAACACCTTTTCCTCGAGCTTCTGATTCACCTATGGTAATGCCTAGCATCACACTTCCCTGTTCGTGCTTATAGAGATAATGCGGGTCAACCGCATAATTGATCTCACCAACCAGCTGGTCCTCAAGGTAAATTAAATAGACGTGTTGTTTTTCCAGTCGTTGCTTTACTTTTTCAATTGTCACCTGCTCGCGTTTGTTTAACTCTTCCTCATTCCGATTACGACGTACCAGCGGGATTAATTGACCATCATTTTCCCAGCGATTCATGACCTCTACAATAGATGCAGTCGGTTGTTCTAGTTTCTCAATTTTTATATTCATGTTGTTCTCCTATCTATTCCTCAATTCTCCTCATTGTATCTATTTTATCATAACGCAGATACAAGGAATTGGTGGAAAAATGTAGAATATATATAATAGACAGATTTTAGAAAGGTTGCGAAATAATATGTGTATAACAATTAGAAAAGCAATCCCTCAAGATATTGCAGCCATACAAAAGGTTGCTTCGATTAGCTGGCATGAAACATATGACGGACTTATCCCTGAAACTATTCAGGATAAATTTTTAGACAATGCCTATTCTGACGTATCCATGCAAAGACGCGTGGAACAGACCATTCTTTTCGTTGCAGAAGTAAATGAAGAAATCATGGGATTCGCAAATGCCTTCACAAACGAAAACCATGCAGAACTGGGGGCGATTTATTTATATAAAGATATGCATGGTAAAGGAGTTGGCACAAAGCTTCTTACTGCCATTTTAAAAGAAATAAAGACTTGTTCAGAATTATATGTTGAGGTGGAAAAAGGAAACACAGTCGGCGAATCGTTTTATACAGCCAGGGGATTTACTGTGGTAAAAGAGTATGAAGATGTATTATATGGTCATCCACTTCAGACAAAACAAATGGTTTTAACATTGTAAAGGAGGCCGTGATATGAGTGGAAAGCGACCTGAAGTATGTATACTTGGAACGTTTCATATGAGAAATAACGAAGCATTATTGTCAGATCGCAGACAAGCAGAAATGGTAGAGGTTATCTCAAAGATCAGTACATTTAAACCGACAAAAATAGCTGTCGAAATGGAAGTAGATCAGCATGAATTATTAAATCAAAAATATAAACAATTTTTATCTGGTAATTTCAGATTGGAGCTGAGCGAGATATATCAAATAGGTTTTCGTGCTGCATTCGAATCTGAACTTAAAGCAATTCATCCTATTGATTGGATGGGAACACCATCTGCTAGTTTTGGTGATATACAAAAATGGTTAGAAGAACATCAGCCAGCATTATACAATGAATTATTCGATGACTTTACAGTACCCAATTTATCGGATGAAAAATCTTTATTAGATTACTACAAGGAATTAAATGAGTCTTCATGGCTTGATTATTTACATTCATTTTACGTGAACACTGCCCGAATCGGAGATTTCAATCACTATGTCGGCATTGAATGGCTGAGTTGGTGGTATAAACGAAATTTAATTATCTTTTCAAATTTATCCCGGTTAATCCAATCGAATGATAAGCGAATTTTACTAATCATAGGTTGCTCTCATAATACGATAATTCAAAATTTTCTTGATGAGAGCGGAACTTGTGATGTAGTGGATGCGATGACCTTGCTCGAAAAATAATTATAACTATTAAGTTATACGAATTGTTATTTGGTCAACCAGAAAGCAGAAACAAAAGGATGCCTTAAAAAGTTAATCATCATTCATCGTTGTCATTAAGTAAGCTTCTATTCGAGTAATAGTACTCGGATGAAGCTTTCTTTATTTGCAGAGAGCTATCGCTTTATTCGCGAATTTCCCTCTTTATTAGCGATCTCCTCTCTTTATTCGCGAATTTCCCTTTTTATTCGCGATCTCCTCTCTTTATTCGCGAATACCTCCCATTCACCCACAAACCCCACACACAAAAAAACCGAACGACTTCGGTATTCGAAGTATCGTTCGGCTAATTGTAGACACATCTTTATTTTTCGGCAAATCCAATATCTTTACGATAGAAAAAGTCATCCGTCTGATCGAATCGTTGCAAATACTGGTAAATTTTTTCTTGTGCTTTTTCTGGGCTGTTTTGAATCGATCCAACTAGCAGGACACGGCCGCCTGTTGAATGGAATGAGCCGTCTTCTTCTCCCTGGCCTGTTCCGGCGTGGATGACGTAGATATCGTCTTCTGTCTCTAGGTCTGGGAGCTTCACGTTTTTTTCGTAAGCACCTGGATATCCTTTTGAAGCAACGACTGTTCCAATCGCGTAGCCGTCTTTCCATTTTAGCTGCGGGTCTTTTCCAGCACTGACGTCTTCTATTACCTGAATCAGGTCATTCTCTAAGAGTGGCAGTACCACCTGCGTTTCGGGGTCACCGAAGCGAGCGTTGAACTCAATGACTTTCGGCCCTTCCTTTGTTTCGATTAAGCCACCGTATAACACGCCTGTGTAAGTACGACCTTCTTGTTTCATGCCTTTTGCTACTGGCTTTAAGATTTTGTCGACTGTATAGGATACATGCTCAGATGCAAGGTCTGAAACTGGTGAAAAAGCGCCCATTCCTCCTGTGTTTGGGCCTTCATCGTGATCATAAGCACGTTTATGATCACGAGCGGGGACCATTGGGTACACATTTTCTCCATCTACAAAAGCGAAAAGGGAGAATTCTTTTCCTTCCAGAAATTCTTCGATAACCACACGACTGCCAGCGTCTCCGAACTTGTTATCGATAAGCATATTTTCTACTGCTGCGAGTGCCTCTTCCTCTGTCATCGCAACAACTACACCTTTACCAGCTGCAAGTCCATCTGCTTTGATGACGATTGGCGCGCCCTCTTCTCGTATGTAAGCTTTCGCTTTTTCGACATCGGTAAAAGTTCGGTATTTTGCAGTCGGGATGTCGTATTGTTTCATAAATGCTTTGGCAAAATCTTTACTTCCTTCAATGATCGCTGCTGCTTTGGACGGTCCGAACACTTTTAAATTCTTGGCACGGAAGGCATCAACAACACCTTTGGTTAGAGGAACCTCCGGGCCTACAATCGTCCAGTCGATTGCTTCTTTTTGAGCGAATGCAACTAATTCTTCAATCGCATCATCTTTAATCGCGACACAAGTTGCCTCCTGTGCAATACCGCCATTTCCAGGTGCAGCAAAAATGTCGGTTACTCGCTTGCTCTCTTTTAATTTCTTCACAATAATATGCTCACGGCCACCACCGCCGATTACTAATACTTTCATGGAGAACCTCCTCTAATTATACGAAAGGATTCCCAATTGCTTGAGAATCCTCCACCTTTTTTTAGTGCTTAAAGTGACGCATTTTAGTTAATACCATTGCGATGCCATGCTTGTTACATTCATCGATCGAATCCTGATCACGCTTCGATCCACCAGGCTGGATAATTGCTTTGATGCCTGCTTTCGCCGCATTTTCTACTGTATCTGGCATTGGAAAAAAGGCATCTGAAGCCATCACCGCACCGTTCGCTTTCTCACCTGCTTGTTCAAAAGCGATACTAGCTGCACCAACACGATTCATCTGTCCGGCACCAACACCAAGCGTCTGGTCCCCTTTTGCAACAACGATTGCATTGGACTTCACGTGCTTCACAACTTTCCAGGCAAAAATTAATTCGTCTATTTCACTAGCATCAGGCTTGCGATCAGTAACGACGTCTAAGTCTTCCGCCAAGACACGACCATTATCTCGATCTTGCACAAGTAAACCACCAATGACGCTGACTACTTTTTTGTTGTCTTGCTCATTGATTTCCATTGGCGTCTCAAGTAGACGGATATTCTTCTTCACTGTCAAAATATCAATTGCTTCTTGAGAGAAACTTGGCGCAATGACGATTTCCAAGAAGATTTCTTTTAATTGATTGGCAGTTGCCGCATCCACTTCACGATTTAAGGCAACAATTCCACCAAAGATGGAGATAGAATCTGCTTCATACGCTTTTTGGAAAGCATCTGATAATGTTTCACCGATTCCAACACCACATGGATTCATATGTTTAACGGCTACTGCTGCTGGCTGCTCTGGGAATTCAAGAACAATTTCGAGCGCTGCATTTGCGTCCTGAATATTGTTGTAGGATAGTTCTTTACCATGCAGTTGCTTCGCATTGGCAATGGAAGCACCTTTGACATTTCCTTCTTTATAAAACGCTGCTTTTTGGTGAGGATTTTCACCATAGCGTAATGATTGTACTTTTTCGAACGTTTGGGTAAATGTTTCCGGGTCTTGCTCTTCCGTAATATCTACAAAATAGTTCGCGATCATCGCATCATAGTTTGCAGTGTGACGGAATACTTTCGCTGCTAGACCTTTACGGAATTCATGAGAACCACCGTTGTCAGCCAGTTGCTCCAGCACAGCATCATAATCTGCTGGGTCCACTACAACTGTTACGTCACGGAAATTTTTCGATGCAGAGCGCAGCATCGTCGGACCACCGATATCAATATTTTCGATCGCATCTGCTTCCGTTACTTCGGGTTTTGCGATCGTTTCTTTAAATGGATACAAGTTCACGACTACCACATCAATTGGAGCGATGTCGCGTTCTTCCAGCTGTTTCACATGAGAATCTTCATCACGTCTTGCGAGTAAACCGGCATGGATAAACGGATGTAACGTTTTGACGCGTCCATCGAGAATCTCATCGAATCCAGTTACTTCTGATACACCTAACGCCGGAAGTCCTGCTTCCTTTAAAGCTTTCAATGTACCACCTGTTGAAATTAATTCATATCCTAATTTATCTAATCCTTCTGCAAAAGGTACTAGATTACTTTTATCAGAAACACTCAATAATGCTCGTTTCTTCACCGTTATTCTCCTCTCGAGATCAGTTTTTGGATCGTTTCTGGATAGAGGCTATGTTCGACCGTTTGGACCGCACGCTGCAGGTCCTCTCTCGTCATATCTTCTTCTATCTTGACTGCTTCCTGGGAAATGATCGTACCGGTATCCATCCCTTCATCAACGTAATGAACGGTAACGCCAGCTACTTTCACCCCAGCATCAAAAGCTTGTCCAATCGCATCCAAACCAGGAAATGCTGGTAACAGCGATGGATGAATGTTAATGATTCTGCCTTCAAATGGACGCAGTAATGTTTCGCCGATTAAGCGCATATAACCTGCCAGAATAATATAATCGATTTTCTCTTCCTGCAAAACTTCTACAATTTTCGCTTCGAACATTGCTTTATTACGATATTGCTTCGGATCAAAGACGAAAGCAGGCGTTCCATTTTGTTTCGCCTTCTCTACTACCTTGGCTTGCGGCTTATCACAAACGAGTAGTGCTACCTCTGCTTCCAGTGAACCATTTTGGCTTGCTTCTATAATGGCATCATAATTACTGCCGGTTCCAGATGCGAAAACTGCTAGTCTAGTCATTAGAGAAAGTCACCCCAGCTTCTTCAGTCACTTCACCAATGACGTATGCTTGCTCATCAATATCTTCTAATAACTGAAGTGCCATATCTGCTTCGTGCGCTTCCACGATAACAGCCATGCCTACTCCCATATTAAATACACCATACATATCTTCTTCATTAAATCCTGCTTGTTTTTGCAAGTAATCAAAAATGGCAGGCTTTTGCCATGAATCAGATTGAATTTTGACGCCAAGACCTTCAGGTAATGCACGTGGCAAGTTTTCGTGAAAACCACCGCCTGTAATATGACTGATCCCTTTAACAGTCAAATCAGACTTCAACTGTTGAATTGCTTTTGTATAAATACGGGTTGGTGCTAATAACGCTCCTCCGAGTGTTGTGCCAAGTTCTGCAACATCATCCTGATAGCTTAATCCTTTATCTTCGATGATTTTACGTACTAGTGAAAAGCCATTCGAATGCACACCTGATGAAGCAAGACCAATGATCTTATCGCCTGCTTGAATGTTTTCACCTGTAATGATTTGTTTTTTATCTGCAATACCAACAACGAATCCGGCAAGGTCATATTCACCATCATCATACATACCAGGCATTTCAGCTGTTTCCCCGCCAATTAGTGCTGCACTACTTTGGACACAGCCGTCGGTAATTCCTTTGACAATCTGTTCAATTTTCGTTGGCTCATTTTTTCCACAAGCGATATAGTCAAGGAAAAATAATGGATCTGCCCCTTGTGCTACTATATCATTGACACACATCGCGACTAAATCAATACCTACTGTATCATGCTTATCCATTGCGAAGGCTAATTTCAATTTTGTTCCGACGCCATCTGTACCAGAGACGAGCACAGGCTCTTCATACGAGAATTTGCTTAAATCGAAGAGGCCAGCAAATGCTCCGACTCCGCCAATCACTTCCGGACGATTGGTTTTGGCGATATGTTTTTTCATTAAATCGACAGCTTGATAACCAGCATGAACATCGACGCCAGCATCTTTATAGATATCACTCATTCGCTTAACTCCTTTATGGTGAGTTCTTTTTTTATGGCCACTTTCGAGTGTTTTTTGGCCACTTTTAGCAATTTTATGGCCACTTTCACCCGTTTTATGGCCACTTTACTCTTTATAGGCAGGAATGATCGTATCCGGATAGATTTCCGTTGGATAATTTCCTGTAAAACATGCCTGGCAGACGCCATAATCGTGCACATCACGTTCTTCTACAATTGAATGCTCTAATCCTTCTGCAGATAAAAAGGCAAGGCTGTCTGCTCCAATAATCTCGCGCATCTCCTCAATCGAATAATTAGATGCGATTAATTCCCCTTTTGTCGAGGTATCAATACCGTAGTAACAAGGATTCTGGATGGGAGGTGAAGCAATTCTTACATGCACTTCTGTAGCTCCTGCCTCTTTTAAAAGTCGAACAATACGACGACTTGTTGTTCCACGAACTATGGAATCATCGACCATGACAACACGTTTACCGTCTACAATGCCTCGGACAGGCGACAGTTTCATTTTTACACCTTGCTCACGTAATTCTTGTGAAGGCTGAATAAAGGTACGACCGACATAGCGGTTTTTGATTAGACCAAGCTCGTATGGAATGCCCGTTGCTTCGGAAAAACCGATGGCTGCCGAAATACTGGAATCAGGTACACCTGTTACAACATCTGCCTCAATTGGTGATTCCAATGCTAATTGTTTTCCCATTGTTTTACGGCTCGCATGTACATTTTTCTCGTTCAAGTCACTGTCTGGACGAGAGAAATAAACATATTCCATTGAACAAAGCGTACGTTGCATCGGTGATGTGAACTGCTTAGTGCGCAGTCCATCATGATCGATCACCATTAATTCACCTGGTCGAACTTCGCGCTCATAGGTTGCACCGATTAAATCAAATGCACAGGTTTCGGAAGCTACTACATATGCATCTCCTAATCTGCCAATTGATAACGGGCGCAAACCACGCGGATCAAGGCCAATAAATAACTGGTCCTCTGTTAAAATCGAGAACGCATATGCTCCTTTAATCATTCCTAACGCTGATGTGATCGCATCCTCCATCGGCACATTGCCACTGCGCTTCACTAAGTGCGCAATAACTTCCGTATCTGATGTAGTTTGCAAAATACTGCCTTGTGCTTCCAGCTGACTTTTAAGCTGATTGGCATTTACCAAGTTTCCATTATGCGCCAGCGCCATACTGTTTGTCTGGGAGCGGAAAACGAGCGGCTGCACGTTCTCAAAGCCGCCACCGCCTTGTGTTGCATAGCGTACATGACCAATCGCCGCATGCCCTTGCAAGCGCGAAAATTCGTTTTCTGAAAAGACATCATTGACTAATCCTACACCCTTGTGAGCGTGTAATCTTTCACCATCTGTTGTTACGATTCCTGCACCTTCCTGTCCACGATGCTGAAGAGCATGTAAACCGTAATATGTCATTTCGGCTGCTTTCTCATGTCCCCAAATCGCGAATACACCACATTCTTCGTTTAAGCCTTTGATTTCAGCAAGCACGGGATAGCTCCTTTCCACAGCTGTTGTAATGTGTCTACATCTTCTGTGATTGCTTCAGTTTCACCACTTCGCACAACCAATTTCTTCGTATTTGTTACCGTTCCAATACGCTTGGCATCTTGCACTTTTGCTTCAAATGCTTCACGGTTTGCTTCACTTACTGTCACGACAAAACGCGATTGTGTTTCACTAAATAATGCGCTCGTTACGTCTTCTGTTACTTGTACATCTGCGCCAAATGATTTTGTATCAAACAGACTTTCTGCTAATGCTACACCTAATCCACCTTCTGCAATATCGTGAGCAGATGCAACTAGGCCTGCACGGATTGCTTGCAGTAATTGCTCCTGGCGTTTTGCTTCGACATCCAGGTCGATCGCCGGCGCTTTACCGAAATACTTTCCCTCTAACAGGTTCTGCAGCTCACTGCCACCGAATTCTGCTTCTGTTTCGCCGATCACGTAGATAAGGTCCCCTTCATTCTGGAAGTGAGAAGGTGTAATGTGATCCAATGATTCATGTAAGCCTACCATCCCTACTACAGGAGTTGGGAAGATCGCTTGACCGTTTGATTCATTGTAAAGTGATACGTTACCGCTGATGACTGGTGTGTTGAGTTTCAAGCTTGCGGCACTCATACCGTCTACGCTTTTTTCCATTTGCCAAAAGTTCTCTGGTTTATCTGGATTACCGAAGTTCAAACCATCTGTTAACGCTAACGGCTTTGCACCTGATGCAACAATATTACGAGCTGCTTCCGCTACGGCAATTTTGCCGCCAACCTCTGGATCAAGATAAATATAGCGAGAGTTACAATCTGTCGTCATCGCTAACGCCTTATCATAGCCGCGGACACGTAGTACCGCTGCATCTGAACCTGGTGAGAACACGGTATTGGCCTGTACCATCGAATCATACTGGTCATAGACATATTCTTTGCTCGCAATCGTTGGTTGTTGTAATAACTGCTTTAATGTCTTGGCATGATCCGTTACTTCTGGAAGGTAAGCTGGCATTTTTTGATATTCTTCATAATAAGCAGGCACTTTAGAATCTTTATGAAAAATCGGTGCATCCTCTGCTAAATTATCGACTGGAATATCTGCTACGACTTCACCATTGTGCAATAGACGGAACATCTTATCGCTCGTTACCTCACCAACAGCAACTGCTTCTAAATTATATTTTCTAAAAATATCAATAATTTCTTGTTCTTCGCCTTTTTTCACACATAACAGCATACGTTCTTGTGATTCAGAAAGCATCATTTCATATGCCGTCATATTCGCTTCACGTTGCGGGATCAGGTCTAGGTTCATTTCCATACCCATGCCTGCTTTACTTGCCATTTCACTTGCAGAAGAGGTAAGACCTGCCGCACCCATATCCTGGATTCCGACTAATGCATCAGAATGAATCACTTCTAAACATGCTTCAATTAATAATTTTTCCATAAAAGGGTCACCAACCTGAACGTTGGAACGCTTGCTTTCAGAGTCTTCAGACAAATCTTCGGAAGCGAAGGTTGCACCGTGAATACCGTCACGCCCTGTCTTTGAACCAACATACATAATCGTATTGCCTTCTCCTGCTGCAATCCCTTTTTGGATATCCTTTGTATCAATGAGACCGACACACATCGCATTTACCAGCGGATTCCCTTCATAGCAGTCATCAAACTGTACTTCGCCGCCAACTGTCGGTACTCCCACACAGTTACCGTAACCTGCAATACCGTGAACAACCTCATCAAAAAGGTATTTAACGCGACCAGTATTCAGATTACCGAAGCGCAAGGAATTTAAGGATGCAATCGGGCGCGCACCCATTGAGAAAACATCACGGATAATACCACCGACACCAGTTGCTGCACCTTGATATGGCTCTACTGCAGAAGGGTGATTATGACTTTCCACTTTAAACACAACACCTTGACCATCACCAATATCGACGATCCCCGCACCTTCACCTGGACCTTGGACAACCTGTGGTCCTTCTGTCGGGAATTTCTTCAATAATGGTTTCGACGTTTTGTAACTGCAATGCTCCGACCACATAACAGAAAAGATACCGATCTCAGTGAAATTCGGACGACGACCCATGATGTCCTTGATCATGTCATATTCTTTATCAGTTAAACCCATTTCTTGATAGACTTTGTCTTGCTCCACTTGCTCCGGGCTAAGTTCAGGCGCCTGCAACATAACGTTCCCTCCAGTTCGCTAACATTGATTGGAATAATTTCAATCCATCATCACTATTCAAGATTGCTTCCACCGCACGTTCAGGGTGTGGCATCATGCCTAGTACATTTCCTTTTTCATTCGTGATTCCGGCAATATCTGCAACAGAACCATTTGGATTATTTTGATACGTAAAAACGATTTGGTTGTTTGCTTTTAAACTAGCAAGTGTTTCTTCATCACAATAATAGTTTCCTTCATTATGTGCGATCGGAATCGAAACGACTTCACCTTTTTCATACTCTGAAGTGAAAAGTGTTTGATTGTTTTCGACTACCAGATTCTCGAAGTGACACATGAATTTTAAGTTTTTATTACGTAATAGTGCACCAGGGAGTAGTCCGGATTCTAATAAAATCTGAAATCCATTACATACACCTAAAATCGGTACTCCTGCTTCTGCTTTCTCACGTAATTGATTGACAACACTTGATGTAGATGCAATTGCACCGCAGCGAAGATAATCACCATAAGAGAAACCTCCAGGTATTAGAATGGCGTCATAGCCATCAAGGTTCGCATCCTTATACCAAAGCATATCCGCTTCTTCTCCTAATGCTTCCTTTGCTGCATAATACATATCGCGATCACAGTTCGAACCTGGGAAGACTACGACAGCAAACTTCACTGTGCAACCCCCTCTTCCACTGTATATGAATAATTCTCAATGACTGGATTCGCAAGCAGCTTACTGCACATGTCTTCAATTTCCTGCTCAATATTGGCGTCATCGTTCACTGTTAATTCAAGGTATTTCCCAACACGAACTTCCTGTACATTGTCATAACCTAATGTATTTAAAGATCCTTGCACAGCTTTACCTTGTGGATCTAGTACGCCTTCTTTTAATGTAATGTGTACTTTTACTAGTTTCATTGTTTTGCCTCCAGTCGAGATAATATATTGTCATATACGGTTACTAAGTCACCTAAATCCTCACGAAATACGTCTTTATCCATTTTTTCACCGGTTGCGATATCCCACAGACGACAAGTATCAGGACTTACCTCATCTGAAAGGACAATGTCACCTGCTGCATTGCGGCCGAATTCTAACTTGAAATCGACAAGCTGTAGGTTAATTTCTTTAAAGAATGCTTGCAGTTGTTCGTTGACTTGTAATGCCATTGCTTTGATTTTCTTTAAATCCTCTGGTGTAGAATCAGACAGCAATAACGCATGCTGATCATTAATCAGTGGATCTCCCAAATCGTCATCTTTATAGAACAATTCAATAACAGGTGGATTAAAAATGCGTTTTTCCTCCACTCCGATGCGGCGGACAATGCTTCCTGCCGCCACATTACGGATCACTACTTCAAGTGGGATGATGGTTGTTTTCTCTACTAATTGTTCTGTCTCATTCAACGCCTCTTTAAAATGGCTGTTAATACCATGCTGATGCAGGTATTCAAACACTTTCGCAGAAATTAAATTATTGTAGCGGCCTTTTCCTTGGAATTGTGCTTTCTTTTCTCCATTAAAGGCTGTTGCATCATTTTTATAAGAAAGAACTAGTAATTCCGGATTGTCCGCTACGGTGAAAACTTGCTTTGCTTTCCCCTCATATAACAGCTTGTCTTTCATGTTTATCTCTCCTTATGCCAGGCCAATTTTTTTGAAGATCTGATCAACATTTTTCAAGTGATACGTATAGTCAAAGCAATCATCTAGTTGCTCTTTCGATAATGTGCTGGTAATGCGTTCTTCCTGCTCAATTAACTCACGGAATGGTGTAGCTGTTTCCCATGCTTTCATCGCATTCGGCTGTACCATGTCATATGCTTCCTCACGGCTCATGCCTTGATCAATCAAGGAAAGCAATACACGTTGAGAGAAGATAACACCATACGTACGATCAATATTGCGTTTCATATTTTCTGGGAATACCGTTAAGTTCTTAACGATATTTCCGAAGCGGTTCAGCATATAATTCAGAGCAATCGTTGCATCTGGTAAAATCACACGTTCTGCAGACGAGTGAGAAATATCACGTTCATGCCATAACGATACGTTCTCGTAAGCAGCCATCATGTATCCACGAATCACACGTGCCATCCCTGTCATATTCTCGGATCCGATTGGATTACGTTTGTGCGGCATCGCAGAAGAACCTTTTTGACCTTTTGCAAAAAACTCTTCGACTTCACGTGTTTCTGTTTTCTGAAGACTGCGAATTTCCGTAGCGAATTTCTCAATCGAGCTTGCGACTAATGCCAGTGCTGACAAGTATTGCGCATGACGATCACGCTGCAAGGTCTGGGTCGAAACAGGTGCTGCCTGTAAGCCTAATTTCCCGCAAACAAATTCTTCTACGAAAGGATCGATGTTGGCGTAAGTACCAACTGCACCAGATAATTTACCTGTTTCGATCACTTTGGCCGCAGCATCAAAGCGCTCAAGGTTACGTTTCATTTCTTCATACCATAATGCCATTTTCAAACCAAATGTCGTTGGTTCTGCGTGGACACCGTGTGTACGTCCCATCATCACTGTATTTTTATGTTCGATTGCTTTTTCTTTTAAAATATCAATAAAGTTGACGATATCACGACGAATGATTTCATTCGCTTGTTTTAACATGTAAGACAATGCTGTATCAACAACGTCCGTAGAAGTTAAGCCATAGTGAACCCACTTTTTCTCTTCACCTAATGTTTCTGATACGGCACGAGTAAATGCCACCACATCGTGACGTGTATCTTGTTCAATTTCAAAAATGCGATCAATATCGAATGAAGCATTTTCTCTTATTTTCTGTACGTCTTCTTTTGGAATGATCCCCATTTCACTCCACGCTTCACACGCAAGAATTTCTACCTCAAGCCATGCTTTAAAACGATTCTCGTCTGTCCAGATCTTTCCCATTTCTTCTCTTGTATAACGTTCAATCATGAATGTTTCCTCCTAGTTTTCTTCAATTATCTTTTTTTCTACTAGTTCATTATATATCGTTAACGGATTGTCTCCAATAAATGTAACATGGCCCATTTTTCTGAGTGGTTTATTCTCTGATTTTCCATACATGTGAATGTGCGCATCCGGGTTATTATCCAGCTGTGCGAAGAATGGCTCCACATCTTTCCCTAACAAATTCACCATAACCGCCCCGTCATGTGCGTGAACCGTGATTAATGGCACTCCGCAAATCGCACGGATATGCTGTTCGAACTGTGACACATCGCATGCTTCAATCGTGTAATGACCTGAGTTGTGAGGTCTTGGCGCTAATTCGTTGATAAGGATGTCGTCCCCACACACGAACATTTCGATTGCAAACGTTCCAACGACACCGATTGTTTCAGCTATCGCTTTCGCTGCCTGGCGCGCTTTCGCTGCAATCGCTTCTGACACGTTTCCTGGTGCGATCGTTGCATGAAGAATATGATCCCGATGAACATTCTCCGCTACCGGGAAGTACGCAATATCACCATTCTGTGCTCTTGTAAATACGATCGAGATTTCTTTATCGAAAGGTACCCACTTCTCTACGATGAGCCGGTCCGCTTGTTCTAGCATTTCTGCAGCACTATCAATGTCCGCTTCACTTGCCAGCTTCACTTGACCTTTGCCGTCATAACCGCCTCGGCACGTTTTGGCAACAGAAGGATAACCAATTCTTTCTGCTGCTGCTTGTAATTCCTGCTTCGTAGTCACAATCGCAAAATCGGCAACAGGCTGATCACTGTCTACCATCGCTTTCTTCTCCAGCTCCCGATCCTGGGTGACTTTTAATGAGTTGGCACCTTGAGGTAGAATGCCTGACTCTTCTAGTATTTGTGCAGCTGTTAGATCAACGTTTTCGAATTCATAGGTCACGACATCACTTTTTTCAGCAAGCTGTTTGACTGCCTCTAAATCGTCGTATGCTGCAACAATTTGATCGTCCGCTACTTGTGCTGTCGGACAATCTGGCGTTGGATCGAGTACAATGACACGATAGCCCATATGTTTAGCCGCTGTTGTCATCATGCGCCCTAACTGTCCTCCACCGATAATACCGATTGTAGATCCGAATAATAGCTTATTGGTTGGCAAGCTCATCCCTCATTTCTGACACTTTTTGTTTCATGCTGTCCTGATGGTTCGCTAAACGTGTGGCAACTTCTGCATCACTCGTTCCGATAATTTGCGCCGCTAGAATTCCCGCGTTCTTTGCTCCTGCTTTTCCAATTGCAACTGTAGCAACAGGTACACCACCTGGCATCTGAACAATCGAATAGAGCGAGTCCAGACCACTTAACGTGCTTGTTTTAACAGGTACGCCGATTACCGGTAAAGTAGTTTTTGATGCGACCATTCCTGGTAAATGTGCTGCTCCACCTGCACCTGCAATAATGACCTTCAACTCTCTCTCTCGAGCTGTCTCTGCATATTCGAACATATCTTCAGGTGTACGATGTGCAGAAATTACTTCTTTTTCATAGCTGATACCTAGTTCATCCAATGCATCACATGTATGCTTCATTGTCTCCCAATCTGAGATACTTCCCATGATCACACCAACTTGTGCTGCCATGTTTCTCCCCACTTTCTATCCGATTACTGTTTATTAAATTTGTATAAATCAAAAGCCTATCCATATTCTCTATCAGGAGAGAAGATGAATAGGCTTGTTTCCATGACTATCCTGATGATTTTCTATCTTGAAATCATCGTCCATCTTCCCTCATAGTCCATCATTTACGGTGACGGGTAGAAACTTTTGAGCCTTATTCTCAAATTATACGAGGTCTTGTTGTGTTAGATTTTTTGACTACATTCATATGATAACAAGATCGATTGAAGTCTGTCAACAAAAAATCGAACATTAAAATAGCAGTCTATTTTAATGTTCGGATTTAGCTAATTTTGCATCAAATTCGATTGTTCTTCCAGTTGGAACAGGTTGCCCATTTTCTTCTGTAAAAACAGGCTGCTCCACTCTTCGCGTCGGCTCATAACCAGCTTGTCGAATTCGTTCCAGACATGCTTCGATTGTTTCGCCTTCTTCCACACTAAACTTCATCTTGTTTGGCTTCTTGCTGTGCTTCTGTTTCTTCGACACTTTTGATTATCCTCCCTTTCTTTACTTTCTTCACCCAGAACCCACCATGAATTTGTTTCGGTTCATACGCAATAATAAATGCCTTAGGGTCAATGGATTTAATTGTTTCATATAAGTGCATCTCATATTTTCTTGGAGATAATATTTGCATCGACAAACGGTCACCGTCCATCCCATAGGCGTACCAGCTTGTTACACCATAACCTTTATCCCTTAGTTGCTTTGTAAAGGAAATATCAGGATTGGACGATATCACATTTACTGTCGTATATCCAAGCGCCAGTTTTTCCTCAATCATTGATCCGACAATGACACCAAGACCATAACCGAGTCCATAAGCGATTAAGTTTTGAATTTCTCCCAAATTATCAAGAACCAACCCAAGGCCTACTGTGTATATCATGATTTCGAATATACCAATCGACGCGGCAATGTATCGTCTCCCCTTCAACGTTAAGATCACCCGCAGTGTAGAGAGCGATACATAAATTATATTTATCACCATGATAATAACTACCATTACAATTGCATTTTCTAACAAGCCGTACACCTCCGAGATGTTGCACAAGAATTTAAATAGGCACATAACCTAATATATAGCGACACTATTTTACCACAGCTTTACAAGAAAAGGGAGAGAGAAAATTGGATCCATTTCAACATATGAATGATTGGAAAAATAACTTAGATCATTTTTTCGGCGGAAACTTTTGGGATGACTTTGAGCACATGATAAAACCACCTATTCCTGCGATTAACATGTATGAATTAGACAGCGAATTAATCATTTATGTTAATTTGCCCGGAATTAAGGATCGTAAACAAGTGAACGTCTTTGTAGATCACAATGTACTGGAGTTAAAAGGCTCCCTGTTTCCGGTAGAACAGTCTGGAAAGCTGATCAAACAGGAAATAATGCAGGGGGATTTCTCAAGACAAATTGACTTGCCTTTTGCAGTAAGAGAGGATCGGGTTACTGCTCATTTAAAGCAAGGGCTGATGACGATTCATCTATACCGCTTGGTTAATGATCGGAAGAAGAAGCGTGTGATTGATATTGAGGAATTCGAGGATTAGCTCGTGATGAGTGCCACTCTTATCCACCACCGGCACTCATTTTTTCTTTCCTGTAAAAAGGTTTTTGATCAAAAACGTCGAATTAGTTATGTGTAGAAGTGATAACTGGAAAAGGAAGATGGTACAATGAATCAACAATCATTAATTAAAAAATTTAATAAACAGGCTCATTATTACAGTAAACGTCGGCACCATGATCGAATGTCCAAGTTCCGCAACAAAATCTTTCCTGAGGCATACGGGAAAGTAGTGGAAGTTGGCATCGGTACCGGTCTTAATTTTCCTATTTATACGAATGATATGGAACTAACAGGTGTGGATTTCAGTCCGGAAATGCTGAAAATCGCTGCGGAAACGGCCCGTGAATATTCCGTTTCTACAACACTCATGGAAAGCAATATCGAGACTATCGATTTTGACGAAAATTGTTTTGATACGGTCGTATCTTCCATGACCTTATGTGCATACCGACATCCAGTTTCTGTTCTTGCCAAGTTCAAAAAATGGTGTAAGCCTCACGGAAAAATTCTCATGATGGAACACGGAATTAGTTCAAGAAAATCTGTTGCCTTGCTGCAGCATACGATCGATCCGCTAGCTTTAAAAATCGTGGGATGTCATCAAAATCGAGATATTATTGAATTAGTGAAGGAAGCCGATTTACAGATAATAAAGAAAGAACAGTATTTATCAGGTTATTTATCTTTGATTTGGGCTACGCCTTAAATACTGTTACTTCCAGGCGATAACTTCCCAAACATGCCCATTCGGATCGTTGAAATAGCCTGTGTAGCTCCATTCATCTGAAGTACCTTGTTTATAAATACTGCCACCTGCTTCTTCCGCTTCTAATAATACTTTGTCTACCTCTTGCTCACTTGTGGCAGTATGAGTGAGAATTAGTGTTGAATGATCAAATGTTTGATTCGCTTGTCCTGTCATTTCCGCAAATCCTTTCCTTTCAAATAAGACCAATGATATATCTTGTTCAAGAAAAAATGCGATATGATCGTCGCCTGCTGAAATTTTTTCTTCTGGTATTTCCAGCAGCTTCCGGTAGAATGCTTCTGATTCTTCAAGATTTCGTACTGGTATCGTAATCATATTGATGGTTGGCTTCATCTTGGTAACCTCCTTGATTGATAGTGATCCTTATGCTTTATTTTTTGAATCTTCCACAACTATACTGCAGCTATGACCTGCGTTCTTTATGTGCTGTATGTATAAACTGCCAAGTAACAAGATGTGTGCTCTTAAACCTTGAGACCATTTTGAAATGTTCTTAGTGTTATGATACCGCTCCGTCCAACCACTCCGCGTCCTGTGGGGCACGGCTGAAGCTAACTTTGTGAAGAGAAGCGCTTCACAAAGTGGATCTTCATCACCTGCACGTCCCACGGGAGTCTCCGTGGTTGGCTACGCTATGGTTTTGCTCTACAACTAATAATGTAGCTAGCATTTTGGGCGGTGTCCTTTAGTATCTATACCTCATCTTTAATATGGATAATGCCTAGCACTGCTTTTCGCTGTTCCACGCCCGGAGCTTTGCTAAGCACAGTAAAAATGTCATAATCACCAAATGGAAATACAATTTCACAGCATTAGATAGATTCTTACTTAGCATAAATATGATACATAGCCAAAGTCTCATTCCTTCGCAGTATGTTTCCACTACGTTTAATTTCAAATTGGGACAATTAAAAACTGTATTGGACTTTTTATTGTTTGATAGGAATCCAAATTTCACTGTAGTAATCCTCGGAGGCTGGATCTTGTTTACTTGGGTAGACTTCCATTTCTGATCCTCCTGCATGCTGATAGCCTGTTGACGGGAACCACTCTGAGAATATCCGCTCCCATACTTTCGGCATCGCATTTGGCATTGGACCGTGTACCGGAAAAACAGCCCATGTTGCAGCTGGAACCATTCTTTCTTCCCAATCCTTAGGAAACTCGTCGATATTTTTTTCGGCACCTATTAAATAAGTAATATGCTCCTGTTGTGGATCAAAATCCAGGCAGATACCCAATAATCCTAGATTGCCACCATTCTCAGCAAGCTTCTCTGTGAATCCATTCTGATTCGATTCTACCCAGAAATTCGCTATATTTCTGTGATTCTCACCTCCGACACAAGAGGTTCGGATACTTTTTCCCACAACTTGAAACGATTCTTTTTCAACAATTTTGTAATCCATTTCCACATCACCCTTTAACTGAATTTGAAAAGAGAGCTTTGGATAAGCCTTCAACGAGTTCGGATTTTTCTTTGCTGCTGATGGACTGATTCCATGCATTTTCCGAAATGCTTTGGTGAAAGACTCAGGGCTTTCATAGCCATAGTTCAAAGCAACATCCATTACCTTTGCTTTGGAATGAACAAGTTCATGTGCAGCTTTCGTTAGACGGCGATTTCGAATATATTCACTAACTGTATAGCCTGTAAGCATAAGAAACATTCGTTGAAAATGAAATTTAGACATACAGGCTACAGCAGCAATATCCTTCATCAACAAATCCTCATTCAAATGGCATTCGATATAATCGATGCTCTCCAGCATTTTTTCAAGCCCTTGCATTAGCAAACTTCTCCTTTCCTATTCAGTTTAGCATTGCTGATTATGTGATACCTGTTTTGTCGTGCTTTGTTTGGGCAGACATCTTTATTTTTCAGCCACCCAAATCGTCCATCTGTCTTTTTCAATGATAGGAGTGTTTGTACTGTCCAATAAGGAATCATCGATATGATTAATGAGTAACTGCAATTCTTGGTCATCTAATTCGTGCAAAATGCTGCGGCCGGTTCTTTCACTAATATCATGTAATAATTGCTTTTTTTGTTGATAAACTTTCCTTGTTTCCCATAACTGCATTACCTTGATATTTTTAAAGCCTGCTTCTTTCAGCGCGTCCATTACAACGTGGCTCTTATAGCGTCGGCTTGCTTCTGTTTCTATTAAACGCGGGAAACATTCAAAGAAATAGCCCCTGACATGACTGTTATCCCCTTCTAGCAAACAATCTTCCGGGGTTCGATCTTGCACAACAATATGGCCATTATCCTGTATTAGTCTGAACGCTTCATGAAAACAGGTATCTAAGTCTTTAATATGATGAATAAGTGCTCTCTGAAGTAATAAGTCAAAACTGTTACTTTCTAAAGCCGTTTCATAAGCAGTGCCGTATGCAAAAGAAATATTATGATAATCTCGGCAATTTTCTTTTGCCCCTTCAAGAATCGCTTCAGAAAAATCAAGTGCCGTAACCGAAGTTGCGCCAAGATCTGATAATGCCTTGGAATAAATCCCCCCTCCACACCCAATATCCAACGCTTGTGATACGTTTTCAAAAGGAACTATCTTCTTTAATAGTTCCAGCCATGATTGATCAGCGGTACGAGTAGTATAACTTGTGCGGTTTGCTTGATTGTGAAAATTAATGCCCATTAGGAACGACCTCTTTTCTTGTTATTTTTAGTTGCTTATGTAGAAAAAATAACGTCCGGTAATTCATCACATGCTTCATTTGAAATGACAATTTGTAGAACAGGACCTGCTTTTATGCATATATACACTTCTTCTAATTCTAGTAATAGAGTGGTTAGGAATGTATCGTCTCTATCCTTAAAGCCATAGCCGCTAATGTTTTGAATAGTTTTTTGTTGCACCTCAATACCTGATCCTCCCAGAATATGTCTATAATGCGAATTTTCTTTCGTTTCATATTCAACTGGCTCAGGAGTACTTTGTTCATTAAGCAGCAAATAATCATCAGCTTCCATGGTTTCACCCCAGTCAACTTTCCAATACGTAATTAAACCATTATTTTTTATATACAGAACAGGTTCCACCGTATTAAAAATAAAGTCTGTTTTATTTTGTTGAGCATGAAGTTGATTAGCACAAATTCCTTTAAGCTCACCGCCTAATATTTTTTTCAAACTCTCCCACTTTGATTTCACACCGGTCCCTCCCTAGGACAGTCTTTTCTCTAGGAAATACTGATTGAACCCTTTTGGATGGTCTTCAATCACACCAAATATTTTATATCCATTCCTCTTATAAAATTCCGGCGCTTGAAAGCTAAACGTATCCAGAAAAATCAACCGGCATTCATTTTCGGTTGCAACCTCTTCGATTTGTTTTAACAACTCACTTCCATATCCTTTACCGCGAAACTCATTTTCGACCCATAAAAAATCTAAATGCAAGTGATTCCAAAACATCGTCCCTGTTACTCCGCCAATAACATCCCCCACTTCATCTTCTATTACAAAACACACTTCCTCTTTTGGCGTTTTCAATTCATCCGGCAAATTTAACATATTATGTTC
The DNA here is from genome assembly GCF_022919575.1 of Gracilibacillus salinarum. Classification (NCBI taxonomy): domain Bacteria; kingdom Bacillati; phylum Bacillota; class Bacilli; order Caryophanales; family Bacillaceae; genus Gracilibacillus; species Gracilibacillus salinarum. The sequence goes on along the minus strand of NZ_CP095071.1, from coordinate 3,644,342 downwards.
AATTACTTTTTCTCTTATATAATCTCTATCTTTTTGGTTCGTTTTTTGATTAATTTTCATATTTTCCCCTTTACAAGTCCATTCCAGATCCTGCATCTAAATTAGATAAACTCTAACGATTCAAGAAAGTCTTTAATTTCTGTATTAGTCATGTGGAAATACTTATTGTTATGTCTGCCATAGCGAAAAAATCCATGCTCCATACCTTCATAGCTTACCAACTTAATCTCGTTCCCTTTAGTTATCATCTGCTTTATAAATTTTTTATTTTGTTCAAAGAGACCACCAGCTCTATGCGCATCTTCTTCCTGCGATCCACTCAACCATAAAGTAGGAGGTAAGCAGTTCCTGATTTGATGAATTGGTGATAATTCAGTTGCCCTGTCTAGTAACTGCGGATATCGCCTTCTCATAATATCTACTCCATCCATACCAGCACCAAAAATAACTAAAGCATTGGGGGTTTGGTTATCCTCCTCTTCATCGTCATCTAAACCTTGGAGCATAATGGAAGACACACAAACATAACCACCTGCTGATGAACCGCACATGACGATCTTATTCGGGTCAATCCCTAAGTCATCACTATGTCTTCGAACCCATCTGACAGCAGACTTAGCATCGACAATTGCTTGAACAGGGGTGAACCCCTCATCTTCGCCATTCCGATAGTCCACACAAATTGCTACCATGCCTTGAGAAGAAAAGTATTTTGCCTGATATTGAAAATGTGCAGGTGAATTAGGATTCTTTTTAAACGTTCCACCCATAAAGAAGAGAATGGCTGCTCTATTTTTCTTTGGTGTCTTTGGCTCTATTATGTACAGCTTTAATTTTCTTTCGCCTTTGACTTTATATGTTTTCTCTGTGATGGGAAATTCAAAATGGATATGACTCATCTTCTGCACCCCTTTAGACAGAATAGACTAAATAAACTTGCTTTCTATTAACAATCCAATTCCATTTTCAAGAATTCATAGGTATCACCATTGGTTTCCTGCATAAAGATATTCAATTCCTTGAATCCGATCTTTTTATATACTTTGATTGCTCTTTGATTAAAGGTCGCTACGGATAAATTTATCTTTTCTGGATTCAACTTACTTCTCAGAAACGCTATACTTGTTTTTAGGAATGCTTCCCCGTATCCTCGTCCCGTTAACTCAGGTCTCAATCCCAGTCCAATTTCTACAGTTAGATCATCCGTTTGTTTTGCACTTAAAAAACCGATCAATTCGTTATTATTCAAAACAGCATAAGTAGTATTACCACGTTTTTGCGGATCCAGGAATTCTTCCAGATCCTCTTTATCAGCTTCCATATCATAAAGCGAGACTTCAATAAGTGGGGGGTTTGATCCCCACTTATTGTTAGCGAAACTTATCAGGAAGTTATCGTCCGTTTATCCCACATCTCTCGAATCTTGAAGGTGGGGGATTACGGACGGTTAGCGCCGTGATAAAAAGCATATTCTCCGTCATAATGCCAATTGAATGTAATTTCCTCCGCTTGTTCCTGTGTCATTACTTTAAAATCACAATTCCACAATGTCATCCACTCCCCCTTTAGAATTTGTTTATATCGGCATATTCCTTAGCTTTTTTGGATTATGTACTTGCAACCATTTTTCTGCTTCTTTGGTCATCCACGGTCCCATTTTATTTAAGTAATCTACTAATTCTTTTGGATCTTCCACAGGCTCAATAGCGTATTTCAACGCTTGTTTCATTGCGGATTCTTTCTCTGGGTAATAATCTGAAAATAGCTTATAGGCAGGGAATAGATCTCTAGTATATTTATGTTCTTTTTCTATGACCAGTGCAAGTCCCGATCTGACTATGATTTTCATAATCCAGCGGCAACAATCTAATATATCTTCTTTATCTTCATTTCCTATGAGGTCTTCTTTTGCTAATTCAATTTGCTCCCATAAGTTAACAAGGTGTTCATTCCCCAGTGTCTTATCCGCTTTGTAATCAGGCAACAACTCACTTACGTCATCTCCCAACACACATACACTATGAGTCTTAATCATGAATGGGATAATAGAAAAATGATTGGTTTGTAATACATCTTCCATCCAATAAAAGCTAAACTCAATCCCGCTTATACAAGTATATTTTTCAGTTAACGCCTGTTCCTCTTCATCTATCCATTGCACATCGATTTCAGAAGGTTGTTTTGTTGTGACAGCTATAGTGTCGATGTCTGAGATACTATGTATTCCTAATCCCCGAGGAATCGATCCACGAATATATATGCTATGCAGATCGTTTTTTAAATGGCTTTTATACACTTTCATTACTTCTTCTATCACCTTGTAATATTCATAATTAATATTCTTTAACTCGGCATCATTTATTATATATCCGTTAGTATCAGTCAGACAAAAGCGCCCAATGTTGCTTATTTCAGTCAATATACCTCTCCTTTTACTATTACCAATTAAATATAGTCATAAAAATTATAGAGACAATAAAAACGGAAAAAAACACTAAAAGATAATGAGATCCTTGCGTCTTTTCAGTCTTTCTTTCATATCGTTGCCATCCAGTAAACAAACCAATAAATGCACCGATCACTCCAAGACGCAAAATCGATATGACGTATTCTACCACCGGTTTATATGTCGTTATCGAAGCACCATTATGCACCTGTGTTACCTCTTTATAATCAACAAACAAAATGGCTAATGCCACTCCGAGCAAAAAGCCGTAAAAACCTGATTTTTTCAACTTACTTTCCATGAATATAATTCCCCTTGTTTTAGACTAAATTGTTGCTTTGATTCACTCATCTTTCTACATTTTCCCATCGAAATTTAAATTCTTGCTAGATATTGTATAATGCTTTTCTGAAGTGATTATATACATATCCCTGACGACAGCGTTATCATGTTCATCCTTATTTTAACATAATATACCAGAATATATTACCAAGAAATAACTGAATTATCTATAATATGGATTATGACAACTAGCCATTGCTAGCCGAGTATCCATATTGAGATATTTAATGTGCTAAGATACAGCTTCACAATTGATGCGACAACTAGGATATGAAGCGCTATTTGGAAGGTTTACACATTAATTGATGAAATACATTGCTTAGAACCACTGCTTTTAGCTGTTCTATACGTTTTAGCACTTCCAATAAGCGTAGGAAATAGGCGGAGACTCCCGTGGAATCAGCGCGAGCTGAAGATCCACTTCATTTGTGCCTGTGTCTTCTAGTATCGCTTCGAGGTAAGCTTCCTCGGCACAAGGCAGCTCAGATGTTATTTCAAGTAGTAGCCTAGCTGAAGCCGTGCCCACAGGACGCGGAGCCTATTTCCGGAGCTTTGCTGAGCAGATAAAATATATCAAAATTACCACAATGTCAGACAGTTCCACTTTTCATAATCCACATTTGAGGAACTCAGCTTTATGTTCCATATGATTACTGCTGTGACTGCACTTTAATACTTTCCTGACTAAAAAAAGACCAAATCATAATTGATTTGGTCTTACTCTGTTTATTTTCTTAATGGATAAACCCTAAATAACCAATAAAGACAACGAATAGTCCCCACATAATCGGATGAACTTCTTTTGCTCGCCCTTTGGCAACCATTGTAATCGGATAGAAGATGAAGCCTACTGCGATACCTGTTGCAATGCTGTATGCAAGTGGCATCATGACTACTGTTAAAAATGCCGGTACTGCAATTTCGAATTGATCCCAAGGGATGTCTTTTAACGATGAAGCCATCATGACCCCTACAACGATTAATGCCGGAGCTGTTACTGCGCTTGTTACAACGTCTAATAACGGCGAGAAGAAGATTGCTAACAAGAAAAGTCCAGCTGTTACAAGTGAAGTAAAACCAGAACGTCCACCGGCACCAACACCTGTTGCAGACTCTACGTATGATGTAGTCGTTGATGTACCAAGTGTCGCACCTACTACTGTCGCAGCAGAATCCGCGAACAATGCTTTTCCTGCTCTTGGAAGCTTGTTATCTTTCATTAATCCAGCTTTGGTTGCAACCGCCACTAACGTACCAGCTGTATCAAAAAAGTCTACGAATAAGAACGTTAAGATTACCACTAACATCTGCACTGTGAATACATCACCAAAATTCGTAAATGCTGCACCGAATGTTGGCGCTAAGCTAGGTACTTCTCCAACTATAGCATGAGGTACTGGAACTACACCAAAAATCATTCCTACAATTGCTGTGATGACCATTCCGTAGAATACGCCACCTTTTAATCCCATTGTAATTAAAATAACTGTAACAAAAATACCGAAAACCGCGAGTAATGTAGAGGGTTCTGTTAAATCACCTAATGCAACAACAGTTCCTTCATCTGGAACAATTAGATTTACATTCTGGAATCCAACAAATGCGATAAACAACCCGATCCCTGCACCTACTGCCAATTTTAATGGAGCTGGAATAGCATTGATTACTTTCTCACGAAGACCTGTTAACGTTAAGACAATAAAGATAAGTCCAGAAACGAACACACCTGCTAAAGCTGTTTCCCACGGAATACCGTACGTAAATACTACAGTGTACGTAAAGAATGCATTTAATCCCATACCTGGTGCAAGAGCGATTGGATATTTAGCTACCAAAGCCATAATCGCTGTACCGACAGCTGCTGCTAATGCTGTTGCCACGAATACCGCACCTGCATCCATTCCTGTACCTTCTGCAGCCAAGATGGATGGATTTACAAACAAAATATATGCCATTGCCAGGAACGTTGTTAACCCCGCAACCGACTCTGTACGATAATTTGTACCTAAACGGTCAAATTCAAAAAACTTCTTCATCTTATATATCTCCCCTTTTCATCGGTCGTAAAAAAAGAACACTCTTAGTATGTCAAGAGTGTTCGATACAATTCGGAGAAGTCACTTTTTTGAAAATAGGTCTAGTAACTTACAACCTCCTCGTAGTCAGAGCAATTTGCGGTGCTCTGGTAGAAACTCTTGGGCCATATTCCCAATATTATACGACGAATGTTATGTGCTTTTAGAATAAGTACATACTTATATTACTAGCCTATCTTCTATTAGTCAAGATAAAAGACGAATATTTTTAAATTATTTTATTTTATTGTTCGTATTTAGATATTATTCCCATTCAATTGTTGCAGGCGGCTTACTTGTCACATCATACAGCACTCGATTAATATGATCTACTTCATTCACTAAGCGTACAGAGATTTTCTCCAATACATCCCAAGGAATACGTGCCCAGTCAGATGTCATCCCATCAATTGATGTTACAGCGCGGATCCCGATCGCATAATCATAGGTACGCGCATCTCCCATAACACCTACACTGCGAATGTCCGGTAATACCGTGAAATATTGCCAAATATCACGATCTAATCCTGCCTTTTGAATTTCTTCACGGAGGATCGCATCTGATTCACGAACAATCTCGACTTTTTCTGGTGTAATTTCACCTAATACACGAATACCTAGTCCAGGTCCAGGGAATGGCTGACGCCAAACGATCTCATCTGGAACACCTAATTCTGTACCCAATGCACGTACTTCATCCTTGAACAACGTATTTAACGGTTCAATCAATTCAAACTGCATATCTTCCGGTAACCCACCAACATTATGGTGTGATTTAATTGTTTGTGCCGTTTCTGTCCCACTCTCTACAATGTCCGTATAAAGCGTACCTTGCGCTAAGAAATCCATGTTTTCCAGTTTCGCTGCTTCATCATCGAAGACATAAATAAATTCGTTACCGATAATTTTACGCTTTTGTTCCGGATCAGAAACACCTTCTAATTTAGTAAGAAAACGTTCCTGTGCATTTACTCTGATAATGTTCATATGAAAATCATCACGGAACGTGTGCATCACGGTATCTCCTTCATTCTTACGCAATAAACCATGATCGACAAAAATACACGTTAACTGGTCACCAATCGCTTTATGAATTAGTGCTGCTACTACAGAAGAATCGACCCCACCGCTTAATGCACATAATACATTACGATCGCCAACTTTGTCTCTGATCTTGTCAACTTCCATGTCAATGAAGTTCGCCATTGTCCAGTCACCTGTACATTGACAAGCCTGGAATACGAAGGCCTTCAACAAATCATTGCCATACTCCGTATTACGTACTTCCGGGTGGAACTGTACACCGTATAATTGTTTTTCTTTATTACTCATCGCTGCAACTGGCGTGGAAGAACTGGTTGCTTCTATATCGAAGTCTTTTGGAGCTTCAATAATTTTATCGCTATGGCTCATCCATACGACTTGTTCCATTGGTGTACCTTCAAATAAAAGCGATCCTTCTTTCACGTGAATATCCGCCTTACCATATTCTCGCTGGTTCGCACGTTCTACTACACCACCAAAATGATGCGTCATTAATTGCATACCATAGCAAATACCTAGCACAGGAATACCAAGATCAAAAATTCGCTCATCACAACGGAAGCTATTTTCTCCATATACGCTGTGAGGACCACCAGACAAAATAATTCCTTTTGGATTTATATCTTTGATCTCCTCTATCGTTAATCGATGTGAATGTAACTCACTATAGACTCCAAATTCACGTATACGTCGTGTAATTAACTGATTGTACTGACTTCCAAAATCTAAAACCAAAATCATTTCATTGTTTACTTCCAAGTTGTCCACTCCTTCTATTATCAGTTCAACTCACCCATCAGAAAACGTGCGAAAGGAACTCGGTTACTGCCGAGCCTTAAGTCGATTACTTTCATTTCATCCTATCATTGCATCACTGTTTCATAGAAATAAAAATCTGCCTTTCTTTAAAAATCAGAAAGGCAGAAATCCCGCAAGACCTCCGCCTTCATAGTCCTGAACATTTATGGTGTTCTGGTAGAAACATTCGAGCCTTATTCTCAAACCTATATGAAGGTGAATGATGCAGGGAAATACTGCATCGATTTCTATGCGCACAACAAGTATAGCAGCGGCACGCTTTAATTTTTATCTATTCTATCAATCGATATTAGCCTGGTCAAGCGAATATTTGATCACTCAACTCATCAAAAAGTTCCTGTAACCGTTTTTCATCCTTGTCTATGGACGTTTGATTACGATATAAATATTCTTCATAGGCAGCAGTAAGTGTTGACATTGCGGTAGTACCAAAGTGTTCATCTACCTCATTTGCATACTGTCTTAATGTTTGACCGGTTTTCCTTCTCAAGCCTTGTTTACCAAGGATCTCTAATAAATACAAATAGGCTGCTTCTACTTCCGACTTCTCTCTTAATCTTCTCCATTTCCGCAAAATATACCAATTTCTTATTTCATATCGCTTCAGATAAGCTAATACAGTTACTGCCAAGATGATTAGCGCTGCTGCGATCCATAAATAACGCATATTGCCATCACCATTATCCTGTCCGGCTGCAGCCGTATCGCCACTTCCATCTTCTTCTGTTAACTGTTGTTTTTGCTCTTGTTCTTCTGCAGCTTCTTCTTGCTCCGTCTCTTCTGTTTCTGTTTGCTCTTCCTCTGGATTATCTACATCGACATCACTGGTTACCTCTTGATAGAAATCAGTCGGATTATTAAAACCGCTGGTAGGCTCAAAAGGAACCCAGCCTGTACCTGGAAAATATACTTCGACCCAGGAATGGGCATTATTGTTCGTCACTTCATACGTCGAGTAGCCTTCAGGAAGATTGCGTTGATCGATAATTTCTGAACCGCCCGTGAAACCTTTAACCCATCTGGCAGGTATATCTAACGAGCGTAATAACACAACCATCGAGGTTGAGAAATTATCACAGTAGCCAATCTGCGTCTCAAATAAAAATTGATCGACATAATCTTCTCCACGTTCAGGAACAGATACATCTTCAATCTGATATCGATAGCCATTTGCAGCGAAATAACCTTCAATAGCCCGCGCTTTTTCATATCGGGTTTCTACTCCCTCGGTAATATCACTTGCCAGCTCCCGTACTCTGTCAGGTAAACTATTAGGCAACTGCAAATACTGATCACGGATAGCAGCAGGATCATCTGTTGGTAACTCTTGCAACTGATTTACGGAAAAAGATGGCGCCTCGTACTGAACGGAATAAGCTTGTGCTATATTCTCTTCTGCTGATTCTGATTCTATTAAACCAGACTGCGCATCCATATAAAACTGACTTTGACCAGAAGTGTTTAACATCTGAACGCCATATGGATATACGGCTTTCGTCAGTGCATTACTATCCACTGGTTCTACTTGACCTTGATACGCTGTTGTCTCCACCTGATCCACGAGAAACGTGTTATCTGCTATCATACCATTGGTCAGTGGCTGATAATTTAATTCTGTGGAACGCTCCCAGCCTTTTCCGGTATAGACGTCCTTAGTCTCAATCCGCCAATAGATATCATCATGTGCAATCGCGCGAAATACAGGGGTATCGTCCTGCACAAATGATCCACCCAGCCGGGAATCATCTTCCCCATAACCAACCTTCTGGACCCCACCACTAAAACCAACATGACCGGCAGTACTCTGAATGAAAGGCACCGGATCCGGCCATTGCGGATCTGGTTTTGGCGAATAAATCCCTAGTGCGGTTGCTAAGCCAACAATCAACATAATCGGCAGCATCCACCCAACTACCTGTTGCTTATAGTTACGCTTCTCTACTTGCTTCATCAAGTGAACATAGCGACTTAGACCGAATACAACAAAGGAAATCACAAAGGTTCGTACAATGGCAAGACGCGCATCATAGACCGTGAATGTATCAAGTACCGCTAAATAGAAAAAGGTCAGGACAACAAATAAGAAGAATTTATTCGCCACCGTAAACCAGTAATGAAGCAAGTAACTCATTAGCCATAACACAATAAGAAATAGCATACTCCTAAAAAAGGCAGTCATCTGCGCCATATTATTTTCGAAGATAATTTCTAAATTAAATTGCCATTCCAGTTGCATGAACTGGACCCATTCCGATGATAAGAACCGCGCATCTACAAACAAATAGTCGAGCACAAATAACATCGAAACTAGCTTCACGGCAAATCGGGCAATTTTATTTTCGGTAAAAAAAGAAACCGCAAAACAAATCGCTGTAAAGATAACGAACAAGTAAGAATTACCTGTATCCGTTGTTTGCTCTAATGGTCTGAGCCACTCCCAAAACAACAGGAATCCTGCACATAGCAGAATAAACGTAGAGACTGTTTCCAACGAAAACTGTTTTTTCATCTGGATGGATGCACCTCCCAGTGATCTTGTCTTAGTTGTTGTTCCGTTACAACCTGAACTGCAATTTGTTTAGCCCGGAGAAGCTGAACATATTTCGTCTCTGTTGTACGCAGTTCTTTCTCTGAGATAATATAGCAGACGAATATGCGGTAATCCTGATTTCTCCAGTGGGCAAAACGTTCTATCAATAATTCATCTAATTCATGAATAACAAACAATACGATGCTGCCTTTGGCAATTTCATTTAATGGTGCCGATATTTGCTCCGCTAAGGAAATTTCCGTTTCTTGCTCGACTGTTGTAAGATAATGCTGAATGGCAGGAAACTCAAATTGTAATTGCTGATGCGAAAAGAATCTCGCCTGCTTGCCAAAGGTATAGAAGGAGATATTTTGCCCCTTTTTTCGAAGCGCCTCCAGTACAGAAGCTGTCCATTCAATAGCTGCTTCAAATCTCAGAGGCTGCAGATCTTGAAAACCACCAATATCGAGCACGACGGCGATATTGGAATCTTTCTCTTGCTCAAATTCTTTTGTCATCACTGTATTTTTACGTGCCGTTGTCTTCCAATCAATCCATGAAAAGCGATCACCTGGAATATATTCTCGAACTCCCGACACAATATTTGTTATTTTTTCGTCATGCACCGTAGAGGATGCAGCTCCTTCCTCTAAACTCATAGAAGTGTGACGCCATTTCATATCCTGAACAGATGGATAGACAATCAACTCATCTATCTCATCAAAATGATGATCAGCTTCAACAAATCCAAATGGATCCCCAATTTTCAACATAATGGTCTGCAGGCGATGCAGCCCTCTAGGCAAGTGGTCTAACGTATACGTAATCGTGACACTTTTTTTAAAACCAGGGTAAACCACTTGCTTGCCCATACGTTTTCGATGCATGAATGCCGGATTACTTAAGTCCCGATATTTCTTTTTGCCGGGATCCTGATGGTCTAAGCTGTCTGGTAATGGATCTTCTATAACAAGAAAGAAAATAGGAAATCGAAAGCTTCTCTTTATGGTGATGGTTACATCAACCATTCCGCCTGTTTCGGTATAGCGCGCTGACAACTTTCTTGCTACCTTCCAATTATGAACGGGATAAAAGGGAATGATGATCATATAAATGACAATCGGAAGCATGCTGTAGAAGAGAAACCAACTGACGAAGCCCCCTTGAAACATGGCAAAAACAAACAAAATGCCTAATAACAGTAGTAGTTGTAACGTTTTTACGAACTTCTTGAAGACAAACTTCATCCATGCAATTCCTTTCGCACTGGTACATCAATTTCTTCTAAAATCTGATGGATCAGCTTCGATTGCGTAATCCCTTCGTACTTCGCCTCCGGTCTTAGAATAACTCGGTGTGCCAGTACAAAAGGTGCCAGGAAGACGACATCATCAGGAATGACATAATCACGATTCTGAATATACGCGTAAGCCTTGGCAGCTTTCATTAATGCAATGGAACCACGCGGACTGACACCTAATTGTACATATGGACTGTTCCGAGTAGCAGATACCAGTTTAACGATGTAATGCTTTACGGTTTGATCCATATATAGATCGCTGGCCTCTTCTTGCATCTTCAATAATTGTGCTTTATTGATAACCGGCGAAATAGTCTCAATCGGATGAACTCGATCCGTTCTGTTTAGCATCTCTAATTCATCGTTTTCGTTAGGATATCCCATGTTCAGCTTAATTAAGAAACGGTCAAGTTGTGCCTCAGGCAACGGATAGGTTCCTTCATAATCTACTGGATTTTGTGTTGCCATGACGAAGAAAGGCTTTTCTAACGATTTCGTCATTCCATCTACCGTTACGTTCATTTCTTCCATTGCTTCTAGTAGTGCGGATTGTGTCTTTGGTGACGTTCTATTAATCTCATCCGCTAAAATGATATCCCCGAAGATAGGGCCGCTACGGAATTCAAACACCATATCTTTTGGGTTGTATATAGAAACACCTGTTACATCAGAGGGTAATAAATCAGGAGTAAACTGGATACGTTTAAACTGACAATCTAGTGATTTGGACAGTGCACGTACCATCATTGTTTTACCGACACCTGGTACATCCTCCAATAATACATGCCCATCAGTTAACAGCGCGACAAGACTAAGGGTAACTTCTCGTTCTTTTCCTATCAGCACTTTTTCGATATTTTCCAAAATCTGCGCGACTTCTTTCTGATATTCCATCTTTTCCGCCTCCGTTCTACTCGATAACTGCAATTAAAAAAATAGTACTTAACTATTACTATACTATACTAGCAGGGTACAATCCTACTGATTAATCTAACTAATGAATGAAAATGTTGGGATTTTGTCAAAAAAGCGTGTTTGACATGAAACACCGATCTGCTTTCTGTGACAGCGAAGTGATTGAACAATGGCTGTATTGCAGAATGGTCATTTTGATATAATTTATCTGCTCAGCAAAGCTCCGGAAATAGGCTCCGCGTCCTGTGGGCACGGCGGTCTGCAAGGCTACTACTTGAAATAACATCTGAGCTGCCTTGTGCCGAGGAAGCTTACCTCGAAGCGATACTAGAAGACACAGGCACAAATGAAGTGGATCTTCAGCTCGCGCTGATTCCACGGGAGTCTCCGCCTATTTCCTACGCTTGAGGGAAGTGCTACAACGCATGGAACAGCAAAAAGCAGTCATCTATTTCATCAAATTAAGATGTAAATCTCGCAGATAGTGCTCCATCTCCTAGCTGTCGCATGAATTGTGGAGCCATACATCAGCGTAGGCCACCCGCAGAACAGGAAGGTGCTGAAGATCCACTACGTCTGCACCTGTGTCTACAAGTATCGCTTCGAAGTAGACTTCCTCAGTGCAAGGCATCAGAGAAGTTACTCAACTAGCAGCCTATCTGAAGGCGTTCCCATAGGACGTAGTTGGTGGAAGGTCTCCTAGCACATAATATATCAAAGTGGTCACAACGCTAACACAATCCGCATAACAGAAAAACCTCAAGCATTTGCTGCTTGAGGTTAGCCGATAATAATTCGTTCGGTTGGATAATGGAATCTGTCTTTTGTATCGTCTCCGCGGATAATGAACAGGAATGTGAAAATCCCGATTCTTCCGATAAACATTAGACACATGATCAGACATTTGCCGAAGATCGACAAGTCTGGTGTAATTCCCATCGAAAGACCTGTTGTACCGAAGGCAGATGCAACTTCAAAAATGATCTCCATTAAAGAAAATGGCTCGGTTTTGTTTAATAGCACAACCGATCCGGCACATAACATTAAGGACGTCGCAATAACGATGAAAGAACGCAACATATCTTCCTGGTGAATTTCGCGATCAAATACTTTAATACTGGAATTTCCTTTCGCATAATTCCAAATCGTCAACAGCATTATCGCGAAGGTAGTCGTTCGAATACCGCCACCAACACTGCTTGGCGAGGCACCAATAAACATCAACACACTCATAAAAAACAAGGTCTCTGTCGAGAATTGGGTAACATCCATGGTTGCTAACCCTCCACTTCGACTCGTCACTGATTGGAATAGACTGTAGAACAAGGTTTCATGCCATGATTTGTCCGCAAAGAAGGCATTCCGTTCCAACAAATAAATGCTAACCGCTCCAATGACAACGAGCCAAAAGAACGTCACTGTAGTAATTTTGGTAAACAGCGAAAATTTATGTCTGTCGTTTAACGCTTTTGAACGGCCCTTTAACACTTCCTGTACTTCAACCAGTACCGGAAAGCCAATGGCACCGAGAATAATTAAAATCATATTAATAAATTGCACAAAATAATCATCCGCATACGGAATCAAGGAAGCCCCTGTAATATCAAGCCCACCATTAGTCGTAGCACTTACAGATGCAAAAATACCATGCCTGATCGCTTCTCCAACACCATCAAAATAACTGAGAAAATGAATCGACAAGATGGCCGCACCAACCACTTCAATTAATAAGATTAATTTAAAGATGGCTAATAACAGCTTTACAAGTCCTGCAAGCGTCTTACTATTCTGATCAACCATGATCATCTTTCGGCTTCTAAGACCAATTTTCCTACCTAATATCACCCAGATAAATGTTCCCATTGTCATAATACCAATTCCACCCAGGTGCAGTATGACAGCTATAGCAATCTGACCAGCCGGGTTAAAGGTATCTGGAATGGAAACAGCCGTGAGCCCCGTAACACTTATTGAAGTAACAGCAGTAAACATTGCATCAATAAAAGGAAGCTCTACCCCTGGATTATGAAAAAAAGGTAAGCTCACAATGATTGTTGAAATAACTACCGCTAATAAGTAATACGTTACAATATGATGAATGGCGGACCATTGTTTGGTTTTCTTTTTAATAGCATCTATAATTTCCATTCTTTTTTACTCCTTAGCCTTTTCGAAACTAGAGGATAGTTTACCATAATTCTAACCGATTATCATCTTTTCTTTTGGATAATGATAACGATCTTTCACATCATGTCCCCTAACAAGGAAAAGGAATGAAAAAATACCGATGCGACCGATGAACATTAAGGCAATAATAATCAGTTTTCCAGCGATAGATAAGTCAGCGGTTATGCCAAGCGACAGGCCTGTTGTTCCAAATGCTGAGAATGCCTCAAATACTAACGCCATATTGTTTAGAGGTTCGATCCAAATCAACAAAGTAATAGCCCCACCACAAAGCATGAATGCCGTAACAGCAACGATAAACGATCGTGACACATCCTCTGGATCAACTTCCCGCTTAAATACCTTAATCGTCTCATGCCCTTTTGCATAATGAAAAATCGCCAGCATCATGATCGCAAATGTCGTTGTCCTGATACCGCCGCCAACACTGCTAGGTGACGCCCCAATGAACATAAGCGCGCATAACAGGAGTAAAGTCGGTGTACTGAATTCCGACACATCCATTGTCGCTAAACCACCATTACGCGTTGTCACCGATTGGAAGAGACTGTAGAACAATGACTCATGCCAAGACTTCCCTTGTAAAAAATGTTGTGCTTCAAACATGTAAATACCGATTGCCCCTGCCACAATCAAAATAAAAAAAGTAATCGTCGTTATTTTCGTATACAGGGAAAAATGATATTTCCACTCCAGATTTTTGTATCTGCCCCATAATACTTCCTGTACTTCGAGTAATACAGGAAAACCAATGGCACCCAAAATTAATAAAATCATATTAATAAATTGCACATAATAGTCATTTGCAAACGGGATTAACGATGCACCAGTAATATCAAATCCTGCATTAGTCGTAGCACTAATCGATGCAAAGAATCCTTGCATAAAAGCTTCTTGCCATGAATCAAAGTAACTTAAGAAATAGATTGCAAGTACAAGTCCACCAATAAATTCAATAAATAGGATCGTCCGCAATATCCGGACCATTAACTTTACCAGCCCAGCCAACGTACTTCGATTCTGGTCAATCTGGATTAATTGTCTTGCGCGAAAACCTACTTTTTTTCCAAGAAGTATGTACACAAAAGTCCCTAATGTCATGATGCCAATCCCACCGAATTGAAGGACAAACGCCAAGGCAATATACCCTGCATAATTAAAAGTATCAGCTGTAGAAAAAACCGTTAAACCCGTTACACTAATCGCACTGACTGCTGTAAAAAAACTATCCAGCCATGTTACCTGCATACCATCCTGATGTAAAAAAGGCATACGCAACAGAACTGTAGAAAAGACTGCCGCAAATAAATAAAACAAGACAATCAGCTGGATACCGGATAAGTTTCCCAATTTGTTAAAGAAGGTTTTTATGTTTGCAAACACCTTATTCACTTCTTTCTTTTTTCATAGCTACAAAGGTCATTATAGCAAAAAATAACTGCAAAGCTCTATTATATGAAAAAAATCATCAATTTATTTACTAAGACAGGCTGACATTCCTTCAGCATGTTTTAGTAAAATAGCATCGGGAAATAAATATAGTAGTAAAAAAAGAATGAGGTGAAGGCATGCTTACGATTATTTCTTGGATAGCACTTAGTATAGGCATCGCTAGTTCAATTATTATACTGATTGATATTATTCGGCACCCTCAAATGATGACAATCATGAATGTCGTTTGGCCGATAAACGGCTGGTTCTTTGGGCCATTTGCCATTTGGAGTTATTATAAATGGGGCCGGTTAAAAGCGAAGAATCTTGATATCGAGGACAAGCGCGGCCAGGCAGCGAAAGTGTTTATGTCAACCAGTCACTGCTCTTCAGGATGTACACTGGGAGACGCAGTAGGTGTTCCCTTTGTTGCCATTACTGGTTTAACAATCGCAGGTTCTACTCTATTTACACATTATACCGTGCAATTTATTTTGGCTTATTTATTTGGAATCCTTTTTCAGTTTTATGCGATCTATCCAATGCATAAGGATAAAGGTGTATCACACGCTATCAAAACTGCCATAAAAGCTGATTCCTTCTCATTGATTGCCTTTGAAATCGGCATGTTCGGCTGGATGGCCATTGTGCATTTCCTGCTGTTTACGCAGCCACCCGAGCCAACTACCGCCACCTACTGGTTTATGATGCAAATAGCAATGATTTTAGGTTTCCTTACCAGTTATCCTGCCAATTGGCTACTTGTTAAAAAAGGATTGAAGGAAGCGATGTAAGCAATAAAAAACCAAGCATAACCCGACCGGTCCTAACTGACATAAATAATATACAATTACCTATAATAGTGATTATGTAAAGCAGAACTGTCTGGCATTGATCGTAATTTTGATATATTTTATTTGCTTAGCAAAGCTCCGGAAATATGCTCCGCGTCCTGCGGGCAAGGCGGTCTGCATTGCCCGCAGGACGCGGAGTGGTTGGCCGAAGCGGTATCCCAGCACATTAAATATTTCAAATTGGATGCTTGGCTATTACTGGCATGGCTACTTTACATAATCCATATTATAGGAGCTAAACTTCATGTTCCATATGATTACACGTACATACTTACTTGACTGACGAAAAAGAAATGATACAGAGAGCACACTCTGATCATTTCTTTTTACTAGGATCCAAACATTACTTCTTGCTTTATCTCCAAATTTTTCATCAAATCATATTGTGGTGGCACTCGGTCCCCATCTGTATTAAAGAAAAACAAATTCTTTTTTGTAAAACAAAGCTTCACTTTACCGCTAATTGCTTCCCACTCACTAGGAGTCCTAACGTTTAATTTTCCGTAATCGGTTTGCACGCGGTAAATGGTTTCACCACCAAGCTGTTCCGTAGAAAGCAGCGATCCGTCTAAGCAATAGTCAAAGCTGTCATCCACTGCCTTCGTTGTCATACTGATTTTTTCAGGACGAATTCCTACCTTGTATTCTCCCATTTCCATAATGTTCACTGGCGGTGAACCGATAAATTGTGCGACGAACAAGTTCTGCGGATTCGTATAAATGTCCTTCGGTGTACCTTGCTGCATGACTTTCCCCTGATTTAAAATAATAATGTACGACCCCATCGACATCGCCTCTACCTGGTCATGGGTGACATATAAGAAAGTTGTTTTTAATTGCTGATGAAGTTCGATCAGTTCCTGACGCATGTGATTACGTAATTTGGCATCGAGGTTCGATAATGGTTCATCCATAAAAAATGCGCCAGGTCGTTTCACAATTGCCCGTGCTAGTGCCACACGCTGCCTTTGTCCACCAGATAGCTGTTTCGGCCGCTTTTGGGCATGGTCCTTAAGCTCTACCAATTGCAGGACGTTGTCAATTATCGATTTTCGCTCCTCTTTCGCGACTTTTTTAATTTTTAAACCATACTCGATATTTTGATATACCGTCATATGCGGGTAAAGTGCATAATTTTGGAACACCATGGCAATGTTGCGATCTTTTGGCTCTTTTTCAGTAATATCATCGGTATCCATATAAATTCTGCCAGATGACTCTTCTTCCAAACCAGCCAATATTCTCAACAATGTCGATTTACCACAACCAGAAGGACCCAGCAGGATCGTAAAGGAGCCGTCTTCAATCTCCAAATTAATATTATTTAACACATTTGCCTTACCAAAAGATTTATTCAGGTTTTCTAACGTTATATTCGCCATTGTTCTCCCTCTTTTCTGCTTTATTTAATGCCATAACGGACAAACGACTCGATAATATGTTTTCTTAATAAAAAATAAATTAATAAAATCGGTAAACATGAAATAGTTGTCGCCGCCATCAAAGAGCCCCACATGTTCACATCTGAATTGACAAAGGACCGTAGGCCAATTTGTATTGGTGAATTCTCCATTTCTGTTGTAATCAGCATCGGCCAGAGATACTCATTCCATCCACTGATAAATAATAAGATGCCTAATGATGCTACCGTTGATTTCATATTAGGTAAAATAATTTTGACCAGTATATAGAAATCCTTCTCTCCATCCAGTCTTGCTGATTCAATTAACCCCTGTGGGAAGGAACGAAAACTTTGATACAGAGACAAAATGGCAAAAGTCGAAACAGATAAAGGAATTACGATGCCTATCAAGGTTTCATTTAAACCTAGCTGGTTGATCAGTACGTAGTTGGGAATCATAATGACCTGCATTGGTATTAGCCATGACAGACTTAATATCGTATAGATTATAGTGGCACCTTTTACTTGCCACCTCACTAAGGCATAACTCGTTAAGATGCTGGTGACTAATTGCAATACCGTTAACAGAATAGCGACTACAAATGAATTGAGCATCATTCGCAGGATTGGCATTTCCTGAAAGGCATATATGTAGTTTTGAAAAGTAGGATCCATTGGTATTAAGGACGATGTGAATATTTCACTTTCATTTTTAAATGATGAAATGATCATCCAATACAACGGAAAAATCGCCAGCAGACTGAACATAATCATCATAAAATGCTGACTTACAGTCACGAACGTGAATCGTTTATGCTTCATCAGTGAGCCTCCTAGTTATCATAAAAAGCATATTTTTTGGAAAACAAATTGAAAACAAACGCGATGATTCCGAAAACAACAAAGAACATTAAAGCCGCGGCAGCACTAAGACCAACATCCATATTGGCAAAGCCGTATTTGTACATCTCATAATATATATTGGTTGATGTACCAAAAGGTCCCCCACGAGTTAACATATCAATATAAGCAAAAGTCCATTGGCTCGAAAATAGTAAGCTCATCATCAGAATCAGCAGGATCATTGGGGACAATAATGGTAATGTCAAATCCTTAAATTGCTGAAAACGACTCGCCCCATCTAGCGAAATGGCTTCATAATAGTCTTTGCTGATCCCTGTCAACGCAGCAGAAAATAATATGGTCCCAAAGCCCATCATCTTCCAACCCGTTATAAACAATATTAACCATTTGGCGAATAACGGATCAGAAAAGAATGCGATGTTTGTTTGAATAATACCTAAATCTAATAAAAGGTTATTAACTAAACCATTTGTCGGGTGAAACATCCAGCGCCATATCGCTCCGTCTGACACAGGGGCTAAAATTAACGGAATAAAAAACATTGCCCGATAGACGTTCTTCATTTTTCCTTGCATATTGTGCGTTGCCACAGCAAGGATTAACGGAATGATAATCGAAAAAGGTATGATCCCAACCGTATAAAAAACTGTATTCAAAATGGATATACCAAAATCCTTGCTTGTTAATAGCCGAACAAAATTTTCAAACCCTACCGGACTTGGCACTGTCCCCGGAACCATCCCCCACTTTTGAAAGGCTAGCGAAAAAGTAGAAAACAACGGATAATACATCCAAATCCACAACAACAATAAGGTAGGCAATAGATACAAGTAAGGCTTGGCAAATAATCGTAATTTCTTGGCAGCTAATTTTTTCGCCGGGACTGAATCCAGCGTCGAAACCCCGATCGAATTTCCTTGATTATTTCGCATATGCTTCCATCCCTTATTCTTTAGAATTAGTAAATCAATCGGCTTGCAAAAAGGAAAGACCCGCTCCCTTTTCACAAGCCACTATGCCATTATTTCAATAGACCATTAATTTCTTCTTGTGCATTGGTTAGCGTATCTGCAACACCAGCATCTGTTGTAATTGCCTCCACAATCGCATCCGTGAAAATGGCCGCTGTCTCCGCAGCGTTTTCTCCTGGCCAAATCGTTGTTGGTTGAATTTCTTCCAGTTGTTCTAAATTGATTTTATACAGAGGATTTTCTTCCACAAACGGCTTTAAATATTCCTCTTGTTCTGCCAGTTCAGTTCTTAACGGTAAATAACCTATTTCCTCTGTGATCGTTGTATAGCCTTCAGCACCTGTTACATATTTAATGAATTCCCACGTTGCTGCTCGTTTTTCATCTGTATCGGGACGAACCGTCAGTGCACTTCCTGAATTGACAGGAACACTTGACTGATCGCCAAATTGTGGTAACGGTCCGCCATACACTTCCCATCCGCCTGCTTCTGCGGCTGCTTTCATTCCACTATGTAAGGCCGTTGATGTAATATACATACCTAAATTACCAGCAAGAAACTGTTCCGGAACTTCTGTCGTGGAGCCAACTGCATGCGCACCACTTTGATAAATGTCCTTCCAAATTTCCACTGCTTCTATGCCTGCGTCACTTGCAAACATTGCCTCCGAACGATCTTCCGATAGAATCTCTGCCCCATTGCTGTAGAAGACACCATCTGTTACCCAGCCATTATCAGGCTCAAGCGCAAATCCATCTTTTCCAGTCTCTTCTTTGATTTGCATAGCATATTCCTTCACTTCTGCCCAGGTTTCAGGAGGGGCATTAGGATCTAACCCTGCTTCTTCAAAGATGGACCCATTAATAAACACAATTGGTGTACTAAAGGTGAATGCTAAGCCATACATTTTGCCATCGATCATGCCGAGTTGTTGTGCATTCTCAGAGATTCCTTGTAAATGTTCTTCTAGCTCATCTTCCGGAAAAACATCTTCATACGCTTGAAAACCAACCAAGTGACAGCCTGGATGCGTCTAACATCGGGAAGACATTCTGTACGATATCTACATCTTTACCTGCTACAATATCTGCACGATACTGCTGGAAGTTCGGATCTGCTACCCCTTCCACTACGACACCTTTTTCCTTACCAACGGTTTCATTAAAATCATTGATCAGCTTCTCCATCCCATCTTTCATTGTCGGATATGCCAAGCTGTAAGAATAGAAGGTAATCTTTGTTGGATTTTCTGGATCTAATTCAGGCAAAGTCGTTGTCGCTTCTCCTTCACTTGCATCGGCATTCTGCAAAGATCCAATACCACAAGCCGACAAAAGCAATAGCAAAACAGTAAAGATAATCAGGGTTTTAAGATGTTTAGCCATGTATCTGCCTCCTCTTTATGCGTGTGTCATTTCATCAATGCCATAACTGAATAACACTTTATTTGTTTCCCGCACACGATTGACTTGGATTTTCAACTGTTTATTTTTGATGGTACAAACGTTAAACGCACTATTATTTGTGAAATGAGCCTGTACACCATCAAATTCCACACCGAAGCAAGAACCTTCAGCAGCAGACGAAATAAAACCTGAGTATTGCTCGATCAGATTTTGATGAATATGTCCACTTAACACGGCGATCACTTCCTCTTGATTCTGGACAACATCCAGTAATTCTTTTGAGTTTTTTAAACTGTGTTCACCGAATGTTTGTGCCTCATCAATTGGATGATGAACGACAACGACAGAGCCATTTTCGGTTGTTTCTGCTAATTGTGCTTTCAACCATGCCAATTGCTCTTCACTTACATAACCAGTTCCGCTCTTATCATAGCTGGAATCCAACACAATTAATCGATAGCCATTGACCTCTTCTGTATAAAACAGTTCATCATTACAATCTGTCTTTCCATGGAAAGTCTCCCAGTAAGCAGCAGTAACGTCATGGTTACCTAGGCTAAGATATACAGGTAAAGTCGTGTGTTCTTCCAGTAAGCTTTTGTAATACTGGTAATCTTCCACATCACCTTCATGTACCAAGTCACCTGAAATCAAGATAAAATCAAGCTGCTCTTTATTACTTTCAGCATATTGCAAGATTTTTGTTAATTGTGAGCTTGGATTTGTATGGATTTTGTCCAATCCTTCCAGAAAGCTTCCTTCATACTCTTTTAATACATGTGTATCTGTTAAATGGATAAATTTTAATTCATTCATTATGAACACCTCTCCTTTTTTATTTCAGGCAATAATCTTGTATCTTCTTACGGTCTTCAGCGGTAATCCCATATTCTTGTTCAAGAAAAACTTCAAAGCTATTATAGTTTTGCATAATATTCTGATAAGACATGTCAATATAGCGTTCTTGTAACAAAAATTGCTCTTTGAATTTTTCTGCTCGTTCTTCTGAAACCATTCCGTTTAACTTTTCAAAAATTTGACTATGGTATTTGTCTAACAGCACATTGGAGAATAAGAAATCTTCTACTATGACCTGCCACTCGACATCTAGTGTTAATAGAATCAGCATGCTTCCTACACCCGTTCTGTCTCTTCCTCCTGCACAGTGTTGTACTAATGGAAGATTTCGTTCCGGGTCCTTTAATAATGACATCAAATGATGATAAGAAGGATTCCCAACCGGTATGCTTTTGTACAGTTCCATTAAGAGATCATTGGCAAAAGAATCAAACGTATCTGATTGCATGAATTCTTCAAGTGAATTATACGCAGGTTTCCCTGTTTCCTGATTGACCGATACTCTTATATAATTGACTCTTTCCAAATGAGGATCAGGCCTCTTCGTTGCTTCATCTGCTGTTCTGTAATCAAAGATTGTTTGCATGGATATTTTTTGGATAAACGCTTTATCTGATGTCGTCATATCTGTCAGATCAGCTGCACGAAACAGTATGTTCTTCTTGATAGAACGCCCATCCTTTGTTTTGATTCCACCCAAATCTCGGAAATTCATGACACCTTGCAAATTAACCGGTTGACTGCTATTTGCTTGTAATTTGACACTCACCATTCATTTCTCCTTTTGTTTTGACGTTACTATCAGGAAAGTTATCATCACTCCCTTTCTTTGATTCTAATCCTTTATATTAAGTAGCATACTACTAGAATGTTAATTAAGTTTGAAGGGAATGTAAAAGTTTCATAAAGTGGATATACCAATGTGTTATCACAGGTTATGCCCTGCTTGATTCTTGATATATTTGAGCAGTTTAGCAGTTTTTTATAAAATGAAACTTATGCTTTTCAGTCCTGTGAGTTTGATGTATTCTTATTACAATGAGCCATAAAGAATTGTAATATGAAGGGACTTTTGTATATGGAAGGAAATTCACTACTAGAAGATGCCTATCAAATTATTCGCAAAAAAATACTGACCTGCGCCTTACCGCCAGGCAGCTTACTATCTATTTATAAATTAGCCGAAGAACTGGAAATGAGCCGTACTCCCATTTCAAATGCGATTGCTAGATTAGAACGAGAAGGATTAGTAACACCATTAAAAAATAGAGGAGTGCTGGTCAAAGAACATTCTCCACGGGAGTTGATCGAAATGTTTCAGATCAATTACTCCTATCAGCTTTTTGTCTTACATGTGGTAGAAAGAAAGGGTTATCAGAACTTTGATTTAGAAGCATTAAGGAAGATCGTAGAAGAGCAGCAACAGGCAAAGACGGAACAGGATTATATCGCGTATGTCCAGCTTTCTTTAAAGTTCGTCCGCACGTTTATTAGTACTATTGAAAATGAGGCAATACTTGCCCACGTTGATGCGAACAGTGACAAAATCATGATTAGTTCTGTCGCAGCTTATCATGCTTATCCCAATAAACGAATCTACTCCGGACTCAGTTACAACCAAAAAATGCTCGAAGCCCTGGAGAACACTGATTTTGAACAGGCACGCCTTCATGCAGACCAATACTTTGACAAAGTGAAAGAGAGGATAATATTAAAAGTGTAAACAAATACGCGCGCTGCCATTCGCTATAGGTGTCATGAGGGGCTCACGTGGAATATTACAAGAACCTAATACATTAGAAAGAGGAACCGAAGCATCGGTTCCTTTTTTTATGAACGAATCTCCCAATCTACCGGCTCCAATCCATTCTCTTCTAATAATTGATTCGTCTTGGAGAATGGTTTGCTGCCGAAGAAACCACGATGTGCGGATAATGGGCTTGGATGGGGGACTTGATCACATAATGCTTGGATAGATCAATAAGTGCTTGTTTCTTCTGAGCCGCTGCGCCCCATAAGATATAAACAACCGGGTTTTGCTTTTGGTTTAATGTTTGAATGACCTGATCGGTAAATTGCTCCCAGCCTTTCCCTCTATGTGAATGTGCCTGCCCTTGCCTGACTGTCAACACATTATTCAGCAATAACACCCCTTGCTTTGCCCAATCGACTAAGTAGCCATGACTTGGTATCGGGTGACCTAAGTCTGCATGTAGTTCCTTATAAATATTGCGTAATGAAGGTGGAAGACTGACCTCCGGTTTAACAGAAAAACTCAAACCGTGCGCCTGATCGGGACCATGGTAAGGATCTTGTCCAAGAATAACGACTTTTACCTTTTCAAACGAAGTATAGTGTAATGCATTGAAAATATCATGCATATTCGGATAAATCGTTTGGTGCTGATATTCTTCTTTTAAGAAAGTACGCAACTGCTGGTAATAATCTTTCTGAAATTCTGATTCGAGCCAATTTGCCCAATCATTGTGTAAAATAGCTTCTGTCATGATCATCAACCTCTACTTTGTGTTAAAAATGCTTCTACTTCCGTTTTGGTCGGCATCCCAGCTTGGGCACCGATTTTACCGACTGAGATGGCAGCCGCTGCATTCGCAAATGTAACAGCCTCTGCTACATTATATTTCTCTGCTAATGCAACAGCGAGTGCGCCATTAAATGTATCTCCTGCCCCCGTCGTATCGACCACTTCTACTGGATACGAAGGCGCCGTCTGCTCCAAGTCGTCCTCCCAGTAGCTGACGCCAGCTTTTCCCTTCGTAATAATTAACTTTTTATCATTTTTTTCTTTAAACAACTGACGCCATTCCGTTTCGTTCGGTGTGATATAAGTGGCAGCTTTCCATGCCGATGCGGATAGAGTCATTGCAGGAGCAGGATTGACAATCACCGGTATTTGATGCTGCTTACAAAGTTGAATACAATATTCAATTGTTTCCTTTGGTATTTCAAATTGTAACAAAACATAGTCACTGTTTAATATAGCTTCTCGCCTTTCTTTTATATAGTCCGTCGTCACATGCTGATTCGCTCCAGCGACAATCATAATTCGATTGTCTTGCTCTGATAAAATGATATTCGCTAAACCACTTGGCGTCTCTCTAATCCGATCCACATATTGAACTGAAACCTGTTCTTTTTGTAAATTAGTTACTAAACTGTCCGCAAATGGATCATCACCAACACAGCCAACCATTGTCACATCAGCCCCTAGTCGTGCAGCCGCAACCGCCTGATTCGCACCTTTTCCTCCTGGCACCGTCTGAAAATTTTTCGCTCTGACCGTTTCACCTTGTGCCGGGACAGTGTCGGTTTCCGTAACCATGTCCATATTAATACTGCCCACCACCGTAATTCTTGGTTTTGTCACGTCTATTCACTCCTCTCTCCATAGGAAACCATCGCTTCTTTAAAAACGGACCAAAATTTTTCATGATCAAGTGTTGTTGCAAAATAGGTGTTTGGTTCTTGGCCTGTTACTCCCAAGCGATCGACAACTGTCATTCCGTATGTATGTTCACCATTTGTTTCAATTGCGACATGTACATGCTCAAAGGTGAAAATGTCCGGATCTATTAAATGAATGATCGTACAAGCATCATGGATCGGTCCACCTGGAAAGTCAAAATGATCTTGATATGCCTGAATAAAGAAGGTAAGCAGATCTGAAACAAATCCACTGACCGGGTTCCCCATTTTACGCAATGCATCTACTGTCTCCGTTGTTGCTAATACTTGGTGGGTTACATCTAAGCCAAACATTCGCACAGGTATCCCACTTTCGAAAACAATCTTAGCTGCCTCTGCATCTACATATATATTAAATTCAGCTGCTGGCGTCCAGTTTCCAAAGGTGCCACCACCCATTAAGACAATTTCCTGTATGTTTTGTTTTATTTTCGGCTCTTTCACTAAAGCAAGTGCAATATTAGTTAACGGTCCCGTTGGCACTAGCGTGATCGGTTCATCAGCTTGGAGCAGTTTTTCGATGATAAAATCCACCGCATGCTGATCGATCGCTTGTCTACTCGGTTCATTCGGTAATTGCGGCCCATCAAGCCCGGTCTCACCATGAATTTCCTCCGCAATCTCCGCTTCTTTTACCAATGGTCTTGTCGCACCTTGTACTACCGGAACGTGATCTAATCCAATAACATCGCACACCTTTAGCGCGTTTAATGTATTTTTTTCAACTTGTACATTGCCTGCTACCGTAGTTATCCCAACAATCTCGAGAGGACTGATGCCAGAGGCAGCCAGTATAATCGCAACAGCATCATCATGCCCCGGGTCACAGTCAAGAATCACCTTCATGTCAATTCCTCCTCTATGTAATGAAGAAGTTTTCTGTACCATTATTGTAATCGTTTTGTACATACTTGCACAATGAAGAAGGTGTTAAACACACTTATAAAGTGAGACTTCAATCAGTAGGGTTTTTAACCGCCACTGGTTAGCGAAACTTATCAGGAAGTTATCGTCCGGTTATCCCCAATCAGCTTCTTATTTATCTCTCGACTCTTGAAGTGAGGGTATTACGGACGGTTAGCGCCGTGATAAAAACTATTAAAAAGATCCGCTCGTTCTTCACTATTTATATATATGATTACCTAACTATTATGTAAAGTAGCACATAGCGGTCATTTTGAAATGATTCATGTGCTACGACACCTTCTACCAGCTACTTTTCGTCCTTTGGAAGTCTATGTGCCGGCCTTGGATGTGCTTCAAGGAGACAAAAACAGACTGGAAACACCTTCATTTGTCTTCTTTCTTTTTAAACGATACAAATCTCTCACGACTGCTTACCACTTTTGGTTCCTTTCTCGCTAAACGATACAAATCTCTCGCGACTGCTTACCACTTTTGGTTCCTTTCTCGTTAAACGATACAAATCTCTCGCGACTGCTTACCACTTTTGGTTCCTTTCTCGTTAAACGATACAAATCTCTCGCGACTGCTTACCACTTTTGGTTCCTTTCTCGTTAAACGATACCAATCTCTCGCGACTGCTTACCACTTTTGGTTCCTTTCTCGTTAAACGATACCAATCTCTCGCGACTGCTTACCACTTTTGGTTCCTTTCTCGTTAAACGATACCAATCTCTCGCGACTGCTTACCACTTTTGGTTCCTTTCTCGTTAAACGATACAAATCTCTCGCGACTGCTTACCACTTTTGGTTCCTTTCTCGTTAAACGATACAAATCTCATTTCATCGCATTCTACTTTTGGCTCCTTTTCTCATCTCGCTAATGAGAGTGAGTATATGTTTTTCTTATACTTGATATATTCTAAATTTTCGCTTCGCTAAGCTGCTTCTTCGTTAAAATCTTTTTGAGGTGTTAAAAAGAAGGCCTGGAGTTTATTAGATTCAGGCTTTTTCTATGAACTGACAGATGATGTTTATCAGGTTCGCTTGAAGATTGCTCTTCTTCATGCGTTAGGCGTTCGCTTGCTACTTCTTTCGTCTGAAGTTTCCTCCTCTTCATGCGTTGGGCGGTCGCTTGCTAATCCTTTCGCCTGAAGTTTTCTCATCTTCATGCGTTGGCCGTTCGCTTGCTGATCCTTTCGCCTGAAGTTCCCTCTTCTTCATGCGTTGAGCGGTCGCTTGCTACTTCTTTCGCCTGAAGTTTTCTCATCTTCATGCGTTGAGCGGTCGCTTACTAATCCTTTCGCCTGAAGTTTTCTCATCTTCATGCGTTGAGCGGTCGCTTGCTAATCCTTTTGCCTGAAGTTCCCTCTTCTTCATGCGTTGAGCGGTCGCTTGCACCCCCCAACACATGAAGTCCACTACTCTTCATGCGTTGAAACCTCGTGTATCACTCTTTTGCTTGAATTTCTCCATCTTCTTGCATTTCAAATCCTTTTGCATCCACTCGCCCACAGGACGCGGGGCATATTTCCGGAGCTTTGCTAAGCAGATATAATATATCAAAATGTACATAAAATCAGTCAGATCCACTTTTCATTATCCATATTACAGGAACCAAACTTCATGCCTCTGTGATCATAAAAAAACTGTGAAGCATCAACTTCACAGTTTTAATAAAGAATATATTGGGAATAATTTATACCAAGGATTGATTATTCATCCATCCGTCTGCCCATGTTTGGATACTTTCGAGAACGGGTTTTAAAGCGTGACCTTTTTCCGTTAAATCATATTCGATCCGGACTGGTGTCTCATTGTACACGTGGCGTATCACAATGCCTTCTTTTTCAAGATCCTTTAAGCGTTCAGAAAGTACACGACCGCTAATACCAATCGCTGATTCGATCGTAGTAAATCGTTGTGCACCTTCTAGTAATTGGAAAATAATTAAACCAGTCCAACGCTTATTTAATATATTCAATGCCGATTCAAACTTTGGGCAAATTGCTTTATCAGCCATGAAACTCACCTCTTTAATAATAGTATAGCAAATTTTATTACAGAAATAAAATTAATTATTTACTTGACGTAATTAAATAATATTTGTATACTTAGTTACATAAAGTAAGTTATTAATTTTTTGGGAGGAATTTTCAAAATGACTAACGTAAACTTAGACAAAGTACACAGTGCTTTAAATTTTGAAGTAAAACATATGATGGTATCTAAAGCAAAAGGAGAATTCCAAAGCTTTGATGTAGATTTCAACGGAAGTTTCGATGACTTAACTAATGCAAGTGTGAAAGCGACAATTGATGTAGCATCAATCGAAACTAACAATGACGACCGTAACGGACACTTAAAATCAGAGGATTTCTTCAATGTGGAACAACATCCACACATTACTTTCGTCAGCAAAAACATCGAAAAAGTTAGCGATGAAGAATACAAAATCACTGGTGACCTAACTATTAAGGGTGTAACAAATCAAGAAACATTCACTGCTACTTACAATGGTAAAGCAAAAGATCCAATGCAAGGTAATACGATCGCAGGTGCGGATGTAGAAGGAAAAATCAACCGTGAAGATTACGGCTTAACTTGGAATGCACCACTTGAAACTGGTGGCGTATTAATTGGTAAAGAAGTTAAATTCTCAGGTGGATTTGAGTTTGTTGTAGAAGAATAAGATATAGCCACAATAAAAGCCGACTCTCACACGAATTTTCGTGCGATGGTCGGCTTTTTCTTATATCATAAAATACGCTGCGACATTTATTTTACCTATTTTTTGGAAGTGTATGAGTAAAGGGAATATTGATGGGACTTTCTTTTCTCCACGGACTCTTATACGTCATATCAGCATTTGTTCCAATGTTTTTCTCGGTTTAAACACTTCTATCGGACAACTCCACCTCGGTTTCAACCTCTTCTGTCCGTTTGAACGCTTCTATCGGACAACTCCTACCCTGCCTCAACCTCCATTGTCCATTTGAACGCTTCTACCGGACAACTCCTACCTTGTTTCAACCTCCATTGTCCGTTTGAACACTTCTACCGGACAACTCCTACCCTGTCTCAACCTCTTTTGTCCGTTTAAACACTTCTACCGGACAACTCCACCTCTGCCTCAACCTCTTTTGTCCGTTTAAACACTTCTACCGGACAATCCCACCTCTGCCTCAACCTCTCCTGTCCGTTTGAACACATCTTGAGCAATCTCCTATACAGAAAACTGCCACATTGTCTCTCTATCTTTTTCCTACCGTATTTCGTTCAATTAATGTAATCGGCAGTTGTTCATGTTGCACTGCGGATGATTGATTGCTTACCTGTTGAAACAGCTTCACTCCCATTGTTGTGTGAGGAATTTCGAAAGTCGTTATTCCCATCATTTTAGCAATTGGCTGATTGTCAAAACCAATAATAGCCAAGTCATCTGGCACCTTAGTTCCTGCATGATTGCATGCGGTCAGAATGCCTGCTGCCACTACATCACTTGTGACCAGCAGTGCATCTGGCTTACTTTTTAAATGACTGATCTGTTCCACAATGGTTTGGCCATCTTCAAAGTAATAATTATTATCAAAAATAAAAGATTGTTGCGGGTGCTGCCCTAAAAAATCTTGGTAAGCCTTGTGGCGGAAATAACTATTTGAACCAGAATTTCTGCCGATACAATAGCCAATTCGCTTATAATTTTTTTGATGCAAATAGTTCAATGCATTATTAAAACTTTGATAATGATCAACAAATACGGAAGCGACATTCTGGTTATCTGCTGCATTTTCACAAACCACAATTTTCCCGTAACGACTATAGGATTCGATAACTGAAAGTTCAATTTGGTGTGAGCAAATGATTAAGCCATCGATCTGTTTGTGCTTCAGCATATCCAACGCTTCTTGTTCCCGATCAAGGTTATACTTTGTCTGAATTAATAAGACATGATACTGGTGCTCTGCAGCTTGATCCGTTATCCCCTCAATCAATAACCCGAAATAGGGATGTTTGGCAAATGGTACCACTACTCCAATTAATTTCGATGAGCCTTGGCTAAGATTAACAGCTGTACGATTCACTTGATAATCTACACTGTTCATTGCCTCTTGGACCGCTTCTCTTTTCTCTTCTGTTACATAGGGGTGATTATTAATAACACGGGAAACGGTGGTCACCGATACGCCTGCCATTTTTGCAATATCACGAATATTTGCCATTGCTTACTCTCACCTTTTTTTAAGATTTTCAAAAAAGTTCTTGCTCTGAAACGCGTTTCATCCCCTACCTTATAGTTAAGGAGGGTGATACCATTGTATATTGCATTAGGCATCGTAGTCTGGATAACAATGTGTAGCCTAATTCTTATTGGTTCTTCTTATGCGGCACGCTTTGAGGACGATTACATGGATCAGGAGCCCGTGGATATGTTGCATATATTGAGCAAATATATACCCGCAACATCTCTGATCAACGTAAGCGAGTGAAGCACAAATAGATTTTTTCTATTTGTGCTTTTCTGAAAAATGATGTGGTTATTCTCTCTTCTCCTTTAAATGCTTCAACATCGCTACAATTAAAAAGCTGACAATGACTAAAAGCAGCCAGGAGCTGATTTTTCCGAAGTGGACAAGCTGCCATTCCACTTCCTGACCCGGATACTGCCAAGCCCCGAAGAAGGTCGCAATATTTTCTGCAATCCAAATAAAGAAACTGATTAATACAAATGCAATCACCATTGGCATGCGATATTGCTTATAATTAACCCGAAAATATACGATCGTTTTAAAAAATAGGAGAATGGTTGCTGCTTTCAGTAACCAGCGAAAATCATAGATGTAATGATGTGTAAAAAAATTGAAATAGATCGCAGCACTCAAGGCAGCTACTGCCCATGTCGGCGGCCATTTCACCAGATTCACATCGAGCCGTCGCCACGCCTGACACAAGTAACTTGCCACACTGGCATACATAAAACCACTATACAATGGTACGCCAAACACCTTAGACCAAGCTTGTTCCGGATAACTCCACGAGCCCATATGTACTTTGTAGATCTCTAATGCTAAGCCAATTAAGTGAAAGACACAGATAACTTTCAGTTCATCCCATGTTTCTAATTTCGTCACAAGCATCAGCACCTGTGTGACAAGACAAATAAGCAGAATAAGATCATATCTCGACATAAAGGAGACATCCATGACCTGCGTAATCGCAAGCGCAGAAAAAATCACCACAGCAAATACGCATGATTTCGCCTGCTCGATACCGAATGTCCATAATTGGCGCATGACTAAATCTCCAATACGTAGCTGATAATTTCTTTTATTTTGCCATCCTTATGCTTGTTTAATTTGTAAATATCACAGAAGCTGTAATGACGCTGGTCACCATTTTTGTCAGTAGAATGAATCAGACCATTTACTGCGGCTTCTTTGCCATGTGTAATCATATGCTCTGTTTCCTGTTCAAAGTCATTGCCATTATTCATTCCTTCCAGTGCCTGAGCGAGCATGTCGATACCTTTAATCGTCTCATTGCCAACCATTCGCCAGACAATATCGTCCGTTACACTGGCAAGAATTTTTTCCGATTCCCCTCTTACTAATGCCTCATTAAATTCGTGAAAAAATTGCTGATTTTTTGTTTCCATTTCCGTGCACACACCTTTTTTGGTATTAGTATACCATATCATGCGGATTTTGCAGAAGATGAAAAAACAGCATCACCGTGTGATGATACTGTTAGTCACAATTATCGACCATTAACCCGTCTGTCTCCGACCATTCTGCATAGTAAATATTAGAAATATCGTCATACCCGTTTTCTTTCAATAAACTTCTGAGCCATTCTTCATCTTTGTCAATCATGTCCAGCGTTCGCTTCTGGATTGCTCCTTCGTCGATCACTAAATGGGTAAGCGATGTTTCTCTTGGCTGAATGTTCATCATCTCAGCAGTCACCGCCTCATCAGATTCCTTTCTCATGACGCTAAGATCTCCACTTGGTTCGAGAATGGCATATTTCACTTCTGTAATAGAAAAAATACCTTGCAATCGAAGCATGGAACGAAGCTGTTCTGATTCAAGTTTGTTTTTCTTTAAATTTTTTATATTTAAAATGCCATCTTTGATGATAATGTTTGGTTCGCCTTTCAAGACAGGACGAAGCCATTCAAAGTGGCGTACAAGTAGTTCCAGGACATAAATAAGAACAGACCAGAGAGCTAGAGAATATAACACTTCCCAGAATGTGACGGTGCTATTGTAAACAGCATTCTCTAACAGTCCCCCAAGTACGAGGAGATAGACGAAATCAACCGGGGTAATCTGTGTTAACTCCTTCTTTCCCATCACTCTCATGACAATGATCAATGCAATGAATCCAATTATTATTTTTGCTGTGATTGTTGTAGCCATAGTTAGTTCCTCTCTATTCGTTATTTATCTCCTTTTCCCTTTTGTAAAAGAAAGAAAACTCTTTGTTTAATAATTAACATACGTGGTATCCCACAATTGTATACTGAAAAAACAGAAACAGGAGAGTGGATGTCATGAAACAACCTTCGAGTTGGAGCGGACGCTTAATTGATTACAAGATTTTTCTTCCCTCCTTACTTATTATTATTGGAATTTGCATTCCTTTCTCATTGTACGAAGCCAAATCTCTCGAACTATTAAATAGTATATTTGATAAAATTGTAGACGTATTCAGCTGGGGCTACATTTGGTACGCCTTGTTTCTTACAATAGCCGGATTATATTTATCCTTTTCTAAATACGGAAAAGTGGTGCTCGGCAATCCGGCTGAAAAACCAAAATTCAATATGTTTGAGTATGCGTCAATATTGATTGCAATGGGCGTTGGCTCTACGATTATGCGGACCGGTATGATTCAGTGGACGCAGGTCGCTTTGGATCCACCATTCGGCGTTTCACCTGAGTCACAGGATGCATTATTGTGGGGAAATGCCTACAGTATGTTCTTATGGGGCTTTCAGGTTTTCGCTATTTTCGTTATGGCCGCACCTGCAATGGCCTATATCATTCATGTTAAAAAAAGACCATTAATGCGTATATCAGAAGCTTGCCGGTGCATTTTTGGGGACAAATTCACGGATGGTATTGGTGGAAAAGTCTTAGACATTTTATTTTTAGTTAGTATATTATCCGGTGCAGCTGTAACGCTTGGTCTCGGTACCCCCATTATTACGTACAATGTATCAGCATTACTGGATATGGAAGTTACGTTCGGTCTGACGATGATTGTGACGATCATCTGGGTGTTACTTTTCTCTGTCAGTGCCTACTTAGGAATTGAAAAAGGGATTAAGCGACTCAGTACGTTTAATATGTATTTAGCAGCAGGTCTGGGCGTATTTATATTGATCGCAGGACCAGGTATTTTTATTTTAGACTATTTCACAGATTCAGTTGGTCATTTAATGCAGAATTATTTACAATTATCATTTTATACAGATTCGTTGAACACCGGATCCACTACACATGTGCAGAGTCATATGGTATTCTGGTTTGCCTACAGTGCGACATGGGCGATGCTTCACAGTATATTTGCCGCCAAAATATCTAAAGGACGTACCGTGAAAGAAATGATTCTTACCTATCTATTGGCACCAACGATGCTATCATGGATAGCGACTGGCATTCTTGGCGGACTTGGCGTCGACCGTTATCTAAGTGGCGACGTAAAAGTGCTTGATATGGTGCAAAATCAAGAATCGATGACTGTTATCCCGGAAATTCTGATGACCTTACCTTGGGGAAGCATTGCGATTATTGCATTCGTGATCGTATCGATGATTTTCTTAACAACGACATTAGATTCTACTACTTATACGATCGCAGCATACACAAGTAAACGAGATATGAGTAAAATGGAGCCATCGCGAAACTTACGCATTATCGTAGCTGCCATTATTACCACCGTTGCCTTGATTTTAATGCAAATCGGCGGACTTGCTCCTCTTGAAGTAGTATCCGATTTAATGGGATTACCCATCATCATCATTCAATTTTTAACGATTTATGCAGCGAAGAAAATGATGGATCAAGATAAAGCTTGGATTCATAATGTTAGAGAAAAATAACGAGCGGGGCTTTGAAGCAGCCTAGCTCGTTATTTCTTTTATATGACGTTTCCATTTTTCCTCGTTCATAAGCATTGCAATCCGCTGTATCAAACTTAAAACCGCTAGCAGCTGTTTAGTTACTAGCGGTCTGGTCTGATATAGGTAGTACAATACGGAATGCTGTTCCTGTTTCAGAGCTTTTAACTAAAAGCAAATCTCCATTTAATACGTTGGCAATCATTTTGCTGAAAGGTAAGCCTAATCCCAGTCCACCGACTTTATATTTTTTGTTGGTGCCACGATAGAAACGTTCGAAAATATAAGGCTGCTCTTCAGGTGGAATTCCCTCTCCACTATCCACTACATTAATGGCAACTTGATCGTTTTGTTGATGGAGCTTAATGAGAATAGTACCCTTTTCATTCATTGCCTGTGCGGCGTTATTTAATAGATTGGTCAGAATTTGCTGAATTCTAACAGGATCCACTTCCACTGTACAATCTTCCTCCAACAGCACCGTTTCAACAGACAATTCTATTGGTTGTGTTTTGGCCCAAAGATTGATCGATTCCTGCACTAAATCATTAATTAAATACGTATCCAATGTTACCGGTACTGCATTGGCAGCAAATTTATTAAATGCCAGCAAATCTTCCACCATTGTTTTCATTTTTTCTGTTTCTTTTATCGACATTCTCAAAAATTCTTTGGATTCCTGCTCATCTACTACACCATCATCAATTGCCCGCAGTAAACCACTTATGGAAGTAACCGGTGTTTTTAATTCATGCGAAACGCCGGCTAATAATTCTGTACGCAGTGCTTCTAAATGCTCCAGCTTCTGGGTCATTTCCTGGAATGATTGAATCAGGTCAGCAATTTCTTCCTCTTTCGCCTGATTAGAAAAATGGACTTGATAATTGCCTTTTTCAACCTGTTTGGCAGCTTTTGCTACTTCCTTGATTGGTTTAGATAATCTGCCTGACAAGAAGTAGATAGCCCCCCAGCCTAACAATAATAAGCTGATAATCATAATCGATAATTGACCGTACTCCTGATTTACTTGTGACAGGTTTGCTTTAGTCTCCACATAGATAACCCAGCCAATCTGTGATTCATCTGTCTCAATTGGTTTCTTCACAATATACACATCGCCTAGATCTTCACTATCTGGAGATATCAGTTGAATCGTTTCTTCATCCTCAATAATAGACTGACTAATCGTCTGACCGTTGGAGCTTGGTGGTAAATTGCTGTTTTCGATCACACCATCATTATCTGTTACATATATAGTCGGATTACTCTCCATGTTCATAAACCGACCAGGATCATCAAGCAGGCGGTGCATTTCAAATTCCGGAGGCAATGTGCCATTATCGCTCATATTTGCAATTCGGCTAGCTGTTTCTTCAGCCATGAATTCCATAATATTTAGCCGGTTATCTAATGTCGTATGACGAATCCACATCGCTGAAATAATGGCAATCACAGCGAGACCAATCACAAGTGTGAACAGATATCTTGTTGTCCAGTAACGTTGAAGTGATACTTTCTTATGTTTGGTAAACACTGAATTGATAACCTACCCCTCTTAATGTTTTGATTTCGCCTTCTGCTGTTGACCAATCCTGTAACAATTTCCGAATTCGTTTGATCGACAAATCAACAGCCCGATCGCTGCCTTCATAATCCCATCCCCACACTCGTTCAATCAATTGGTCTCGCGTAAAGGTTTTGTTCGGATTTTCAGATAAAAACAGAAGTAGGGCAAGATCACGTGGTGTCAACTCTACTTCTTTGTCATGAAGTAAAATTCGGTGTGCTTCATGATCAATATGCAAATGGCCGAATTTTCTAATTGAAGATTCCTCGCTGTCTGTCCGTCGTAATACAGCTCTCACTCTGGCAATGACTTCATCGCCGATAAATGGTTTGGCTATATAATCATCAGCCCCTCCATTCAGACCATCTAACCGGTAATTGACATCACCAAGTGCTGTTAGCATGATCACTGGGCATTTGCTATCTTCCCTGATTTCATTTAGTAGTTGCCAGCCATCCTTACCAGGAAGCATCACATCGAGAAGGACTAAATCAGGACTCCAGCTATTAAATGCATCCATCGCCTCTGAGCCATCCATTACTATTTTTGTTTGAAAATCGACCTTCTGCAAATAAGCATTGAGCACTTTGCTTATCGCTAGTTCGTCTTCGACAATTAGAATTTTACTCATGCGTACTCAACTCCGCTTTTTTTCTAGATCTTTCCTTTATCATATCACATTCCATCTATCTGTTTGTAAAAAGAAAGGAGAGCTACCCCACCCGTAGTGAGATAGCTCTGACAGATGGGAACTCTCTTAGCATGTTATTGCGTTGCTTCACTCTGTTCCTGCTGCTGTTGTGTTCCGTTCTGATTTTGTCCCCATCCTTGACCTTGTCCCTGGCCGCCACCGCCACCAGGACCAAACATTTCACCAGTCTGTTCTGTTTCACCAGATTCATTTAAATACATCATCGCACTGTTTAAGGTGAATTCAACGATTTTGGTTCCACCTTCTGCAGTTGCATCATCCACATATCCATCTGTTGCGTCACCTGTTATCTCCCCACCGGTATTAATGGTATACGTTTCATCCTGCTTGAGGTCTGGTGAGCTGATCACTACGGTTTGGAATTGTTTTTCAGGAGTAACCGCTGTGACAACATCTCCGTTACTGTCTGTTACATATACGGTTGTATTTGCCTCCAGCATTTCTGGGAATGTCATCAAGATGCTGTTCTGTGCCGAATCTTCTGACACGCCTTGAGCCATACCACTGCTTCCTGCTGCAATAAGTGTTCCGCCTTCTACTGTAAAGGCAGAGTTATAATCTAATGCACCATTACCAGAATTCGTTGGACCGTATACAAGTACAGTACCACCTGTCATTTTTGCAGAGGTATTGGAATCAAGACCATCTCCATCTGCATTGACGTAAATGTAGCCACCTTCAATCAGTAACTGTCCTTCCTCTTCTGTTTCTGTTGTCGTCTCATCTGTTTGCTCGGAATCTGTAGTCTGCTCTGTAGTTTGACCTTGATTTGCACCAAACATACCCATTTCATCTGTTCCACCATTTACATTAAAGCCATCATCTGCTGTCGTCAGACGAATGGTACCATCTGTTATGGTAATGTCCTGTGATTCAATACCTTCATAACTCTTGTCAACTTGGACATTCCCACCATTAATAGCTAACGATTCATCAGCATGCACTGCATCATCACCTGTATTGATGGTGATATCTCCATTTGTAATGGTTAACTCTTTATCACTGTGAAGAGCATCATCATTCGAATCAATCGAAATCGTACCACCAGCAATCGTTACGCTATTAACGGCTTTAATCCCTTTTGTACTTGGTGTATCTTCTTCTGTTTCTGCGCTTTCTGTGCTTTCCGCATTGGTTCCCTGCTGTTGCTCGTTCGTCTGAGCTTGTTCCTGCGATGATTGCTGTGTGTCTCCACTTTGTTGAGTTTCTGTAGTCGTTCCTTGATCAGGTGGTGTCATTTGTCCGCCATCAGATGGTGCTTGTCCTTCTTCAAACTGTGGCATTTCACCTTCCTCGAAACCTTCCGGAGGTGCTGGTCTTTCTCCTGAAGAGTCTTCACCATTAGGCATTTGACCTTGCATGCCGCCTTGGCCGCCCATTCCACCGCCGAATTCTTGTGTTGCTTCAATCGTTTCTGGACTTCCTCCACCTGCGACGATGTTGTACTCACCATCTAATACAGTGACAGTATTCTCAGAAGCAATACCATCTCCTTCTGCATCAACCGTTAATGTGCCACTTTCTAATACGATGTTTGCTTTATCTGCATCTTCATCATTCGATGACTTCACACCATCACCGCCGGCATCCACTGTAATCGATGCATCCTTCATAGCGAAGAGATCCCGGCCGACAATACCGTCATCTGTAGCTGTAATGGCGATCGTTGCTCCAATTATTTTCAAATCATCATTTCCAGTGATACCATCATTAAAGTTAGCCTTTACCGTTAGCTGACCTGAACCATTAATTGTTAGATCATCCTTACTGTAAATCGCTGCTTTCGGCTCATCTGAATCTTCATCCTCATACACATATTCAGAGGCATCTGTCAGTGTGTTCTCTGTCCCTTTCTCAACAGAAACCACTGTCTTATCTGCTTGTTTTACAAAAATAGGTGCCGATGTTGTCGATGTTAAGGAAACACCGTTTAAAATAATTCTTACAGTCCCTTGATCCTCTGCATCCACGATTACCTGACTGTCACTAGCATCTCCTTCTAATACATAGGTTCCGCTAGTATGGATGGTTACGGTGTTGTCATTCACCACAACACCGCTATTCTCATCATCCACAGATGCAGTCTGATCACTGAATGCAATGAATGTAGCATCTGACTCAGACCACTCTGTATATGCATCCTCTGTATCATAATCAACCGTTGTCTCGGCCGATTCCACAATCTCCGTCTTATTCGATTCGTTACTGCATCCAGCAATAACGAATACGAATATCAGGATTAATGGAAATACAATTTTTCTTCTTCTATTGATGCCCATACTTATCCTCCTTCTTTATGCTGTGAAATTGCCATCATAGCTTAGCATTACAGCTGAACGAACTCCATTTATCTCAGAAATACTGGACGTAATCTCTGAATCATTTTCTTTCACACGAATTTCATAGGTCACTTCTACATCATTGTCTTGCATAACAGATTTAGATTTAAGCACATATTTCTTCACATGACTGCCAATCACTTGCTCTACTGTTTTACCTACTGTGTTCTGGTTGAACTTTACTACTAGTAAATATGGATTTTCTACTTTGATTTTATTTGAGAATAGTGCGATAACCACACCAATCAATACAGATCCAATCACTGCTAACAAAATGAATCCAGCGCCGCTTAAGATACCGGCAATAACGGACCAGAATAAAAACACTAAATCCATCGGGTCTTTAATCGGCGTACGGAAACGAACGATTGACAATGCACCAACCATACCTAGTGATAACAATACGTTCTGGCTGATTCCCATGATGACCAGAGAAGTCGCCATTGTCATGACTACTAATGAAATGTTGAATGAGTGCGAATAAATGACACCCTTGAACGTTTTCTTATAGACAAAGTATATGAACAATCCGACTAGGAAGGAAATCCCCATTCCCAGTAATAAATCGACGATCGAAAAAGATGCCGTGTTTTCTAAGAAACTTGATTTAAATATATCGGAAAAATTCGTTGTTGTTGATGTAGTTGCTGATGTTGCTGTTGCTGTTGTAAAAATCATGTTTTTCTCTCCTATTCTTTAGCCATACATTCTGCTTAATTGATATTTGGAATATGCTTCTTGTCTTGTATCTGACAACTGAAGCAAATGTTTAATAACATCAGGTAAATATTCATCATATTTCACCTCTAAAATGACTGTATCAGGTTCTAATACATCGACCATTGGTAAATCTGTGCGAAACATGTTGGTGTTATGCATGCTTGTCTGCACCTTCAAATCAAATGTTACACGCACATTTCCATAGGAATAAATATAAGGTTCCCTGATATAGTCGACCACAGACTTTGGTTTCAACTGTCGATAGTGCATTTCGAAATATAAGTCCCGGATTAATGGTCTTGCATCTTCTTCCATCCAGGCAATTTCACCTTTACGCATTTTTTCATATTCTTGTTTGCTAATTTCACATTTTGATTTATACGTAAGATTGTTTCTCTTACTCTTTCTTTCTAGATTGACAATATGATCGTTTTTGCCATAAATTCTGACGCGGTATTTATCTCGATTCAAATAACCTTCTTTTTTCTCATTTAATACTTTATTATCAAAATTATCGAAATAAGTGGAACGAATCATATATTTTCCGTCTGCCCCTGCATTCGGATCTCTTCTCATAAAGTGTGTCAGTTTAGCTCTTAACACTTGGTATTCTGCTACCGATATAGCGTGCTTTAATTCTTGCCTGCCCATCGGATTAAATGATGTATGAATTGGCATATTGCCGCCCTCCTTCCTGGTACATGTATCATCTTACACGGCGAATATGTCAGCTAGATGTCAAGTAAATGTTTTGTAAATATTTTTTTGAGAAAGGGACGCAAATTAGCTTCCAGTCGGGTATAATGATCATGAGTGGAGGTGTTACGAAATGGCAATGACAATCATATTGCCTGGATTCCTGCCAACCCATGCAAAGCTGGAGAATTAAGGCGATATTTTGTATGGGTAAGGTTCTATCGCCTTACTTACGCCAGTTTTGCCCTTAGCGACATTATATCTAAGGAGCTGGCCGACAATGAGAACAAAAGCGCAGGAACTGTTACCTGATGAATTATTACAAGCAATACAGGTGTATGTTCAAGGAGAAACTTTATATATTCCTAAGAAAGATCAGCGACATAAATGGGGATCACGTTCAGGAAACCGTGCCTATTATGAACAGCGAAATAAACAAATTCGAGCGGACTTTACACAAGGAAAATCCTTGCTACATTTATCGGAAAACTATTGCTTATCAGTAGAAACCATTAAAAAAATTGTATATAAGAGAATGTGAGCGATATGGCAAGAATGAGTGTACATCATTCTTGCCATATTTTTTTGCTTCCTTTTTGTTATACTATTACTTGTTGAAGGAGGAATTGACTTTGGAAAGTTTTCTATATCCAGATCAATATCATCATATTGAACAACAACTCTATCGATCTGTCTCTGCTCAAGCAAACTCAATTGATCAAGGTGTGATTCAGGCTGTTCAGGAGTTGGCGCAAGAAGAAATAGAGCGCACGGTTCGATTGGCGTCACCAGAACAAAAACAACTTCTCGCAAACTTATCTGCTATTCAAGACCAAGAAGATATGCGACGTTTTTTACAGCAATTAAAGCAATATGTAATTCCATTTCCCATTGTTAGTGACAAGCAACTGGAAAAAGCCTTCCCTAAAATAAAGAAACTGCACACACCAGCTATCGATGAGCTTGATCGTAAAGAAATGGTATATTGGCGTTGGGTAGACAAAGGATCAGGAAAGACTTGCATACTGATACCAAAGAAGGAAGGGAAATTTACTGGTATTGAAGGATATCAGGAATTATCACAACAAAAAGGGGTTTGTTCGATTTGCAACGGCCTTGAGGAAGTATCCCTATTTACCGTCAAGAAAAAAGGACAAATGCGTGGAATGTATTCTAAAAAAGGAAATTATATTTGTAAGAACCCTGAAATTTGTAACAAAAATCTAACGAATATAGATTCTTTATATGCATTTGTGGACACATTAAACGCTTGAATCCTACTGATTCAAGCGTTGTTGTCTGTTACACTTCGATTGTACTATTGGTCTCGACTCCATCTAATGCCTTAGCAGCTAACTTATGCGCTTCATTATTCGCTTTTCGAGGAATGCTTTGATACACGGGATCGATCCCCATTTGCTCAAGCTTCTGCTCAATTTTGTCCGCCCAGCGATTCAATGTTTCTTCCATACACGGCCATTCACCTGCCAGCTGATGGATAACTACCTTTGAATCTCCTTTAAATGTCACTGGCAAATCGTGTACGCCTAATTCCTCCAGCAGTTCCAGACATTGATACAAGGAGGCATATTCAGCTTCATTGTTTGTATTGATTTCCTCCAGGTACTTGCTGAAACGATAGCGATACGCCTTGCCATTCTGATGATAGTAGACAACACAACCTAATCCAGCTTTATACTGAGCCAGTTCAAATCCTCCATCAAAGAAGACCGTAATATCATGAGGTTCTGTTGCAATTTCTTCTGTATAGGCCCGTAATTCTTTCTCACTCCAGCGATTTCCACGGTAATCAACAAACACAAGCGACTCTACTCGTTGCCATCTCTCCATATCTGCCGCAATCATTAACGCATCTTTTGCATGAAGCTGTTCCGAATAAAAGTTTGTTTTCGTACCTTTTGGTGTCTTATATGTCCATTCCATTGTTACTTGCATCGATTATCTCTCCTTCTTATTCATATCTGGGTTCATACTCCAATAAAATAGTACAAGCTATTCTTCATATTAGGAGTGAACATTGTGACCCTTTTTCTAAGTTATATATTATTAGGTGTATCCTTAGCAGCCCCGATTGGTCCAGTTAATGCGGCACAGTTTAATCAAGGGATTAAAAATGGATTTCTGCATGCCTGGATATTAGGAATCGGATCTATTCTAGCCGAATTATGCTTCATTATTGCCATTTATTTCGGTATGGTTCATTTACTCGAAACACCATTTGCGAAAACATTTCTTTGGTTATTTGGCTCGTTTGTTCTATTATACACCGGGATCGAGAGTATCATGTCCTCTCATAAATTAGATGGACAAGCAGAAAGACATTCTTTGCGCAAAACATTCACCACAGGTTTTCTCTTATCCATTAGTAATCCTTTATCGATCTTATTCTGGCTCGGTATATACGGTTCAGTACTTGCCGATACAATGGAAAAATATCAGACAGAACAAATAGTGTGGTACAGCACAGCTATTGTCATTGGTATTATGTCATGGGACCTTCTAATGGCGATTGTCTCAAGCGGTTCACGTAGAGTGCTGCCCCAGCGAACGTTGACCCTTATTTCCATTGTAACAGGGTTATCCCTAATTGGATTCGGCATTTATTTTGGTTATCAAGCGCTCATCGTTATATTTTAAGCCATCTTACCTCATACTAATCATATTTAGTTAAGGGGTATGCAAAATGGAGAACGCAACAAATCAGATTACATGGTGGCAACTAGTATTAACTGGACTTGGCTGTACGATAGGAACTGGCTTCTTTCTTGGATCAGGAATCGGACTTCAATTAACAGGACCATCGATTGTCTTCTCTTTTCTTATCGCCACAGCCTGTACTTATATCGTCTTTCATTGCTTAGCATCGATGTCGGCAAGAGACCCACAGGCCGGATCTTTCTGTTATTATGCGGAAAAAGCCTTCGGAAAATGGGCTGGCTTCAGTTGTGGCTGGAATTATTGGATATCCAGTATTTTGATAATGGGCAGTCAATTGATCGGACTAGCGCTATTAACGAAAGAATGGTTCCCAAAGATAGAGTTATGGATATTTGCTGCCGGCTATGCTGCATTAGCTATCGCTGTTATTCTTCTTGGGACGAGAGGTTTTGATCGCATCGAGGACATACTGGCAGTAATAAAAACCGCTGCAATCGTAATCTTTATTATTTTTGCTATCTTCGTAGTAGCCGGTGGACTTTCGCAGGACAGTTCGACTATTGCTGTCCCTGCTGAGAATTGGTTTTCCAATGGCATGATTGGTTTCTGGAGCTCTTTGATCTATGCGCTCTATGCCTTTGGCGGAATCGAAGTGATTGGCTTAATGACAATCCGTTTAAAGAAGCAAGATGATGCTCCCAAAACAGGACAAGTGATGCT